>NZ_DAIRVN010000004.1:0-139953 GCF_036802785.1 Pararhodobacter sp.
TCTCGGTTGGGCCAGAGTCCATCTCAAACTGGATCAGGTGCAGGGGGCAACGTCATATGGAGGGCTCGGTTTTCCGAGCCGGACAGACAGGGTGTGGTCAGCGGCATCGCCATGCTCCGGATCATTCTGGTCACTCGTCTGCGCGCTAAATTCGAGCACTCCGGAAGCGTTCTCATAGATGCGCAGCACCAGCTAGGCCGGAAAAATCTCCAGCACCTCCGATTTGTCAACCAAATGACAACCTAGCCGAAAAAACCGTTCAAAATCAGCAGCACGTCGATGCCGTTGTCAACCTTTGTGGGGTGGCAGTGCGCATTTTCCGTCTAAATTCCTCTGCCAAGAAGTCGAAATGCAACCGTCCAGGTTGTCATTCGCAACCTCATGCAACCCGCTGGAAAATCGTGAATTGTTTGAACCGATCGACTCTTCCTGGCAAAGATGTTGCTTTTTCGCATAGCGAATTATCGGATGCATTGCTCTGCAGGCTTAGCTCGGTCCTCCGGTTCGCGCGTCTGACAGCGCCGCCAGCCGTCCGGGCAGATCGGATCGGGTATGCAGAAAGTCGATGACGATCCCCTGGGTGGCGCTCTGGACAAACACGATGAAGTGCTGGCCGCATCGGGCGAAGCGTAAGTCTTCATCGAGGTCCGGATCAATCAGGCGACGGCAGTCGCGGGTGATGGCAGTGCCTGCCGCGATCTTGTTACAGACGTCGATCAGATCATTCTCATAGGCCTCGGCCTGTCGCGGACCAAAGGTCGCTAACGTCCAGCGAGCGATCTCGATCAATGACGTTTCTGCGCTGCGGGTCAGCCGCCATGGCCTGGTCATCAGGCGCGCTGCCGGGCACCCGAGAAGGCGCGACGGATAGATTCCTCACCAGAACCTTCGGCCAGGTCACCGCGGCGGGCTTCCTCGAGGCTGGTCACCAGTCGGGCACGCAGTTCACCCAACTCGGTCTCCTCTCGTTCGAGTAGTCGCAATCCAGCGCGCAGCGCCTCTGACGCATTCTGGTAACGACCCGAGGTGACCAGCCGGTCGACCAGTTCCGACTGCGCATCGGTGAGAACGACATTTCGCGTGACCATGTGTATCTCCTGGATGATGGTTGGCAATATATGCCAATTCAGACAGCCTGTCGATATCTACGTCCTGAAAATGCAACTGACCTCGTCTTTTGACATCCCTGTTTGCCACGCGTTCCAAGGATGCCCCGAAGTGCCTGGACGAGAGCGAGCCGGGGTGCGGGATCGGACTGACCAGATACCTCACGTAGGAAACCGATCCAGGCCAACTCGTTCTCGGTAACTTCGGCTCTCTCGGGATTCCGTCGAACCAAACCTATAGGACCTGTGTCCGTCATGATGATGGTTCTGGTCATCGCCCGAAGATCTCCCGCAGCTTGGTCCGGCTGCGCGTCGTCAGGCGCGGGTCGGTGTCGCCACTGGCATCCCGGATCTCGGCGATCCATTCGACCTCATTGCGCGTGAGTGGGGTGCCCCAGATCTCGCCCACCGCTTTCGCCGCCGTTTCGCCGAGGGCCTGTTCCATGGCCAGACGCAGCAGGAAGGCCGGGCCGCACTCGAGGGCACGCGCGAGGTCAGGAACACGGTCGAGGGCCAGTTTTGAGGCACCGCCCTTGATCATCGTCAGGTTGTTGGCGTTCACGTAGCCGGCCTCTGCCGCGATCTCGACCTGGTTCTTGCGTCCCTGAAGGTCGGAGATACGCTGCGCCACGAATTTCGCGAGCCGGGTTTCCGCGTGCGGTTTCATTGCCATTTTAACAAGCTCCATCAGTATGTCGAGTGACGTTCTGACTTACTTGTAGCGGTGGATTTCGCGGTTCTGCGAGGGTTCTGGGGGGCAAGCCATGTGCGCTCGCCACCCAATGAGTGACGAGACATGAACGACAGTGACGGAGCAGAACGCCGCTACGCTTTCAGGCGCAACGGCGGTCATGTTGGGCAAGCGCTTTGGCGCTGGGTCAGATCGCGATGCTCAACCGTGCGAGACGACGACATCATCCTACGTATCGAAGGCGCTAACGAAGCAGGTGGCGCGAGACACCTCCCACTCCAGGATATCGCTGCGGCGCCAGCGCACGCAGCCGGGGCTGAACTGCCGGGCTGACGGGAACTCACGATCGCGCCGCTAACGGTTGATCGTGGCCACCGAAACGGACAGGTGCTCAGCCACCTGGTTGATCGTCATGTATGTGTTATTCATCTTCGTTTCGAACATTTTCTATCCTCTGGTTGTGCGCGCGCTGCTCGGGCGGCACTGCATGCAGTTGGGCCCGGATCGTCACGCGCTGACCCGAGCGACTTGCTTATAGCGAGATCGCTCGACAAAGATGCAACACTCGCCGAAAAACTCACTAATCGCTTACTCTGGCGGCCGTGACGACGCTCTGTCGAAGGGAGTTCAGGCGCTCATCCAGATGCAGCTACGCTCATTCAAGCGCAAACAAGATGGAGAGCTGGATGGTGGGATGAAAAGGCGTATTGCTGTCAAGCTACTGAAAAGAAATGATTAAAAGATATATTTGGCGGAAGGGGTGTGCGCTCAACCTACCCCTTACCGCTTGTATTTTCAACGGCTTAGGCTATCTTCCATGGTGCAATTGTGCAGCAAGGAGTGCAGCAAAATGGGACATGCTCCCCGGGTATGGTTGTGATGCCCAGAGCCGTAGAACAGTGGATCGGGAAGACCGATGATACTCCGCCGCCGCCACGGGTAAAGGAGCGCATCCTTCGCGCGTTCGGCGGGCGGTGCGCCATCACAGGGCGCGAGTTCCGGCCCGGTGATGTGATCGAATTTGACCACATCATCCCGCTGGCCATCGGCGGCCAGAATGCCGAAGCGAACCTTCAGCCGGTCACGAGCGAAGGGCACGCCCAGAAGACCCCCCATGACCTGCGCGCCAAAGCCAAGGCGTCGCGGGTGTTCAAGAAACGCTGGGGGTTGGCTGGGCCAAAGCGGATCATTCCAGGGTCAAAGGCCTCACGGATGAAGAAGCGCATTGATGGTTCGGTGGAGTTTCGATGACGACTGATCGCATCAACTGCCTCATTCCGTTCTGCCGCCGCACCACGCCCGGCGGTCGATTCCCTGAATGGATATGCCAGAGGCACTGGTCGATGCTACCAAAAGCCCAGCGGCGCATCTACGCCAGGGCCAAGCGGCGAGGGAAAGACCCCAAAGCCCTTGCCCGGCTATGGCGATTGCTGTCTCGAAAGGCGATTGAGGCGGGTTTCATAGACCCTATCCAGTAGGGTCTCGATGCACTATTTTGCCATGGAAGGAAGGATAGGTTTTCAATGCGTATCGCACACACCCGGCCCGACGCAGAATTCAGCGACGCCTTTGCTGCCGCGCGCCTCGCAGGCTGCGCAGAGTTCGTCTGGCGGGGCGCCCGCTATCATACCCGCCGCGAAGATGATCCTGTCTTACCACGCCCGCCCGTGATCGAACGCATCGAAGAAATTTAGATTGCGCGGCGACGGGCATGTGGAAACGCAAGCCTACCGGATTGGGCGGGGCGGGTGCTGACGGTGATTTCCTGATCCTGCGTGGCGATCAGGTTGTCGGGCGAGTTTTGCCAGCCCATTTCATCCCTGGAACACGGTCATACATCTGGTCAGCTTTCAGCTATCCAGCGGCCCATGGGCGCGCGGAAAGCCTCGATGAAGCTGCGGAGGCGGTAAGAGCCTATATTCGCTCGAAATGGCCAGACAGCGTGATGAGCGTGCCATTGGGCACTGAAAAAGGAAAGGATCGCCGCTGATCACCGCCTACCGATGGCGATCAGCGCGCCCCGACCTGACCCTGTGCCCACTCGACCAGCAGGGCGTGCCGATCGCCACAATCGCGCAGCGCGCCCCGGTCACGCCCCCAGAACACTTCGGCCTCATTTTGCGGCAGCACGCGCACCGGCAAGGTCTGCGGCTCCGCGCATGGCTCCATCAATGAGGGCGGCGCCGCCGCGATATCAGCGGCGGTTGAGCCTAGACACGCTGGCAGGGCCAAAAGCAGGGCGAGAAGCATCATTGTCCGCATGGGCGGCATCCTCCAGTTGCTGGGCGAGCGCGTCGCGCTCCTGAGATATGCGGGCCAGCGTCGCGGCAAGCCCTTCGACGCGCGCCGCAAGGATGGCGCGCTCCTGCCGAAGCGCGGTGGTGCGCTCCTGCCATGTGGCGCGCTCGCCCTGGGTGCCAGTATGCCACCCGTGGCTCCAGATGCCGCCCAGCACGCTTACCAGCGCCAGCGCGGCTATGCCTGCCGATACCGGGCTCACACCCGCACCCGCCAGCGCCGGAACGCCATGGATGCGCCCCAGATTACCAGAGCGCCGACTGCGGCATAGGCCAGCATATTCCAGAGGTCATCCGGCACAACGTCACGAACCTGCCCCATGGCAACCGCGCCGCCAGAGACGACCGCTGTTGCCCCGCCGATCTGCGCAGTAAGATCCGCGCGAACATCGGCCGGCGTCTCTTGCGCGGGCGGGTGGACGGGCTCGTGCGCTCGCAATGCTTCCCATGTCCGCGCGCCGACGACGCCATCCACCGGAACACCGGCGAGAGATTGGAAGGCCAGAACCTCATCGTGGGTCTGGGGGCCGAACGCGCCATCAACCTTGATGCCAAGGGCGCGCTGCAGCTCACGAACCGCAGGGCCGCGATCACCGACGCGCACCACCACCGGCGAACGCTGGCCGCCGGAATGCTCACGATATGCCGCTTCCATCCGGCGCGCATATTCGGCAACCTGCCCGCTGCCATTGTATCGCCGCGCGAAGGCTTGCCAGTCGTGGCCACGGATGGCGCCAGCAATGCCCCACGCCTCGACCAACTGCACGAATGCGCCCAGCTGGTGCGCCGCGCTGATCGCCATATGCTCAACCATGGCTTCCGGGCTGTCGAAGCCCGCCGCAACATGGTTCATCCCCGCCATGATCTGGGGCGCACCCCAGCTGGAGGCGGCGATTGCGGCGCCCAGGTCAATACGCGCTGCGCGCAGGAACATGGACTCGCAGGAAAGACGCACCGATGCCCGCCACGGTTCTTCACCGGCGCGCACGCTGAAGCCAATCGCGCGCCAATGCTGTATGGGGAAATGATGAGGCTCAAAGCGCCGCACCACGGACCCATCCGCAAGGAAGTGTCGCCCCGATGCCTCAACCTGCCAGACAGCCTTGATTGCGGCCACCTCGCAACCCAGCCGTTCAGCCGCACGCGCGAAATCGCTCTCGCTCAGATCACCAGGCGCCCCGCGCCCCTTCCATGGATAGCCCATAATGTTCCCTCTACTCCGAATAGATGCCTTGGGCGGTGCCGCCCCGGATCGTGCCGTCAAGACGGCGGTTGAGGCGCACACCGCCGACAGTTTCACGCTCGCCCCGGGCGCGCGCCCTGACCGACTGCCTGATCGTGTCCGTGGTGATCGCGTATTGCGGGTATTCGCTGTTGAACTCTCTGATCGCCTGCGCGGCCCGGTCGCTGATCGGGTTTCCAGCCCGGATATCGTCTCCGGCGCGGCGCAGGATCGTGCTGCGCTGATCGGTGATGCGGCTCTGCGTGTTCTGCATCCAGCGGTTGGTCTGATATTGCTCAGACACGCGCGCAGGCGTGAAGCCAAGGGCCTGTGTCAGCGCCTCGGCTGGCGTCACGCTCTCGATGATCGGGTTGCCGCGATAGGTGGTCACGCCCTCCTGCGCATAGCGGGCGCTGCGCATCCAGTCGCGCACGAATTTGGGCGATGCGGTTTCGACGCCGCGCCAGACTTCCCCCTCAAGCGCCATGTTGACGCCCCGAAAGGCGTTTTGTGCCATGCCCGGCACCGCGCCCAGCATCTGCTCAGCCCAATACTGGTACAGGTCATCGCCCTCCTGCTGCCGGTCAGGGCGCCGGAACCACAATTCCGGCATGCCCATCCGCTGAGACAGGTTGATGCCGGAGAGATGGCCCGGGACACCGTTCAGGATGAGGCCCGCCATGTCGCGGCCAAGGGTATTGACCAACGCCTCCTTCACCTCTTGCTCGATATCGTCGGCGCCGCCGGGCATGAACAGTCCCGCAAGCGTGGTGATCAGGGCAAAGCCCCATGTCCCGCTTACACCGGCCATCATGGCCATCATGCCCGTGATGCCGATCAGCTGAGCCCGCGCCTCCTTCCGGTCGGCCTCCGTCGCCCCCTTGAGGGATTGGTGGCTGTCTCGGAACAGGCGATAGATCATGTTCAGCTGATAGTTTCTGAAGACCGTGGCAACGCGCACGAAATCGTTGTGCTGAAGCCTCGGGCGGCTGTCCGATTCGTAGTTGAAATGCGTCTTCCAAGCCAAGTTTCCGGCCTTCTCAATGGCGGCCTCACCCTCAAGCCCGGCCTCTTTCGCCATCCGATAGGCCGCCATGAACGTGATTTCTCGGTTCAGCCGCTCGGCGTGATGGAACAAGAAGGCGATAGGCCGCATGAGGCGCGCGCGGATATCGCTGTATTCGACGCCGGTTTCAGCCACGCCCGCCAGATCATGCGCTTGGCTCTTGTCGATGATGCCGCGCCGATAGGCTTCTTCCATCGCCGCTTTCTCATCCGGCTTGAGGCTCTTGGCGTTCGAGACGGAGCCTTTCCCAAGCCCGAACTCTCGCAGCGCCCGGCTCAGGTGGCGTGCCGCCGAACCGATGGTGCTGCGCTCGAAACCTGCGGCCAGCACCGGAATGCCGACCACGACCGTCTGAGAGATATTGACCAGCGCGGCGGCGGGGGTTGCACCGAGATAATAGACGAATGCGGCGCTGGTGGCCCATGTGGACCAAGAGGAAACCTTGGGGTTCATCACCCATTCGTGCCGCTTTTCCATCTCGTTGATCACGGCCATGGCCCGGTTCGGATCGGCGGAAGCATCGGCCTCGCGCTTGGCGTCATCGAGCGCCTGCTGCATCTGCATGCCATATTTCAGGCGCGCCAGCTGGTGCGCTGAATGGAACATCTGCCGGGCATAACCCCGGAAGGCATCCTTGGAATACCCGGGCGTGCCCTGGCGGTGCAGCCGTGATTTCCTGATCGAGAAATCGGGCAGGGTTTCCAGGTATCGCTGCCAGATCGCATCCATCAGGGCAGGGTCAGCCACCGCCTTGCCAATCATCGCCTCGATATCGGCCACGAAATTGGGGTCAACATCAGGGCCGCGACCGCCGGTCGAATCCAGAAGCCCGGTTTTCACAGTGTGATCCGGGTGCGCGCGGCGCAGGCGGGCGGCCTCCTGCATTTGCGCGCGCTCGCTCTCGAATTTCGAGAAGGCGATGACCTTGTTGTCGCGGTCTTTGAGCGTGACGAAATAGCTGCCGTGGCGCAGAAGCGGGAAATAGGGCGCATCCACCTCGTTTTGCTCGAACATCGCCCGCAGGGTGGCAAGGCGCGCATTGCGGCCATAGCCATCGCGCTTCGTGATGGCGGCCAGCCGCTCGGATGCTTCAGCCTCGGCCGCCGCGCGCTCCTCGCCCTCAAGCCCGTCCTCTTCGATCTTGCGAAGATCATCCTCATAGCGCAGACGCGCGCGCTTCAGGTTGATTTCCATCGAGGATTTCACATTATCCAGAATGATCTGGCGTTCGGCGTCAGAGGCTTCACGATAGGCGTCACGCACCTTCTGGTAGATTTCCTGCGCCTTCTTCGGCAGCTTTTCCCAGCGCGGGCGCAGCGCGTCATAGGCCTCGCGCTTGGCGTCAACATAGGCCTTGTATTTGGGCTCGGCCTCATAGGCGTGGCGGGGCCGCACGCTGAACACCCTCGCCGGGTCAATCCCCGCGATGGTTGCGTCATGCATGAGGTTCATCAGCTCGTCGTTCGATTTGCGGTTGCGCGTCAGGAAGCCGCGCCAGTCATCCATCAGCGCTGCCGCTGTGGCCTGCCGCTCATTGCGCATCGCGCCCAGAGCGTGCTTGAGCCGCAGGTATATCCGCGCGCCCATCAGGTTCTTTCCAAGCTCCTGAAACAGGGGCTCGCTCGGAACCAAGGCGAGAATGTTGTATGTGCTGCTCTTGCCTCCCATGGCATCGGTCAGCATCTGCCCGATGATCCCGCGCTCCTTGCTGGCCGTTACCGGGCCTGCATCCTCCAGCATCTGGCGCGAGTATTTCGCCGCATGCGACGCAAAACGGCCATCAGGCGAACGCGGCTGGCTTTCGCTCAGCCCTTCTTGGGCGGTGCTCGGAAGGCCTGTTCCTGCCCCTTCCGTCCCTTCTCGACCTCCTTCAGGTAGGCCAGCTGGGCCTTGCTGCCCTCGTCCGTCTGGGAAAGCCCCTCCAAGCGGCTGATCTCGGCCTTGATCTCGGATAGGGACGAGGTGAAGTTGATTTCTCCGTAGGACATCGCGCACCCTTTCGTCGGTTTCCTGCAGAAGCCCATCAGCATCAACGCCGTGACGTTCTACAATGATGTGGCCGTTCGAGCGAAGATCAATAATGCCATGCCGGTGCTTCACCATATCAGAAACATGGGAGTGAATGGCGTTGGCGGTGTCGATCGTGATTTCACCGCGGTTCAGCATCTCCTGAATGGGATGCGCCACGATTCCATCAATGAGACCGAGAAACGCGCCAAGCTTGGCTGGCGTGCTGCTCAGTTTGGTTCCGACAAGGGAGGGGCCGATCCGCGCGCTTGCAACAGCATCGCGGTGCCCGACTGCCGATACATCGACGCCATAGAGCGCAACATTTGCCAGATCAGCCGCGCTGAAGCCGGAGTTTCTCGGATGATTGTGCGTGACGTAGCGCGCAGACCCATCCCGCATTGCGGAAAGGAGCTGATCAGACATGCCGACCGTGTATTGACCGCCACGCCCGACCGAAATCAGACCACCCCATCTGTCAAACGCCACCAGGTGTTCCACGCCCGTGTCGCGGCCCATGGCCTTCACCCAGCGATCAGCTGCGATTTCAGCCGCGCGCGGGGTTTTGGCCTTCTCGATGGCAGCGAACAGAGCATTGCCCTCCGGCCTGCTTGAAAGGTCTGTGAACATGTCGGCGTTCTTGCGGCCATTGCGCTGCCATTCCCGCAACGATTCGCGCGGATCGCGGCTTTCAGCCATGCGAGTGCCTTGCCCGCCCGGTCCATCCGGCCCGCGTTCGCCGATCTGGCCGGTGGCAATCTTGTCGAAGGTCTGCGCCGCCGACTGGAAGCCTTGGCCCCGCAGCGCGTTTGCAACTGCCCCGACAAAGCCCCGGATCTTGCGGAACGCCCGGTCAACGCCGCTGCGCTGGTCCATGTTCTGTGCCCAGCGGCGATATTGCTCGGCAATCACTTCCTCGACCTGCGCGCGGCTGCCCAGATCAGGATAGGCATCCGCCACCTTCTTGGACAGCGCGGTGTCGGCGCGGGCGGCTCGCACAAGGCCTTGCCATTCCGGGCGCGTGAACAGGCCATAGGGCGTGCCCCAGAGGCTCTCATCGCGCAGGGCATGGACAATCTCATGCCGCAGGGTGCCAAGCGCTCCGTCGCGGCTGTCAGGGTTCAGCTCGATTGATGCGCCGCGCTGGCGGCCTTGGATCGGCACCCCGGCAACGTCCATCAGCCCGCGCACAAGGCGCACGCTCACCTTGCCCGCAAGACCGCTGGCCTTCACCTCACGGGTGAGGCTGGCGGCCATATCGCGCAGGCCATCGGCAGGGATAGGCGCATCCATAAAGCGAGATTCGCGCGCCGCCGCAGGGGCCGCCGCAGGCGCATCCTTCGCCTCCTTGCTTTTCCCGCGCCGCGCCATTTCCTCAGCATCCAGCGTTGCCGTCAGATCCTTGAGCGCCGCCTCGCTTTCGGCAAGCAGGGCCTCATCCTTGAAGCCCTCGAATTGCTCAAGCGCTTTCCGATCCTTGACCGCCTTCGCCTTCTGATCCGCCTCTCCTTTGCGGGAATGCTTGATCATGGCGGGCACGTCATTCATGGCACGGGTAATGGCCTTCGCCGTGTCAACCGGGTTTTCATAGAGCGGGAACAGGCGCTCTGCGTCCTTCGAGAAGCGCAGGTTGAATGCGGCCAGCATGCCATCCGGTTTTCCGGCGGCGGGAAGCAAAAAGCTGGTGTCAAAATAGCGCGACGATCTATCGGCCTGCTCCAGGAGGATCGGCACGCCATTGACCTCACCAACCGTGGTTGTCGGCCAGCCCATACCAGCGTCGGCCCAAGCGATGGCGGCGGCCTCCATGGCTTCACCGAAGGCCTTGCGATCGGTGATTTCCTGACCGTCGACGGTCACAAGGAAGTTGTCGCCGCGCAGGTCCATATGCTTGCCCGCAACCGCCTCCCACGCAGCCGCTTCCTGAGCATAGTATCCGGCACTGCGTTCTGCGCTCTTGATGCCGGATGAGAGGGCGCGCTCTTCGGCGGCGGTGTTGGCCCGGCGGCGGCCCAGCTTTTTGACCGTCTCTTGCAGCTCCTTCAGGCGCAGGATGCGCGGGTCTGGCGTGGTCATCCCGGCCAGCTGCTCGAAAACAGAGGCAGGCCCCACATCTTCCATCTCATTGACGCTGGGATCACCGCGCAGGAAATCCTCGATGGTGCGCGCCTTGCGGCCCATCATTTGCCACATCGTGGAGTCGTATGTCCCTTCCGTGGCGTAATCGTTGACCTCGATTTCCGTGTTCCAGTTGCCTTGACGCAGGATGCGCCCCACGCGCTGCTCATCGAGTGCAGGGAACCAGTGCGGATCGAGGTTGTGCATGGCCTTCAGGCGCTTTTGAGCGTTCACGCCGGTGCCCATGGCCCGGGCCGATCCGATCAGAACACGCACCTCGCCATCATTCACGCGCCGGAACAGGCGGCGCTTGGCCTCCGTGTTCTTGAAATCGCGGAAAAGGGCGATCTGTTCCGCTGGCACACCATTGCGGATCAGAAAGTCGCGGATGAACTCATGGGTGTCGAACGGCGATTTCCCGGGGCGGCGCTGGATATCAGCGAACACCATCTGTGAGGCGGGGCCGTGGAACGCAGGCTCCTTGCTGTAGCTGCGCGTCGCACCGTCTGGCTTGTGGAAGGGCGCGTTGGCGGTCCTTTTCCATGTCTCCAGCACGTTTTCGGCAAGGCGCGTGAGTTTGCTGTCCCGGCCCGAAGCGGTTGGGTCGATCAGGCGCATGTCCGTGGCTGACGCAATGCCGTCTCCGATCACCACCAGGTGGTTGTCGTCGCCCTTCTTGGGTGGGCCCTTCCGGTTTTCAAGCAACGCCATCCGCTGGGCAAGCTGCCCCTGATAGGCTTCGACAGCGGCGCTGCGCGGCACGGCAATGGCCTTGCGGCCACCACCCGCCAGTTTCGGGCGCACCACATATTTCTCAAGATCCTCGGGGATCACGGTATCCATGCGCGCGCGGACCATCAGCGACAGGTCGCGGGTGTTGACGAATTTCGAGAAGCGGGACACGGCCTTATAGTTGCCGGCGGCGTCGGGCTCATAATCTATGGCCGTTTCGCCATAGCTTTGTGCCCAGCTGTCAAAGTCCAGCATGCCATGCTCTTCCAGCGTGTCATGCTGGATATACCGGCTGATCGTATAGACCTCAGCCATGGTGTTTGTGATCGGCGTCCCTGACGCCAGAACGACGCCGCGCCCGGGGTTGATCCGGTCAAGGTGGCGGGTTTTCAGGAACAAGTCCCAAGCCATCTGTGAGCCGGAAGGCGTCACGCCCTTGATCGCGCCCAACTGCGTGGCGAAGTCCAGCTTGCGGAACAGGTGGGCCTCATCGACAAACATCATATCGACGCCCATTTCCTCGAACGTCAGTTGCGCGTCGGCCCGGCTTGCATCGCGCGCGCCGCGCAGGCGTTGCTCCAGCTTCTCCTTGGCCCGCTCCATCTCCTTGGTAGAAATGCGGTCTCCATCGGCCTTGCTTGACCGGATCGCCTCGTCAAAGCGTTCGATTTCCGCCTGCACAAACTCATCGTTGAGCGCGTCCGATACCGGGATTTTCTGGAAGGACGAATGCGTGAGGATGATCGCGTCATAGTCATTTGCCGCGGCGTCGGCGATGAACTGGCGGCGGCGATCAGTATGGAACCGACGGTCATCGGCCACAACGAGGTTCGCGGTCGGGTAGTGCTCATAGAACTCTGCCGCAAACTGGCCAAGCATGTGGTTCGGCACCGTGAACATGGGCTTGCGCGCTATGCCCAGTCGGCGCGCCTCCATGGCGGCGGCGATCATCTCTGACGTTTTTCCCGCCCCGACAGCATGGGCGAGATAGGTTGATCCGCTTTGCAGGATACGCGCGATGGCGCGCAGCTGGTGCGGGCGCCACTGCCAACCCTTGGCGATGCCTGGCGTGGTCAGGTAGGAGCCATCGAAGGACGGGGCCACGTTTGAGTTGAAGCGGTCGTTGTAGAGGCGCAGGAGGGTTTCTTTGCGGTCACCATCCTGCCAGACCCAGCCCGTGAACCGCTCGCGGATCGCGTCAGCCTTATCGTTCGCCGCCTGCGTCGCCGCCTCATCGAGGCGGGACACAATGCTGCCATCCTCATTCTTGATGGTCCGCGTGACCTTGATCACCGTGCGGTTCAGCACACGCTCCAGAAGGTCAGGGAAAGGCATATCCCCCGTTCCCCATGTGACCGTCGCCTCGGTGCTGCGCTTCTCGCCTTCGACAATCCAGCGGCCGCCCGCGCTGGCGCGGTCCACGTTGACCTGCATCCCCAGAGTTTTGGCGAAGTCCTGCATGACGTTGATCGGTATCCACGGCATGCCGGGGGTTGCCGTCACCTCATATTCTGTCAGATCGCGCGGCATTACCTCTTCGAGCGCGCGGATATTGGCGTCCATCTCCGGGCCACCGATCTGGCGCGCGATCTCCAGCTTGCGGCGCACGTTCCCCGAAAGGTAAAGGTCGCGGTTCTCGTATCGGCCAGATTCAGGGTCGCGGAAAACCAGACCGTCCAGCTGCTGCAACGCGGTCGCCTCGGTAACACCGGCCTTTTCGGCGATCATGGCGATATCAGGGAAGCCGCGCGTCGCCATAGAGTGGTTCAGCGCATCCTTGGCGTCGCGGATCTCGGGTTCGGTCTGCCGGGCGACAACGGAGGTGGTGAACACCGGGCCCTTGACGGCGGTGTCGGTTTCCGTGTCGTATTTTTCAAGCGCAGCAATGCGCCAGACCTCTGGATCATCCATCAGAGCGTTCAGGTTCACGCGCTTGATGATTTCGGTGTCCTCGACCGCAGCAGGGTCAAATGAACCTTCCCGATAGGCTTCACCCAACCGGGCGCGCGTTTCCTTGCGCATCTTGGCAATTTGCGTCCAGGTGAAACGCTTGGCCTTTTGCTGTGCCGCGCCTGCGACCGGGCCGGAAGGGTCATCGCCCTCATCGGCTTGGCTGTCCAGCAATGTGGCGTCGATATAGGGGGTCGGGTCAAAGCTGCCCTCATCCCATTCCCGGCCCTGTTCAAGCGCTTCCTCGCGCTGGTTGGCGCGGGCGCGCTCCAGCGCGGGGGCGTTCGGGCGGCGGTATTGCGCCTTGGAGCGGTTTATGGGGCCGTGTTCAGCCACGAAGGCGTCATAGGCATCATTCAACGCCTTGCGGTGCTTCTTGGCATCGGCCTGATTGTCGCTCAGGTCTGCGGCATAGACATTGCGCAGCGCGTCCCTGATGCCGACGAACTGCATGGCCTTGCGGTAGTCATCGGCGGTCAGGCTGCCGCCCTCGGCGCCCCGGCGCTTCATTTTGCGCCCGACCGATCCATCATACTGCCAGAGCGCGCCATCGCGGACATAGTAGGAGCCCGCCTTGGTCTGGCCGCTATCAGGGTCAACTTCCTCCTGCGCGCGCGTGGGATCATAGGTCGGATCGGTGATCACATCGGCAGGCAGGCGCTTGATGGCGGCGGCGAAGGCCTCGCCGATATTCTCCCCCTCATTCGGCAACACGGCATACTGGCCCCGGAAGCGCTGGGTGCCGAAGCCGCCTTGCTTTCCAAGGATCATGTCGGGGTTGTCGATGAAATAGCGGTTGACCTTGAACTCGGTCATGCGCCCGCCCTCAAGACCGGGCAGGGGCACCATCTCGACATTCAGCCATGACTGATCGCCAACCGGCTCACCCTCGATGCGCTTGCGCAGGAAGATCACATCGGTTGTCACCTCGGTTCCGGCGCTGCCCTTGAACGCGGTATTCGGCAGGCGGATCGCGCCGACAAGATCAGCACGCTCGGCCAGATAGCGCCGCGCGCCATCGTCCATCTTGTTCATCGTCCCTTCGGACGTGACGAATGCGAGAAGGCCGCCGGGGCGCACCGCATCAAGCGTCTTGGCAAAGAAATAATCGTGCAGGAGGAACTTCTGCGGGTATTTCTTGTCTGACTTGATTTCGATGTTGGCAAAAGGCGGGTTGCCGATTGCCATGTCATAGAAGCCTTGCGGCACGGCAGCCGCAGTGTAATCCTGATTTTGAACAGTCGCCTCGGGGTAGAGCTGGCGCGCAATGCGGGCGGTGATGCTGTCCAGCTCGACGCCGCGATAGGTCATGCGGTCGGCGATGCCTTCCGGGGCCATGCCAAGGAAGTGCCCGATACCCATGCCGGGCTCAAAGACAGTGCCGCCCTTGAAGCCAAGCCGCTGCGCTGCGCTCCACATGCCGCGCACAACCTCTTCTGAGGTGTAGAAGGCATATTGCGTGGTGCGCGCGATGGTCTGCATCTCGGCGTCGGAAACCAACGCCCGCAGGTCGGTTGCCAGGTCGGACCAGCCAGTGCGCACGCTTCCGTCGCTGTTCGGCACGGCGGGGTTGAGCGAACCGGCACCGGCATAGAGCGCCAGCTTTGCCTGTTCCTCGGGTGTCGCGCGCCGATTCTGGCTCTCAATTTGCTTGAGAAGCCGGATCGCCTCGATGCTGTCCTTCGCCCGGGTTTTTTCCCCGCGCGTGTCGTTCAGCGCTCCTGGAGCAATCCGGTAGTTTCTGGGTCGGCTTCCGAAACGAGCTCCATCGCCGCCACGCGCACTTGCTCGGCCGCCATTTCCTCCCGCATCTTCCAGTCCGCTGTCATCTCGACCGGGATCAGCCCGTGATCCTCCCTCGCCTGATCGCAGATTTGCTTCGCTGCGGGCATCACCTGACCCTTGGCCCACATCTCCATGAACGCTTTGGGGTTGGCTTCCTTCATCGCGCGTATCGCTGTCAGTCCGAGGTCGATCGGCATCGCTCTGCCCCTCCGTCTGCTGTGGCCCCTCAGATATGGTGTCTTCCTCGGGCTTTTTAACCTCTTCCGCACGCATTTTGCGCACTTCAGCAATCACCTCTTGCGAGGTGTCCATGTCGGCGGTGTCCTCGCCCTGCAGGTCCATGTCGTCGCGCAGCTGGTTGTAGGCGTTGCGGGCATAGGGCTGCGCCTGCTCAAGCGTCAGGCCCATGCGCTCCATCATCGCGTCGATCAACTGGCGAAACCGGCGCCGACCGGCGCGCACATAGAGCGATCCGATTTTGAAGGCCATGCCGACCATCTCAGGATCAAGCCCGCTGTTCAGTTGGCTCTTCAGCTTGGCGGCAAACTCAGCCTCAAGCGCTGCCAGTTCCGCGTTCTCAGCATCGGAAAGCCCCTTCATCTTCTTGGGTTTGGGCGCTTCTTGCTTGGGTGGCGCCGGGGGTGGTGACGTATCGGCCTTTTTGACTTCCGGTTCAGCAGGTTGATCCATCCTCATCGGCCTGGTCCAGCGCGCACCGTCCTTCAGCGCCTCGCCCAGGTCGGCCACGCTCATAGGCGTGACCGCGCCCCAGCGCTCCGCGCCCTTGCCGTCGCTGAACGCCTTGAGGAACGCATCTCGCGCCTGTTGCTGGTTCACAAAGCCCAGCATGACCTTGTGTTCATCGAAGGCCCCGGTTTCGGCGTTCTTCTGGTCGACCACGAACACCCGGTCAGCCGCCGGGTCCGGTCCCATGTAGAAATCGACATGATCACCATCCGCGCCCTTGGTGCGCAGGATGCGGCCATAATCAGCGGGCATGGTGACTTCCCATGCCGTTTTGCCATCAGGGCCGACCTTGCGGCGAACACTGCCTTTGGCGTTCTCGATGGAAAGAGTGAGGCCACGCCAGTCAATCTTGCCCGTCTTGTAGTTTTCAGCCTCGGCTTGCGCGGGCGTGGGGTCGGGCGCGGTTTCAGCCGCAGCAGCCTCGAACGCTTCACGCGAAGGCGCATCGCTGGCCGGGGCAGGGGCGTCGGTCGCCGGTGCTGCGCGCTCCGTCTCCACGGACAGAAGGCGCGCGCCAATCGTCGCGTCATACCCCTTCCCGCCGATTCCGCCATCCACGAGAACCTCGACCACGCCTTGACCGCTGCGACGGTCCATCCGGGCGATAGTGCCGGTGATGGTGCGCGGCGGGTTGAAGTTGTCATTCACCCACTGGACGCGCTGGCCTTTCTTGAACTTGCCCATAGCCGCGCGATTGGCTGCAAAGTTTTCGTCACCCTCGGGCGTTGAAGCTATCGACGGCTCGCCATCGGGCGCGACACGCTCACGATCCGCCTGAAGGGCGGTTTGCTGCGTATTTTGCTGCTCAATTACGGGAGAATTATCCAGTCCGGTAAACTCATCGGCCCGGTTGCGGCGCACAAACCATCCCCCCGCCTTGGGGAAAGCGTAGGGGTCGATCTTCTTCGCCTGTCCCTCGGTGGTGCCAGCGCGAAGGACATAACCCTCCAGCGTCTTGCCCTTCTTGGTGACGTGGGTTTCCGGCGCCCGGGCCATAGACCCTTGCAGGGTGGAGAGAAGCGGGTCAGCGGCCTGCCCTACGGACCCCTCGTCGATCTGCGCGGCACCGGGGGCAGCCCGTTGCGCTTGCCCGGTCGCATAGTCCAGCCATGCAGCCAGATCCTCACGGCTCATACCCTCGGTGTCGGTGATGATATCCTGCCCGCGATCATCGTTCACCCTTACGCGGGCGCGACCGCCGCGCAGCAGAACCATCCGGCCATCAACCTCGCCATTCCATGAGCGTTCGCCTTCCTCAGCGGCATCGAGGAAGGCATTGGCATCGCGGCGGCGCGTCTTGGCGCGTTCTGCGTCCATGGGCGCAGCCATCCGTCGCTGCGCAATTTGCTGCTCATTTCGGGCAGGTTCAGTCAGTGCTTCTGAAGGTTCCACGGCCTCAGCTGCACCATCCACAAATCCCGGAAGACCGGCGCCATCGGGTGATTGGAGGGTATCGGCATCCCCTTCCGCTCCCGCAACAGTTTGAGGGCCTTCTTCCGCTGCTTGCGGGTCACTATCCCGTCGACCTCCATTGCTCTCAGCGCTTGTTTGGCTGTCATCCAATAGCCCAGCATCACCAATCTCCTGCTCCTGAACACGCGGAGTGGCAACAAAACCGCCGTCCTGCGCAACGATATCGTGGGTGTCCATGCTGAAACCAAGACGCCCAAGGGCGCGCGTGGCCGAAGCCTGATCCTTGAAGGGGCTTCCATCCTTCCTTGTGACGATCTTGCTGGCCTCATTGGTCGCATCCTGTTCGGCGCGCCCCGCTGCTGCGAGGATGCCGCGCAGGTTGTCGCGCATTTCGAGCAGGGTCCGGTCCCAACCCCGCGTGCGCGCCTGATCCTCGACCATCGTGAGCCGCTTGCGCGCTTCCTCGATCGGATCAACTTCGATGCTCGGCGCTGGATCGGCTTCAGGAACGCGGGGGGGCCGCGCCGGGTCAGGCTCAATCGCTTCCGGGGCCTCGGTGCGCGTTGTTGCTGCCTGGGGCCCGGCTTCGGGCGCGGGGGGTGCTGCGGTTTCGCCGCCTACCGGCGTGATCTGGACCGCGCCGCTTTCGATATCAGAGCGCGGGATATCAAAGAGCGCGCCATCTTCCGCCCGAAGCGAAACCGTGTTGGTGGTGCCGCCGACGATTTCAGCGCCCCATGGCTGACCTTCACCTGCCAGCTGGACCTGCACCATGCGCGGGCCGCCGCCTTCGGGCGGTCGCACCGGGCCCTGCTGGAAGATCGTGCCGCCATCGGTGGGCGCGGGTAGGGCCAGTTGCTGGCGATCAACCGGAGGGGTGGGTGCGCCTTCCGGGGCCGCTTCAGGGGGTTCTTCGGTCGCGCGCTGCGGGGCCAGACCTGAAGCACCACCGACAACGCCACCACCCAAAGCGCCCAGGATGAAATCGCCGAAGGTGTCTTCGGTAAGGTCGATATCCATGCCGGTTGCGGTCTGAACGCCGAACCGGGTTGCGACGCCTTCAAGCGCCTCCTGAATACCTTCCTCCGATGCCGAAAGCGCGCCACGGGTCAGCGCGCGGCGCATCGGGCCGCCGGTTGCACCTATGCCACGGGGCAGGGCACCGCGAATGATCGCTCCGGTGGCGGCACCACCAAAGCCACCAACTGGAGCGTTGAAAAGCGCAGCGATGCGCGCGGCGGCGTTCTGCGTCGTCTCAAGCGCTTCGTCTTCATCCATCCCGCCCGCGATCAGCTCGCGGTAGTAGGGCGATTCCCGCTCAAGCAGGCGCTCGCCGGTTTCGGGATCGCGCTCATTGAACGCTTCATCAATGATGCCGCGCGCTTCTCCGGCCCCCGCGCCGGCGCTTTGCGATGCGCCCACTCCAACCCCGGCGATGGGGCTGCGCGTCAGGACACTGGCCGCGACGACAGGAAGGAATGAGCCCAGCACATCGGCGGCCAGAAGGGAGTAGCCATAGATTGACGCCCCTTCGCCCAGCGTCCATGTCGAGGGCTTCGTAAGGTCGCCGCCGGGAGTGGACTGTTCAATTGCGGTGCGGGCGCCCGAAGACATGCCTTCACGCAGATCATTGGCCCGGTCGCGCAGATAATCACCGCCAGAGCGCCCCATGCGGGCCAGTAGGCCGGGCTGGTAGTTTTCATCGCCACGCGCCAGCGCGAAGGGTTGATCTGCCAGCGCACCGACGCCTTCGACGGCGGAACCGACGCCTTCGCTGATGCCCGCACCGAAGCTGCGCGCCAGATCACCGCCAAAACCGGGCTCAGCGGCCCTGCGCTGCTCTTCTTGCTGCTCACGAGCGGCACGCATCTGATCGGGATATAGCTCGTCACCGACCTCGCGCGCACGCCGCAGGAAATCGTCCGCGCCATCACCGGCCGCAGCTCTGATCAAATCGCGGATGCTTTCACCGGCCTGAATGCGCGGTCCCATTTCTTGGGCAGCCCGATCAGCGATAGTGATCAGATCATCTGGGGATGAAGCCCCGGCCTGTTCCCCCAGCGCGATCAGGACATTGACCGGGACCTGACTTTGCCGCGCGATGTCTTCGATGCGTTGACGGGGGTTTTGCTGATTGCTTGCGCTATCGCGGTCGAAGATGTTGCTCACAGCTTGGCCTCGAAATAAGGAAGGGGCGGCTTTGCGCCGCCCTCACCACAATATATGGGTTTCGCCTCGCATCAAAGGCTATATTTGGCCTCAGTCCGAATAGACTGGCACGGCCCCCGCTCCGATGCCGCTCGCGCCTGTGGAGCGCTGCAAGTGTTCCTGAATGCGCGCATCCTGTTCGCTCGGGCTCAGGCTCCCCCAGTTCAGGTCTGCACGGGAAAGCCGCTCATAAGCCTGACCGTAGGCGCGTTGCCGGGCAGCAGCGCGCTCGTCTCGATCCGCGTCACGCCCGAATGTCTGCTCCCACATGCGTTCAAACACCGCTTCGGGTGACAGCGTGCCAATGGCAACAGCGGCCATGTCGCGGATGCCGTTGATCTCCTGCTGAAAGGTGCGCCCCGTCGCGTTGTCGCGGAAAGCGATGGTGGCGCCGGTGATGTTGCCCCGCTCGTCCCGCTGCACATCGGTCTGACTGCGATCAATCGACAGGCCATCGTCGTAATAGTCGTTGGCCTCATAGGCTCCGACAAGCCCTTCCAGAAGCCCCTCGAAATCGTTGGTGCCATAGGCATGGATCGCCCGTGCCCAAGAGCGCATGCCCTCCTGAACGCCGCGCTCATTCATCCATGCCTCGAAAGCCCGGGCCTGTTCGGGGCGCCCGGTTCGCAGGTAGCGCTCGACGATCGGCGTCATACGCCGCGAACGGTAATCCTGAACCGCGCGCTCCGCTGCCTGCTCGCGCTGCGCTTCGCTGGGCTGGCGGGTTGCGCCGCTGCGTGAGGTTGTCGCGGGGGCCTGCGGCGTGGATCGCTGCACGGATTCGAGCGATGCGATAGGGGTGCCTCGCGGGGTTGTGGGGACGCCTTGCCTGCCCGGCTGCCCTGCCGGTTGCTGGCCCTGCGCAGGCTTGGCACCGGCCTGCGGCGGCGGGGCGCCCTCTGGCGGAACGCCGACACTGCGCGATGCGGCAACGCGCGCCTCGTTGTCACGGACACGCTGCGTGGCGTCGTCGCCACGCCGGAAGGCTTCTGCCCCGGCCTCTGGTGCACCCATGACGGAAAGCCCGGTGCCAAGGCCCCGCTCGACAACCGCACCACCTACATCACGCGAATAGGCCAGATCATCGGCTATGCGGCCACCGACGCGGCGAACGCCATCCATGATACCCCTGCCTGCCGCTGGGAGTGCCCCGGCCAGCTGGTCAGCGCGCTGTCTGGCGGCGTCGGGCGGCGGGGGCTGATCGCCGGGCAGGCTCACCTCGGCCAGCGGCGTGCCGGTCGATGACAGGGGGGTGGGTTCCCAGTCTGCTGCGGCATAGGCTGGCCGCCCCGGCTGCGCGGGAGGCGTGCCTGCCCTTACTGCGGCTGGGTCAGTTGGCTGCGGTGGGGCTGGCGCCTGCACGGGTTGCTGATGGCGCACCCGGCCACCCTGTTGTGGCGTAGAGTGCTGTTCCGGCGGCAATACGACGCCATCCAGCGGCAGACCCATCGTTCGCCCTGGGCGGGGACCGGCCTGCGGCGGCTCCGGGCGCTCGGAGGTGGGCTCGCGGTAGCTGGGGTTGGCGGCTGTGGCCGGATCGGCGCCGGGGTCCGTGACGCCGTGCAGCGGGCCGCGCACAGATTGGGGCTGCGATGCACGTTGCACGAACTGCTGTCGCTGGCCTTCATCGAGGCTATTCCAAAACTCGTCTGGCCGCGCCCCGGCGTTATTGGCAAACCCCATGAACGTGCCATCGCTCAGCAGTGCTTCCGGCACCGGCGAACGGCGTGGGTTCGCGCCACCGCGCTTACTGAGGTCAGAGACAGGGCGTTGCTGGGCCTCGCCGGTGCTGGCCCCGGTCACGCCCAGAGAGCGCTGCGCGGTTGCGGGGTCCGATATCTGTGATGGCGTGGGCGATGCACTCACCAATCCAGCATCGCGGCTGTTGGCGCGGTTCTCAGGCACAGAGCGGTTTGGCTCGGGTGGCAGGATGGAGATTTCGCGCGATCCGCGCCCGCGCCGCTCCTCGCGCTCAATCATCTGGTCGGTGGTTTCGCCCCACGCAGCAAGGTCCGCTTCACGCTCCTGAATGGCGCGGCGGCGCTCGGACGCGGTATGAGCCCGCTCCCCTTGGGTGTGGGTCCGGTCCTCGCGTTCCCAGCCGAAGCGTTCGCGGTCGCGCTCCAGGAGTTCATCCTGAATGCCGCGTCGCCGCGTCCTGTCATCGCGGCCTTCGCGCCAATCCATGCCCTGGAAGACGCCCTGAACGAACGATGCGAAAAAAGCCATCAGGTGTTCCCCTTGCTCATGTAGTTGCGCAGCCAGCTGAATGGCTGCTGGGGTGAATGTTCTTCGCCACGATCACTGGTTTCAGTGCGTTCGCGCGACGCAGGGGTGGCGCTCAGTGCCCGGCGTCCGGGTCTGCTTGGCGGTTCCTGCCGGGCCGGTCCGAACGATCCGCTTGCACGCGCGCCTGCGATACGCCGGGCATGCGCGAGACGGCCTTCCAGATGCGGGATGCCGGGGCGCAGGAAATGCTCGCTGTAGGCACGCGCCGCCTCTTCAGAGTTGGTGGACCCCAAAAGCCGATCGTAGGCGCGCCGCTCCGTTCCCTGCAACTCATGCATGGTATAGTCGATCTGGAAATCAACATCATCGAGCGAAACGCCGCGCCGCGCCGCTTCCGCCTCAAGGGCGCGGCGGCGCGGGCCCGTCCACTGATTGAAGCCGAAACCGCCGCGCGATCCGGCCACAAGTGGCGCGATTTCATTGATTCCGGGGTTGAGCCTGCTTTCGCCGATCATGTTTCCGACTATGCCGTCGGCGACATGCTCAGGCACGCCCCGTTCCACAAACCCGTTCCAGACGCGCCATTCCATGTCTGGATCAACCCGGCCGACACTTGCACCTCCCCCAGCGCCGCGCGAAGGACGAGTGGCGGCCGCTGGCGGCCCCATAACGCCCATCGCGCGGCGCTGAGTGTCCTGTGCCGCCGATGGTTGGCCACCCAGAGCCTCAAGCGCGGAAAGCTCGCGGTCACGCTGCATGCGCGTGACCCGGGAGGTCATGCTTCCCGCGACGCCCTGAAGGAGACCGGCTGCAAAGCTCATGTCAGGCGGCTTCCATCACAGAGATTTCCCGGCTCCAGCGCGCCTGTGCCGAATTCCCAGGCTTGTCACGGTCTGCGCTGCGCCCGGAGGCTTTACCGCGGCCCGTCCCTATCTGGTCGATTTTCTTCTCCAGCCGCTCAACCTGCGTGGCCAGCTCCTGCGTGGCGCCCATGTTCACGCCAACGGCGTCGATCACGCTGATTTCCTTGCCGTTGCCAAGGCCGGTCGCCTTCTGGAAATCCTCGGCGTAGGGTCCGACATGGCGGGCTTTACCGCCATCGGCGATGCCTTCCTTGTATTCCCATTCCTCGACCGGCATGCTCTTCACGGCGTCGAGGACGCCCATCGCCTTGCGCTTGTCCTTCTTGTATTCCTTCGAGGACAGCATAGGCAGGGCACCCACGATACTGCCAATAGCGCCGCCGATGCCCGCCATGCCTTGGTTCTGCATCTGGTGATATTGCAACTGGTTCTGATATTGAGTGTTCAGAAGGTTGCCCATTTGCCCCTGACCCTGCATTGCCCCCTGAAAGCCGGAACCGCCCATGCTCGCGGTCATGCCCATGGAGGTTGCCGGGTTGACGGCCAGCCCCTTGCCTAGGTTGATCGCGTTTGACATTTTGCTGTCGCCAATCGCCTCGACCTGCCTGCGCGCCATGTTGGCCGCACCGGCGGCGGCCAGCGTCTCGCCTGCGGCAGCCCGGCGGTCTTCACCGGCGAAGCGGCCCGACGCCGGATTGACGCCCATCGAGGTAAGGTTGCGCTCGCGCATCTGGTGCGACATGGCGGCCTGCTGGCGCACATCGCCGACAGCTTCGGTCGCGGCCTGAGCCTTGCGCTCGGGCGATGCATAATCGGCGGCCTCTGCCACATACCTATCCTCGAGCGGCTGGAACGTGCGCTGATACCGCTCTCGGTCCTCAGTTGCCCAGCCGGTCGTAACCTCGGAAAGGCCTTGCATCCAACCCAGGTACTCTTCGCCCAGTTGCGCAGAACGCAGCGCGGCCTCGCCGATCCGTGCATCAGGCTTTGGTGCTGACTTGCCCATCTTGCATCACCTCTCTGGTGGCACTGAGCCAAGGACATTCCTCAGCCAGCATCCCAAACAATATACCATCGGAACCGTCATTTGCACCACATCTTGTGTACCCCTCGACTCGAAGCCCTACCTTTAGTGCAAGAACCTGAACGGGGACATTCCAGACCGACACCACGAAATTCAGCCGACGCAGTTTTCGGAAGTGGAAGGCATAACCAAAAACCACCCTGAGAACCTTGCGTGACAGCCATCGCTTGTTTCCGTTCGAGGCGAGATGAAGGCTGGCACAGTTGCCGTAAAAGGCGTTGAGGCAGATCACTGCCTGTATCTCACCGGCTTCATCCAGAACACCCATAGCCACGGTTTCCGAAGGCATATGGCCGGGCTCGACACCCATACGAGGCTCAGCCCATCGGATGAGCTTCTCTTGATTTTGCATCGTGACTGTCAGCTTCCGCACGTCTTCACCTCAATCCCTGCGGCTCAAAAGCTTCTTGATGTCGTTCCTGACCTCTTTCAGCATCTCGTTTGTTGTGTCGCGGGCTTCTTTCGCTGCCTCAAGGTCGTCAGACCGCCGCTTTTCTTGTGTGGCCATATCTTCAGCCCTTTGCCTCCAAACACGCCGGATCTCCGCAGCATTGGCTTTGGTGGTGGCTTCCCCTCTGATCAACCAGACAATGAGCGCAATCACGGCGAATATCTGTGCCCACGCGGATTGAATGAGGGCAAACAGCTCGTGCGGTGTATCCGGCATTGCTGCCCCTCCTTCTACTCTTATTCCCGCGCTCAGGCGGGGTGTTGCAGCCTTCCGGCCTTGTCGATCAGCGCCGCGAGGTCGCGCAGCGCCTGTATCTGGTCGGGATCTTGTCCCCGGCATTTCATCACAGGCAGCCCGGCAAGCATGTCCTCGATCGCTACCTGTTGAACTGCGTCACATTCATCATCACGTAGTCAGTCGCCACAGCGTTACCCCCGAAAGGAGCGGCGCCCGTGACATGCGCCATGATACGCATTTGGTTCCAGTTCTCGGGGGTTTCAAACGCGTAGACATATGCGGTCAAAGTGATTGTGTGTCGCTGGCCGGGATACCCGACGGCATTGGGTATTATGTGCTCTAAAGGCATCAACGTAAGAATTGACCTCCAAGTGGTTCCTTCGCGTGCCTGCGGAACCAGAACCAGCCGGGCTGGCGCGGCAACCGACTGCAGCGACACTGTCAGGTCAATGCGTATCGGGTTGGTGGGCATGAACGTGGAGTCAAACGGCAGGAACCTACCTTCGCAAGGTACCGCGCTACCCCTGATAATACCCGGCGAGGAAGTGGTCGTGATGTTTGGCCCACCAACGGCTTCCAAGAACACCGACCGGGAGATGGCACCATCCACAATCAGGTTACCCCTGATCCAAGCGTTTTGCGCGCTCAGTTGGTCAATGAACGCCGACGACGCCGCCAATTCCTGCACGTTGATTTCAGTTGTCGTGACGGAACCCGGGAGGATCAAGGTCGAGCCCGTGCGCGGCTTGCGAACGTCGATATTGGTGACATAGCCCCGACCAGCCCCCCCGCCTTGGCGGCGGATTTCAAGCCGAACATACGCCGTGCCCGACGGGGCAGCACCCGAAAGAGTAGTATACTCGCTCCAGCTAGTGGAGCCGAGGTTCTGAACGAGCGTACCCTGCCACACGTCCAGCGAAGCCCCTTCTGCATTGTACCACCTCGCCAGAACGCGAATGTCCACGTTGGGGGAAGGTCCGCCTGCGGCTATCGACAAGCTGAAATGGAACCTGTCACCTTCTTGCGCAGGCACCATGGCTGTGTTCATGGTCTGGATACTCGTATGGGCGTTCATCTGAAGGACGAAGGGAGTAGGCGCGTTTCTGACGGCGCTGTCGCCCGCACTGGGGGTTTGAGCGGCGATGCTCCACATACTCGGAACGGCTGGCCATCCTCGGAAATCGTTGAACGCAAACCTGCCGTTCGGAACAAGGTTGCCAGAGCCGTCTGAAATGACCAGCGATTTGGCCGAAAGCGTGCCCTCAACAATGGTGTTGTCGCCGTGAATGCGAACGGCGCTGCCGGAACCCTGCTCGCCATCATAAGCCACCAGTTCCAGCGATGCGGTGTTGTCGCCCGCAGTCACGCCGAGGAACTGACGCGCGGCTATAACATCGGTGGTCGCTACTGCCGTGGCGATGTTGCTGACAAACGCGCCCCACGAGCCATATTCAGCGGTTACTATTGTCTGGATGGAGGATAGCGTTGCGGCGACTTCTCTGCCGTTTTCGATATCGTCCGCGATGCTGTCAATGTAGAAATTTATATCGTCAAGTTCTTGCCTGGCCTGCTCAATCTTATCGGCCGCTTCCCCCGCCGTTATCAGGCTTTCACGAACTTTCTCATCCACCCGGAGGTGTAAGCGGCGATCGTTTTCCCTAAGCCGTCGCAGATCTTCGTCCAGCTGCTCATCGCGCCCCGATCCGATGCCTCCTTGGCGTGCCGCGCCGTTGGAAGCAGCGGCGATCATTGCCGTCAGCGCGGCAGTCTGCGCCCGAAGGTCGGCTACGGTCTTCTCGATATCTTTGATCATGCCCCGCCGAAGGGCGTGCTGATCCGGCGATCCCTTCAGCCCGGCCAGCACTTCGAGGGCTTCGCGGTTGCGGGCGTCTTGCGGGCTAAGGTTGCGGTGAGGGCTCATCACATAGGCCTCGACAGCTCATCTATCGAACCGGCAAGCCAGATCGAAGTGACCGAGACATTAGCCTCGACACGCACCTCCCAATCGGTGGCGAGGAACCCACTGGGCAGGCGGGCGGGCAGACCGAAGCCGTTGGTTTGATGGATCAGGTTGCCGTCAGCATAGATACTGGCAGCGAACACCACGCCCGCACTCAGGGGCTCGCCATGCGCGGTGGCCGTCTGCTCGTCGCTCTCGATGTAGATGGCCCCGAAGTTCTGAAGCGCCGGCTGGCTGTAAAGCTTCGATTTCCACGTATAGATCAGCGGAAGCGACGCGCGCGCATCCCACTCCTTCACCGTCCCGGCCCCTTCGATAAAGAAGAGTTCGCCGGTTTCAAGCTGGTGAAAGAATGCATTGGGGGCGGCGTCTGCCTCCATGAAGAATGGCTGTTGCCCGGTGGTCAGATCAATGAAACCCATCGACCGGGATGGGTTGCCTGCGGCCTGATAGGAGAACACATAGCGGCCACCGTACTGCTCGGCGATGATGCTGGAAGGCGTCATGTTGTGCCACTGATCGCGCGAAAACATCTCTTTGGTGACAACATTCGCGCCGCCCTGGCCGATCACCACAAGCCCTTCATGTGTGGCAAAGGCGGCGGAATAGCCAAGATCGACAATGCTGCGGGCTGACACGCATGGAAGGTTTTGCTCGATCTTCTCCATTGCCATGGTGCTGGGCGAATATCCTTGTGAGACGTATGGCGTGCCCTTCGTCATGATAGCCAGTGTCGTTCCGAAGGAGGCGAGGCCGACAACATCGTAGTCTGTCGTCATCTCGTACTTGGTGGGCCATGCGTGCGGCCGGAACGGCTCGCAGAAGCGCACCGATTTGCCATCAAACGCCGCCATCATGCCGTTTGCCATGGATATGAGCCCGCGCATGGTATCGGGGGGCGTGTCATAGTCGGCAGAGGGCAGCACCTCGCCCAGCGGCGTGGCAATGTCATGGTCAAAGGAAGCGCTGGCAACCGGCACCTCCGCGACGAAATAGAGATCCGTCACCCCTGACGCGCCCGTCACTGACCTGTATATGCGGAAATGCGTAACGCCGCGCGCGGCAGCGTTCACAATCGGCGCGATGGCAAGGCCGCTGATCCTGACAATGTTGCTTGGAGTGGCGAAGACGCTTTCAGACAGGGGCGATGGCGCGCTTTCCTCGCCAAATTCCGTGACCATCGTGTAGGCGAATACTGTGGTCTGGCCCAACAGCCGTGGGTCTTCCGCAACGAGAACCTCGCCTGACAGGACAGGCTCCAGCCCGGGCGCAGAAAAGCGCAGGACGTAGGGTTCATCCTCCAGCCCCATCAGTCTCAGGTCGCGGAACCGGAGTAACCCGCCTGTCGTATTGACGCGGGTTGGCCCCAGAATTGTCCCGCCCGAACCTGAAGCTACCTGAACAGTGACCTCGACCGAAACCGAGTCGGGGATAAGGTCGTTGTTCACGTCAAGGATTGCCAGCGCGGGCATTGTGACGAGATTCCCGGCGATCAGGCCACCAACGGGCTCGCGGATGATCGCAAGCCGGTGTGGCTCCCCAGGGGTTCTGACCGGATCAAGCCATGGCAGGTTTGCAGGGTCGATCGGGGAAATGAGTTCAAACCGCGAAAAAAGCGGGGCAACGGCCACCCTTTGCCATGTTCCGGCATTGGTCGGCGCAGGCGGGGAATAGCTGCCCTCAGCGCCCCCCCACATGCCAACGCCCGGCGCTCTGCCCGGCGGGGTAGTCATGGGCGCGGTCGCTTCCGTGTCTGCCTGCCATGTAACATTAAGCGAATACTGGCCGTCAATGCCCGGGCTCAGCACCCATTGGGCATTCCACCAGCCGACCCTTTCGGTGGTCGGTGCGTCGGGGTCTGGTGTCGGCAGATTTGGCGGAGCGATGGTGTCTTGCCACCCGTCAATATCATCGTCGGGATCATTGAGGGCGGGCGGCACAAACTCATCAATGATGGACACGTCAGGCTGACCATCGGGGGCGGGGAGGGCCAGCGGATAGACGGTGGTTCCGACACGCATCTTCGGGGCGCCATCGCCGGTGAAATAGAGCCTGTCCTGCGCAACAGGGCCGGGCACCGCGTTCACTACGGCATTCCAGCCAAGCCAGCTGGTGCCGTGGTAGTAGATCGTCTGCACCGGGTCGGGGAAGGAATGCTCCACCCGCGCGCCCCTGAACGGCGCCAGAGCGCCATCAATTAGGCGGGCGTTCATGGATACCTGAGCATACCCATCGGGCAGCAGGCGCTTGTTCCTGCGGGGCAGGGTGCCTTTGAAGTCGTTGATGCGGATTACGGGCACGCCATATGCCTCACAGGTATGAGAAACGTGACCGGCGGGGCGCGCGTTGCTGGCCGATCACGTTGCTGGAAAAGTGCTGGTCGCAATACCGCTCGAACCGGGCGAGAAACGTCATGGCGGTTTTCTGGTCGGTCCAGCGTTGCTGGGGCACAATCAGGAGCTTTGACAGCGCGCCCACGGCGATAGCCTCGCCCCATTGCGTGAGCAGGAACTCAGGAACCTTGTCATAGGCGTCTTCGATGGGCGATTCCCGATCTGGCCCGTTGAAGTCCTGCCCGAAGCGGGGCTTGAGGAACACGGACAGCTCGACCTCGCCAGCGGCGAAGGGGAAGATCGTGATGCTGTTGGGTGTCGCCTGGGTGATGTGGTTTGGCAGGGCCCCTGCGTTTTCAGGGAAGCCTTCGGGGGCAAGGTCTGAATACTGCGTGGGCAGCAACGGGCGGCGCGGGCCGTTGTCTGCGATGAAGGCCGCATATTCAAAGGCGTGGATCGCGGCATAGGGCGGCGCGACAACCGCCACATGGTTTTCGTCGGTAAGCTCGACATTGACCATGTGGCGCCAGCACCGGGTGCGCTCGCAGAACTCGATGGCGGCGAGGCGCAGGTAGCTTTCGATTGTCGGAATCGGCGCGCCCGGCGCATGCAGGGCGGTGTAGGGCAGGAATTTGGACAGGTGGACGGCGGTGGTTGGCACAGAGGCCCCCTATCACTGGCTGAAGCGGCTCTTCTGTGTGTCCACGTTCATGGTCATTTCGTTCTGCATCTTCACGCCAAGGGCGTTGCCGAACTGCTGATAGTGGGTCTGCGCCCGCTGCCCTGCGTTCGGCAGGTTCATGTCCTTCGAGAAGGCGCGATAGAGGATGAAGTCGGTGAGCGCGCCCTGATACACATCGCCGATGGGCACTGCACCGGAATAGCTCTCGATCACCAGCGGGTTTACAGGGGTGGCGATGGGGGCGGGCAGGACGGATGCAATGATCTCGATCACGCCTGTGCCGGTATTTCCGGGCACGACATAGAACACGCGCGGGTCGAAGGTGTCATTGACGACATGCACGACAGAGGCGTTGAACGGCATCACGTCAGAGTCGTGCCAGCCCGGGAACTGGGTATCCAGCACTTCGCGCACGATGGGGGTGATGACCCGCCCCGGGACGTTGCGCACCACTGTAAGCAGTTGGTGGTAGGTGTCGGGCAGCGCCTGCTTGGTGCCTGATGCCAGGTCCATGGTCGCCGTTGCCGCTGTCGCGGTGGGCTTGAGGATGGCGATTTCGCGCATGCCGTCATTGAGCCATCCCAGCAGCTCGGGCAGGGGCCAGCGTACTGACCCCGCATCCTGCAGGATGGTCGATGCCTTGCGCATCACATCGGCGGCGGTGAAAGCCATGGATCAATCCTCGGTGTCGGCCGGGGCGTTGTCGCCTTTGGCTTTGCGGTTCTCGATGATCTGGTTGATCAGCGTTTCGGGACCGGCGCGGTGATGCGGCTTGCGGCCCATCTCGGTCTCATAGAGCGCTGCCAGAGCGTCGGGGGTCATGGCTGCCAGCTGAGTTGCTTCGATCGCTTCGTCAGCCGCATTGTCAGCGTCCGTGTCAGCGTCGTCGCCTGCCGGTTCGCCGTTGCCTTCGCCCTGACCTTGTTCGGCGGCGAGGCGGTCAGCTTCTTCTTGAGCGGCCTTTTCGTCGGCGATGCGTTTGGCCTCGGCCTCGGCGGCAGCCTCTGCGGCGAGGCGGTCAGCTTCGGCCTTCTGAGCCTTTGCTGAAGCGTCGGCTTTCACACTGGCCTTTTCATCGCGCGCGATCCGGTAGCCCGGAACAGCAAGAAACCGCTCGATGTGAGCGGCGTTCTTCACCTCGGCTACATGCTCGTCATTGGCATTGGGGATGAAGGTGTAGATGGTGCCATCGGCCATCTTGACCTCGCTCCCACCTTGCATTTTCAGCGTAAATTCGATCTGCACGTCTTATGCCTCCTGTTTCAAAAAAGGGCGGCGGGTGTTCCGCCGCCCCTCTCACACTGTCCCTGACTGGGTGTCGGGCTGTCAGAAGATGTATTCGAGGACCAGCGTCAGATCGCGGTCGCCGGCGGCCACATCAGCGGACAGCGTGACGCCGATACCGCGATGCCCGTCAGACGGTGCGATGCTGAGGCAGGCCAGCGTGGTGGCGGTCGGTTCAGCGTTCTGCGCAGCCTGTGCCGAAAACAGCTGAGTGCCGACCGTGCGGGCGTTGTCGGGCTCACCGGCTTCGCCGCTCATGAGGCCAAGGCTGGCGTTGTTCGCGCCACCCAGGTTGCGACCGATCAGGCGCGCGCCGACAACGCGGGCCCCTGCGGGAAGCAGGCCCATTTCGATCTTGTCGGTGGCGAAGGCGAAGGCGGCAGTAAAGGTGAATTTGGAGATCGAAACCATGCGCGCCCCGTGGACATAAGCGGTCGGCGGGGTTTCGCGGCGCTTGGCCATCGAAGATTGGAACAGAGCCATGGTTGTGATCCTCTTGGCTTGAATGGGACACGAAAGGGGCGCGTGAGCGCCCCCTCATGCGGCTCAGGCGCCGGTGGGTTTGGCCGCGTAGGTATCGAGCGCGATGGCGCCGAAGTCGCGGTTGTTGAAGCGGGTTTTCGAGAAGCCGAAGATCACGCCAGCCACCACGGTGGGCTCGTTGTCGTAATCCTCCATCTCCTCTTTCCACATGTACCGCATGCCGCCCGGGGTGCCGTAGGCGATGACGCCTGCCTGGCGGGCGAGGAACAGAGCCCGGGCCGCAGGAAGGTTCACACCGACGCCGTAGTCATTGAAGCGGATCACGTTCTCATGGCTGTGGAGAACCACGTTCTTGATCATGCCCAACGCGCCCTTGAAGATGGGGTTGTTGCGGCCCTCTGCCTTCGACGCATCGGCCTGAATCTTCACCCAGCCCAGCGTGTCGTTCACGCGCAGGTCATGCTCCTGATAGGGCGACATGACTGTGGCAAAGCGATCCTCGCCGTCGATGCTGACCGGCACCATGTCGGCGGCCTCGGTGTCGAAGGACCGGATCATGCGGGCGTGCGTTTCGGCGCGCTCGATCAGATCGCGGTTCATCTTCATCGCGGAAGTGATGTTGGCCTTGGCCGTGCCTGCGCCTGCGAACAGGAGGTGCGATGAGTCGGGGGTGCGCAGGGGGTTTCCCGCGTGCCCGGCATAGTCCTCCGGCTCAATGAACTCTTCGTTCATGCCGCGCGCACCGCTCAGGTAGATGAATTTGATTTCATCCAGATAGGTGCGCCAGTATTCGGCCAGCCGGTCCTTGGCGATCTTGCGCATGTCGTGGATGGTGCGCTTGCGGCTCATGCGGCCACCGGCGGAAACCGGGTGGCGCAGCTGGTCGATGATCACCTCATCGGTGTAGAAGCGCAGCTGCTCTTCCTTGCCTTTGACGCGGGCATCACCGGGGGTTGGGCGCTGGCGCAGCTTCACGGACAGATCGAACGAAACGCGATCGCCTGCATCCGAGGCGATTTCCAGCTTTTCTTCGATGATGTTGTTTTGGCCTTTGCCCATGAACTTCCGCGACCAGTAGGACTGGCGGGCGGTGTCAACGGCGAGGGTAGCAGACCACTTTTTCTGTGCCTTGGGGTCGCCCCAGGGGATAATCGTCTGGGCCATTTCGGCGCTCCTGACTGAGTGAGGGGCGCATCCTGCGGCCAGCATTTGGCATATAAATACCACATATTGCGTTTGATGCAAATACTAACCGCTAGATATGGTATCCGCGGCCAATTTTGGCCTTTCGCTGTCCAGATTTCGTATCCTGACGGTCTCGGGGGCGTCGATGCACAGGCAGACGCGGCCGCCACGGCGCCTGACGGTGACAATCACATCATCACCGATGGCAATCCGACCGCCTTCTTTCACGCTGACTGCAAGCACCTGACGCCCCCTTTTGCTCAAACGTCCGCTGAGGCGAAGGCCTCGCGTTCTTCATCCGACAGGCCCGCCATAGCGCGCTCGACTTCCTCGGGGGTGCCGCGATCCATGATGGTTTGCAGCTGGCCCCACTTGCCGTCCGATGCGGAGTTGGTGGCGGCGGCAGGCACACGGCCCAGCGTCGGCACAACCTCGGGTTTCGGCTTGCGGGCGGCTGGCTTGGCCGCTTCCGGCTCAGGCTCGGCCTCAGCAGGCTTCTTGGCCGCCTTCATGGGCGGCGCCTTCAGGCCCAACTCCTTCGCCTCGGCGATGTAGAGGCGGTGAGCGGCGGCCAGCTTCTCGACATTGCTGCGGCCTTCAAAGCGGGCATTGCCGGTCACGAGGCGCACATGCCGGTCGAAATCGGCAAGAGCTTCCGGCTTCTCCAGGCCGGGATGATCGGCGATATAGGCCCGGGCATCGGCATGGAAGGTATCGACAACCTTCTGCCATTCGGTCGCTTCACGTTCTTCCGCGATGGCATCCATGGCGTCGCGGTGCTTCTGGGCCGTCTCGGCGCGAATAGCCTTCAGTTGCGCTTGCAGCTCGGCATCGGTCAGCTCGCCGTCCCGCCAGTCTTCGAGCGCTTTGGCTTCCGCCGCTTCATGCGCCGTCTCGATTTCCGCGATCTGCTCGGGGGTCAGTTCGATTGCGGCGGGAGGTGGTGCGGCTTGAGCTTCGGGTCGCGCCGGTTCATCGGCTTCGGGCGCAGCGCCTTGAGGTTCTGCACCATCATCGTCGCCTTCTTCCGGGTCGCCTTCGCCTTCGTCGCCATCGTCATCCCCATCATCTTCCAGAGCGGCCAGTTCCTCGTCAGACAGCAGACCCTTGAGGTGTTCCTCGTGGTCTTCCATGTCATCGAGGACGGAGGCCTTGGTGGCAACAGGGGCGTCGTCAGGGGTGTCGTCGTCTGCCAGCACGGGCAGATCGTCGTCGCGGTCGCTCATCTCGTCGGCGTCAAGTTTCTTAACCATTGGAAGGTTCTCCTGTTCGTCTCAAGCGTGGATGGGGGTGTTACTTGCTCACCGGGATGGCTGCGTTGGGTCCGATGGCGTCATAGATCGGCGCACCGATGAGCTTGGCGAAGCCGATGACTGCCGCGTTGGCGTCTGAGAAATACGCTTCCGGCTCGACAGCGCCCATCCGATCTGCGCCGCGATCCACCGCGATGAGCGCCCACCCACCATTCACGCCCTGCTTTGCTTTGATCATGTCAGGGGTTGGGTCTTGGGTTTTGGAAATTGAATAGGCCATCGCTTTACACTCCTTGGTTGGTGCTGAGGGTTGATCGGTGTTCGACAGCATCGAGGCGGCGCGCTGCACGGCGGAGGTCACGCTGCCGGATTGCGTTCGACTCGGGGCAGTATCGGGGTGAGAGGGGCGCGCGCAGATCGGGCAGAAGCCGAAAGCGCCCCATATTGCGTTCGATATCATCCTCATACCAAACGCGAATGGTGGGCATTTGCGCGCGGGCCACTGCCTGACGCAGGGCGTGAAGCCCCATGAAATCGGTCAGGCCAATCACATCATACCTCCATCCATTGCCGGTTCAGGCATGGGCTGCTCCACGCCCATTTCCTGCCCCGGTGGTGGCCCGGGAGGCTGATCGCCAAGCCCTGCGTCATCCAGCAGCGCATCGGCGGTGTCGGCGGCACCCGGCGGCCCGCCCAGGAGCATGATTGCCACCTCCAGCGCCTTGCGCTTCTGCTCGATGGTCTCGCCGGGCATGGACATGAGGATTTTGGCGGCGTTGGCGGCCTCCTTCTCGGCCACGGCCTGCGTCTTCGCGGCTTCGCCTTCCAGCTTGGCGATCTGGGCCTCGGCTGCGCGCGCCTCCATCGCCGCTTGCTGCGCTTTTTGCTTCTCACGCGCTTCGCGCTCCGGGTCGGGGCTGTTCGGGTCTGCGTCAGGGTCTTCCATGCCGGTGAGGCCCCTGATCCGCTTCACGATCTCTTCGCGGCTCGGGATATCCATCGTCTCTACCACCAGATCGAGCAACACCATCACGATCTGCGGGGCCACCGGCGCCAGCTGCGTCATCATCTCCATGAGTTCCGTGACCTGGGCGCGGCGGATCGAGGCGTTCCAGTCGTCTTCTGAGATGACAAAATCGGCCTTGGTGCGGATGATATCGTTGTCCGGCATGCCATCGTTGATTTCGACGTAATCAGGCTGGCCCCGGCTGTTGGTGATGCGGAACTGCTTGCGCTCATCCATGAACTGCTCGACCAGAGACAGCATCTTTTCGCCATGATACTGGCGCGCAGCCCTGAGATGGTCGAAGGCGGTTGAGGTTGATACCGCGCCCTGCTCCTGCCGGGCGGTGATGGCCCGGCCTGAGACGGCGTTGGTGGTGCGCCCCATGGCTTCATCCGTGACGCCGGATAGCGTCTGGATCATCTGCATGCTCATCTGCATGACCTGAAGGTGCGCGGGAGCAAGCTCGCGGTCGGCAGCGATATCGAGCTGGAAGCCCTTCTTCTTCACGATGATGGCGTTCGGGCGGGAAACTTCCTCCTCGAACTCATCAAGATCGGCTACCGCGCCTTCATCCATGATGGTCTTGTTGGATGAGAGGATGGCCAGCGCCTTCGAGAAGCGCTTGTTGATATCCTTCTGGGCATCGACCATGTTGCGCACGATGCCATAGGGCTCGCCGGTCTTCTTCTTGCGGTAGCACCAGAGCGGGGTGAGCGGATAGCGGTTGTGGCGGTAGGGCGATTTCGAGAACCACAAGACGCGGCTGTTGGTCATCACCATCACATAGGTCCGGTATGTCAGGCGCTTACGCACCTCGGCCATTCCGGTTTCGATCTGTTCGGCATGTCCCGGGCTGTTGGGGTCGAACATCTCGCCCGCGAAGTCGCCACCTGCCATCACCTCTTCCTGCTCGGGTATCTTGAACCACGCCTCGATCAGGCGCACCCGGTCGCGGGAATAGGCGGGATGCTCGATCGAGCTGTAGGCCTCGCGTACCGAGTCGGTTTCCATCGAGTCCATCGCTTCATCGCCGAAGCGGTCAAGGCTGGCGCCGAACTCATGCACGGTGCTGGCGCTATGTTGGATGGCGTCTTTGCGGTTGGGGAACAGGGCGATGGCTGTGTCCATGTCCACCCATTTGGTGCGGAACAGGTAGCGGCCATCGGACAGGTCGCGCTCGCTGGCGCTGCTGTCCCAGACGATATTGCGCCACGATTCGTAGCGCTCATAGATCGGCTCACCATCAGCATCGTCCTGGACGCCGCATTCCAGCCATGACAGTCCCGCCTTGATCTGTTCCTCGAACGCGTCCGAGAACGCGAACTGCGATTTGTTCACATCGGCCAGATATTTGAGCAACTGACCTTTGCGCTCGGCGGCCTTCGAGGCATCCTTGCGCCGGGGCAGGATCTTGTAATCTGTGCGCGCGCTGCGCTGTGATCCGATGATCCAGTTGATGGATTGCGCGATGACGTTGAGGACCAGCGCCTCCTGCCCGCGCTCGGCCAGTATCAGCTTGCTCTCTGCGTCCCATTGGTCCGAGTCGTAGAAATCTTCATCCAACTCCATGCGCCGCCGCCACTCGCTCTGGCGGTCAAGCTCACGCAGATAGTGGCTGATCATCTTGTCATGCAGTACCATGACCGGCTCCGAATCCAGCTTGGATCGCTCTGCGGTCCTCACATCACCGAAGAGGAGGTCATTGTGCGCATCGACGCGATCTTCCGGCCGCTGCTTGGGGTCCACCCGGGTCTGGTATCGGCGGCTGGTGTGCGGCCCTTCTTCGTCAGGTCGGCTCATCGGACACTTCCATTTCCTTGACCTTGCCCGTGGCATTGTCGGTGACGATCATCTCTGCGGTGACGCTGAGGCGGTGATCAGCGGGCCGTGGCGGGATGGTCAGCAGATCGCCAAGGTGGTCACGGACGATGCCGATCACCTTGAGCGGGTTTTTTGGGTTGAAGGGGTTGAAGCCCAGGTTCGCGCAGAAGACGCCGGCGTTGATCAGGCAGTCGCCAAAATCGCCGGTTTCCTCGGCCCAAACCCACGCCCGCGACATGGGAATGACGCAGGGCGTGACGCGCTCGTGGCTGATGGCCATGAGGCGCTTGGGGGTCAGCACCATGCAGGCTTCCCACTGGCCACCACGACGCAGCCATGTGAGCCAGACGGTCACGTCACCGCGGGTGAATGTCCTGTGGCACTGGGTCAGGTCCAGCGCGGGCCGGTAATGCTCGGTGCCGTCGCTATCCACCGAGTTATCGACCTGCATCTCTTTTTGCTGCTCATTGCTCACGCAACCATACCTCCTGAAGCCCGGCGGCGTGGCCGGGTCTGTGGGCGAAGCAGGCGCGGGTCATAGCCCTGCGCCCATTGACGGAATGAATCGGCGGCCTCGCTGTGGCCAGCCAGTTTTTCGGGCTCATGGGACCAGACGCCAAGCCGGGCGTTCCATTTCTTGCCGTAGAGGTCGAGGTGTTCGAGGCCGCTCTTGCAGCCTTCCTCATCGAACCACGCCTGCGAAAACTTCTCGCGGGTCATCTGGATGCCGTGCTGGATGGTCTCAACGCGGGGCACGATGTGAAAAGTCCAGTCAGGCGCCAGCTCGCGCAGGGCATCAACAGGCGATCCAACCCGGTCCTGCAGCTGGCGCTGGTGGTCGGCGTCGTGAGGTAGGTAATGCACGCCGAAGAGCCAGCCGGTTTCGCGCAGGATGCGGATGTAGTGCGCATAGCCTTCGCCCCAGCCCTCGAAATAGCGCAGGAAGCGATGCTGGGCGGCAATATCCTGATGCAGCCAGACGCCGGTGCCGTCGCCCGCGCCGATATCCCAGAAGGTGTTGACCAGCACATTGGAGACGTGCGGAACCTTGGTTATCCGGCCTTCCATGCGGGCCCGGGCAAGCTGGATGGTGTAGAATTTGCCTTCGGTCGATCTGCGCCAGCACTCTTGCGGCGTCGATGGCATCTCGCGCCACATCTTTTCGGGGTCGCCGGAAAACTCGTTGTCGCGCTTGGCCACATACCACGCGCGCTGATCCGGGCGCAGCTTTGCGCCTGTCTCGGCCTCAACCTCATCGAAATACTGGTGATCCTCGGGCGTCATGCGCACCGTGGCCGGGTCCATGACATAGCCCGGCTCGCGCCACCACGGGTAGAAATGGAACGCCCACTCGCTCATGTTCGGTTTGCGACCGGACTGCACCAGTTTCTCGGCGCGGGTGGCGATCTCATAAAACTCGCCCTCTTGCCCCTCGGCAGTGCTTTCGATGATTGCGATTCCGGTCTTTGGTACGGCGGGCAGTGAGCCTGTGACGATCTCCACGGCCTTCTCGGGGAATTTCGCGGCGATCTTGCCCATTTCCGAGATGTGCAGGCGGTGAATGGTGCCTGATCGCATGGAGGTGGCGACGCGGATTGCGCTGTTGTTGTGGGCGAACAGCAGCTCCTTGGCGCTCTCCCGGGCCAGCGGCAGGATTTCGCGCACGGCTGGGGGCAGGTTGTAATAGGCGAATTTCACCTTGTCGCGGAAGATGCTCTCAGCATCATCGAGAGAATGGGCGATGATGCCGCAGCGCTGGTCTGCGTTGAAGGCGGCGTGGTCGAACCATAGGACGGCGATCAGGGTGGTGAAGCCAAGCTGGCGCGCCTTCAGGATCACATTGCGATAGTGCAGGTTTTCCAGAAAGTTTCGCTGGTTGGCGTTTGGCAGGAAGGGTAGGACCGTGCCCTCGGTATCGTCATCGCCCTTGACCATGATCTTGTAGAGCTTGCCGCTGAACATGCGCCATTCCCATGAGCCAAGGGCCTCCAGCAGCTCTTCGGCTGTGCTGGGCTCAAAGTCGGGCGTGATTGCCCTGGGGATGGCTGCAAGGGCGCACATGTCAGTTCTTAACATCCGGCACGGGCGTCATCCCCATCATCCCCAGCGCCGCCAGTCCATCATCACCGGCAACAACGGTCAGCTTGTCCGGGACAGCCGCAGGAACAGGTTCCTCACCACCCAGCCAGACCACCAGAGCGACCTGTGCACGCCCTGCGGCTTCCATGTCGATGATTTCCTCACTGTCCCATTTCGGGCGTTGAAGGGGCTGCGTAGCCCCCTCTATCCACTCTGGCAGCGCGACGAAAGACGCTGCGGCGTAGAGATTGCCGTCTGCGTCTTGCCAGTTCAGTGCGCCGTAGGTGAGCGCGTCGGCAGCGCTGAACGCGAGCACCATGGCAAGGTGATTGGCGTCGTCGCGCAGAGCATCAGGGCATGCGACGGTCAGTCTCATTGGATCACTCCTGCTGTGCTTGCGAGAGACTTCTCGATATCGGATATCAGCTTCGTGGTGATATCACCGGGTGCAATCACCATGCTATACAGTCTCCCGATACCAACTCCGGTGACGGCACCTCCGTTTGCAACACGCGAACCCATCAACACATAGCTAAACGCCGCAGTCTGCGGGAAAGAGTGCTGCATGTAGAAGACGTTGGTTCTGCTCTCATTATACGGTTCGCTGTTTGCAACGGGCAGGCCGTTGATACGCGCTTTGATGAAAGTGCCGGGGGTATACCACCTTGGTGCGATGGTTGAAAAATCCTCCATCGACACACGGACGCCTCGGTTGTCGCTGGCACCACTACCAGACATGATAAAGCGTGCGTTCCCGGTTGCGCCCGGTCCTTTGTTTATGACCGCGAAGATATTCCACGGCGAACCAACAGCCGGATTAAACGCAACCGGCATCAGCATATGATCGTCGATGCCGTCGAACCACAGATACCAGCAATCAGGCTGACCCGCTTCGGTCACGTCATAAATGGAGCCGACACGCTGGTAAGGGGTGGCGACGGAACCAAACTCAAGCTGAGGCGCTGCAACAAGAATTTCACTGTTGGTCCATCGGGTAAGAAACTGGAATTGGCCAGAAGCAACCGGAGCGGAAATATAGTGCCACTGCCCGTCATCAGGAAGTTCAGGGTAGCTGGTTCGGTTACCACCGGACAAGTATTCAGGCTGCCTCGCTCCGGATACGCGTTTGGCCCAAAACTTCACAACACCCGGCTCAGACAGATTTCTTGCCGCGACTCCAAATACATCAATTAGCCGCCCAAGACCCGACGATCCACCGCTTGTTCCTGTAACAAGAAATGCTTTCCCTTCGGGGGATGTCTCTAGCGAAGGCGCTACAATTACTTCCCCCGAAAGGCCGTTCCACTGGTCCATGCTCTCCGTCAGCGTAAGAATGTTCCGACGCCCGGACTTCGGCTCCCGGCCAAGAATAGGCCGTGCGGCAGCGGTCGGCTGTGTGGTGTGGTAACCCGAAAGATTTCGGATAGAAAATTCTTCGAGAGTATAACTGCCGCCAGAGGCGGTCTCTACGGCACGAATATACAGCGTATTGGCTACGCCCACCGATCTGATATACTTGAAAACCTGACCGGAGGAGAGGTTTCCTGAGATATCGACTCCTGCGCCTCCGCCCGTGCGCACCGAGACGGTAGCGTTCTGCGTGGACACTCGAATTAAAACCACGCAGTTTTCTGGGATATTCCCCACTCGCAGGCCAAACGCCCCTGATCCTGACAGAGAAACCGTATTTCCGACGACGGCTGCATTAACATTGGACGACCAGAAACTGGGAGTGTTCTGCGCCGCCGTGCCCGTAGGATATAGTTCCGGTCCAAGCACCAAACCTCGGCTCTTATCTAACAGCAACGCCACGGCCTGTCCTGCGCTCGCGGGAGTGGTGCCTTCAAGGTCAGCAAAGCACGTCTCAGAAGACGGCGCGAACCATACGCCCATCTCGCCGTTGGCGAAGAGTGCCAGGGGGGAGGTGCTGGAGCTGAGACGGCCCAAGCCATACCCGAGAACGATGATACCGGATAGGCTGCGGACGTTGTGACCTGGCGTCGGGAACATCTGGATTACTCGCTAGACGATCGGGTTTTCGGCCAGCACAACGGCGGTGCCGGCGCCTGACAGGTAGAGTATTTCGTCAGTGTCGAGGGCGACTGATATCGGCTTTCCCGGCTCGGCTGTCAGCCCGGTGGTGGTCGGGGCTTCACTGGCAACCCACCAGCGGACATTGGGGTTGAGGGCCTCGAATGTCGCGGGGCCTTCACCCTCGGCCACGGGTTTCCATGCGAGCGTGAGCTTCACGTCCATTGTCTATTCCTCGTTCTGTTGTGCTGCGGCCAGCCTTGCGGCTGTGGCGATAGGCGCGGCAGATCCTCGGGCGTTGATCTGCATGAGTGCTTCGGTGAGACGGTCTGTGGTTTCGTTCTTGGCCTTGTCGCCCATGCCCAGATGCTTGCCCAAGGCTTCGAGGGCGCGCATCCGGTCCAGCGTCTTGATCTTGATGCGGCGCACATCGCGGGCGTCTTTGCCACGGCCCTCGGTGAAATCTTCCAGCGTGGTTTCGGCCAGCAGGTCGAGGTCTTCGGGGGTGCAGGCAGACAGGTCGATGATGGGGTCGCCATCTTTGTTGACGCGCAGGAACTTCGACATGCCGGAGAAGGCGATGCGCTCGTATTCGCGCAGGACACGATCGAGGGTCACGCCTGTGCGGGCTTCGGCCTTACTGAGCAATTCGGCGACGCGAGCCTTGACGTGTTCATTTGTGGTCAGGCGGGCGGCATTGTGGCGGTTGGGCTTGTATCCGGCCTTGGCATAGGCCGCATCGGCAGTCATGCCCTTTACGAGACCATGGGCGAACGCTTCATGTCGTGGATTTTTGAGGGGCCCGGCCATTGTCTGCGTATCCTGCGCAAGATGTGGCGCGGATTGTGCAGCAAAGTGGGGATTTGCACAAGATGTAGAGATTGGCGCATGTGATTGGGGCGCATGTAGCGCCCCTGAGATCAGTCAGCCTGGTCATACACGAAGGTTTTTTTCTGCCCCATCCGCCTGACCTGCTCCAGGATAGCATGGGCGAGCGCGACGGCCTCAATGGGGTCTATGACCACCTGGGCAACCGCGATCGGATCATCATCCCACTCGAAAAGCTCAGCTGCGGCTGTCTCGATTTCACTTCCGGGTTCTGGGTGTGCGTTGATCCTCACGCCATCCTTTCTGAAGTCGATGCAGATGGTCTGATCGTCACCGCTGCCGCATCGCACCCAGATTTCATTTCCGTTCACTTCGATGGTCATATTGGTTCTCTCCTTGGCTGGTCAGGTGATGATGCCGTGCTGGCGCAGGAAGCGCTTGAGGCTGGCGACGCGGGCGGGGGTGTTGCACCGGCCCCGTGGGGTGCAGGCGATGGGGTAGCGGAGCTTCTGGCCATCAGCGCTGGTGATGATCAATATCGGGTGGCCCTTGCCTTCAGGCGCGCGCAGCTCGTAAGCGATGCCCTCACCATCCATGAACCGGGTGATGGCCTGAAAATCTGCGTTGGTGCGCACCTTGGCGCCGATGCGTTGCCTGCTCATGGTCGCATCCCCAAGGCTTTCCGTGCTTCCTTGAGCGATTCGATGGTGGGCTGGTAGCAATCGGCATATGCGGCCGCGTGACCGAAACGCGGATGCTTGCGCGCGGCCAGCGCCTCATAGAACTGGATCTTGCCGGGCAGGGCATCCACCGGGAACGTCTCGCACCAGTATTGACCGGTCAGGGTGATGGTCTGCTGGTCGGGCGCGATGGTGGCGATCATCCACCACCGCCCTTCAGGCCGAAGGCTGCTAGGCGGGCCATTTCGCGCACGCCATCCCGGTACCAAGACGCATCGGCAGGAAGGTTGCCTGCTGGTCCTGACAGCGTGTCGGTGCCCCATTGCCTGATGATCTCTAGCGCCGCTTTCATGCGGGCGTTGTCTGCCTCCAGTGCTTCGATGCGGTCAACGAGCGCGTCGCTGTCTATGGCTTCTTTCGGTTCCACATCCAAGCCTACCGAGTAGCGCGCCCCATCCAGAATATCGCTCACGCTTCACCGCCTTTCGCTGATTTCGCGGCCACCCGCTGCTGGGCTCGGGCCTCCTGCACGATCGGGTTGGCGTCGCGTGCGGCGCGCAGTGCCCGCATCTGGGGGCCGTCAGGGTCCGCTGTTTCGGTCCAGTGTGGGCGGGGCGGGGCATCGGCGCGGGACAGCGCTTCATCCATGGTTCGGGCCATAGGTGCCTTCCTGACCGCATCCAGCTTTTTGGGGGTGTATCCCGACCTCATCAAAATCCGTTCGGCTTCCTCCTGATCGACGGTCGCGCGTTGCGGTTCCTCCGGCGGCTCCATGCGCTTGCGATAGGCCAGCTCATCGGTCAGTTCACGGATGGCCTTCTGCGCCTCGATGTTGATTTCAGCGGGCGCAGGGCGCCGGGTGCGGCATCGCATCCATGTGTCAAAGCCCCTTGCGACGGCCCACCGGGGAACATTCCGCAGGGCACGGGCAAATTCATCCAGCAGCGCGGCCCGGTCCCGATCATCCATACCGGGGTCAAAAAAAGCCTTGAGGCAGACCCGCGCCCTTTCGAGCACATAGGCCTCGTCACCTGGGGAATGGATCGCTTGGATCAGGTCCGCGCTCGATCTCGCCCGCAGCGAGGCGACGGACGTATTCGCGGTGGGCGGTATCAAAGCGGGCGCGGTCATTCTGTGATCCTCCGGTTTTGGTGGGGGCGTTTGGTTCCAATGGGGGGGCGGCAATCGCGCCGGAGAGGTCAGCCATGGCGCTGTTGAAATATCGGAAGCTTGCCGGCGGCCTGTCGCGGGGCTTGAGCATGATGCGCTGCACCTCGGCCACGGCGAGGTCTTCGGTGATGCCTGGGAGTTCGAGCCATCGCCTAGCGTGGGCCATGTCTGCTGTTGACCCGAGAAGTTGGCCGCCGTTTCCGGTCAATCCGCACGGATCGACATGCATCGCTATGAGCAGCCTCTCCCTGAATGTCGGGAGATTTTCGGTCAGGATTTCGGCCCTAGCAGCAGCAGCCTCTTTTATAGGTTCTGGTTCAGGTTCTGGCTCAGGTTCAGGTTCTGGGAATCGATACCCTTTCGATAGGGTATCGAGAGGGTATGAAAACATGCTCTCTTTCACGCACTTCAGGCGGGAGATTTCCATAAGGGTTTCAGTGCGTTGCGGGCATTTCGGCAGCTTTTCCGCCACCTTGATCGCGCCCATGGCGTGCTTCGGGTTGCAAAAAGGGTCGTATTTGAGGAAATCCACGATCCTGACGACGCTTTCCTCTTTATCGAAACTGATCAGACCGGCTTTCGATAGGGTTTCGATACCCTCTCGATACCGTTCCGATACCCAACCCAGATCGGTGCAGGCGTAGCCCTCCGGTAGGACGAAGCATCCGACCATGTTCACATGCGGGCATGTGTGGAGGTAGAAGTAGAGGTATCTCGCGTCGTCGTTCGGCAGCCCGGTGAACTTCCGGCTGTTCCACAATGAGCACGAGATTTTCGCGTATTCACGCATGGCAATCCGCCCTCCTGCTGCTCGGCTGGTGATCGACCATGTTGCGCCGGGCCATGGCGTGGCGGATTCGGGCGGCATCAGCTGCCATGGCTGTGGCGGCGCGCTGCTCCCAGAACACGGCGATCGGCAGGTTGGCTTGCCACCCTCCGTTCATGCCCCCGGAGGGGCCGCGTTTCCGCTTTGGCAGCCCCGCCTGTTGCGATGGCCACGATGCGCATGAGAGGTGCGACACGCCGAAGTGCGCGGCGATTTCCTTGGCGCTGACCCCGGCTAGCCACATCTCACGCAGGAGTTCCGGATCAACCTTCCTGTTGCGCACCTTCCCGCGCTTCGGCAGGCCCATGGATTGGGCGCGCTTGCTTACGGCAGAGGGCGTCACGCCCAAGGCATCAGCTATCCGCCGCGTCGGAATGGCGTGGTTGTTCCAGAGCGCGGCGAAGGCATCTTGGTTGATTTGGCGGCGTGTCATCTGAGAAAATCCCTCAATCCCTTACTCGCGGTGGCGATGATTTCGTTGGCGCTCGGCGGCGCTCCTGCTTCCTCGATGTGCGCGACGCACCCGGCCATGCCTGGCACCCACGCGACCGAAGATCCGCGCACCCACTTCCGGCTGTCGTCATGGATCACGCCCGCCTTCTTGAGGGCGTCGAGGTAGGCCTTGGCGGTGTTGTCAGAGTCCATGTTGCCCACGCCCTTCTCGCCGACGAACAGGGCGATCAGCACCGGCGCGGTGAAGCGCGGCACAGGCGCATGCGCGGCAATCATCTGGGCGGCCTGCTTGCGCCAGGCCGCATATTCCTTCGTCACCACCCTCCCGCGCCCCGGGGCGTTGCTGAACAAGTTGTTCGTGCTGATCGGGGCGGGGAGGGTGATGGCGGCCTTGATGCTCATTTTGCTGCACACAAATGGCCCCGGCGCTGGACCGGGGCCGCTATGTCAGGTCTTTTCAGGCGCGCCACGGAAGAGCGGCAGGCCGGTTTCTTCGACGGCCTTCTCAAACCCCTCATCCACCGCGTCGCGCATGCACACATCGGGATTGTGCAGCGAAAGGTAGAAGTTGACGTTCTGACCGGCCTTGCGATAGCGGAACCGGACCGCGATACGGTAGGCCGCGCCATTGTCAAACACGGGGATGGCGATCATCAGGAGGTTCGGCACCCGGATAGGCTGGCCATCGGCCTGCTGGTGTTCATCGAGGAACTGGATTGAGGATTCACCCGTGTCGCGGTTGAGCGTTGTCGTCAGGTTGGACACCTCGTTGACGGTGAACTCCCGCGCCATGCCGATCAGCTGCTGATACTGGCCGAACCGCCCGCCCAGCTGCTGCGCAACGGTGATCATGCGCTCTTCCCACGGCTCAAGCACCCTGTCTCCGAGATAATCCCCCAGGAGCGCCGGCGTCGGCTCCAGCAGATCCTTGGCGTTCGCTTCGATGAATTCCCCGAACTCGGCCTTGTTCATCGCTTTGCCGCTGATTGCCTTCCAGATTTTCCACTCCTGCGAGAGCGGGAAGGCATAGGTGGCGCGGTGCAGCATGTGGCTGGCCATGGGGTCGCGGCCGATCGCGTCGATGACAGGCGCGCCTTGGCCGAAGTAATCCGCGATGCATGTCAGGGCCGGGCTGTCGCCGGTGGTTGCGAACAGGGCGGATGTTTCACCCTTGTTGCGGTTGGCCCAAGCAATGAGGCTGTCCAGATCAGACATGCGCGCTGTGCCGGTACGGCGCCACGGCTGGAGCTTTGTGGCCAGCTTGTCCAGATCAGCAGTCAGGTCCGCACGCGTCATGCCGTCAGGGATGGCGACCTGCAGCATTTGCGGATGCTGCGTGACAGAATCCATCACGTTATCCGCGTCGCCAATGATGTTGGCGGGCTTTCCAATGGCGTTCTGGATTGCCGCGAGTGTGTCTTTAAGGTTGAACACTGTGGTTCCTTTCAGTTTTCAAGTTTTCGGAGTGAGGTCAGGCGCCCGGGCTGCGCAGTTCGCGCTTCCCGCCTTCGACCTCGCGGATTTCCATGCGCCGTTGCGCCGGGTTCTCCACGGTCAGCTTGCCGCCGGGAATGGACCATGCGGAGCCTTTGGCCTTGGGCATCTTCGGCGCGGTGATCTTGTGTTCGATCACCAGATCGACCTGGCCCTTGCGGTCAAAGGCCAGGCCGATCGAGAGGTTCAGCTTGCCCGCCGACTTGTTGTAGATCGTGGCGTGGGAATGCAGATCGGCGATCAGCGTCGCCAATTCCGATTGCAAGAGGGGCAGGTATTCGCCCCCATCGGCCAGAGAGATCAGTTGCTCCAGCCCGTTAATTTCCGGGGTCCGGCTCATGTCGTTCCTTTCTGTTTCAAAGGGTCGAACACGGCGGCCCTTGTCTTGCTGCGTCCCATCAGGGGAATGATGTGATGTTTGCAATCCGCCGCGCTCGGCAGATGCAGCAACTTGCGGCGACGCCCAAAGGCCGCTTTAACCGGAACCCGGTGCGCTGCATCTGCGAAATGCGGTGAGGTGCGGGGCTTCCACCCGCTGCGGCTCATCGCCTCTTCTGCCGTTACCGCCGAACAGCTACGGCCTGCGAACCGCCACGCAGGAGGCCTACTCGAACCGCCAGCCGGGCGCGGGAATGGGTGATGCTCTCCCGGCTGGATCGCGACTGGTTCTTTCGCTTGGGATATGTCGAGCGCGGGCGTCGTCGGACTTGCGCATATCGTATGGGCTAGGGGACGCCGCAGTGCCCTATGATCACTCGGGCCGATTGCCGACATTGCTCTGCGATCCGCGCTCGGGGCCGGTGCCAGCCTATGCATCCTTTCGGGTAGCATACGCTCACGCACGCATGAGACGGTCCCAGCCGCCAGCACCGGTCCGAAGCGCAGAAATGCGCCCCCAGCCGAAGCCGGGGGCAGTTGAGGCAAATCCCGAGCAGGGATGGTCTGCGCGCAGACACCGGCGCGCAACGGATTGGTGGGTCGAGCAGGATTTGAACCTGCGACGGTTCCGTTATGAGCGGAGGGCTCTACCACTGAGCTATCGACCCGTTGATAACTGTGCGCGGTCATGGCGTGTCAACGAACCAGACGCCGGGCGGCACTGCCCCGTTTGTCTGCTTGTTGATTTCCGCAATCAGGTCTCGCCCCGGCAGGGACTTGCCATTGATGATATCGGTGAAGTAGCTGCGCGATATGCCAAAAAGCTCTGCCCACTCAGCGTGGGTTCTGGTCGGCGCAGCGGAGGCACAATATTCGGGGAGCGTTCTCATGCCTTGAATGTCGAACATAACGACACCAGTTGTCAATAGCAATGTCGCTATAATCGACGGGCTGCGATGCCTCGACAGGGATATATAGATTGAATGATGAAGCCGCCACGCATTGCTGAACTCAGGAAGCAGAAGGGCCTCACGCAGGTCCAGCTGGCTGAAATAGCTGGCCTGTCACGCTCGCATCTTGCCGGGATAGAGACAGGCGCAAGCCCGGTGAACACCTATCGAATGGAGAAGATAGCGCGCGCGCTTGGCGTGGCGGTTTCGGACCTTCTCTATCAGGGCGCGCAAGCCAACGGGATCGAGGCGGAGTTGGCCTCATTACTGGAGAAAATGAGCGACCGGGATAAGGATATCGTCCTATCCTTGGCGAGATCATTGGGGGGTGATCGTGAAACGTGATGAAAACAGAGGTTGGTGGGTTTTTGCCTGGATGGGGGTTTGTGTTTTGCTGATCCTGATCGCGGGATTCTTCGCCTGACATAGCAGATCACCACGATGCAATGAGCGGCCGCCCTCTAGGGCGGCCTTTTTCATGCTTCTGCACCAACAATGGCTCGCGCGGCCTTCAGGACGCTATCTTTCCCCTCGTTGGAAAGTGACCTGAACAAGGCAAGTATCTGATCAGTCGTAGCTAACGCATCCTCGCCACCCGACATATCGCCATTGATTTTCCGGTATTGACTGTTCACCCCAGCACCTCCCTATTAAATTGTCGGTATAGTCGACATATCGCTTGACAAGTCATGTCGGAATGTCCGACACTTGCCGGGAGAGGAGTTGCCATGCAGTCACACGAAACTCAGAGCGCCCGACATAAGGGCCATGCTAATCCGGAGCACGAAAGAGTCGAGCAAGGATCGTATGCCCTGCTCGTTGAAACTGCCGATCAAGGGCCCGTCCTTCTGGAAACTTCGGGCGAGGCGTCGAGCTATGATGCCGCAGTTTCCCGCGGCGCGCTGTTCGAGGGCGCTGTCCGCTGGGCGGTCGTTGAGATGAAGCCGGTCTACGGCAACAAGCTGCTCTTCATGGATTTTGAGCGGATGCAGCGGTCAGCCGTTCAGGATGATCAATCCTGATGTGCAGCAAAATGAGAGGCGCAGGCCATGCAAATTAGCTCCGTCTCCCGTGTCAGGGCGATACACCGGCATATCGCGCGCCTTGTTGCCGTCGATGCGGCTTTCATGCCGATTTTCGAGCGCATGGAGTCCGAGCTGATGGAGGCCGAAGCCGCCGAGTCCACCGATCCGGTCATTCAGGCCCGGATGATTTCAAAGGCCCGGATGATTTCAGAGGCCAGGCGATCACGTCAGGCGTGAAGCTGGCTGCACAGGAGAGAGATGAATGATCAAGAGAATTGCACTTTTCACGGCACTGAGCATGGCCCTCGCAGCGTCGTCTTGCGACCCGGCTGCGGACGTTGCTGCGCGCAACATTTCGGCAGCGGCTGACAATTTCGAGGTACCGCGTCGGATCACTTTCTACAATGGCATCACCGACAACGTTGTGCTTGTGACCGAGGGTTTCTGCTCCCTTGGAAACCGGGACACTGACCGCCGCATGTCCGTCACATGCAAGACGGGGCCGAACCGCTACATCCGGAACTTTCTTGGGCTGTCGGACAACGTGTTCTTCGTGTCGGAGCAACTGGAAGACGTGAATGCGTCCGAGTTTCATTACCGGATCGTCTTTCGCCCGCAAGCCCTCATTCCCGACATCGACTTTCAGGGCAGCACGAATGAGATGTTCATCAATCAGAACACCGACGGCTGACCGCCATGAACGCCGCCCTCCGCGCTCTGAATGACGCCGCCTACGCCGCCGAAAAGGCCGCGCGCAAGGCGAAGCACCCCGCCGCCGCCGATTTGCTCCGCCTCGCGTGGCGCACGGATGAAATTCTCGACGCCAACATGGAGCCAGTGAAATGCCCGACCTGAAAACCGCCGCATACCGGCTTATCGGAGCCGCGCGCGCGCTGCGGGATATTCCCGCCACCGCCGACGCCCGCCTTCGCGGGATACTGGAAGAGGAAATGGACTCTGCGCTGCGCCTCACGGAGCAAGCGCTCAATCCGGGGTGGGATGGTTCGGAGCCGTGCCGTGATTGCAGGGGTAGGGGTGATTTCACCGAGAGCCCGCGCGCAGGGCATGTGACAATCACCCCTTGCGGGTTGTGCAGCGGGACCGGACGCAAGGGTGTTCTGGTGTTTGGGGTGGCGTCATGAGCGAGCCCCTCGGTCACGGAGCCGCTGCCTTGCTTGGCGCCCACGAGTTGATCATCAACCGCCGCACCTTCCGCAAGCCTGACGCCACAGACGCAGCCCGCCATGAAGCCGCGACATGGCTTGCCGCCTACGGCGGCCAAGCCGACCAACTGGCGGCGCGGGAATTTCTGCGGGGGCGGGTGGATGGATGATTTCTGCAACCATGCCTGCCGCCAAGGCCGCGATTGCCCGGCACGACACGTCACCGAGACCCGCGCCGCCCGCAACCGCCTCGCAATTTACGCCGCATGGCTTCTGCTGATTGCCGCCGTGGTGTTCACCATCTTCGCGCCCAGCATCGCCGCGACGCTCGCGGAACCGCTGGCCGGGCGGCCCGACTGATGATCCGGCGTCCATCTACCAAAGCCCAGCAGTACGCCTGGCACCGCGCGGCACTGTCAGGCAGCAATCCGCCTCAGCATGACGGGCTGCCCGAATGCGGCTGGTTCAGGACGCGGTTTGTCACTGGCGGGCCTTGGGTGCCGGTGCGGATCTGGTGCGAACAGGAGATTGACCCGGAAACCGGCGAACTGCTGACCGATGAACGCCTGTGCTGTGAAGCCGACGGCATGCGCCGCGATCCCGCAAAAATCTGGACCTATCTGGAGCCGATTTCCCGCGCTGACTTCGAACAGCTTTCCGATCGCCGCGAGGCGATCCCCGCAATGGCCGCGACGATGGCGCGGCTCGATTTAACCGAAAGGGCGATGAGACCATGACCACAACTGAACAGGCGGGTTTTGACCTGCCACCGCGCGACCACAACAACCCGCCCGGGCCCGTTGTTCCTGAAACCCTTATCGCCAAGGTGCAGGATCACACCGATGCTGCCGGCGCATGGCTGGACCTGAAGGCAATCACCGACAAGGATCAGGCCGAGAAGGCCACCGATTTTGTCACCGGCGCCCGCAAGGTCTGGGCCGATCTTGAAGCTGAGCGCAAAGCGCAGAAGAAGCCGCACGACGATGCGGGCAAGGCTGTGCAGGATCTGTTCACGCCGCTGCTCGCAAAGGTGAAGGCTGCTACTGACAAGGTTCTGGACCTGCAATCCAAATGGATGCAGGCGGAACGCGACCGCGAAGAAGCGCTGCGCAAAGAGCGTGAGGCCGAAGCAAAACGGGTGGCTGATGAGGCGGAGAAGCGCGCTCAAGAGGCCGAGGCCCGCAACGACATCTCTGGCATGATCGACGCTCAAGGTCAGGCGAAGGCCGCTGCCAAAGAGGTTAAAGCCGCCGCCGCGCCGGTCAAGGCGCAAAGCGGTTCATCCACGGGTGCTGGCCGCACCGTCTCGCTGCGCACCTATTATAGCTGCGTTGTCGACAAGCGCGGCCCCGCCCTGTCGCATTACCGCGACCATCCCGAAGTCCTCGAATTGATCGAGCGTCTCGCAAATGCCGAGGTGCGCGCTCAGCCGAAGGACGCGAAATCCGCACCCCCGGGCTTCCGCCTGATCAAAGAAGAGAAAGCCGCATGAGCACCGCCCTCGTCAAAACCCCGCTGCGCCAAGTACCTGATGTGCGTCACCTGTTGATGAACGAGAACGCGCGGACCCAACTTGCCATGGTCGCCGCCAAGCACATGAGCCCTGAGCGCATGATGCGCGTCGTCGCCAATGCGATCCGCACCACACCGAAGCTCCAGCAGTGCGAACCGATGAGCTTTCTGGGCGCGCTGATGCAGTGCGCCGCGCTGGGGCTTGAGCCGAACACGGTGCTGGGCCACGCCTACATGATCCCGTTTGAGCGCAGCAAGAAGATCAAGAACGCAAAAGGGGTCGATGAGTGGGTGAAAATCCCAGAGGTTCAGGTGGTCATTGGCTACAAGGGCCTGATCGACCTTGCCCGCCGCTCCGGCCACATCACCAGCTTGTCGGCCAATATTCACTACTCGGATGATGAACTCTGGGAATACGAGGAAGGGACGGAGGCGCGTCTCCGGCACCGCCCTGGCATGATGGCTGGCGATAAACTCCATGCCTATGCCATCGCCAAATTCAAGGACGGCGGGCATGCCTATGTCGTGTTGCCTTGGTCGAAGGTGATGAAGATCCGCGACGAGTCGCAGGGGTGGATGACAGCGAAGCGCATCGGAAAGACCGCTGATACCCCATGGGGCAAGTATGAGGATGAAATGGCCAAGAAAACGGCTGTTCGCGCCCTCGCAAAATACCTGCCTCTGTCCGTCGAATTCATGGATGCGGTGCAGATTGACGAAGCGCGCGGCGACTATCGTGCCTTCGCCATGGACCCTACTGCGGGCGTCCAGATCGAGGATCAGAGCGACGCCATTGAAGGCGAAGCCTCCGAAGATGAGGATGAAACCACCGAGAGGGAAGGGGCGGAGCCGAAGCAGGATCAATCCCGCACCCGCAACGCCTCAACAGATCGGGGCGAGGGGGCAAAGGCTGCTGACAAGCCCAAGGATCAGCGCGCCACCCGGAACACCGATGCGGCGGCAGACGAACAGGGCAGCCGCGTTGAAGGCACCAAAGACTTGCTCGATGGGGCCAACGACGCCGCGCAGTATCAGGCGATTGTCGATCGCGTCGCCGGTGAGCTGCTCGATGGGGCGCCGCCGGAAGATGTTCTGGACCTCTTCAAAGTCGAGATCGCGGCGATGAAGCGGGATGCGCCGGGAATCTACATGAACCTGAAGGCCGAGGTTGTTTCCTACGCCCCGGACCTCTCGTCAAAGCTCTGAACCCATAGCGAGACGGGCAGGGGCGACAACGCCCCTACCTGAACGCCGCCACCCAGCAAAGGAGATTTTTATGGACGATATAGAGGCGGCTATCCGCCAGATCATCTGCGACTGCCTTGGATCGGACCCCGGTGATGTGACCGCTGATACCCACATCATCAACGACCTCAATGCCGACAGCCTCGACACGGTTGAGCTTTGTATGGCGTTCGAAGAGCGGTTCGGCATCGAGATCAGCGACGAGGCGCTGGAGAACGCCCAGACCTTCCGGGATTGGGTTGCCCTTATCCGTGCCGCCGGCGCGACATTGGAGGGCTGATCATGGCCCACCTCGGCAGAGAGACCGATTTCACCGGAATGGGCGCTGACGCCATGTTCGGCACCTCGATGAGCTTCGGTGAGAAGGCTGCGGCAGTTGCGGCGGCCCAGGCGCGCCGCCTTTCGCGCGCAGATCCGGCTGATCCCGTTGCTGACGGCCTTCGCATCGCGGCGCAGCTGGGCCACTGCCCCGGCGCCATCGTCAAGTACCTGCGCGCGATCGAGCGTGCCGCACTGAGCGCCGCCGGTGATGTTGTTCACCGGGCGCGGGAGGGCGGGCCGTGATCCGCGTTGTCCTTCTCTCAGCCGCAATCGGCCTGTTCGCGGGCCACCACGCATCCGAGGGCATCGCGCGCGCCGCGTTTGACGCAGTGTCTGGCGATATCAGGCCTTAACCAACTCCCATGGAGGGAAACACAGTGACCAACCCGATTATCGAAACGCAGGACCTGGCAGAAGACGCGGGATTCGATGAGGACGCATCGCCGGTCGAGGATATGGCCGCAACGGAACAGAGCGACCCGGGCGCCAAGATCGAATTCCACGTCCAGATGAGAAGCTGGACCCTGCGCGACATGGAAGACCTGATCGTGCAGGCCGCCGCCGCTCAGATGATCCGCAGCTTTGGCGACAAGCAGTTTTCGAAGCTGATCGAAGAACGTGCAATCACGGCCATCACCGCGAAGGCTGACGAGAAAATTGCGACTGTCACCGCTGAGATCATCGACCAGCCGCTGACGCCGCAGTTTGGCGAAAAAGAGCCCGTCACTATGCGTGAGTTCATCGGCCTATACGCCAAGGAGTATCTGACAGAGCGTGTGGACCGGGAAGGCAAGCCGTCGAAGGGCGGCTGGGGTAGAGAACACACATACACGCGCGCCGAGTTGTCGGTGATGAAGTTGATGGACCGGCGGTTCAAGAACGAGATCGAGAAGGCGACCACTGCCGCGATCAACCAGATGCGGGATGATGTGCGCAAGGCTCATGAGGCCGTTCTTGAGCAGGAAAAAGCCCGCATCCGTGATGCGATTTCCAAGCTGACCGCCTGAACCCGCACAACCACGCGGCCAAGCGTGGTCGGAAGGGCAGAGATGGAGAGAGAATATGGAAGCGAAAGAGGCCCTTTGGGCGACTTCACCACCGGACTGTGAAGGCCAGCAATCCCACTGGCACGTTGGTAAGACAATCTGGCAGGATGGCGCGCCCGGGGCGGTGATTACCCGGATAACCGTGCAGGAAGATTTGCCCGGTCTGCACTGCAATATGCGCCGCGTCTGCGTGTGGGTTGGCGATGTTCTCGCCGCCGAAGCGCCGGTTCATAGCTTGGAGGCGGTTGGTTATCTCGTTCCCTCTCCGGAGGCTTCCTGATGGCCGCTCAACACGACGGCGGCCCCGCCTTCCCCAGCACCACCAGCCAGCCCGACGCGAAGGGCATCTTCTACCCGGTGCATCATCAGGGCATGAGCCTGCGCGATGCAGCGGCGCTTGCTGCGCTCAAGGGGATTGTAGCGGGGTATATGAGCAATCCTGACATGAGCGGTCAATCCCCTCAGATGATCGTGGATGAGGCGTTCCAATACGCAGACGCTTTCATCGCCGCCAGATCAAAAGGGGAGGGAGAGAAGCATGTCTGACACTTCAATGCCTGCCGCGCTGGCCGATCGCATGGCGCGAACCGCGCACGGCCACGCCGCAGTGATCGACGGTATCCTGAACATCCGCACCGTGACCGATACCCGCAACGCGGCGGCGCTCAACGCGCTGTTCATCACCGGCACTCGCATCATCCCGACATGCCAAGACCCCGAGTGCGATTGCATCGTCAGGCTGCTGGCCCAGATGCGCCCCGACATCAAGATCGTCGCGGTTTCACTGGAGGTGAACAATGGCTGACAAGGGCATCTTATTCAGCGCGCCGATGGTGCGGGCGTTGTGGGACGGGCGGAAGACGCAGACGCGGCGGGCCTTAACTGTGCAACCACCGGAGCCGTGCACGTTTGCCGGGTTCTATTCTGTCCCGCTGTCGGGCGCATTCCAGTGCCGATTTCAGGGCGAGACAACAATGCACACGCAGCGCCTGCCCTACGCCCCCGGCGACCGGCTGTGGGTGCGGGAGGCTTGGCGCGCCAGCAAGGATTACGACGCCTATCCGCCACGCGAGATTTCCCCGTGGCCCGTCCACTACGAGGCTGACGGGAAGCCAGACCCCCGCGACGAACTAGGCATGAATGGCCGCTACCGCCATGCCCGCTTCATGCCCCGCTGGGCCAGCCGCCTGACGCTGATCGTCACGGACGTGCGGGTGCAGCGGTTGCAGGAGATCAGCACCGATGACGTGATCGCTGAGGGCGTGAGCCTTCCTTGGGTGCAGGGTGGAACGCTGGCGATGATGGCGCAAGGCATCGCCAAGGACGGATACCGCTCGCTCTGGAACAGCCTGCACGGCCCCGACGCATGGGACGCGAACCCTTGGGTGGTGGCGCTGACCTTCACCGTTCACCGCCAGAACATCGACCAGATGGAGAAAGCCCGTGGCTGAGAACAGCACAATCGAATGGACCCACCACACCTTCAACCCATGGGAAGGTTGCCAGAAGGTCGGCCCGGGCTGCGACAACTGCTATGCCGAGGCGCGGGATATCCGCTTCACCGGCGGCACGCATTGGGGGCCGGGCGCGCCCCGGCGCCGTACAAGCGTTGCCAACTGGCGCAAGCCGCTGGCATGGGATCGGGCGGCTGCGCTGGCGGGAGAGCGCCACCGGGTGTTCTGCGCCTCGCTTGCTGACGTGTTCGACAATGCCGTTGATCCGGCATGGCGCGATGATCTTTGGCGCCTGATCGAGGCAACCCCGAACCTTGACTGGATGCTCCTGACCAAGCGCCCCGGCAACATCGCCAAGATGCTGCCGCCGATCTGGGGCGCGGGCTGGCACAATGTTTGGCTGGGCTGCACGGTGGTCAATCAGGAGGAAGCCGACCGGGACATTCCCAAGCTTCTGGCGGTGCCTGCCGCGATCCGGTTCCTGAGCATGGAGCCGCTTCTGGGGCCGGTTGATCTTATGAGCCTCGATCCGCACGGCGACTTTCGGCCCTACGGGGCAAATGGTTGGAGTGCGATCTGGAAAGACAACCGCATTGGCCGCGCATGGCTCGACCTCGTGATCGTCGGCGGCGAGAGCGGCAAGAAGGCCCGCGTTTGGGTCGGCTTCGAAGATGCCTGCCGGTCTCTGCGCGACCAATGCGCCGCCGCAGGCACATCCTTTTTCATGAAGCAAATGGCAGGTCCGCGCAAATCCACGATGCCGCCGATTCCGGATGATCTGATGGTGAGGGAGATGCCCAATGCGCAACAATGATGTTATCATCAAGAAGCTTCTGGCTTCTGGGCGCTTGCGGGCGGACCTCAAGACAGGGCGGGTATTTTCTTCGAAATCAAACACGCCGGATAAGCCAATCGGCACAGCGACCGTCAAGGGTTACCTACGGGCGTGCGTGAATTTCGAGGGGAAGCAAGTCCACGTGATGCTTCACCGCGTCGTGTGGATCGCCGCACACGGTATTCCACCGGAAGGCCATCAGATTGACCATGGCCCAATGGGGAAATCGTTCAACGCCCTGTCGAATCTGGAATCCGTGACGGGCGGTGAGAACATTCGACGGGCGGTAGAAGGCGGGTTGCTGAAACCGGTATGCGGAAGCGACCACTATGCAGCCAAGCTGACACCGGAGGACGTGAAGTCATTGAGGGAGCGATCGTCGCAGGGTGAAAGCGGAGCCGCACTTGGCCGCGCCTTTGGTATCTCCGAAAGCCATGCAAGGCGGATAGCAAGAGGGGAGCGGTGGTCCCGCGCCGGTCGCCTGCTGGACGGGCGCGAGTGGGGCGAAATGCCGGGGGTGCGAGCATGACTGACCTTTCCCCCATGACCCTCACCGAACTGGACCGCCGCGCCCGCCTCACCGGCTCCGTCAGCGACCGGCTGGCGCTGTCTGACGCGCTGATTGAGGCGTGGCGCGGCGGGACACTGCTTTCTGTGCATGCCGCGCCAGCAGACGCCGCGTTTTCAATGCAGATCGCAGAATATGTGCGGTCCATCAACGCAGGAACTGCCGCATGACCGACACCAGCAAACAGACCGAGGCCGGTTCGATCGAAGAGAACCGCGAAGCCGCCGAGACGGATTGGATCCAGCGCTATGTGGATTACACTCTGAAAACCTGCGGGTTCACGCATTTTGACGATGGTGCGTCTGTCGTCGAGTACGCCCGTGAAATGGCTGCGATCGCATGGGCTGACAGCGACTATCGAGACGATGGCCCGGAAGCCTGCGCGGACGGCGACATGGAATACTGGGGGGAAGATTGATGACTGACCCGCTCCCCATGATCATCGACAGCTTCGCAGGCGGCGGCGGTGCATCCACCGGCATCGAAGCGGCGCTTGGCCGCTCCCCCGATGTGGCGATCAACCACAATGCCGCGGCGCTGGCCCTGCATGCCGTGAACCATCCTGACACCCTGCACCTGGACAGCAACATCTGGGACGTTGAGCCGCTGGAGGTGACAAAGGGGCGGCATGTCGGACTGCTCTGGGCCTCGCCTGATTGCAAGCACTTCTCGAAGGCCAAGGGCGGCGCGCCGCGCGACCGGAATATCCGCGATCTTGCGTGGGTCGTCGTCGATTGGGCCGAGAAGGTCAAACCTGACGTGATCTGCATGGAGAACGTCGAGGAATTTGTAACATGGGGTCCGGTGGGCGAAGACGGCCAGCCGATCAAGGAACTGGCCGGGCTCACATACGAGCTGTGGCTGAAGCGCCTGAAGAAGGCTGGCTACAAGATCCAGTCGCGCGAACTGCGCGCTTGCGACTATGGCGCGCCGACGATCCGCAAGCGCTGGTTTCTGGTGGCGCGCCGCGACGGCCGCCCGATCCGCTGGCCGAAGCCTACGCATGGCGATCCGAAATCACCCGAGGTGCGCAAGGGCAAGCTGCTGCCGTGGCGCACCGCCGCTGAGTGCATCGACTGGTCGTTGCCTTGCCCGTCGATCTTCGACACGTCAGAGCAGATCAAGGCCACCCACGGCCTGCGTGCGGTGCGCCCGCTGGCGACCAATACGCTGGCCCGGGTGGCGCGCGGGATGAAGCGCTATGTGCTGGAGAGTGAACGCCCGTTCATCGTGAACCTGACGCACGGCGCACGGCTGGAAGATGCTGCAGAACCCTTCCGCACCATCACCGGCGCGCACCGCGGCGAAAAGGCAGTGGTTGCCCCTTTGATTGCGACGATGCGCAACAGCCAGAAGCCATGGCAGGGCGCAGACGAACCGACCCACACGATCACGGCGGGGGGTGCTGGCCTGACGCTGATCGCCCCAAGCCTGACACGGTTCAACGGCGGCGCCACCGGCAGCGATATGCGCGATCCGGCACCGACGGTTACGGCGAACAGCTGGATCAAGAAGCCGGGCGGTGCCGCGCCTCTGAGCGTTCTGTCCCCCTATCTTGCCAGCATCGCCCATGGTGACAGCGGCGGGCGGCGGGAATACCCGATGAATGAGCCGCTGGGTACGGTCACGCGGGGCGGCATCCAGCATGCCGTGGTGCAGCCGCATCTGCTGGCGATGAAGGGCACGGCGCGGCGCAGCTGCGATGTGATGGCACCGCATCCGACCGTGCTGGCTGGTGGCGGGCACAGCGCGCTGATCGCGCCTGTTCTGACCTATGCCCAGCAAGGCGGCGGCAACAGAGCAGCGACCGATCCACACCACACCATCTGCGCCAGCAGGAAGGATCAGAACAGCGTCATGGTCGCAGGGCTGGTGCAGACCGGCTACGGCGAGCGGGAAGGCCAAGCCCCCCGCGCGCTGGATATCCAAGCCCCGCTGGGAACCGTGGTGGCGGGCGGGGCTAAACATGCGCCCTTTGCCGCTTTCCTCGCCCAGCAGAACGGCGGGCCCCGCATGGAGGGCCACATGGGCCGCGATCCGCGCGAACCGCTTTCAACCGTTACCGCCGCAGGCAGCCAGCAAACGCCGGTCGCTGCCTTCTTCGCCAAATACTACGGCACCGGCGATGGCGCGCGGCAAGACGAGCCTGCCCACACCGTGACTGTGCGCGATCGCTTCGCCCATACCGAGGCCCAGCTTGCCGCGCCGCCCTTCGCACCCGAGCATCACGCCCGGGCCCGCGAAGTGGCCGAGTTCCTGCGCGCGCAAGATGCATGGCACGGCGGCGAGTTCGTCACCCTGACCATCGACGGGGCAGAGTTCGTGGTGGTCGATATCGGCCTGCGCATGCTCACCCCGCGCGAGTTGTTCAACGCGCAGGGCTTCCCGGCGGATTACGTCATCGAAGGCGTCTGGGAGGGGCTGGACACCGAGGAACCCACCTTCAAGCCGTTCTCGAAAGATGTGCAGGTCAGTTGCTGTGGAAACAGCGTCTGCCCGCCGCTGGCCGAGGCGATTGTGGCGGCGAATTGCGGGCATCTGGTGGCGGCAAGGCAGGAGGCCACAGGATGACCAAGATGCGACTTTCCGCCGATGAAGAAAGCGCCATCGCCCTTTGTCGCATGACCTATGCCGGTGATTGCCGCTGCGAGCGCAACGGACGCGTGGTCTGCGTGCCCGTCCTGCGCGAGGTGCAGGCAATAAAGCCGCATCTTGAAGCCATGCGCGCGGCCTTTGCGGGCAGATACCCGGAGGAAGAGGCATGACCCAGAACCGCAGCACCGCCGTCAGCGCAAAGAGCCTGTTCCGCGCCATCCGGGGCAACCGGAAGCCCCCGGAGACGCAAGGCAGGCTCATGGAATTGCCTCAGAGCGCGCTCGAAAAGGACAAGCGCCGGGACCATGATTTCTACGCCACCAATCAGCCCGATCCGATCCGGGCGCTACTGGCGGTGGACGGCGACCGGATCAGGGAGTGTGGAACGGTATGGGAACCGGCATGCGGCGACGGGGCCATGGTGCGCGAGATCCGCGCGTTCGGCATGCCGTGCAGCGCCTCTGACCTGATCGACCGGGGATGCCCCGATAGCTGGCAGGCGGATTTCTTCACATGCCGGCGGTCGCGGGGCGGAGCGATCATCACCAACCCGCCCTATAACCTGATCAACGCCCGAGACGGCCACGGCAAATGGCTGCGGCACACGCTGGACATGCCGGGGTGGCGTTATTTGGCCCTCTTGCTGTCATGGGACTGGCCAGCGGCGCGCGCGAACGGGCTGGGCGCGATGCTCGATCAGCATCCGTTTTCATGGTGCTACCTGATGCGCTGGAAGATCGACTTCACCGGCGAAGGCTCGCCGCCCCAGCGGAACGCGTGGTTCATCTGGGACCGCGACGATGTGCGCGCGACCGATGGCAGCGCGCCAGAACCCGGGTTCCGCTGGCTGGACCGGCTCGATTCCAGACAGGGGGAATTGCTTTGACCTTCGCGAAAGGAACCAACGTATCGCGCGGGCGGTCCCGTGCTGAGATAGAAGACACGCTGGAGCGCTTCGGCTGCGAGGGCACCATGATCGGGCAGGACGGGCGCAGCGCGGTTGTCGCGTTCAAGGCGCGCGGGCGGCAGATCATGTTCCGCATGACCATGCCAGAACCTGACGATAAGGCTTTTCGCTGGACGCCGACCGGCAAAGCCCGCACGCCGCCGGTGGCGAAAGCTGCCTACGATCAGGAGGTTCGCCGCATGTGGCGCGCCATGACCATGTCAATCAAGGCCAAGCTGGTCAGCGTCGAAGACGGGATCGAGACCTTTGAGCAGGCCTTCATGGCGCATGTCGTGATGCCGGATGGGCTGACCATCTCTGATCACGTCAGCGGCAGGATCGCCATCGCCTATGACACCGGCGAAATGCCCAGGCTTCTGCCCGGGCCGAAGGGCGGTGAAGCATGACCGTCTACGTCGATCCCGCGCGCCACCCTTTCGGCCACATGATGATGTGCCACATGATGGCAGACAGTACCGCCGAGCTGCTGGCCATGGCTGATCGCATCGGCGTGCAGCGAAAATGGCTCCAGCGGCCCGGAACGCCGTATGAGCATTTCGATATCAGCAAAGCGATGCGCACAAAGGCGCTCAAGCTGGGCGCGCAGGAAGTCACCTCGCGCGATCTTGGCCTGCTGATCCGCGAACGCCGCCGCGCGGCGGCGCAAACCAGTTAACCCCGAGAGGCCGATATGCAGAAAAAGAAGCCGCGATTTAACGACCGGATCATCAAAGACGGCTTCCCTGATGGCTGGTTCATTCAGGACCGCATCTGCCAAAACGAGGCGCTGCTTTGTCGGAGAAGTGATTTCTTCTCTCTATCTGGCAACATTTGCATCTGCACTCGCCCGCGCGCGATACCGACAGATGCATGGATCCTGACCGCGCAGATTATCGCGCATGGCTTCGATGCCGAGAACAACCGCAGGCGCGAAGCCCGCGACGAACCCGAGTCCACCTAACCCCCCGAGAGGCCCTATGAACAGCGCCGAATTTCGCAAAGATCTGCTGAAGATCATGCCCGGCTACAGCTGGACGGTTCACAAGACGTCGACACCCGAGCGCCTGACCGCGACGGGCATCCAGTCGAGCGGCTTTCGACACTAAGCGTAATACGGCGAGAGAAAGGGGGCCATGCGTCCTACGAAGTCAAGTCAGCCTCGCATGGAACCAAATCGCCATGGGAGCATGTGGCGTTTGCCGGAACACTGGCGAGAGCCTTGCGTGAGTTGCAGCAGCACTATCAGTGGCAGGCCGGAAAGTTTCGCGGCCTCGCTGCGCGAATGGAAGCCGGTAGGAAACCGATCATAGAGCCAGAGGTTTCAGCAGATCCCGCACCTGTTTCAGACTAGCGCCCTGTCCATAGCGTTCGCGGTTCAGGCTGTGCCCGAAAACGTCGCGCCTGATCCGTTCGTCTATTCCGGCCGCAAGCATCCGGTCTTCGAAACTGTGACGCAGCGAGTAAAGGCTGTGTCCAGGCGTTTCCAATAGCCCGTTCTCGCGCATGAATTTGTTGATGGTGGCCGACAGTGATGCGCTATCCCTGTATCGTGGGAAGCCATTGGGGAATGCCTTGAATGCGTCTAGGCTGACACCCAGCAGCGGTATCTTGCGCCGGGCGTATTGACTTTTCAGTTGGCGGCCGACCGGCTCGATCGAGATGTGAGGCACGTCATGGTCCAGCTTGATCTGCGCGGCGGTGAGCCCGGCGCCCTCAGATGGTCTGTAGCCCGTGTTCACCATGCCCAGCAGGATCGCCCGCGCTTCGGCGTTGAGGCCATCCAGCGCGCCCTTGGCGAGTATAGTTCCTTTGATCCAATCAAGGGAGAAGGCGGGGCGGGTTTTCTTCTCGCCTTCCTTCAGGGTCAGATCGGACAGGGGCAGATCAAGGCCAAGCCGCTTCATCTTGTTCACGGTGCGCAGGATATTCCCGATGTGGCTCAGGTCTTTGTTCGCGCTGTTGGCCGTCAGCCCTTCGGCGCGGATCTTCTCGAACCACCATTGCCGGAACTCCAGCATGTCGTCGGCAGTGATATCGGCGATGGGCTTGTTGCCGATCACGGCGATGAGGTTCGTGATGGCCTTCTTGCGCGGGTTTTCCCAGCGCCTGATCTGATCCTCGCTCTTGCCGGAAGTCCTGTCTGCGGCCAAATCCCAGAACAGTTCGAGCGCCCGTTTGACTGTGATTTCAGGCTTGGGCGCTCCGCCCAGGATGGCCCGCGCTTCGGGCATGTCCAGCTTGCCATCGGCGCGCATGGTCTTCTCGATGCGATCAAAGAGTTGCTGGCGCGGCAGCCTCGCCACATCGGCAGCGGGCAGGTAGCGGTAGCCGCGCACCGCGGCAAGCTCTTTGGCCGCCTCAAATCGCTTCTCAGCGTCATCTGTGGCCCCGTGGAGCTTTGCCTCCCACGCCTCCAGCATCTCATCCCAGACAGCAGGCGCCTTGCGCCGGGCCACGTCCTCAAGGTCCGTGTGCAGGCTGATCCAGACGTATTCGCGGGGCTCGACATCAACGAACCGCCGGGGAACCCTGCGTCTGAAATGGAGATGGCCGTTTCTGCGCGTGAACTTCATGGCGCGTTTATGCCCCGCCATGAGATGCAAATCAAGACAGCGATTGTGCAGCAAAATGTAACGAATTGTGCAGCAAAAATTCGGCCGGGGGAGGGGTAATTCCATCTAACCGATTGTTTTGGCTGTATTTTGTCAAAAAAAATTGGCGGAAGGGGTGGGATTCGAACCCACGGATGCTTTCACATCGCCGGTTTTCAAGACCGGTGCAATCGACCACTCTGCCACCCTTCCGTCGCCGGTTGTCAGAACCGGCGCTTTTGGCGGGCCGGTTCGTCTTCCGTCTGGCTGCTTCTAACGCTCTGTCCGCGCCATCGCAAGATGTCGGACGCTAGCCTGTTGCAATACGCGGGCGGCCTGAGGCGGTGACGCGCAGGCGGGATTCGATGAACATTGACTGGCCCTCCACTTCGGCGAGAATGTCGTCGCGTTCAAGCTGCAGGCGTGGCGTGGTGACGCCGGCGCGCGCGGCGCTTGCGCTGGCCTGTGCGCGCAGATCGGCCTCAAGCCTGGCAATGGCCAGAGCGGCGGAGGGGAAGGCGGCGGGGCCGGTGGTGAGATGGGCGACGAACCGGCCCGGGGCAGGGCAGGTGACCGTGCCCTCGGCATGCATGGCGACCTGACCGACCACCGCGCCGATGGCATTCGCCACGCCCGCGTGCCCGGGCACCACCAGCCGCGCGCCCAGCCGTTCCGCGATGGCGCCGTAATAGCACCCGGCCGAAGCCCCCAGCGCGATGACCGGCGCGGCAAGACGTGCGCTGAGCGTCACAAGGCTCGCGCGCTGCGCCAGACCGGCCTGCTGCGCCAGCCCCGCATGCAGCAATTCGTGCCGCGCCAGCACTTCGGGGGGGTGCTGCCATTGCCCGGCCTCTTCGGCAAAGGCGGCCTCCAGCAGGCAGTCAACCGATTGCCGGGTCAGCTGGTCGATGATCGCCTGTGCCATGGCTGCGCCGTCCGGGGCCAGCCTTGTGCCGCTGCCGCTGCGTCGCCGGGCGAGCAGGGTCAGGGCTTTCTCCGCTGCCCCCGTGTCCCAGCCGGTCTGGCGGCCCAGGACATGGGCCGCGTCGCTGGGCGTGACGCCGCAAAGCAGCGCCTGTCCGCCCGCCACCAGCCGGGTCAGGGCCGGGCCTTCGATCCGGCTGCGCAGGAGCGTGGAAAGGCGCTGTGGCCCGGCCAGAAGCCGCTCGGCCAGCGCCTGCTCGCGCGGTGGCAGGCCTTCGGGCAGGGTGGTGAACAGTGCGACGGCAAAGCGGGCGGCGTCTTCGGGCACGGGGTCACGGCTGAGGGCATCATCGAGCGCGCCATGCACCAGCGCGGGATAGAGGGTTGCCGCCAACGAGACCGGCATCATGCGGCGCGGTCCCAGCCTGAGGGCGGTCGCCAGCCCGTCCAGCACATGCACCTCGCTGTCGCCGCCCAGCCCGGTGGTGCGCATCGCCACCGCCTCGACCATGGTGCGGAAGGCGCCGACCTGCGCGCCCTCGGGGTCAATCGCCGGGCGACCATCGCGCAGCAGGCAGACATCGGTGGTGGTGCCGCCGATATCGGCGACCAGCGCATCGCGCTCGCCGGTCAGCCAGCTTGCCCCGGCGACCGAGGCGGCGGGGCCGGAAAGAATGGTCTCGATGGGTTTTTCACGCACCATCGCGGCGGAAACCAGCGCGCCGTCACCGCGCACCACCATCAGCGGCGCCGCAATACCGCGCCGTGCCAGATGGGTTTCGCAGGCAGTGATCAGCCGGTCGATCATTGCGATCAGCCGCGCATTGAGCAGCGCGGTCAGCGCGCGTTTTGGCCCGCCCAGCGCGGCGGAAAGCTCGTGCGAGCAGGTGACGGGCAGCCCGGTGCGGGCGCGGATCACCGCGCGGACCGCGTTTTCATGCGCCGGGTTGCGCGTGGCAAAGGCGCTGGCAACGGCGATGCCGGTGATTCCCCTGGGCAGCGCGGTCAGCGCGGCCTCCAGCGCGGGCAGATCGAGAGGGGCGCGGGCCTCGCCCGCATGGCCGTGCCCGCCTGCAAGCTCGATCAGCGGATCGCCCGCCAGCGCCTCGGTCAGGCCCGCGCGGGTGCGCTCTGTGGCGTCAAAACCCACAAGAATCAGCGCCACGCGCCCGCCCTGACCCTCGACAAGGGCGTTGGTGGCCAGCGTCGTGGACAGGGAAACCAGCGCGATGTCACCCGGCGCCACGCCCTCGCCCTGCGCCAGAACCGCGTCGATGGCACCGCCGATGCCTTGCGACAGATCCGGCCTTGAGGTCAGCGCCTTGGCATGCGCGATCACCTTCTGGCGCGCGTCATCCAGCAGGACGGCATCAGTATAGGTGCCGCCGGTATCCACCCCAAGGAAAATGCTCAATTGCCCCGCCTGCCTTCTTCGCGCCTGCTGCGTTGATGCCTGATGTGTTGCTCGCTGCTTTCTTGCGCCACGGCAAGCGGCGTGGCACCGCCCGCTGCCTCCGTGATGACAGACTGGTCAGAGGCGTTCCGGTTGGTGACGATTCGGGCGGGCGCATGCTGAGCAAGCGCGTTCTCCAGCGTGGCGCGGCGGAAGGGTTTGGCGATATGCCCGCTGAAACCGCTGGCCAGATACTCCTGCACCTGATGCTGCATCGCATGGGCGGTCACCGCCAGCGCTGGCGTTTGCGCCGCGCCCGCTTCGGCCTCAAGCGCGCGGATCGCGGCAAGCGCGCTGACCCCGTCAAGCACCGGCATCGAGATGTCCAGCAACAAGAGATCGAAGGCACCGGGGCGGTAGGTTTCCAGCGCAATCTGGCCGTTCTCGGCCAGCGTGACCGACACACCCAGCCCGGTCAGCATGGCGTTCAGGATGAAGCGGTTGGTGCGGTTGTCATCGGCCACCAGAACCCGCAGGCTTGACAGATCGCGGTCCTGACCGGCGGCTGGCGGCGGGGCGGTGCCAGCCGCCGGGGCGGGCAGGTGCACACAGGCCCGCGTCCCTTCGCCAAGACGGCTGTCGATGGTGATCTGGCCACCCATCAGATGCACCAGCCGGCGGGTGATCGACAGGCCCAGCCCGGTGCCCCCGAAGCGCCGCGCGGTAGATCCCTCGGCCTGCTCGAACTCGTCGAAAACCTTTTCCGCCTGTTCGGCGGTCATGCCGATGCCGGTATCCTGCACCTCGACGCTCAGCATGTCCTCCGGCGCGATGCGGAAGGAAACGCTGATCGTGCCGGTCTCGGTAAACTTGATCGCGTTGCTAATCAGGTTGTTCAGGATCTGGCGGATGCGGTGGGCATCGCCCATGCGCAGCTGCGCGCATTCCGGCGCTGTTTCCACCACCAGCCGCAGCCCCTTTGCCTGAACGCGGCTGGCAAACAGCGTGTGGACGCGCTGCGCCTCGGCCTCCGGGGCAAAGGGCTGCAGCTCGATCGCCATCTTGCCCGCCTCGATCTTGGCCAGATCAAGAATGTCGTTGAGAATGGTCAGCAACCCCTCGCCGGATTCGCGGATGGTTTCCAGCATCCGGCGCTGCCCGGCATCGGTCACCCGCTCGCCCAGCAGCTCGGCCATGCCCAGAACGCCGGTCAGGGGGGTGCGCAGCTCATGGCTCATATTCGCCAGAAAGCGCGATTTCGCCTGACTGGCCGCTTCCGCGCGCTCGGTGGCGGCCATCAGCGCGCTGACATTGGTGCCGACCCCCCGATACCCCAGAAACCGGCCGTCGGTGTCAAAATGCGGCGCACCACTGACGCGGACATAGAGCGGCGCGCCCGCCTTATCATGGGTGACACGGTAGATGAAATCGGTGAAGGGCTCATGCGCGGCAATCTTGCGGTCCAGCTCTGCCCAGTCGGCGCTGCGGGCGGCATCCGCGGCCAGACCGATCTCGCTGCGCCGCTTGCCCATGATGCGCGCGCGGCTCAGCCCGGTCGCCCGGTCAAAGCCGCTGGAAACATAGGAAAAGCGCCCCTCGGCATCCTGCTCCCAGAACCAGTCATCGGTGACCTCGGCGATATCGGCGATGCGCTTTTCAGCCGCGCGGCGCGCCTCCAGCGCCTTTTCCAGCGCCTCGCGGGCCTCGATCAGGGCAAATTCGCGCTGCTTGTTCTCGGTGATGTCGATATGGACACCGCTTTCCGCGGCGGGCACACCCGGGCTGACCCAGCCCAGCACCCGCGTCTTGGACAGAATCCAGACCCAGTGGCCGTCGCGGTGGCGCATGCGGAATTCATGCATCGTCCGGTTGCTGCCGACCTCATAGAGCGAGGCGACATTGGCCTGCAGCAGCGCCAGGTCATCGGGATGAACATTCGCTTCGAACAGCGCCTGACTCATCGGCGTCAGTTCCTCGCGCTGGTAACCCAGCATGGCGGCATACTGATCGTCGATCACCACTTCGCCGGTAACGGCATCAAGTTGCCAGGTGCCGACGGCGGCGGCGTCAAGGATGGTGCTCAGCCGCTCTTCGGCGCGGCGGCGTTCCGAGATGTCGATATCAACGCCGCTCATCTTCAGCGCCTTGCCGGTGGCATCGCGGGTGATAACCTGCCCGCGGGTCAGAATATGAACCCAATGGCCCTTGCGGTGCCGCAGGCGGATTTCAACTTCAAGGCTGTCAGTTTCGCCGCGCAGCACATTGCCAAGCAGCGCCCGCGTGCGACGGTCGTCATCCGGGTGGATCAGGCTGACCCATTCGCTGCGCGGAACGGTCAGGGAAGCCCCGGCATCAAAGCCCAGCACCTCGCGCCAATAGGCGTTCACCTCCTGCGAAAAGGTGGTCAGGTCCAGCTCCCATGTGCCGACACGGGCACCGCGGATGATGTTGTTGAGCCGCTGTTCGGCGTGGCGCATGGCGGTGATGTCGCTGCGCAACCCCACATGGCTGCCATCCGCCATGCGCGTCGCCCGCACGCCGATGATCTGCCCGTCGCGATAGCGCAGCTCACCCCAGTACATCGTGTCGGTCTTGTTGACGGTGCTGATCAGCGCATCGGCATGTTCGCGCACGCTGGCCCCCTCGGCCACGTAAAGGTCGCGCGCGGCGGCGGCTTCGATGATCTCGGGCAGCGAGACGCCGGGGCGGATGATGTCGGCGATCCCGGCATTGATTTCGCGGTAGCGGGTGTTGCACATGACCAGCCGGTCATCGCGGTCAAACAGCACGAACCCGTCATGCAGCGCTTCGATCGCCTCATGCAGGCGGGTATGGGCGGCGGCGGTTTCGCTGGCAAGGCGCTTGAGCTCGGCCTCGTTCTTCTTGCGTTCGGTTATGTCGGTGCCGATCAGCAGCGAGCCCTGAAAGCTGCCGTTCTTCCCGGTCAGCGGTTGCAACGCGACATCGGCCCAGTATCCGGCGCCCTCGTTGAGGCGCAAAAGCAGCTCGGTCTGGAAAGGTTCGCGCCGGGCGAGGGCGGCCAGCAGCAGATGGATGGTGGCAGGGTCGGCGCCCTGCGCCAGAAGGGGGGCGTCAAAGGTATGGCCGCGCAGCGCGCTCAGCTTCAGGCCGGTGCGCTGCTCAAAGGCAGGATTCACCCAGAAGATCAGGCCCTCTTCATCCAGCACCATGGCGTGGTTGGTCATCCGCCGCGTGATTTCGATCAGCAGCGCATTCTCGTTCTCGCGCGCCCGCTCGGCCGTGACATCGCGGATACGGAAGACGAAACCATGGGCCTTCCCGGCATCAGCGACCCGCGCAACGGTCAGGCGATACCATTGATCGCCGATCATATAGTCGGGCGGATGGGAAACACCTTTCTCCAGCGCTTCGTCCATCGCGGCGCGCTGCAGGCGCGCAACCTCGGGCGGAAGGGTTTCTTCCAGCGTGCGCGACAAAAGCGCGGTAGGTTCGCCCGACAAAAGCTCGGGCGCGGAGCAATGGTAGTCAATGCAGCGCCCCCCGGCATCAATTTCAAGCACCAGTTCAGGCATCGCGGCCAGTGTCGCGCGCAGGCGTTCAAGCGTGGCCTCCTGCATCCTTCGCATGCCCTTCAGCGCCTGTTCGGCCTGCTGGCGCGCGATGGCTGACAAAAGCCCGTCGGTCAGCGCACAGAGCATCCCGGCCTCGGCACCGTTGAAGGGCGCCCCTTCGCCAAGCCGGTCAAAGCCCAGAAAGCCGTGGAACACACCGTCCCGCAGCACCGGCACACAGAGCAGCGAGCGGATATCCTGCATCGCAAGAAGGTCGCGCAAGGGGTTGTCCGGCAGAGAGGAAACATCCTTGACCAGCACGGCCTTGCCGCGCGCCAGCCCGGTTGTCGCTTCCTCGAAATCCTTGAGCGTAACGCCTTGCAGCGCCGCCTGCACAGGGGCCACGCCCGGCGCGCACCATTCATGCGTGTTGAACCAGCTCCCCGACCGGCGCACGAAGAAATAGGCGCGCTGCGCATCGCAGGCCGCCCCAAGCTGGCCAAGCACCGCGGTGATCGTCACATCCAGCTCATCCGGCGCGGCGCGCAGCAAGGTGTTCAGCGCGCTGACCACCAGCGGAAAATGCGCCGCCTCGGCGGGTGCGGGGGTGAATTCGATGCTGTTGGCGGAATACATGTTCTTGCGTGACTCGGAGCGGTTCAACCGTTTCAATAGCTTAGGAACATCCATCTGGGATGAAAATCAATAAAACGCGGGATTGTGGCTGCAGTATGATGATTGCCACGGGAAAAACAGCCCGCCCCACCCCGGACAGACCCGGCAGGGCCCGGTTTTGCGCCGGGATCAGAGTGCAAGGAGACCCGCCATGACCAGGCCGCCCGAAGACGCCGACGCCCGCCGCACCGTCGCCCCGGTAATCTGCTATCCCACCGTCACGCTGCCGCAACCCGATCTGGCACTTTACGCCCGCGCCCGCGCGCAGGCCCGGGTGGTGGCGCAGGTCACCGTCCCTGCACGCGAGGCCGCGACATTCCGCGTCAGGGCCGGGCAGTTCTTCCGCATCAGCTGCCCGGAAGCATCGCAGGTGGGCGATCTGAACCTGTTCAACGCGCAGAACCCGGACGAGCGCTTCTTTTCCGGCAAGACGCGCGCCCTGCACGGCACCCATGTCAGCACCGGCGCGCGCCTCTGGTCAAACCTGCCCCATCTGCGCCCCATGGCAACCATCATTGCCGATACGCTGGACTGGTACGGCACCGATGCGTTCGGCGGGCGGGTGCATGATGTGATCGGTACGCGCTGCGACCCGCATACCCATTTTCTGCTGTCAGGCGGCGAAAGCTATCACCATTGCTGCCATTCCAACCTGACCCGCGCGCTGGTGGGTGAGGGTTACCCGCGCGAGACAGCCGAGCGGATGGTGCATGATGTGCTCAATGTCTTCATGTGCACCGGCTTCACCGCCGATACCGGGCAGTATTTCATGAAAGCCAGCCCGGCGCGCCGGGGCGATGCGATTGAATTTTTCGCCGAGATCGACCTGCTGGGCGTGTTGTCAGCCTGTCCGGGCGGGGATTGCAGCACGGAGCATTCCTCGGACGCCGCCCCGTGCCATCCGCTGCTGGTGGAGGTTATGGCCGCTGAAGCCGGCGCATTGGCGGGCTGGGCCTCGCCGCCGGTCAATGGCTATGAGCGGACGCATGGCCTGACCATATAAGGGGGCTTTGCCCCCTCTGGGCTGCGCCCATTCACCCCCAGGATATTTTTGAACAGGTGAAAGGGCAAAAAGAGGCGTTGGCAAGGGCAGGGCGGTGAAATATGATCAAATTATTCCTTATGATGGAGCCGTCATGTCCACCTCCGCACCGATGATTGCCGGAATTTCCCGTGACCGGCTGGCCGGTTTCCATACCCGCGAAACCCGGCGCTTTGCTCAGGGGCGCGCGCGCAGCCGGGCGTTGCTGGACGCCGGGCAGGGCGCCTGGCTGGGCGGCGTGCCGATGCACTGGATGAAGGACTGGCCCAGCCCCTTTGCGCTGGTGGTGAAAAAGGCTGAAGGGGCGCGGCTGGAAGATGCCGATGGTTTTGAGCTGGATGATTTCTGTCTGGGCGATACCGGGGCGATGTTCGGCCATTCGCCCCGGCCGGTCGCGCGGGCGATCCGGGCGCAGGCGGGGCGGGGGCTGACCACCATGCTCCCCACGCAGGCCGCCTTGCGGGTCGGCGCGCTGTTGTCGGAGCGGTTCGGCGCGATGCAGTGGCAGATCGCCACCACGGCCACGGATGCCAACCGCAACGCCCTGCGCGTGGCACGGGCGGTGACCGGGCGGCGCAAGGTGCTGGTGTTCAACGGCTGCTATCATGGCACCTTGCAGGACACGATGGTGGCGCTGGAAGGCGGGCGCACGGTGGCGCGGCCCGGGCTGGTGGGGCAGGGGTTCGATCTGACCGAAGGCGCGGTCTGTGTGGAGTTCAACGATCTGGCGGCGGTGGAAGCGGCGCTCGCGGGCGGTGATGTGGCGGCGGTGCTGTGCGAGCCGGTGATGACCAACAGCTGCATGGTTCTGCCCGCGCCTGGTTTTCATGACGGGCTGCGGCGGCTGACGCGGGCGCATGGCGCGCTGCTGATCATTGATGAGACGCATACCATTTCCTCGGGCCCCGGCGGCTATACGCGGGTGCACGGGCTGGAGCCGGATGTCTTCGTGCTGGGCAAATGCGTGGCCGGGGGCATGCCTGCCGCGGTCTGGGGCCTGTCCGACGCGGTTGCGGCGCGCTTTGCCGCCTATGACGCGGCGCGCCCCACAGGGCATTCGGGGATGGGCACCACTTTGTCGGGCAATCCGATGCAGTTTGCCTGTCTGGAAGCCACGCTGAGCGAGGTGATGACGCCCGAAGCCTATGCCCATATGGAAGCGGGCGCGGCGCGGCTGGAAAGCGGGCTGGCGGCGGTGATCGCGCGGCATGGGTTGCCCTGGCATGTGGTGCGGGTGGGGGCGCGCGTGGAATTCATCTGTGCGCCCGGCCCGCTGCACAACGGGGCGGAGGCCGCGCTTGCCCATCAGCCGGAACTGGAGGCCGCGCTGCATCTGGGGCTGGTCAACCGGGGCTGCCTGATCGCGCCGTTTCACAACATGATGCTGGTCAGCCCGGTGACGAAAAAGCGCCAGATCGACCGGCTGGCGGCGGCTTTTGACGAGGTGGTGACCGAGCTGCGGATGGAGGGCGGGGATGCCTGAGATCACCTGCCCCTCGGGCGCGACACCGGCTGAGGCCGAGGCCTTTCTGGCCGCGCATCCGGAGATTGAGGCGATCGACATTCTGCTGCACGATTCCAACGGGATCGGGCGCGGCAAGATCATCCGGCGCCATGAGCTGATGACGGTTTTTCAGCAGGGGCGGCATCTGCCGATCTCGATTCTGGGGCTGGATATCTGCGGCGAGGATGTCGGCGAGACCGGCCTGATCTGGGATACGGGCGACGGCGATCTGCGCGCCTGGCCGGTGCCGGGTTCGCTGGTGGCGCTGCACGGCACCGATCCCGCGCGCGCCGAGATGTTTCTGGCGCAATACCACCTTGACGGCACGCCGATGCTGTCAGACCCGCGCCACGTTCTGGCACGTCAGGTGGAAGCGCTGGCGGCGATGGGGTTGCAGGCCTCGGCGGCGTTTGAGCTGGAATTTTTCCTGCTGGACCGTGAGCGCGACGCGCAGGGCCGGGTGCAGCCCGCGCGCAATCTGACGGATGGCCGCCGGATGGCTGCGACCGAGGTCTATTCGGTGGATGCGCTGCACGGGATGCAGCCCTTGTTCGATGCGATCTATGCAGGTGCCGGGAAGGCCGGGATCACGGCGGAGACGCTGATTTCGGAATATGCGCCGGGCCAGTTTGAGCTGACGCTGCGCTACCGCAGCGCCATTGTGCAGGCCGCTGATGATCTGGTGCGGCTGAAGCGGATCGTGCGGGCGCAGGCGCGGGCGCATGGGGTGGTGGCCTGTTTCATGGCCAAGCCTTTCGCCGATCAGGCGGGTTCGGGGATGCATCTGCATGTCTCATTGCAGGACGGGGCCGGGCGCAATGTCTTTGCCGAGGCGCCCGGCGCGGGCTGGAGCGAGACGATCCGCCACGCGCTTGGCGGGCTGATTGAAACGATGGGCGAGTCGATGCTGGTGTTCGCGCCGCATGCCAATTCATGGCGGCGCTTTGCCAGCGAGAGCTATGCACCCGTGTCGCCCAGCTGGGGGGTGAACAACCGCTCGGTCGCGCTGCGTATCCCGGAGGGTGACGCGCGCGCGCGCCGGATCGAGCACCGGCCCTCGGGGGTGGATGCCAACCCGTATCTGGTGGGCGCGGTGGTGCTGGCGGGTATCCGGCGCGGGCTGGAGGGGAAGGTTGATCCGGGGCCGCAGACCACGGGCAACGGCTATGCCGAGGCGGCGCGTTTTGCGATTCCCCGGGACTGGCGCGCGGCGATCGGCATGGCGCGCGATTCAGCGTTTCTGAAGGATGCTCTGGGCGCGGAGATGCACCGCACCTTTATCGCCGTGAAGGAGGCGGAGTTCGCCCGCGTGGCGCGCGCGATACCGGAGGTGGATTTCGAGCTTTATCTGCACCGTGTGTGATCTGCCGGGATCGGGGGGCGAACGGCCCCCTCGCCCCCCGGTGTGTATTACGCTGTGATCAGAGGCAGAGGGCGGAGAACGGGACGCGGGCGATCTGGCTGGTGGGCGACGATCCTGCATGGGGGCGCCGGTGGCGGCGCAGGGCATCTGCCGCCGCGTGCCCGGGGTTCAGGGTCTGAAGAGAAGGGGGCTGCCGCCCCCTCTGGCCTGCGGCCATTCACCCCTGCGCGTATTTTTTGGCAAGATGAAGGCGGCAGGTCTGGGTGGCAGGTCAGGGCGGCGCGTCAGGAGGGCGGGTTTTCCGGGGGCGTGCCGGGGAGGTGATCATCCAGCTTGTGGCCATCAAGCTTTTGGTCAGCCTGATCAGTACGGGCCTTGGTCAGGTTGCGCAGGTGTTTCGTCTGGCCGAAGCGCGCGGCGTTTTCATCGGCGGTTTTGCGGGCGGCCGCGCGGGCCGCCTGCTTTCGTTTCTGCCGGAGGTTGATGATCCCGGTCATGCGCTGATCAGTCCTTCGGGCCGATCATGTCTTCGGGACGAACCACGCGGTCAAAGGTTTCCGCATCGACAAAGCCGAGGCGAATGGCCTCTTCTTTCAGGGTGGTGCCGTTCTGATGCGCGGTTTTGGCGACCTTGGTGGCGTTGTCATAGCCGATGGTGGGCGCCAGCGCCGTGACCAGCATCAGGGATTCCTTCATCAGCTTGTCGATCCGGGCCACATTGGCCTGCGTGCCCGTGACCATGTTGTCGGTGAAGCTGGCGGCCGCATCGCCCAGAAGCTGCATGCTTTGCAACACGTTATAGGACATCATCGGGTTATAGACATTGAGTTCGAAATGCCCCTGCGAGCCGGCAAAGCCTACGGCGGCGTCATTGCCCATGACATGGGCGCAGACCATGGTCAGTGCCTCGGCCTGGGTGGGGTTGACCTTGCCCGGCATGATCGACGAGCCGGGCTCGTTCTCCGGCAGGATCAGCTCCCCCAGGCCGGAGCGCGGTCCGGAGCCAAGCAGCCGCATGTCGTTGGCGATCTTGAAAAGCGACCCGGCGACGGTTTTCAGCGCGCCCGAGAACATCACCATTGCGTCATGCGCCGCCAGCGCCTCGAACTTGTTGGGCGCGGTGACGAAGGGCAGGCCGGTGATACCGGCGATCTGGGCGGCGACCTTTTCGGCGAAACCCTTGCGCGTGTTCAGCCCGGTGCCCACCGCAGTGCCGCCCTGTGCCAGCTCATAGATGTCAGGCAGGCAGGCCTCAACCCGTTCGATCCCCTTCTTCACCTGATGCGCATAGCCGCCGAATTCCTGACCCAGCGTGAGCGGCGTGGCGTCCTGGGTATGGGTGCGGCCGATCTTGATGATATCCCTGAACTCAACCGATTTCGCTTCCAGCGCCGCATGCAGCTTGCGCAGGCCCGGCAGCAGCACATCGCGCGCCATCATGCCGATGGCGACATGCATGGCGGTGGGAAAGGTATCGTTGGAGGATTGGCCCATATTGCAGTGATCATTGGGGTGAACCGGTTTTTTCGACCCCATCACCCCGCCCATCATCTCGATTGCGCGGTTCGAGATCACCTCGTTGGCGTTCATGTTTGACTGCGTGCCTGACCCCGTCTGCCAGACCACCAGCGGGAAGTTGTCGTCAAACCGGCCCTCGATCACCTCACCCGCGGCAGCCGAAATCGCCTCGGCCAGTTCCGGCGCCAGATCGCCCTGTTCAAGGTTGACCAGCGCGCAGGCCTTCTTGATCACCCCCAGCGCGCGGATGATGGCGACCGGCTGACGCTCCCATCCGATGGGGAAATTGATGATCGAACGCTGGGTCTGCGCGCCCCAGTATTTGTCGGCGGGGACATCGAGGGGGCCAAAGCTGTCGGTCTCGGTGCGCGTGGCGGTCATGGGCATTCTCCTGATGGTTTGGGCATTCTCTAGCCAGCGCGGCGGCGGAAATCAATCTGCATGCTGATGTATACTGAATGGTTGACAGCACAGCTCCGTCGTTGCCTGAATCAGGGAATTAATGCAGGCTCAGCAAAGCGGGCCGCAGGCCCCGATTGTCACAGCTGTTTCCGGAGAGAATTCTTGTTCATTAACCATTTTCGTGTCGGCGTAGTCCCCGGAGTTACGGCACTGCTGCTGACCGCCGCTTTAACCGGCGCTGTTTCGGGCGCTCTGACGGCTCCGGCCGGGGCGACTGAACCGCTGCCGGACCCGTGGTATATGCCCGCCACCCAGCGCGCTGCCCAGTTTGCCGGTTTCCAGCAGACCGAGCGGCGCAGTGTGATCGAATTTCAGCCCTTCCGCGCCGAGCTGTCGGCAACACTGCCGGGCGGCGCGCCTGTGCGGCTGACCGCGCTGAACCCGCGGGTGAACAGTTGGTTCATTCTTGAAACCGGCGCGGGCAACGAGGCGCGCGCCTTCCATCTGGAAAACGCGGCGCCGGATGTGTTCGTCATTTCACTGAGCACCGGCGAGGCACCGGCGATTGAAATCACCTCCGGAAACGGGCGCAGCACCTGCCGCCCCTGGGAGGGGGAGCTGCAGGAAGCCGCGCGCTCTGGCCTGCCCTACGCACCGATCTGCGATCAGCAACTTTACCTGCGCAACCGCGGTTCCGGCTCGCGCAGCGCGCGCGAATCGATGGCGGAATTCCTGCGCGGCTATGTGCCCTTCGGCGAAAGCATCATCACGCTGCTGAAAGACACGCTCTATGAGGATGCCTATCTGCAGACCTCCGAGGCGCTGGATGAGGCCGAGGCCGGGGCTGCCGTTGAAGCGCTGGGGCAGGCCGAACTGCGCAGCCATCCGGTGATGCGCTCCAACCTGCGGGTGGACCTGATCGGCACCGAAGAGGGGCGGATGGAGGCCGGAAGCTGGTATGCGGTGCAGGATGCGCCCGGGGTCTATGCCAGCGTGATGCAGCCGGGCATGGTGCATCCTGATATCCTGAACCGCCGGGGCGAGGCCAATGGGCTGGACGGGGTGGAAAACAACGCCGATGTCCATCTTTTTGCCTTTGATCTCAGCCGGTTCGAAATGGGGTATGAACTGGGAACCGACCATCCGGCGGTGAACTGGTCGCCCCGGCCCAGCGGTGCGGGGCGCTCCGGCCTGCCGGGGCCGGACGGGTTCAACACGCTGCAACCGCTGGCGATGACCGGCATGCTCAGCCCGGTGATGACAGACCGGGTGGCGGCCATCTTTGCGGGCGGCTTCAAGCGTGAGCATGCCGCTTTCCGCTCGGGGCCGATGTCGCAGTCGAACAGCGGCCACCATTATGGCTTCATGGTGCAGGGCGTGGTGCTCAGCCGGTTGCAGCCGGGACTGGCGACGCTTTTCACCCTTGATGACGGCTCTATCCAGATGCGGACATGGCAGGAGGCGGACAACGCGCTGCTGCCGCGCATCCGCTTCGCCCGGCAGAACGGCGTGGCGCTGGTCGAACCGGGGCCGGATGGTGCCCCGGTCGCGGGCGAGCATGTGCGCAGCTGGATGCTGGGCAACTGGTCAGGCTCTGCCGAGGCGCAGTTGCGCACCCTTCGCGCCGGGGCCTGCATCCGGCAGGCGGACGGGCGGCAGTTTCTGCTCTACGGTGTGTTTTCCTCGGCCACGCCCTCGGGGATGACGCGGACATTCCAGTCCTATGGCTGCGATTATGCGATGCTGCTCGATATGAATGCACTCGATCTGACCTATGCCGCGATCTACACGCGCCGGCCGGGGGAGGAGGGGTTTCAGACCTTCCATCTGGACCGGCGCATGGCTGAATCCGATACACGCCAGCGCGATGGCACGATGATCGCGCGCTTTGTCGAATATTCGGACAGCCGCGACTTCATTTACCTGCTGCGCCGTCAAGGGAGAGAATGATGAAGCGTTTCGCCACTGCCGCGATGGTGCTGATGCTGGGGCTTGCGCCCTTGGGCGCACAGACTCTCGCTGAGAACAACGCCCGCATGTTTGCCGAGATGCAGGCCGCGCGGGGCCTGTCGGATGCGACCATGAACCGGGTGCGCGAGATCTTTGCGGGGTCGCGCTGGATGGGCCAGGGCAACCCTGCCATCACCCGCCACCCGCTGACGCCCGCTGAGGCGGCGGGGCGACTGGGCGGCACGGTGGACAGCGTGCGACAGGGCTATCGCAACGCCCGGTTCGAGCGGATCTGCGGGCGGCCCTATGAGGTGCCACTTTATGACCCCGCAACCCAGCGGCCTGAGGATGCGACGGTCTGCGCGCATATGTTTGAATATCCCAATGTGCCGCTGGCCTATCCGGTGGTCTGGGTCCGGGCGAATGAGGCGGCGCAGTTGTGTGCGGCCGAAGGGGCGCGGATGGGCGATGCGCATGAATGGGAAGGGGCGGCGGCGGGCCAGTTGCTGCCGCCGGATTATCCGTTTGACCGGGTCCGGGGGATGGGGATGTCGGCGGCGGTGAACACGATCCGCGCGTGGCACAACCAGCATTACGCCTCCACCCGTGATGTCTATTCGATCGGCGCGTGGAGGCGTGGCATCTGCGCGACCGGCAGCTCCAAATCGCCCAGCTGTGACGGCGGGAATTTCAACACCTGCGGGTCCAACACCTATCCGGCGGGTTCCTTCCCGCAGTGTCACAGTCCGCTCGGGGTCTATGATATCGACGGGAACGCGGCGGAGCATATGAACCTGCCGCTGAGCGAAGACCAGATGGCCAGCCGGGGATCGACCACGCTGGGCGTGACCGAGATGAAGGGCAGCTGGTTCGTCTGGGACCAGATCCGCGCGCATGAGCATTGGGCGCGCTGGCGGGCACCGTTCTGGCACGGAAGCCGGGTAATGGACCGCGCGAGCCACCACAATTACCATCTCGGCTTCCGCTGCTTCCGCGATATCCGTTGAGCTGCGTTGGGGGCTGGCTTCCGGTCGTCTGAGAACAAGGGGTTGCGCGGCGGGACGGTGCCTGCGCAACCGTTCTCTTTGATCCTGGCTCGGGTTTTTGGTTCCGGTTGGGCTGCCAGGTGCCGCACGGTCCCCACCCCTGCAGGCTGTCTTTCAGTCCTGACACCGGCGAGCGTTTCCGATAGAAGATGCCATCGCAGGGGAACGCATCGCGGCCTTGCAGGTAATCTGCGCGGGTTCGGGTGATCGGGTGCGCATATCACGACTGGTTCGCTGAACCGCGCGCTGACCATTTCCTTGCTGACCGTTTCTGACGGCGCATCCTTCAGCCGCCTGTGTGGTCAGGCCGCGCAAAGCCGGAAGCCGCCCTCAGCGCAACGCGGCGAGCATCAGGCGGGAGGTGATCGGCCCCTCATTGCTGATCAGCTCCGCATAACGCCCGTCACGCAGAAGATCGCGCAGGTCCACCGCCTGTCCGTTGATGAAGGCCGTTCGGCTGACCAGCCGGATGCCGTGGCTGTAATCGGCATAGCTGGCGCCATGGACCGTGCTGAGCGGCTGGATCGGCTGGCCATTGGCCTGATGCCAGCCATAGATGGCCACGCGGCCCGGATTGCGCTCCAGCCGGTTCGACAGCACCAGATCCTTCTTGTGCCCTGACACCAGCATGCCCAGCGTTCCGCCTGCAGTGCGGCGCTGACCTTCAAGCGTGGCGTTGTGGCGCAGGAAATAATCGGTCGAGGCCATCTGTGCACCCGGCGTCATCGGCGAGGGGCGCAACCGCAGCGAGGCCTGCGCGTGAATGGCATCGACCATGCGCGTGGTGGGCAGAACCATGTCGAAACGTTCAGCGATCAGCGAGGCGGCGGGCAGCCCCAGCGGCACGCGCACGAAATCACTGTCGCTGCCCAGTGCAAGATAATCCGGCATCACACAAAGGGTGATGCGGGCGGGGCGTCCGTCCGCGCCGGTGCCTGTTACCGTGACGGGCACCAGACGGCGCAGGAAATCCGGCAGGTTGCCCGAGATGACGGCCTGAGCGATGGCTGTATCGCGCCCGGAGCCTGCGCTGGAAGCGAGGCGGGCGATGGCGGCCTGTCCGCCCTGCGCTCCCGGGGGGCGCTGTGGAAGGGCACGGGTCAGCGAGGCGGGGCAGCTGTCACGACCAGCGGAAAGGGGTGGCACGTCAAGGGCTGCGGCCACCTGCGTCGGCTGGGTGGCAGACGGCGCAGCGGAAGAGGGGCCGGTGGAAGAAGGAGCGGAACCGGCGACGGGTTGTGCGGCGGGGAGCTGCGCGACGAGGCTTGCCATACGCACCACGCTTTCAGGCCGCGCGGGGGGGCGGGGTGAGCGGGCGAGGCCGGGATCGGCCAATCCTGCCGCAAGACCGGCAACGGGGGCTTCAACCGGGGCCGCGATCGCGATTTCAACTGTGGCTTCGGTGGCGGCGTCAGCGCTGAGCCCGGCGGTGCCGCTGCGCAGGGCGCGGCGCGGCGGCACGAGCGGCGGGCGGCTGGCGATGACGATTGTCCGGGCGGGCGCCGGTTCTGTCCTCTGTGAACCGCTCTCACCTGTGTTCTGTTCATCCAAAGGCGCGGCATCCGCGATGCGCGGGGCCGCCGGCTCGGTGCCAGCAGCCTCTGCCTGCTGCGGCTCTGACGTCAGGCGCGGCTGGCTGGCGACATAGCGTTGGGTGATCCGGGGCAGCGGGGCGTGGCCCGGCAGCATGCCCAGCGGATTTTCCTGCCGTGTGAGATCGGCGAAACCTTCGGGCGCGTTGGTCTCATGCGACCAGATCCAGACCTGCGGCGTGAAGTCAGCGGGGACGAGGCTGGGAGCGGGCGCCGCCGTGCGCGCACCCTCCGCCGGCCAGTAATACCGCCCCGCCGCCGCCGAGGCGGCCAGCACGACAGCCCCGGTGGCCAGCAGCATCAACATGCCCCGGCCAAGACGCGGCCCATGATGTGGCGCGGTGGTATCTGAGGTGCCGGGCTGAAGCGGCTGGAAAGATTTTTTGCTGCTCATGTGTTTCGGATAACCCCGAAACGGTTGCCAAACAATGAACGAAAGCCTTGTTTTACTGGCATGCGCGGCGATTCGCCTATCAAACGGGCACACCACCCCACACCCGTACCGCAGTGCAGCGATGCCGTCACAGGCGGGTGCGCTTGAACAGCGGTTCGGGCAGGGCGCGGATGATCGCCATGATCAGCCGCCAGACGGGGCGTATGTAGATGACATTGCGGCGTTTTTGATGGGCGCGGAAGATCGCCTCCGCCACTTCGGCGGGCTGGGCGGTCAGGCGGGCGGGCAGATCCATCCCCTCGGTCATGCGGGTGGCGATGAAACCGGGCAGGACGGTGATCACCTGCACCGGGGTGCGCGCCAACCGGTTGCGCAGGCCCGAAAGAAAGGCGGTGAACCCGGCCTTTGCCGCCCCATAGACATAATTCGAGGCGCGGCCACGCTCACCCGCGACCGAGCTGATGCCGATGATCGTGCCCGAACCGCGCTTTTCAAACCGCTCCGCCAGCGCGCCGAGAATCAACGCAGGCCCCTCGAAACTGGTGCGGAACACGGTGGCGGCGGCCTGCGGGTCTTGCTGGCTGAGCGCCTGATCGCCCATCGCGCCCACGGCGCACAGGGCGATCGCGGGCAGTTCCGGCAAGGCATCAAGGAAGGCGGCGTGGGTGGCGATATCGGTTGCGTCGAACTCCGCGCAGGTCACCGGCACGTTGTAGCGCAGCCGCAGGTCGGTCGCATCGGCCTCCAGCGTGGCGGCGTTGCGCGCGGCCAGCACCAGCGGGTGCCCGGCGCGGCCAAAACGGTGGGCGCAGGCGCGCGCCATATCCGAGCGCGCCCCAAGGATCAGCACCGCGCCGCTCATAGCTCCAGCCTTTGCGACTGGGCCGAGGCAAAGTGCGTGTCCATCCCCTGGGCCTGCCGCCAGCGGCTGAATTCGGCCCAGCGGGGGTCTGTCCGGCGCAGTGTCTCGGGGCTCATGCGGCTGTCCTTGGCTAGGTAGAAGCGCCCGCCGTGGTCGATGGTGATGCGGTCAAGTTCGGGCATCAGGGCAAGGCTGCGCGGGGTCATGGGGAAATCGAGGGCCAGTGTATAACCCTCCATCGGGAAGGAAACGGCGCTGTCCTGCGCGCCGAAGCGCTTGAGCACCGCCAGAAACGAGGCCGCGCCGCTGCGCGCGATGGCTTCCAGAAGCTGCGTCAGGCCGGCGCGCCCGGTATCGAGCGGCAACGCGCACTGAAACTGCATGAAACCGCGCCTGCCATACAGGCGGTTCCAGTTTTGCACCGCATCGAGCGGGTAGAAATAGCTGTCCCAGTCTACCAGCCCCTCACCGGCCTTGCGCGCGCCCATCCGGTAGTAAAGCGCATTGAACGCGCGCACCGTATAGGGGTTGAGCGCGAAGCCGGGCAGATCGACGGGGAAGGGGATGTTGCGGTGGCGCGGCGTGTCAAAGGGTGCGGCGGGGCGTTTGGCCTCGTTCAGGGTGGCATGTTCGCCGGTCATCACAAGGCTGCGGCCCAGATGCGCGCCGGTGCCCAGACAGTCGATCCAGGCGACGCAATAGGTGGCGGCAAGCGTTTCCTCGAACACTTCAAGCGCCTCGTCCAGGTTGCGGGTGGGGATCATGGTCTGGCGGATCCAGCCGGTTTCAACCGGGCGCAGGCGGATGGCGGCGCGCAGCACGATGCCGGTCAGGCCCATGCCGCCCAATGTGTTCTGGAACAGCTCAGGGTTTTCCGTGCGCGAGCAGCGGGTGACGCTGCCGTCAGGGCCCATCAGGTCAAGCCAGTCGGTGAAGGCGGAAAACGCCCCCTCGCTGTGATGGTTCTTGCCATGGACATCGGCTGCGATGGCGCCGCCAAGGGTGACAAATTTGGTGCCGGGCGTGACCGAGGGGAACCAGCCGCGCGGCAGGAAGGCGTCGATCACCTCGGCAAGGCTTACACCGGCCTCGGCCACAAGCTGGCCGGTGGCGGGGTCAAAGGCGATCATCCGGTTGAAATGGCGCATCGACACGGTCTGCGCGCCCACCGCGCTGTCACCGTAAGCGCGCCCCAGCCCGCGCGCGATCAGCGGCGGGGCCGTGGCCAGCAGCGCGGCCAGCGCCGCCGCGTCGCGCGGGGCGGTGAGGGTGCCCTGCACACGCGGGTAGCGGCCCCATCCCGAAAGTTCCATCACATACTCCTTGCGGGCGCGAAGACGAAGCGCCGGTCCAGATGGTATTTCACCACATAGCCCACCGCCAGCCCCAGAACGGCCCCGGCCTCGCGCGCCAGATGGCTTTGCCAGATCAGCCAGAAAGCGGTCTCGGTGCCCCAGAAGATCGCCGTGGTGACCAGCCCCATCACCGTGTAGAGCGAAAACTGCCGGCCATGCGCGGCCAGCCCGGTGGCGGTGTCAAAGAAGATCCAGCGCTTGTCGAGCAGGTATTTCACCACCAGCCCCAGCGCCGTGCCCGCCAGAACGGCCAGCGTGAAATGCACCGCCCCCTCGCCGGTCAGCAGCACCAGCCGCTGCATTGCCAGATTGGCCAGCGTGGCCAGCACCGCGAAGGCAGCGTAGCGCAGGATCAGGCTGGTGCGGCTCACAGCAGCGTCGCCCCGATGACCAGCGCCGCCATCAGCGCGATGGCCACGCGGCTGACCGGGTCGCGGGTGGCATAGACCACCGGGTCATCATCCATCTGCCCGCGATGGGCCAGCAGCACCATCCGCGCCACCCAGTAGAGCAGCACCAGACAGGCCCCCCACAACAGCCAGGGGCTGGAATAGCGCGCCAGAACCTCGGGCGCGTTCAGATAGAGCATCATCACCAGCACCGCGACAAAACCCGATGACACCGCTATCTGCGACACAAAGGGCAGATCGCTCACCTGATAGCCACGCCCGGAGGCATTGGTCACCCCGCGCTCGGCGGCATCGACCAGCTCGGCCTGGCGCTTGACGGCGGCCAGCGACAGAAAGAAGAACGCGGCAAAGGCCAGAAGCCAGACCGACAGCGGGATATCGGTGGCCACGCCGCCCGCGATCACCCGCAGCGTGTAAAGCGTTGCCAGAACACAGATATCGACCAGAATCTTGCGCTTGAGCCAGAGCGAGTAGGCCACCGTCAGCGCGTAATATCCGGTCAGGACCAGCAGGAACATCGGCCCCAGAAACAGCGCCAGCGCCATGCCGCAGACCAGCAGCACTGGCACCATCGCCATCCCCCGGATCAGCGGCAGCGCGCCCGAGGCAAGCGGGCGGGCGCGCTTGCGCGGATGCGCGCGGTCGGCGGACAGGTCGAGCAGGTCATTGAGCAGATAGACGCTGGAGGCCACCAGACCAAAGGCGATGAAAGCCAGAACGCCCTGTGCGATGGTCTGAAGCGTGAAGACATGGCCCGCGATCATCGGCAGGAAGACCAGCAGGTTCTTGAGCCATTGATGCGGCCGCATGGCGCGCAGCGCCGCAGGCATCCCGTTTGCGGGCGGGGCCAGATGGGTGGCGCCGGGGCGCAGGGCATCCACCTGCGCGCGCAGCGCCGGGGAGGCGCCGACGGTGAGCGCGGTATGGGCGATCTCCCATACCGGCAGATCGGCGCTGTGATCGCCGATATAGGCAAACCCGCCCGCCCCGAAGGTATCGCGCAGAAAGGCGGCCTTGGCGGGGCCCTTCAGATTTGTGGTGCCGTCCGAGCCGTGAACGGCATCGAAGAGGCCAAGATGATCGGCGACCGACTGCGCGAGACGCTGATCGGCGGCGGTGACCAGCGCCACCCGCCCGCCCGCCGCGCGCCAGTCGCGGATCTGGGCCAGAACGGCGGGATTATAGGGCAGGGTGGCCGGATCAGGCGCACCGCAGGCGGCGAGCCGGGCCTTGAGCGCGGCGCGGCCCTGCGTCAGCCCGGCCACGGCGCGCAAAGGCGTGCGCCAGTCGCGGGCGAACCCGGACCAGAAGGATTCCAGTAGCATGTCCGAGCGGATCAGGGTGCCGTCCAGATCAACCACCAGCACGATTTCGCGTCCATCCTCGCCGCGCATTGACCCGTCCGGTATTGTTATTGTTTCCGGTCAGGCTTGCACTGTCCACGCGCCGATGCAAGGACCAAAGCAGACCGGCGCCGGGTCGGAGGCCGCTTGCGGCTGCGCACCTGTCCGCCATTGACCGGATTGACTGCTGCGCAGACGCCTTTTTTGTTCAGGAAGGGGGGCGCTGCCCCCGCCCGTTCTGCTTTGCAGAACGGACTCCCCCGGGATATTTCTGAACAGGTGAAAGGGGGGGGCGGGGATCGCTTCGTCGGTTTGGACGGGTCGTTGAGGCGCGCCTGAGGGCGCTCACGGTGTGGCTTGGCGCGTCAGATTTCTGATTTCAGGAGGCGCGGCTTACCGCGGCGGTTTTGTCCGGGCGCGGAGCTGTGCGGCCAGAGTGCCGAGAACCTGTGCCCGGCCGAAGGCCTGAACGGCTGCCGGGCGGCGTTCGAGGTAGTCGGCCTGGATCAGGGCAAGGCGCTGGTTGAGCAGGCGCCGGCGCCCCTCGATCCAGCGCATGTGGGCGAGCCGCGCGCGTATCAGCCCCGGGTTGCTCTCGTCCTCCAGCGGGGCCTCTGCCTGATTGAGGCCGTCAAGGGCCTGAAGCAGCCGCGCCCTGCTTTGCGCGACCATCGCCAGTTTTGCCAGCTCAGCATCGCGTTTCATGGCAGCGATGGCCTGCAGGCGGTCAAGGCGGGCGGGGTCGGGGTGTTTCATGGGGTTTTCCTGCCGCTGCCAGGGGTTTTGCCGCGCGCGCGCGCCTTGCGGCGCATCAGTTCGGCAAAGCGGATCGCGGCGGCCACGGGGGCGTAATGCTCGGCGGCGATTTCCGCACCGATTTCGGTGGTGGCATGCAGCGCGCGGGCGGTGGGCGGGTCGCTGTGGATCGGAACCCCCGCCTCCTGCGCGCGTTCGCGGATCCGTGCGGCGATTTCATCCACGCCCTTGGCCAGACAGACCGGCGCCCCCAGATTGCCCTGCTCCCATTGCAGCGCGACCGCATAATGGGTGGGGTTGACGATCACCACGCTGGCCCGGGCAACGTCGGCCAGCATGGAATTGGCGGCGATTTCCTGCGCGCGCTGGCGCCGCGCCTGTTTCATATGCGGGTCGCCCTCGGCCTGTTTGTGTTCATCGCGCAGTTCCTGATGGCTCATGCGCTGGCGGCGGCGATGGTCGAAATTCTGCCAGAGGTAATCAACGGCGCCGATCAGGGCCATGATGATGAGCACCAGAAACAGGAATTCGACGATCAGGCGCATCATCTCGGCCACCGCCTGCCCGGCGCTGAGGTGGATCGTGGCGATCAGCCGGGGGAGGCGGGCGGCAAGAAAGAGCCACAGAACAAGGGCATAGATCACCAGTTTGACGGTGCTTTTGGCGAATTCGAACAGGCCCGAGGGGCCGAACTTGTTTTTCGCATTCGAGATCACCGAGATGCGCGAGGCTTTCGGTATGAGCTTTTCCGGAGCAAAGACGATGCCGCGCAGGGCGAAAAGCGTGGCCAGAACCGCCAGCGCGGGGAGCAGGAAGAGGGGGGCGAGCGCCTCGATCAGGGCGAGCATCAGCGCATCCATCGCCCCCGTCCCGCCCGCCAGCATCAGGTGCGACAGCAGGTCGGCGCGTTCCAGAAGCCCCGCGCCGATGGCGCCGAGACGCGGCGGTGCCCAGCCGCCGGGCAGAAGCGCCAGCATCAGCAGCCCGGCCACGGCGGCGGTGGCGGTCAGATCGGCGGATTTCGGGATTTCCCCGCGTTTGCGCGCTTCATCCAGCTTGTGCTGCGTGGCGTCATGCGGCTTTTCAGTGCTGTCGTCTTCGCTCATCGGGCACCGCTGCGGGCGGCGGGGTCGGCCAGAAGGGCGAGGAAGGCATCCTGCCAGACCGCCAGCATCAGGGGCGCGGCCAGCATGAACAGTAAAAGCCCGCCAAAGGTCAGCGCCGGGGCCCCGATGAAGGCCACCATGAGCTGCGGCATGGCGCGGTTGATTGCCCCCAGCGCGAGGTTGTAGATGCTGGCGCCGATCACAAAAGGCGCGGCCAGCACGAAGGCCAGGGTGAAGACATGGCTGACCCGGCCCACGCCCCACTGGGCCATCGCGCCCGCATCGGGCCACTGCCCGGCGGGCAGAAGGCCGTATCCCAGGATCAGGAACTCGGCCGCGCGCGCGGGCAGGCCAGACATGACCGCAAGGGCCAGCCCCGCCATGACCAGCACCTGCGAGATGGCCGGTTGCGGGTCAACCCCGGCGCCGCCGAAGAACTGCGCAAGCGAGGTGGCCTGCGCGGCCATGGTTCCGGCCATCTGCAGGCCCTGAACCATCAGCCGCAGCCCCGCACCGAAGGCCAGCCCGATCGCGGCCTCGATGAACAGGAACTGCGCCACCGCGCCCGGCGTATCGGGGCGGGCGGCGATATCGGGCAGGACGGCGGGGGCGATGATCAGCGTCATGGCGAAGGCCGCCATCAGCCGGATACGGGCAGGTACCACCTGTTCACCAAGCGCGGGCAGCAGGGCGAAGAAGGCCCCCACGCGGGCGAAAACCAGAAAGCCCTGCACCAGCGCCTGCCGGGCCTCGGCCGCAAGAAGGTCAAGCGTGGCGATCAGTTCGGGTGACATGCGGATCAGGCGGGTTCGGCGACGGGCGCCGGGATCTGGCCGACGAGGGCGGGCCGCGCCTCCATCCCGATTTCCTCGAACGACAGCACCGGCGCGGGAATTTCGCGCGCGGCCATCACGGTGCGCAGGAAGCGCCGTCGCCGGGCGGTGCAGACCAGCGCGGCCTGCGTTCCCGCATCGGCAAGCTGCGCGAATTTCTCAGCCAGCGCGGTTGAGAGGCGCCCGAACTCGGCCGGGGGCAGGGCGATATCGGTGCCGCCGCGCTCCCCTTCGATCTGATAGCTGGCGAACAGCGCGTCCCATTCCGGTGCCAGCTGCACCAGCGGGATGGAGCCGTCGGGCCTGCGCAGCGCAGAGACGAGCTGGAAACCCATCCGCTGGCGGACATGTTCGCAGACCAGCTCAGGCGGGGCGTTCTGGGGCCGCAGCTCGGCGATGGTTTCAAGGATCAGCGGCAGGTTGCGCACCGAGACGCGCTCATCCAGCAGCATCCGCAACACGCTCAGCAGCAGATCAACCGGAACGCGGTCCGGTATCAGCTCGTCGATCAGGCGGCGGTTGGCCTCGGAGCGTTTGGGGTCAGAGAGGTTGCACAGCTCATCGAGCATCCGCCGCAACCCGCGCAGGCTGAGCAGGCGCCCGAAATTGGCCTTGAGCACCTCCAGCAGATGGGTCGCCAGAACCTCGGTCGGGCTGACGACGGTGAGGCCCAGAAGCGCCACGCTTTCCTCGTCATCGGGGGAGATCCAGCGGGCGGGCGCGGCATAGACCGGCTCACGCACATCGACGCCTTCGGGCAGGTTATCCGTATCGCCGGAAAGCAGCGCCAGCCTGCTGTCGGGGAAAAGCCGGTCGCGCCCCTGTTCGACCCCCTGAATCAGGATCGCATATTCGCCTGACCCCAGCGCGGCCTCGTCTGTCAGGCGGATTTCGGGCAGGATGAGGCCGAAGCTGCGCATGACATGGGTGCGCATATTGGTGATGCGCGCATCCAGCCCCACCGCCGGGTCCAGCACCATCGGCACCAGATCAGGCGAGAATTTGACATGGATTTCATCCAGATCAAGGACATCGCCCAGCGACATCGGCCTGAGTTCCGGCGCGGCCTCGGTCGCAGGGGTTTCGGTCAGGGTGCGGGCGTGGCGCTGTGCATACCAGGCCGCGCCCATCAGCACGCCAGCCCCCAGCACGAAGGGCACGAAGGGCAGGCCCGGCACCAGCGCGAAAAGCCCCATTAGAAGGCCCACAGTCATCAGCGCGGGTGGGTAGCGGCCAAGCTGGGCAAAAAGTGCCAGATCGGTTGCCCCCGTGGCACCGCCGCGCGCCAGAAGCAGGGCGGCGGCGATGGAGATGATCACCGCCGGAATCTGGCTGACCAGCCCGTCACCGACCGTGAGAATGGCATAGGTTTCAAAGGCCTGACCAAGCGGCATGCCATGCATGAGGGTGCCGGTGCCCAGCCCCACGACGATGTTGAGCAGCGTGATCAGCAACCCCGCGATGGCATCGCCTTTGACGAATTTCGAGGCCCCGTCGAGCGAGCCGAAAAACGTGGTTTCCTGCTGTTCGCGCTCACGCCGTGCCTTGGCCTCGTGGTGATCAATGGCGCCCGCCGACATGTCGCTGTCGATCGCCATCTGTTTGCCCGGCATTCCGTCAAGCGCGAAGCGTGCGCCGACCTCGGCCATGCGGCCTGCGCCCTTGGTGATGACGATGAAATTGACGATCAGGAGGACGCAGAACACCACCACGCCCAGAAAGACGCTGCCGCCCATGACGAAATTGGCAAAGCCCTGAATGACCGCCCCGGCGGCATGCGGCCCGGTATGCCCCTCGCCGATGATCAGCTTGGTCGAGGAGACATTGAGCGAGAGGCGCAGCATGAGCGAAGCCAGCAGCACGGTGGGGAAGATCGAGAAATCAAGCGGGCGTTCGATGAAAAGCGTGACCGTGAACATCAGGATCGCCAGCGCGAACGAGGCCGCGAGGCCGATGTCGAGCATCCAGGCCGGGACCGGCAGGATCATCATCACGATCACCGCCATGAGGGCCACCGCCAACAGCACGGTCGGGCGGAAGAGCTGGGTCAGCGTCAGGATCATGGGTGGTGCTCTTGCAAGGCGGGGAGGAAGGCGGCCGCGCTGGCCGCACCCATGGGGACGAGCGAGGCGAGGGGGGCGCTGTCGGTGTCGGCGGCGATCAGGAACGGGAAGGTGTTGACGCGCGGCACCGGGGCAGGGGTATTGAGCGCCGGGGCACTGCCCGCAAGCCCGGCGCGCAGGGCGTCAAAGCGGGCGCGGTAGCGGGCGGCCAGTTGCGGGGTGCGCGAGTGATAGGCGCCTGCCGCCGCCTCCCAGCTGCCCAGTTCATCGGCGAGATCGGTCAGAAAGCGGGCGGCATAGCGCGCGCCTTCCAGCGGATCGAGCAGCGCGCGGGGGGAGGCGAAATGTTCACCATGCCAGTGCCAGTTGATCTGGAAGCAGCCCAGATCAAACCCCGTGCGCCCGGTTGCAATGGCGCTTTCGGCAAAGGCCAGCGCATGGGCCGGGGTGTCAAACCAGTGGCCCTGACCATCCAGATTGGCCGCCCAGGGCCAGGGGCGCATCACCCCGTCGGTCATGCGCCCGGTCTCGGTCAGGGCAATCGCCAGCAGCACATCGGCAGGCACCCCGCTTTCGCCCGCGGCGCGGCGGGCGGCGTTTTCGCACAGCGCGGCCTCTGCCACCGCCGCATGCGGCAGGAGCAATAACAGGACAAGCGCGCCGGGCGCGCCACGGAGGCGAGAATTCTTCATCGCGGACCTTCAGCAGTGTCCTGCAACCCTAGCCGGGGAATGGTTGACAAAGGGTAACTGCCGCTGGCGCCACGTGATATTCCTTGCGCGACAGGCCATTTTATGGCAGGAATCAAGGGCGACGTTATCTTATCGACCTGCTGAACTGTCTTCCGACATCCCGCGCGCTCGATCTTTAGACTGACTACGCCGGGCTGTCGCACTTACGCGGGCAGCATCTGACAGGAGACTACACGATGGCAACTGGCACCGTGAAATGGTTCAACGCAACCAAGGGCTATGGCTTCATCCAGCCGGATGGCGGCTCGAAAGACATTTTTGTTCACATCACCGCACTGGAGCGCGCAGACCTGCGCGGTCTGGACGACGGTCAGAAAGTGACCTTTGACATGGAAACCAGCCGTGACGGCCGCCAGTCGGCGACCAATCTGGCACTGGCCTGAGCCAGGTTTTCCACGATTGTTGAAGGGGCGGCCTTTGGGCCGCCCTTTTTCGTTGCGGTAGCGGTTTGCGGGGCGATTTCGGCGGGTTCCGGGCCGGTTTCGCTTGACTTCCGGGGCCATGTGCAAAATTTATGCGGCGCGGCTCCGGCCATCCGGGGACGACAAAAGCACGAATAACGACAGTCCAAGCGCCTTCCATCGGGCCCAACAAAACGGAACCCAGCAGGTATGTCCCTTGCCCTGATCGCAGCTCTTCCCTTTCTGGGCGCGCTGCTACCCGGTCTTCTGATCCGCGCGGGCCGCAACGCCTGCGCCACAGCCACATTCGCCATCTCGGCGCTGGCCCTTCTGGGCATCCTGATGCACGCCCCCGCCGTGATGCGCGGCGAGGTGGTGATGGCGCGGTTTGACTGGCTGCCGGGGCTGGGGCTGAACGCGAATTTCATGCTCGACGGGCTGGGGCTTTTGTTCTCGATCCTGATTCTGGGGATCGGCCTGCTGATCATTCTTTATGCGCGTTTCTATCTGTCCAAGGCTGACCCGATGGGCCAGTTCTATACCTATCTGCTGCTGTTTCAGGGCGCGATGGTGGGCATCGTCCTGTCCGACAACATCCTGCTTCTGCTGATTTTCTGGGAGCTGACCTCGCTGTCGTCCTTCCTGCTGATCGGCTACTGGAAACACCTGCCGGAAGGCCGGCAGGGCGCGCGGATGGCGCTGGCGGTCACCGGCATGGGCGGGCTGGCGATGATCGGGGGCATGCTGATCCTGGGGGATATCGCGGGCAGCTATGACATCTCGGTCATTCTGACGCAGAAAGACGCCATTCAGGCCTCGCCGCTGTATCTGCCGGCGCTGATCCTGATCCTGCTGGGCGCGTTCACCAAATCGGCGCAGTTCCCGTTCCACTTCTGGCTGCCGCATGCGATGGCGGCGCCGACGCCGGTTTCGGCCTATCTGCACTCGGCCACGATGGTGAAGGCGGGGCTGTTCCTGATGGCGCGGCTGTGGCCGGTGCTTTCGGGGACGGATGCGTGGTTCTATCTGGTCACCGGGGCAGGGCTGATCACCATGGTTCTGGGCGCGGTGATTGCGCTGTTCAAGGATGACCTGAAAGCGCTGCTGGCGTTTTCAACCGTCAGCCATCTGGGGCTGATCACCATGCTGCTGGGCATGGGCACCCAGTTTGCCGCCGTGGTGGCGGTGTTTCACATCATCAACCACGCCACCTTCAAGGCCGCGCTCTTCATGACCGCCGGGATTATCGACCATGAGGCGCATACCCGCGACATCAAGCGGCTGGGGGGGCTGCGGCATCTGATGCCGGTCACTTTTGCGATCGGCACGGTGGCGGCGCTGTCGATGGCGGGGATTCCGCTGTTCAACGGCTTCCTGTCGAAGGAAATGATGCTGGATGCGGCATGGGAAACCGGGCCCGTGGTGGCGGTGCTGGCGACACTGGGCGCGCTGTTCTCGGTGGCCTATTCGTTCCGCTTCGTGACCCATGTTTTCCTTGGCCCGAAGCGCAACGACTATCCGGGCAAGCCGCATGACCCCGGTTTCGGCATGTGGGCCGCGCCTGCGCTGCTGGCGGTGCTGGTGGTGCTGATCGGCCTGTTCCCGCAGACCATGGTGGGGCCGCTGGTGGCAACCGTGTCGCGCGCGGTGATCGGCAGCGCGGATCTTCCATATTACTCGCTGACGCTCTGGCACGGCGTGACACCGGCGCTGTTCATGTCGATCATCGCCATCGGGGTGGGGCTGGCGCTGCTGAAAACGCACTACCCGCTGGCCCGGCGCTGGGACAATGCGCGCCGCCCGGAGGCCAAAGTGATCTTTGATGCCATCGTGGAAAGCTTTGCCGCGCGGCAGGCACAGCGGCTTACGCTGGCGCTGCATGACGGGGCGATGACCCGCTATCTGGCGATCTTCACGGTTGCGGTGGTGGCCTTCGGCCTCTGGGCTTTCGCGGGTGCGCCGCATACGGCGGGCACGCGCCCGTTGCTGCCGATGAGTGTGCTGCCGCTGGCCGGGTTCTTCCTGCTGGTCGCGGCCACGGTGGCGCTGGTAGTGCTGCATCGCCAGCGTTTTGTGTCGCTGATCGTGATTTCGATCATCGGTCTGGTGATCGCGCTGGGGTTCATCTATTTCTCGGCCCCCGATCTGGCGATGACGCAGCTGACGGTAGAGGTGGTGACCATCATCCTGCTGCTGCTGGCGCTGAACTATCTGCCCAAGGACACGCCGGTTGAAAGCTCTGCCTTGCGCCGGATGCGCGACGGGGTGATCGCGGCGGTTGCCGGGCTGGGAACCTCGGCGCTGGCCTATGCCATTCTGGTGCGCGATCTGTCGATCCCCTCCATCTCGGGCTATCATCTGGAGAACTCCTATACCGGGGGCGGCGGCACCAATGCGGTGAACGTGATTCTGGTGGATTTCCGGGGCTTTGACACGATGGGCGAGATCATCGTGCTGGGCATTGCCGCCTTCGCCATCTTTGCGCTGGTGGAAGGGGTGCTGCATGGCCCGGCCTCGCGCAGGCTGGCGAATTACAAACCTGACCGGCCGGTCGCGCATGACCGTCACCCGCTGATGATGGTGGTGGCAACGCGCGTGGCGCTGCCGATCGCGCTGACCGTGGGTGTCTATATCTTCCTGCGTGGTCATAACGAGCCGGGCGGCGGGTTCATCGCCGGGCTGGTGGTGGCGATAGCGCTGCTCATGCAATACATGGCCTCGGGCTTTGCCTGGAGCCAGGAGCGGCAGCGCTTTGACTACCACGCGATCATCTCGGTCGGGGTGCTGTTCGCGGTGCTGACCGGCGTGGGCTCGTGGTTCTTTGGCGCGCCCTTCCTGACCTCAGCCAATGCCTATGTGACCGTGCCGCCCTTGTCGCCGGTGCATCTGGCCAGCGCCATCCCCTTCGATCTGGGCGTGTTCCTGACGGTCGTCGGCTCGGTGATGCTGGCGCTGGCTTCGCTCAGCCGGATCGGACGGCGGGCGGGCGAGGGGGTGAACATCACCCCCATGGATGTGGACCCGCGCGAATCCGGTGACGGCAAGAAGGAGGCCCGCTGATGGAACTGCTCGTTGCTGCCGCCATCGGCATCATGACCACGGGGGGCGTGTATCTGATGCTGCGCCTGCGCACATTCCCGGTGGTGCTGGGCCTGTCACTGCTGACCTATGCGGTCAACACCTTCCTGTTCGCCAGCGGGCGGCTGGTGCTGAACGCGCCGCCCGTGCTGATCGAACCCGCCCCCTATGCTGACCCGTTGCCACAGGCGCTGGTGCTGACCGCCATCGTCATTGCCTTTGGCATGACGGCGCTGGCGGTCATTCTGGCGCTTGGGGCGTATCTGAATTCGGGAACCGATGCGCTGGATATCGAGAAACCCGGAACCCGCATCAAGACGGACCGCTGAGGGAGAGCATTGGTGTCACACTGGATTGTAGCCCTGATCATTCTGCCCGGCCTTGTCGCGCCGGTCATTGCGCTGGCGATGCGCTATGACCTGGTGTTGCAGCGCGTTTTCTCGCTGGCATCGACGGTGGCGCTGGTGGTCATGGCGGCGGCACTTTACGCCTCTGCGGCGACCGGCGTGATCGAATCCTATGAGCTGGGCGCATGGCCCGCGCCCTTCGGTATCGTGCTGGTGCTGGACCGCCTTTCAGGCATGATGGTGCTGCTGACGGCGGTGCTGGCGCTGGTTGTGCTGGCCTATGCCGTGGCCTCGGGCTGGGATGCGCGGGGGCGGCATTTCCATGCGCTCTATCAGTTCCAGCTCATGGGCCTGTTCGGCGCGATGTTGACGGGCGATGTGTTCAACCTGTTCGTGTTCTTTGAAATCCTGCTGATCGCCAGCTACGGGCTGATGATCCATGGCGGCGGGCGGATGCGGCTGAGGGGCGGGGTGCAGTATGTCATCTACAACCTCGCGGGCTCCACACTGTTCCTGTTCGCGCTTGGCACGGTTTACGGCGTGCTGGGCACGCTGAACATGGCCGATATGGCGGTGCGCGCGGCCGAGCTGCCAGCCGGCGATACGGCGTTGCTGCGGGTGGCGGCGGCGCTTCTGCTGCTGGTGTTCGTGCTCAAGGGCGCGCTTCTGCCGCTGCATTTCTGGCTGCCCAACACCTATGCACTGGCGCCTGCGCCGGTGGCCGCGCTGTTTGCGATCATGACCAAGGTGGGCGCCTATGCGGTGATCCGGGTCTATACGCTGGTGTTCCATCCCGGGCTTGAGGCCACGGGCAGTATGGCCAGCGATGCGATCATCCCCGCCGCGCTGATCACGCTGGTGGTGGGAATGATCGGTGTGCTGGCGGGCGGCACCATGGCGCGGGTGGTGGCGTTTGCTGCCATCGGCTCGATGGGGACGCTGTTTCTGGCAATTGGTGCCTTCACGCCGCAGGCGACCGCCGCCGCGCTCTATTACCTGATCCATTCCACGCTGGCCGCCGCCGTGCTGTTCCTGATCGTCGATCAATTGCGCGCACGGCGGGGCAATACCGCACTGGTGGCACTGCCGCCGATGGCGCAGAACGGGCTGATTGCGGCGCTGTTCTTTGGCGGGGCGATTGCTATGGCCGGGATGCCGCCGCTATCCGGCTTTATCGGCAAGCTGCTGGTGATGGATGCGCTGCGCGATCATGCGCTCTGGGTCTGGATCTGGGCTGCCATTCTGGTCACATCACTGATCGCCGTGGTGGGTTTTGCCCGCGCCGGTTCGATGATGTTCTGGAAGGCGGAGGACGCGACAACCCAACCGGTTGCCGCTGAGCCCGAGGCGCGGGTGAATGCGATTGCCGACCATGCGCATCCGGGCGCGGCGCTGGCCAGTATCGGGGCGCTGCTGGGGCTGATCATTGCACTGACGGTTCTGGCCGGGCCGGTCATGCGCCATGCCGAGGCCGCGGCTGAGCAGCTTCATGAGCGCAATGCCTATATCGTGGCGGTGCTGGGTGCCGCTGAGGTGCTGGACCCGCTGACCGCCGAGCCGATGGCGCAAGAGGGCGAAGCAGACACCACCCCGCAAACCGCCACCGATGAAGAGGAGGGTTGAGATGACGCTCTTTCACAAGGTCTTCCCGCATCCGGTGCTGTCTGTGGTGCTGCTCATCGTCTGGGTGCTGCTGGTCAACACGCTGACGCTGAATGCGGTGGTGTTCGGCGCCATTCTGGGCCTGCTGGTCCCGCTCATGACCCGCGCCTACTGGCCTGACGCGCCGCGCCTGCGCAACCCGCTGATGATCGCCGAATATCTGCTGGTGGTGCTCTGGGACATCGTGATTGCCAATGTCGAGGTGGCGATGATCATCCTCTTCAAATCGGACGCCGCCCGCCGCCCCGGCTGGGTCACCATACCGCTGGACCTGCGCACGCCTGAGGCGATCACGGTTCTGGCCGGGACCATCACCATGACGCCCGGCACGGTCTCCAGCGATCTGTCGGCCGACGGGCATGCCATTCTGGTCCATTGCCTGCACGCGCCTGACCCCGATGCGGTGCGCGATCAGATCAAAAGCCGCTATGAGCGCCGGCTGATGGAGATTTTCGAATGATCACCTATGCGCTGATCTTCGCCTTTGCCTGCTATGGGCTGGCGCTTTTGATGAACCTCTACCGGGTGCTGACCGGGCCGGAGCTGAGCGACCGGATTCTGGCGCTGGACACCATGGTGATCAACGCCATCGCGCTGTTGATCCTCTATGGCATCCTGCGCGGCACGACGGTCTATTTCGAGGCCTCGATGCTGTTTGCCATGGTCGGCTTCATTTCGACCGTGGCCTATTGCCGCTATCTGCTGCGCGGCGGGATCATCGAGTAAGGGAGGGGGCTGATGGCACTCTGGGCTGAAATCACGATCTCGGTTCTGCTGGTTATCGGCGGGTTTTTCGGCATTGTCGGCTCTTTCGGGCTGATCCGGCTGAAGGATGCCATGTCGCGCCTGCATGCGCCGACCAAGGCCACCACCCTGGGGGTTGGCGGGGTTCTGGTTGCGTCGATGGTGTATTTCTTTGCAGGCGAAGGGCAGATTTCGGCGCATGAGCTGATGATCACGCTGTTCCTGTTCCTCACCGCACCGATTGTCGCGCATTTCATCGCCAAGGTGCATCTGCACCTGCGCGAACGCCCGGACACGCTGCCGAAACCCGCGAAAAATGCCGAATGGGCAGGCTTTGCCGCCGAGACCCCGGCGCGGGGTGTGCGCAAGGCGGATGGCGTGGCCGAAACAGGCCCCGGTGGGCCCGGCACCGCCGGTTAAGCACCGGTTAATCATGTATTCGATCTGCTGGTTACCGATACGTTAATAGTTTGTAATGTCAGGGCATGTCTGGCCCCTTGTGGTCGCCATATCCTTGCAGGATTGCGTGATGGCCCATGCTTTGCACCCGTCTGACATTGATGCGCTTGGCGAGTTCGTGTTGCAGCGGCTTCTGACGGAGGGCGGTACGGCGCGTGAGGCGGTGCGCGCCCTGGTCGAGCATATGTCGCAGCTTTTCCCGCAGGCGCAGGCCTTGTCGCCGGTTCTGGTGCTGGCGATCGTCGCCAACGGGCTGGAAGAGATACTGGGGAAAAGCGTTCAGCCTGAAACACCCGCCGCCGATCTGTGGCGCATGGCAACGCTGCTGGCCATCGACGTGATGACGCTGGAGCGTGACGATGCCGTGCGGCGCAACGTGGTTGACCTGCTCGAACACTGGCGCGCGCGCGATCCGTTTTTTTTGTCCTGAGCGCTGTGGCCTGAGCGCTGTGGCATATGGCCGAAAAGCGGTGGCCCGGGGCGTTGCCGGGCCACCGCAGCGCTGTTCAGCGTACCCGGAGCAGATCGCGGATTTCGGCCAGCAGTTCTTCCTGCGTGGGGCCGGGCGGCGGCGGCGGCGGGGCGGCGGCGACCTCCTTGCGGATGGCGGCCTCTTTCACGCGGTTCATGAGCCTGACCATCAGAAACACCACCCAGGCAATGATCAGGAACTTGATGACCGCGTTGATGAAATTTCCATACATGAATTGCGCTTCGCCCCATCCGACGCTGAGCGCGCTGAAATCGACTCCGCCGACAAAAAGGCCGATGAACGGGTTTACCAGATCATCCACCAGCGACGTGACGATCGCTGTGAAAGCCGCGCCGATGATGATGCCCACCGCCATGTCCATGACATTGCCGCGCGCGATGAAATTCCTGAATTCTCTGATCATCCACTATCCCCTTGTCATACTGTCCGGGGCGTATTCCCGCCATGCCGGAGGCAGCTAATCTAGCGCGCGTCCCGTCCGGCGCGAAGTGAATTGTTCACATATTGCACAACAATGCCCCGGGGCCACCCGGACAGCCCGCGGACGGTTGCCAAGGCCCTTGAACCTGTGGCAAGACAGTGCCGAACCCTTCAGCCATACGAGCGTCCAGGATGACCGATTTCGCCGCCCGCCGCATCATGATGGTCGACACTCAGGTGCGCCCCTCGGACGTCACGAAGTTTCCGATCATCGAGGCCATGCTTGCCATTCCGCGCGAACAATTCGTGCCGGCATCGATGATGGAAGCGGCCTATGTCGGCGAGACGCTGGAGATTGCGCCGGGACGTGTGCTGCTGGAGGCGCGGACCCTTGCCAAGATGCTGGATGCGCTGGATCTGCGCGCCAATGAACTGGTGCTCGATCTGGGGGCCGGGCTGGGCTATTCCAGCGCGGTGATGGCGCAACTGGCCGAGGCGGTGATCGCGGTGGAACCCATCGAATCGCTGGCGGATGACGCCGAGGCAGCGCTGGAGGCCGTGGGCGCCAGCAATGTCGTGGTTGAACGCCTGATGCCCGCCGAAGGCGCGCCGCGCCACGGGCCCTATGATGTGATTGTGGTGCAGGGCGGGGTTGAACAATTCCCCGAGGCACTGGCCGATCAGCTTAAGGAAGGGGGCCGCACCGCGGCAATCTTCATGGACCGCGCGCTTGGCGTGGTGCGTATTGGTGTGAAGCGTCAAGGGGTTATACGGTGGCGTGACGCGTTCAACGCGGCCGCTCCGGTACTGGACGGTTTTGCGAAAGAGCGCGCGTTTGCGCTCTGATCGGCGCGGTTCTGCCTGACTGGCGGACGCGGAGGGCTGACGGCGCCGTGTCTGGGTGGCTGTGCAGCGATGAATGATGAGCGCCGTGGCGCGTCGGAGGTCTGGAATGCGTATGCGTCTTGCATTTGGTGTGGTGCTGGTGGCGGCGGCAATATCGGTTTTCGGGCCCGGGCAGGCACAGGCCCAGACCCTCGCCGATACGCTGGTGGCCGCCTATCGTAACTCGAACCTGCTGGAACAGAACCGTGCGCTGCTGCGCGCCACCGATGAAGACGCGGTGCAGGCGCAGGCGCAGCTTTTGCCGGTCATCCGCTTCATTACCGGCGCGCAGGCCAACCGGCGCCGGATTGAAACCAGCACGCCGGGGGTGGGGTCGATCGTCAATACCACCTCGTCGCGCCAGATGAACTTCTCGCTGGCCGCCGAGATGCCGCTGATTGATTTCGGGCGCGGACGGCTGAGCGTGGCCTATGCCCGCGAACAGGTGCTTTCGGCGCGTGCCGGGCTGATCGCGGTGGAGCAGGGTGTGCTGTTGCAGGCGGTGCAGAGCTATCTCAATGTGGTCAGCACCCGTGACACGGTCACCCTGCGGCGCAGCAACAATGAACTGATCCGGCAGGAACTGCGCGCGGCACGCGAGCGCTTCGAGCTGGGTGATTCCACCCGGACCGATGTCGCCATCGCCGAGGCGCGGCTGGCGGGCGCGCAATCGGCGCTCTCTGCCGCCGAGGGCAATTTCAACGTCGCGCGCGAGGAATTCAACCTCAATGTGGGCATGTATCCCGGCAACCTGACCGCCGCGCCAAGCCTGCCGCGCCTGCCTGCAAGCCTGCAGGCCGCGCTGGATGCCGGGCGGCGCAACCATCCGGCGATCGTTCAGGCCCAGCATCAGGTGGCGGCAGCCGATCTGCTGGTTGAAATCGCGGGGCTTCAGCGGTTCGGCTCGGTGACGGGGTCGCTTTCAGCCGGGGCGGTGGCCGCGCCCGGCGGCAATACCAGCGACCTGACCGCCTCGGTTACCTGGGGGGTGCCGATCTACAGCGGTGGCGCCGTCATCTCGGGCGAGCGCCAGTCGATTGCGCGGCAGGATGCGCAGCGCTCCAACCTGCATCAGACGGTTGCGCTGGTGCATCAGGCCGTGTCGGAAAACTGGGCGCAGCTTGCGGTGGCGCGCGCGCAGCTTGCGGCCAGCGATACGCAGATTTCCGCCGCACGCACCGCCTATGAGGCCGTTCGCGCCGAGGCCGAGTTCGGCTCCCGCACCACGCTGGATGTGCTCAATGCCGAGCAGGAACTGCTGGATGCGCAGTCAAACCGGATCATGGCCTCGGCCTCGGTGCAGCTGGCCAGCTATGCGCTGCTGGAGGCGATGGGGCAGCTGACGGTGGAGGCGCTGAACCTCGGCATTCCGACTTATGATGTCGAAGCCTATTCCGCAGGTTTCACCCGCTGGGGCGGCAATGCCGCCCGGCCCGTGCAACCCGCCACACGCGCTGCTCCCTCAGAGCAGGGCCAGCGGCTTGACCGCATCATGAGCCGCGCGCCGGGGGCCAATCAGGGCCCCTGAGGCGGCGAGGGCGCGCGCCCCCTCTGCCATGGGATTGCGAACCGGTTTGTTGCCGCCGGTCTGACGGGTGCTGCCGGTCAAGGCGGTTGTTTTCAAGCCGTCTTGGCGCTATCCTGTTGAAAAAACAAATCAGAGGTGGCGGGCATGTCGGACGCATTGACCAATCGCGAGATCGAAGATGTTCTGACCTCCGTCCGGCGGCTGGTCGGGCAGGATGTGCACCGGGCCGAGGGGGCGCAAGCCGCACCCGCGAAAGGTGACGTCAAGAGCGATGGCGGGCGCCTCATTCTGACGCAGGCACAGCGGATCGACGCGGCAGGCGACAGCAGCCCGGCGGATGGGGCCAGGCCCGATGTTTCCCCGCAAGCTGTCGTTCGGCAGGAGGCGGAACCGCAGGATACGACGGGCCTGAACACCAAGGGCGCAGAAACCAAGGGTGTGGTCACGGATGGCGCGGGCATTGTTGGCAACATTCCTCAGGCCCCGGTCAAACCGCCCGCAGCCGCGCTGCCCCCGGCCCCTGATTTCCGCAGGCTGGAAGCCACGATTGCCGAGCTGGAGGCCGCCGTTTCCGCCAGCGGTTCGGTGTTTGAGCCGGACGGGACGGAGGGCGCTGCCACGTCCAATGTGACGGCGCTATATGTCACCCCCAGCTTTGTGCGCAATCCGGTGCCGGAGGCGGCTGGCGCAAAGCCCGCAGCCCAGACCCTGCCTGACCCCACACCAGCGCCGGCTGCCATGACAGAGGTCGATCCGGATGAGGATGACATTTTTGAAACGGTAATCGACGAGGCGACACTGCGGATTCTGGTGGCACAGATCGTGCGCGAGGAATTGCAGGGGCAGCTGGGCGAGCGGATCACCCTTCAGGTGCGCAAGCTGGTGCGCAGCGAAATCGCCAAAGCGCTGGACTCGCGCGACCTGATCTGAGTTTTTCCGAGGTTGAAGGCGCTTTGTGCCGGATGAAACGCTGTCAGGAACGGCCTGAACGCGGTTGGATTATCGCGTTCGTCCGGGCGTTTTCAGGGCTTAGTCGTACATCGCCTGACCGGGCACACCCTATGCGACAGGCGGGAAAAGTGCCTGGGGCGCGGTTTTGAAACCGCGCCCCCTTCGCACGGCTTTACAGAAGCGCGCTTGCCTGTGCCGCCACATTTTCAGCGGTGATGCCGAACTGCTGGTACAGCTCAGGCGCCGGCGCCGAAGCGCCGAAGCCCTCCATGCCCACGAAGGCCGATTTCTTCGCCCGCTCGCCCAGCAACCAGCGATCCCAGCCACCTGCCCGTACCGCCGCCTCAACCCCCACGCGCACCGGCCCGGCGGGCAGGACGCGCTTGCGATAGGATTCTTCCTGTTGCGCGAACAGCTCCATACAGGGCATGGACACCACGCGCGTGCCGATCCCGTTGGCCTGCAGCAGATCACGCGCTTTCAGCGCGATCTCCATCTCGGAACCGGTGGCGATCAGGATCACCTGCCGTTTGCCATCGGCCTCGGCCAGCACATAGGCACCCTGCGCCGACAGGTTGCGCGCCGTATTGGCCTTGCGCACCGCGGGCAGGTTCTGGCGGCTGAGCGACAGAACCGAAGGCATGGTTTTCTGGTTCAGCGCGATTTCCCATGCCTCGGCGGTCTCGGTCAGGTCGGCGGGGCGGAAGACCAGCGTATTGGGCGTTGCGCGCGAGATTGCCAGATGCTCAACCGGCTGGTGGGTGGGGCCGTCTTCGCCCAGCCCGATGCTGTCATGGGTCATGACATAGACAACCGGGATACCCATCAGTGCTGACAGCCGCATCGCAGGGCGGGCATAGTCGGTGAAGCACATGAAGGTGCCCGAATAGGGGCGCACGCCGCCATGCAGCGCCATCCCGTTCATCGCCGCTGCCATGCCATGCTCGCGGATGCCGTAATAGACGTAACGGCCCTTGCGGTTGCCGGGCTCAAACGTGCCCAGATCAGCGGTTTTGGTGTTGTTCGAGCCCGTCAGGTCAGCCGAGCCACCGATGGTTTCGCCCAGCACCGGGTTGACGGCCTTCAGCACCATCTCGCTTGCCGCGCGGGTGGCGAGTTTGGCTTGTGTTTCAACCGCTTCCTTCTTCAGCTTGCGGATGGCAACGCCCAGTTTGGCGGGCACGTCGCGGGCAAAAATGCGCTTGAACTCGGCCTGTTTGGCGGGCGACAGCGACGCCAGCCGCGTCTCCCATTCCTTGCGCGCTTCCACGCCACGTGTGCCGATCGCCTCCCACGCTGCCTTGATTTCCGCCGGGATGACAAACGGCCCATGTTCCCAGCCATAGACGGCGCGGGTGTCGGCGATCAGCTTGGCATCGGTCAGCGCGCCATGGCCCTTGGACGTATCCTGCGCCGAGGAACCGAGCGCGATATGTGTCTTGCAGGCCACCATGGCGGGGCGGGGCGAGGCCTTGGCGGCACTCAGTGCGCGGTCGATATCAGCCGGGTCATGGCCGTCACATTCAAACACATCCCAGCCCGAGGCCGCGAAACGCGCCTTCTGATCAGTGACGCAGGACAGGTCAACCCGCCCGTCGATGGTGATGCCATTGTCATCCCACAGCACGATCAGCCGCGACAGCTGATGCTTGCCTGCCAGGCCGATTGCCTCCTGACTGATGCCTTCCATCAGGCAGCCGTCACCGGCGATGACCCAGGTGTAATGGTCCTGCACCTTGGAACCCCAGCGCGCGCGCAAGGATTCCTCGGCCATGGCAAAGCCCACGGCATTGGCGATGCCTTGCCCCAGCGGGCCGGTGGTTGTCTCAATGCCCTTGGCATGGCCGTATTCCGGGTGGCCCGCCGTGATCGCGCCCCACTGGCGGAAATTTTTGAGCTGTTCCAGCGTCATGTCTGCATAGCCGGTCAGGTGAAGCAGCGCGTAAAGCAGCATCGATCCATGGCCCGCCGACAGGATGAAGCGGTCGCGGTCCGGCCAGTCGGGGTTGGTGGCGTCAAATTTCAGGTGGTTCTGAAACAGCACCGTGGCGACATCGGCCATGCCCATCGGCATGCCGGAATGGCCCGAATTTGCGGCCGCAACCGCATCAAGGGCCAGCACGCGGATGGCGCAGGCCTTGTTCCAGTGGTCAGGCGCTTGCGCGCGAAGCGTGGCGATGTCCAAGGCGACTATCCTTCTCATGGCAGCGTTGCAGGCGTCATAACAGGCTTGGTTCCAAGTTCAAGCGCGGGGTTGCGCGCATCGTGCAAGCCATTGGTTGGAAAGGCCCGTTAATCGCCGTAAGCTAGGCGCAAATCGCGCTGTCCGGGCGCCGCGCATGATTCGCGCTGCTTCCGGTTCTGCGCCGCCTGATATGGAGGGTTCACGTTGAGCGACATTGCCGCCTATGAGCGCCGCATCTCGGCCGCCCTTGACCGGATCGCCCGCCGGATCGACAGCGATACGCCCCGCGCCGCGCCTGCGGCCAAGGGGGCGCTTTTCGGGCGGAGTACAAAGCCTGATGCCGCCGAGGCCGAGGCGCGCGCCACGGTGGAAACCCTGCGCGAGGCGCTGGAGAAAGAGCGCGCCGCCAATGCCCAGCTGAGCGAGCGGGTGCATCAGGTCAAGCAGCGGCAGGAAACCACCATAGCCCAGCTTGAGCGCCGGCTGGCCCGGCTGACCGAGCAGCTTGATCTGCAAAGCCTTGAGATGCTGCGCCTGAAGAAGGCCAATGCCCGGCTGATGGAATCGAACGCGGCCCTGCGCGAGGCGCAGGCCGAAGGGTTCCCCGATACAACGCTGGTGAACCGCTCCATTTCCGCTGAGCTGGAGGCGCTGCAGGCTGAGCGGCGCGCCGAGATGGCCGAGATGGAAGAAATACTGGCGGAACTGAAGCCGCTTCTGGCTGCCGACAACCGTAGCGCCTGAGGAGGATCTGATGCCCGAAGAGACCATCACCATCGGCGGCAAGCCCTTCGAGGTTGCCTGTCAGGAAGGCGAAGAGCATTTCCTGCACGCGGCGGCAAAGATGCTGGACACCGAAGCGCGCGCACTGATGGAACAGATCGGCCGGTTGCCGGAGTCGCGCATGCTGCTGATGGCGGGGCTGATGCTGGCCGACAAGACCGCCGGTGCTGAAGACCGGCTGCGCGTACTGGAGCAGGAGCTGGAGGGCGCGCGCACCGAAATCGAACGCCTGCGCACGGCGCCACGGCCTGAACCGGCGCGGGTGGAGGTCCCGGTGATTCCCAATGACGTGCTGGAATCGATGGCCGAACTCGCCGCCCGGTCCGAGGCACTGGCCGAGCAGATCGAGGAAAAGCGCGCCTGAGCCGCAGGCAGGAGTTGGCGGGCGATGCCGGGGCAGGGTGGATCCTTGCCGGATTGCCCTGTGGCGCGCACCGCTGCCACATCCGGGTGGGAAGCGCCTTGAAAAGGCGCTTGCAACGCGATGGACGGAAAACAGGACATGAAAAAACCCCCGGTCAAGGCGACCGGGGGTATTCTTTTCGCAAAACCCGCCGTTCAGGCGTTGGCTTCGCGGATCTTTTCAGCGGCGTCCTTGTCATAGGCGACGCCCTTGGCCTCAAACAGCTGGTCCAGCTCGCCCGAAAGCGTCATCTCGGTGATGATGTCGCAGCCGCCGACAAACTCGCCCTTGACGTAGAGCTGCGGGATGGTCGGCCAGTCCGAGAATTCCTTGATCCCCGAGCGCACACCTTCATCGGCCAGCACATTCACATCGGTGAAATCGACCCCCATGAAGTTCAGCACCCCCGCCACCCGCGAGGAGAAGCCGCATTGCGGCATGGTCTTGGTGCCCTTCATGTAAAGCACCACATCGTTCTTTTCGATCGTTTCGCGGATCTGTTCCAAAGCGCTCATCGTGGTCCTCTGTCATTTGTTCGTACCGGAATGCGGATTCTGCGGCGCCCGCCCGGCGTGTTGTCATCATCATCATCGTGGTCATCAGGGCGAGCACGGCTGATCGTCAGCACGATGGCCACCAGCACAATGAGCCCGAGAAGCGCGAAAAGCATTATTCGGGCGCCTTGGTGGTCAGTGCCAGCGCGTGAAGTTCGCCGTGATTGCCGTCCATCTTGCCCTTGAGCGCGGCATAGACGGCACGCTGCTGTTGCACCCGGTTCAGCCCGCGGAAGCTGTCATCAATGACCTCTGCCGCATAGTGATTTCCATCGCCCGCAAGGTCGGTGATGGTGATCTTGCCCTGCGGAAAGCTTTCGCGCAGAAGGGTTTCAAGTTGCTCTGCCGTTATGGCCATCATTCGTCCTTTGACCGTTCTGAATGAAAGTAATCCTGCCTGCCGGGTAAATCAAGCGCAGCCGCTGCGGTGTTATGGCCGCACCGCAGGCAGACGATACTCAGCGGCAGGCGGGCCGGCGCAGGCTCATGCCACGCCGGTGGCCTGAACAAAGGCGCTGCGGTAGAGCGCGGAGAGGGTGGCGAGCGGGGCTTCGCTGGTGCCGATCCGCAGGGTCTCGCCGCCGAACCGCCCCACCGAATGCAGGGTGACGCCCGCCTGACCAGCCGCGATCATCAGCCGCTCGGCCTGATCGAAACCGCAGGCCACCAGATAGCGAGCCTGATCCTCACCGAAAAGGGTGGGGGTGTCGTTGCTGTCCAGCGTCAGGCCCAGCCCCGCGCCCTCAGCCATCTCGAACGCCGCCAGGGCCAGTCCGCCATCAGACAGATCGGTCGCGGCATTGATCAGGCTGCGGTTGGCGCGCAGGAATTCGCCGTTGCGCTTTTCGGCCGCCAGATCGACGGGGGGCGCATCCCCTTCTTCGCGGTTGAAGACCTCAGCCAGAAGCGCGGACTGGCCGAGATGGCCGCGCGTCTCGCCGATCACCAGCGCGTAATCGCCCTGCTGCGGCTGCCCCGCGATCATCTCATCAAGGTGTTCCAGCAACCCCACCGCGCCGATGGTCGGCGTGGGCAGGATGGGCTGGCCATCGGTTTCATTGTAAAGCGAGACATTGCCTGAGACGATGGGCATGTCCAGCGCCTCACAGGCCGCGCCGATGCCTTTGATCGCCCCCACAAGCTGGCCCATGATTTCGGGCTTTTCGGGGTTGCCGAAGTTCAGGTTGTCGGTCGATGCCAGCGGGCGGGCGCCCACAGCGGTCAGGTTGCGATAGGCCTCAGCCACCGCCTGCATGCCGCCCTGATAGGGGTTGGCGCGCACATAGCGCGGCGTCACATCCGAGGTGAAGGCAATGGCCTTGTCGGTGCCGTGCACCCGCACCACACCCGCGCCAAGGCCGGGCACGCGCACGGTATCGCCCATGACCATGTGATCATACTGCTCCCATACCCAGCCCTTGTGCGCGTAATTCGGGCTGGTGATCAGCGCCTTGAGCGCGTCAATCGGGTCCACGCCGGGAACCGGGCCAAGCGGCGCGGCGGCCGGGGTCTCCACCCAGGGGCGGTCATATTCGGGCGCCTCGGAGGACAGTTTGGAAAGCGGCAGATCGGCCTTGGTTTCATTGCCATGCACGATCAGGAAACGGTCTTCGGGGATGGTTTCGCCGACCAGCGCGAAATCCAGATCCCATTTGGCGAAAATCGCGCGCGCCGCGTCTTCCATCGACGGGTTGAGGACCATGAGCATGCGCTCCTGGCTTTCCGAGAGCATCATTTCATAGGCGGTCATGCCCTCTTCGCGGCAGGGCACGCGGTCAAGGTCAAGGCGGATGCCCAGTTTGCCCTTGTCGCCCATCTCGACCGCCGAACAGGTCAGGCCAGCCGCGCCCATGTCCTGAATGGAGATCACCGCGCCCGAGGCCATCAGTTCAAGGCAGGCCTCCAGCAGGCGTTTCTCGGTGAACGGGTCACCGACCTGCACGGTGGGGCGTTTTTCCTCGATCGTATCATCAAATTCAGCCGAGGCCATGGTGGCCCCGCCGACGCCGTCACGGCCCGTCTTGGCACCCAGATAGACCACGGGCATGCCGACGCCGGAAGCGGCGGAATAGAAGATGGCGTCGGCATCGGCCAGACCGGCGGCGAAGGCATTCACCAGACAATTGCCGTTATAGGCCGCATGAAACCGCACCTCGCCGCCGACATTGGGTACGCCAAAGCAGTTGCCATAGCTGCCGATACCTTCGACCACGCCCTTGACCAGATGCGCGGTCTTGGGGTGCGAGGGCTCGCCGAAAGAAAGCGCGTTCATCGCGGCAATGGGGCGCGCGCCCATGGTGAAGACATCGCGCAGAATGCCGCCCACACCCGTCGCGGCGCCCTGATGGGGCTCGATATACGAGGGGTGGTTGTGGCTTTCCATCTTGAAGATCAGCGCCTGCCGGTTGCCCTTGGCATCAGGCCCGATATCGACCACGCCCGCATTCTCACCGGGGCCGCAGATGACCTGCGGGCCGGTGGTGGGCAGGGTGCGCAGCCATCGCTTGGATGATTTGTACGAGCAATGCTCGTTCCACATCGCCGAAAAGATGCCCAGTTCAGTGAAGCTGGGTTCGCGGCCTATGATATCGAGGATGCGCGCATATTCGTCTGGCTTGAGGCCATGCGCGGCGATCAGCTCGGGGGTGATTTCGGGTTCGGTCATGACAATGTCCCACGCGAAAAGCCTGTTGGGGGCCTCATTAGGGCAAGCGCGGGTGAAGGGAAAGGGCCAAGCGGGCCCGGCGTGGCCTGCGGCGGCGGATGGCCAAAAAAAAGGCCGAGCAGATGCTCGGCCCAAGTCCAACAGGGAGGTAAAAGATACAAGGGATAACCATGTATCTTCCCGGACCTGATACTGCGAATCATTGCACATGCGCAAGAATATCCACGCTGCGTTTGCATCATATCCGCTATGCGTTGCAGGTATGCCTCACCCGAAGGTTGCACGAAAAACCCCGCCGCAATGCTGCGCCGGGGCCGGTGAAACGGACAGAGTGGAAGCGGGGCCGCGCGGCCTCAGCCGAGGGCCGAGCGGTTGCGGCGATAGGCGATCACTTCTTCCAGCACGAAATCCCGGAAAGCGGCGATACGCTTGGAATGGCGCAACTCTTCCGGATAGGCCAGAAACACCGGCACATCGGCGCTTTCGATCTCTGGCAGAACCCGCATCAGCGTGGGAAAATCTTCGGTCAGGTAGTCAGGCAGAAGGCCGATACCCAGATTGGCCAGCACCGCCTGCAAGACACCGAAATAGTTGTTCACCGTGAAGGTGGAACGGATCGGATAGGTCAGCAATTCCCGCGTCATCGCCGCGCCGGCGGAGACCTGCGCGGCAGTCGCGCTCTGACACAGCAGGCGGAAATTCACCATATCTTCCAGCGTCTCGGGCACGCCATTCGCCCGCAGGTATTCAGGTGTTGCATAGAGGCGCATCTTGACCCCCATCAACCGCTTGCGGATCAGGTCTGCCTGACTGGGTTCCTTCATGCGGATTGCCACATCGGCCTCACGCATCGGCAGATCAAGAACCCGCTCTTCCAGCATGAGGTCGATTTTCAGATCAGGGTAGCGCGAATAGAGCGTGGGCAGGCGCGGGGCCAGCCAGAGCGTGCCGAAAGCGGTGGTCGTGGTGACCCGCAGCTCGCCGTAAACCTCATCCTCGCTGTCGCGGATGCGCGCAGAGGCGGTTTCAAGGTTCTTGGTCATCCGGCGCGTGGCCTCGAACAGAAGCTCGCCCTGTTCGGTCAGAATCAGCCCGCGCGCATGGCGGTGAAACAGCGTGGTGCCCAACCCCTCCTCCAGCGCGCGAATCTGGCGGCTGACGGCAGACTGGCTGAGTCCCAGCGCATCCCCGGCATGGGTCAGGCTGCCGGCATCGGCGACCGCATGAAAGATTCTGAGTTTGTCCCAATCCATGGCGACATATCTTTGCGTCTGAGGCTGCCCGAAGGCGTCGAGGGGTCTAGTATGCGACAAATGGGTAGGGAGAAAGTAAAGATTTTGCAAAATCGCTTCAAAGGTCAGCAATTTTGACCTATACTCCCCTGAACGCAACCATTTGCAGGGGAGGTGCTCATGGGTACGCAAACAATCAGCCTGAATGACCGGTTCGATCTGACGAAACCGACGGTTCTGCTGAACGGCACACAGGCGCTGGTGCGGCTGATGCTGGCGCAGGCCGCGCGCGACAAGGCAGCGGGGCTGAACACGGCGGGCTATGTTTCGGGCTACCGGGGTTCACCCCTGGGCGCGGTGGACATGCAGATGGCGCGCGCCAGACCGCTGTTGGCAGCGGCGCAGATCAGGTTTCAGGAGGGGTTGAACGAAGACCTTGCCGCCACCGCGATCTGGGGCAGCCAGCAGGCGGAACTGCGCGGCGAGGGGCGGTTCGACGGGGTGTTCGGCCTTTGGTATGGCAAGGGCCCGGGCGTGGACCGCACGGGTGATGTGATGAAACACGCCAATATGGCGGGCACGTCTCCGCATGGCGGCGTGATCATGGCCATGGGCGACGATCACACGGGCGAATCCTCCACCGTGCTGCATCAGTCGGACTGGGCGATGGTCGATGCCTATATGCCCATCGTTTCCCCCGCCGGGGTGCAGGAGATACTGGATTACGGCCATTACGCCTATGCGCTCAGCCGTTTTTCCGGCCTCTGGGTGGGGCTGAAGACCATGAAGGACACGGTCGAGGCCACCGCTGTGGTCGATGGCAACCCGCACCGGCTGCAGTTTGTCACCCCCGATTTCAAAATGCCCGAAGGCGGGCTGAACATCCGCCTCGCCGATACGCCCGTGGCACAGGAGGCGCGGATGATCGACTACAAGCGCTTCGCTGCCGAGGCATTCTCGCGCGCCAACCGGATGGACAAGCGCGTCTGGGGCGCGCCGGGCGCCAAGATCGGGCTGGTGGCGGCGGGCAAGAACTGGCTGGATCTGGTCCATGCGCTGGGGCTTCTGGGGCTGGACGAGGTTGAATGCGCGCGGCTGGGCATCACCACCTACAAGGTGGGCCAGACATGGCCGCTGGATATGCAAAGCTTCCACGAATTTGCCGAAGGGCTGGATCTGATCATCGTCATCGAGGAAAAGCGCAAGCTGATCGAGGTGCAGGTCAAGGAGGCCATTTTCGATGACCGCCGGGGGCGGCGCGTCTATGGCTGGTACAAGGGCGACACCTGGGAACATGGCCGCCAGCTTGAACTGTTTCCGACGCGCTATGCGCTGGACCCGGTGATGATTGCCGAAAAGCTGGGCGCGATCTTTCTGGAGGAGGGGCGTGATACCGAAAGGTTGCGCAACGGGCTTGAAAGCCTGACCGAGGCCCGGCGCGCCGAGAACAGCCCCGAACTGGCGGCGCGGCTGCCGTGGTTCTGCTCAGGCTGCCCGCACAACTCCTCCACCCGCCTGCCGGAGGGCTCGCGCGCTTATGCCGGGATCGGCTGCCATTACATGGTGCAGTGGATGGACCGCGAAACGCTGGGCTTTACCCATATGGGCGGTGAGGGCGCGAACTGGATCGGCGAGGCGCTGTTTTCCAAAAGAGAGCATGTTTTTCAAAACCTTGGCGATGGAACCTATAACCATTCAGGGATCCAGGCGATCCGCGCCGCGCTGGCTGCGGGCACCACGATCACCTACAAGATCCTGTTCAACGATGCCGTCGCCATGACCGGCGGACAAACCAACGAGGGCGGGCTGACCGCTGACCGGATTGTGCGTGAAATCAAGGCGATGGGCGTTGAACATGTCGCGCTGGTCTATGACGAGAAGGAGCTGCCGGACTTTTCGCTGTTCCCCTCCGGCATTGAAAAGCATGAGCGCGCCGCACTGATGGAGGTTCAGGAAAGGTTCAGCAAAATCAAGGGCGTCTCCGTCATTGTTTACGCCCAGACCTGCGCCGCCGAGAAACGTCGCCGCCGCAAGCGTGGCCAGTTCCCGGACCCTGACCAGCGGGTCTTCATCAACGCCGATGTCTGCGAAGGCTGCGGCGATTGCGGGGTGCAGTCCAACTGCGTTTCCATCGTACCGGTTGAGACCGAACTGGGCCGCAAGCGCGCCATCGACCAGTCAAGCTGCAACAAGGATTTCAGTTGTCTCAAGGGCTTCTGCCCCTCCTTTGTCACGCTTTCGGGCGCGACCCCGCGCAAGGCGGCCACCCGCGCGCTGGAACTGCCAGACCTGCCGCTGCCCCAGCTGCCGGTGATCGACGGCACGCATAACGTGGTGATTACCGGCGTCGGCGGCACCGGCGTGGTGACCGTGGGTGCCATTCTGGCCATGGCAGCGCATGTCGATGGCAAAGGCGCCGGCATGATGGAGATGGCGGGGCTGGCGCAGAAGGGCGGCGCGGTGCATATTCATTGCCGGATTGCCGAGAAACCTTCTGATATCAGCGCGGTACGCGTCGCCGTTGGTGAAGCGCATTGTGTGATCGGCGGCGATCTGGTGGTGACAGCAGGCGCGAAAACGCTGGGGCTGATGCGCACCGGCCAGACCGGCGCGGTGGTCAATGCCCATGAGATCATCACCGGAGAATTCACCCGAAACATCGAATTCCGATTGCCTGCCAAAGAGTTGCGTGTCTCGCTTGAGGCGCGGTTGCGTGACCGGCTGGCGCTGTTCGATGCCTCGGAACTGGCGCGACTTCTGTTGGGCGATGCGATCTATTCCAACATGATGATCTTTGGCGGCGCGTGGCAGATGGGCCTGATCCCGGTCTCGCTTGAAGCGATCCGCGAGGCGATCACGCTGAACAAGGCCTCGGTCGAGGGCAATCTGCGTGCCTTCGAAATCGGTCGCTGGGCGGTGCTGCACCAGACCGAGGCGCGCGCGCTGCTGCATCCGCAGGCCGAGAGCACGCAACCCGTTGATCCGGTTGAATTCCGCGCCGCGCATCTGGTCGCCTATCAAAACCCGGCGCTGGCCGATCGCTACCGCCGCTTCGTCGCGGCGATTGACGATCAGGCGCTGCGGCTGGCGGTGGCAAAGGGCTATCATAAGCTCTTGGCTTACAAGGATGAATACGAGGTTGCCCGCCTGCATCTTGACACGCTGGACAAGGCGCGCGCCGCGTTTGACGGTGATTTCACCCCCGCCTTTCACCTCGCCCCGCCGATCCTTAGCGGCACCGGGCCGGACGGGCGCCCGAAGAAGCGCCGTTTCGGGCCGTGGATGGTGCATGGCTTCAGACTGCTCGCCCGCCTCAAGGGCCTGCGCGGCACCCCGTTCGACCCCTTCGGCCATTTCGCCGAGCGCCGTATGGAGCGGGCGCTGATCACCCAGTATGAAGCGGATATGGCGGCGCTTCTGCCGAAAGTGACGGCGGAAAACCGTGATATCGTGCTGGAACTGGCGCTGCTGCCGCTTTCCATCCGTGGCTTCGGCCCGGTGAAAGAGGCCAACGCCAAGGCCGCCGCCAAGCGCCGCGATGAGCTGCTTTCCGCCATCGCCACGCCCGGCGCACCCTTGCCGATGGCTGCCGAATGAGGTTGTCGCAAGGCTGATACAATCCCGCGTTAGGGCTTGGGGACATGTTGCAAACGGAGCCCCTCCATGGCCCTTGCCCTGACGCAGACCCCCTCACAAACCGCCATCGCGCGCGAGATCAGCTATGCTTCCTCAGCGCGCTCCCGGCGCGGGCAGGCCTTTATCCGCACGGTGGAAAATGCCACCGGGCGCATCGGCCTGATCCGCCGCGCGGCGGGCTATGAGGCGGAGCTGGAACGCGGCGGCGATTTCTGGCGCGTCATGATGGACCGCTACGGGCTGCGGCTGGATGTGATGCGCGGCGGGCTTGATGACATTCCGGCGCAGGGGCCGCTGGTGGTGGTGGCGAACCATCCCTATGGCATTCTGGACGGGCTGGCGCTGGGGCATATCCTGAGCGGGGTGCGGGGTGATTTCCGGCTGCTGGCGCATCAGGTCTTCCGCCGCTCGGAGGTGCTGGGCCGGGTGATTCTGCCGGTCAGCTTTGATGGCGACCGCGCGGCGACCGCACTCAATCTCGCAACCCGCGCCGCTGCCATCGACTTTTTGCGCAAGGGCGGCGCGGTGGGCATCTTTCCCGGCGGCACCGTCTCAACCGCGCCGCGCCCCTTTGGCCGCCCGATGGACCCGGTATGGCGCGGCTTCACCGCCCGGATGATCGCCAAATCCAGCGCCACGGTGGTGCCGGTCTGGTTCGAGGGGCAGAATTCAAATCTGTTCCAGCTTGCCAGCCATCTGAACCCCACCCTGCGCATGGCCCTTCTGGTGCGCGAGTTCAAAGCCCGCGTCGGCCGCCCCGTCCGGCTGGCCTTCGGCGCACCGATCCCGCCTGCGGCCCTGTCACATTTCGGCGCGGATACCAAACAGATGATGGATTTCCTGCGCCGCAAGACATATGAATTGTCGCCGGAAGCCTTGGATCCTGCCCGGCTGGGGTATGAGTTTGAGGTGCAGCACAGGCAGGCGGGGCAGGAACATGGCAGTTGGCGTCTTCGATTCGGGGCTCGGCGGGCTGACGGTTCTGTCGGCTCTTGAAAAGCGCCTGCCCGATCTTCCCTTCGTTTATTACGGCGACAACGCCCACGCGCCTTACGGTGTGCGCGATGCCGATGACATCTATGCTCTGACCTGCGCGGGTGTCGAACGCCTCTGGGCGGAGGGCTGCGATCTGGTGATACTGGCCTGCAACACCGCCTCCGCCGCCGCCCTGCGCCGCATGCAGGAGGCCCGGGTGCCCGAGGGCAAGCGCGTGCTGGGGGTCTTTGTTCCGCTGATCGAGGCGCTGACCGAGCGGCAATGGGGCGACAACTCCCCGCCGCGCGAAGTGGCGGTGAAACATGTCGCGCTCTTTGCCACGCCCGCCACGGTTCAAAGCCGCGCCTTCCAGCGCGAACTGGCTTTCCGCGCGATCGGTGTCGATGTCGAGGCCCAGCCCTGCGGCGGGGTGGTCGATGCCATCGAGGAGGGCGACATGATTCTGGCGGAGGCGCTGGTGCATTCCCATGTCTCGGCACTCAAGCGTCGCATGCCCCGGCCTGAGGCTGCGGTGCTGGGCTGCACCCATTACCCGCTGATGGAAGAGGCGTTCCGCGCGGCCCTCGGCCCCGATGTCGCGGTCTATTCTCAGCCTGAACTGGTCGCCGCCAGCCTTGAGGATTACCTTACCCGGCATCCGGATATGCGCGGGCCGGGCAGGCAAAGCCTGAATCTGACGACCGGCGACCCCATCGCCGTCAGCCACAAGGCCACATGGTTCCTGCGACGAAAAATCGATTTCCGCCCGATCTGAGGCGCGCCCTGATCCCGGGCACTGGCGGGATGCGCATTCATCTTGCCCCAAATACGCCCGCCGGAGGCTTCCGTCGCGCGCAAGCGGCGACCGGAATGTATCTGAACAAATGACCATAAGAGATTGACATGAAAAAGAAAATCGCCATTCTTGGTGCTTCGGGATACACCGGCGCCGAACTGATCCGGCTGATCGCCACCCATCCCGGCTTCGAGATCGTTGCCCTGACCGGCGAGCGCAAGGCGGGGCAGAGCATGGCCTCGGTCTTTCCCTTCCTGCGGCATATGGCGCTGCCGGATCTGGTGCGCATCGAGGATGTGGATTTCGCGGGCATTGATCTGGCTTTTTGCGCATTGCCCCATGCCACCAGTCAGGCCGTGATCGCCACCCTGCCGCGCGATCTGCGCATTGTCGATCTGTCGGCCGATTTCCGGCTGCGTGACCCGGCAGCCTATGAAAAGTGGTATGGCAAACCCCATGCCGCGCCCGAAATCCAGAAAGAGGCGGTCTATGGCCTGACCGAGTTTTACCGCGATGCGATCAGGGATGCGCGGCTGGTGGCGGGGACCGGCTGCAATGCCGCGACGGGACAATACATGCTGCGCCCGCTGATCGAGGCCGGGGTGATCGACATTGACGATATCATCCTCGATCTGAAATGCGGTGTGTCCGGGGCAGGGCGCGCGCTCAAGGAGAACCTGCTGCATGCCGAGCTTTCCGAGGGGGCGCAGCCCTATGCCGTGGGCAGCACCCACCGGCATCTGGGTGAGTTTGATCAGGAGTTCAGCCTCGCCGCCGGCCGCCCCGTGCAGATCCAGTTCACGCCGCATCTGCTGCCGATGAACCGGGGCATTCTGGCCACCGCCTGGCTGAAGGGCGATGCGCGGAAAATATATGACGTGTTGGCGGAGCGTTATTGCGCTGAATCATTTCTTCACCTGCTTCCTTTTGGCACAGTCCCCTCGACACATGATGTGCGCGGCTCCAATTTCGTGCATATCGGCGTGGTTGGTGACCGGCAGCCCGGCAGGGCGATGGTGGCGGCGGTACTGGACAACCTGACAAAGGGTTCGTCCGGCCAGGCGCTTCAGAACGCCAACCTGATGATGGGATTTGATGAGGCGGAGGGGTTGATGGCGCCACCGCTTTTTCCGTGAGGTGACATGAAGAGCCTGAAGAAGAAACGCCGTATCCAGATCATTACCGTCGCCTTTGTGGCGCTGGCGCTGTCAACGGCGCTGATCGGCTATGCCATGCGCGACGGGATCAATTTCTTCCGCTCGCCCAGTCAGGTTCTGGCCGAGCCGCCCACCGCGAATGAGGTGTTCCGGCTGGGCGGCATGGTCGAGGCAGGCTCTGTCCGGCGCGGCCAGAGCGAGGAGATCAGCTTCCGCGTGACCGATTTCTGCAACGCGGTCGAAGTGCGCTATCGCGGTATTCTGCCCGACCTCTTTGGCGAGAATGAGGGCACTGTCGCCATTGGCCGTCTGGTTGAGGGGGTATTCGTCGCCCATGAGATCCTCGCCAAGCATGACGAGACCTATATGCCGCGCGAGGTTTCCAACTCGCTCGATGCCATGGCCGCCGAAAACGCCCCCCGCGACGACTGCGCTTACCCGCATATGAACACGGCGACCGCCGCCGACTCCTGACCTTAACCTTTCGCTAAGCATTCTGCCCCCGATCCATGGGACCGGAGGGCAGAATGCGGAATGTGCGGCAGTTGGCCGAGGAAATCGTCGCCCGCGAGGGCGGCTATGTGAATGACCCCGATGATCCGGGCGGGGCCACCAATTTCGGCATCACCATCCACACCATGCGCCGTCTGGGGCTGGACCTGAACGGCGATGGTGTGATCGATACTGCCGATGTCCGTGCACTGACGCGCGCGCAGGCGGTGGATATCTTCATCCGGCATTACTTCGAGGGGCCGCGCATCGCCGCGCTGCCCGAAATGCTGCAACCCTCGGTTTTCGACATGTATGTGAACGCGGGCAGCAACGCGGTGCGCATTCTGCAGCGGCTTCTGGTGCAGATGGGGCAGGATATTGTGGTGGATGGCGCCATCGGTCCGCAGACGATCCGCGCCGCGCATGCCGCCGCTGCTGCGGCGCCGTCGCATATTGCGGATGCCTATGGCATCGCCCGGCGCGATTACTACTACGCACTGGCGGATGGTCGCCCGGCCAGCCGCAAATACGCCCGGCGCCGCGACGGTGGCAAAGGCGGCTGGATCGTGCGGGCCGAGGAGTTCATCGCGCCGCGCTATCATCTGACACTGGCGCAGCATCGGGAAAGGACCGCAGCATGGGGTTGATCCGTGCAGGAATGACCGCCCTTTTCGGGCGCGGCGGGGCAGGGGTGGCGGCGCTGGGGCAGAGCGTGAGCAGCGTGGCCGAGGTGTTCCGCCCTAACGCCACGCGTGCGCTGGAACTGGGCCATGACGCCTATCTGGCCGCGCATTCCAGCCATACGGCTGAGTTTGCCCATGGCCGGGCCGGGTGGTTCGATGCTTTTGTCAACGGCCTCAACCGTCTGCCGCGCCCGCTGCTGGCGCTGGGAACGCTGGCGCTGTTCATCTATGCGATGGCTGATCCGGAGGGGTTTGCGCTGCGCATGCGCGGGCTGGCCGAGGTGCCGGAGCCGCTTTGGTGGCTGCTGGGGGCTGTGGTGGCGTTCTATTTCGGCGCGCGCGAGGCGCATCATCTGCGGGTGACACGGCCTGTTGGGGCGCCTGTGCTACCCGTCACCGCCCAGCCCGGGAATGCGCAGCCCACGCCCGACAGCGCCGCACTGGCCGACAACCCCGCACTGGCCGAGTGGCGTGCCCGCACCGCGCAGGCCGAGGCTACCCGCGACCCGTGAGCGAATGCGCCGGAAGGCCGCAGGCCGGCCCTCCGGTTCCGCTTTGCCGCGCCGCAGGAAGCGGGTATAGATGCGGGTATGATCGTAGAACTCGGACATTACGCCCTCATCCTGGCCTTTGCCATATCGCTCATCCAGTCGGTGGTGCCGCTTGTCGGTGCCTACAAGGGATGGGGTGACTGGATGGCCGCCGCCCACCCCATGGCCAGCGCGCAATTCGCGCTGGTCGCACTGTCCTTCGCGGCGCTGACATGGGCCTTTGTGACCTCGGATTTCTCGGTCGCGCTGGTGGTGGACAATTCGCACACCGCCAAGCCCTTGATCTACAAGATTTCCGGCGTCTGGGGCAACCATGAGGGCTCATTGCTGCTCTGGGTGCTTATTCTGGTGCTGTTCGGTGCCTGCGCCGCCTGGTTCGGCGGCAACCTTCCGGCGACGTTGCAGGCGCGTGTGCTGGCGGTGCAAAGCTCGATCGGGGCGGCCTTCATGGCGTTCACGATTTTCACCTCCAACCCCTTCACCCGCATGAGTTTTCCGCCCTTTGACGGGCGCGATCTGAACCCGCTGCTGCAAGACCCCGGCCTCGCCTTTCACCCGCCGTTTCTGTATCTGGGCTATGTGGGCCTGAGCATGGCGTTTTCCTTCGCTGTCGCCGCCCTGATCGAGGGCCGGGTCGATGCCGCATGGGGCCGCTGGGTGCGGCCATGGACGCTGGCGGCCTGGGTATTCCTGACCATCGGCATCGCGCTTGGCTCATGGTGGGCGTATTATGAGCTGGGCTGGGGCGGGTTCTGGTTCTGGGACCCGGTTGAGAACGCCAGTTTCATGCCATGGCTGTTCGCCACCGCGTTGCTGCATTCCTCCATCGTGGTGGAAAAGCGCGAAACACTGAAGGCATGGACAGTGCTGCTGGCCATTCTGGGCTTCGGCTTCTCGCTGATGGGCACGTTTATCGTGCGCTCGGGCCTGCTGACCTCGGTCCATGCCTTTGCCTCGGACCCCGAACGCGGGGTGTTCATTCTGATGATCTTTGCCTTCTTCATGGGCGGCGCGCTGACCCTCTTTGCCCTGCGCGGCGCGGCGATGGAGGCCAAGGGGGTTTTCGCCACCGTCAGCCGCGAATCGGCCCTGCTGCTCAACAATGTGCTGCTGGCGGTTTCCAGCTTTGTGGTGTTCGTGGGCACGATGTGGCCGCTGGTGGCCGAGATGTTCTTTGACCGGGTGCTGTCAGTCGGCCCGCCGTTCTTCAACGCCGCCTTCACGCCGTTCATGGTGGCGCTGGCCGTGGTGCTGCCGGTGGGTGCGGTGCTGCCGTGGAAGCGGGGCAATGTGCTGAAGGCCGCGCGCAGCATGTGGGGTGTTGCCGTGCTGGCGGTTGCGGCGGGCGCGCTTGTCTGGGTAATGCAAACGGGTGGCTCCATCATGGCGCCGATTGGTGTAGTGCTGGGTGTCTGGGTGGTAGTCGGGGCCTTGGCCGATCTGTGGCAACGCGCCGGGCGCGGGCGCGCCCCTGAGCGCCTGAGGCGGATGGCGCGGTTGCCGCGCGCCGACTGGGGCAAGGCCACGGCGCATGCCGGGCTGGGCGTGACCATCTTCGCCGTCGCCGCCCTGCTGGGCTGGGAGACCGAGGATATCCGCGTGGCCCATATCGGCCAGAGCTTTGAGCATGAGGGCTATACGCTGGTTCTGACCGATGTGCAGCGGGTGGAGGGGCCGAATTATATCTCGACCATGGGGTTTGTGGATGTCACCCGTGACGGGCGGATGGTGGCGCAACTGACGCCAGAGAAGCGCGTCTATCCGGCTGCGGGCATGCCCACGACCGAGGCCGCGATCGACTACGGCTTTTTCCGCGATATCTATCTGGCGCTGGGTGACCCGCAGGATGGCGGCGGCTGGGCGCTGCGCACCTATATCAAACCCTTTGCCAACTGGCTTTGGGGCGGCTGCATCCTGATGGCGCTTGGCGGGTTCATCTCGCTGTCCGACCGCCGGTTCCGGGTGGCGGCGGGGGCGCGGCGCGCCCCGGTCGGTGCCACCCCGGCGGAGTGAGCGGATGCGTATTCTCCTGATCCTGCTGATGCTGCTGGCCATGCCGGTGATGGCGCCGCCCGCCTGGGCCGTTCAGCCCGACGAGGTGCTGGAAGACCCGGCGCTGGAGGCCCGTGCGCGCGCCCTTTCCACCGGGCTGCGCTGTGTTGTCTGCCGCAACGAGAGCATCGACGAATCGAATGCTGACCTTGCGCGCGACATGCGCATCATCCTGCGTGAGCGGCTGGTGGCGGGCGATACTGACGCGGAGGCGGTGCAGTATCTGGTGGACCGCTACGGTGAGTATGTGCTGCTGAGCCCGCAGCGCGACGGGGTGAACCTGATCTTGTGGGTTTCTGGGCCGGTCCTGCTGTTGCTGGGGCTGGGGGTGGCCGTCATGGCTACGCGCCGCCGCGCCCGGCCAGAGGCACCGCTGACCGAGGCCGAAAAGGCGCGTCTGAACGAGATCCTCAAGCAATGACGTGAGGTTCCTGCTTTGCCTGTCGCCGCGCGCATGTCTATGATCGCGCCGGAAACCGGAGCGAGGAAACCATGCACTACAGCACATTGATCGTCACCGAGGCCGAAGGCGTCGGCACCATATCCCTCAACCGGCCCACGCTGATGAACGCGCTCAATGCGCAGATGCGCGCCGAAATCCTGCATGCGGTGCAGGATCTGTCGAAACGCGCGCGGGTGCTGGTGCTGACCGGCGAGGGGCGGGCGTTTTGTTCAGGGCAGGATCTTGGCGACGGCGCCTCGGTCGATGATCTGGATCTGGGGCGCATCCTGCGCGAGGAATACGAGCCGATGCTGCGCGCGATCTATGATTGCCCGCTGCCGGTGATCTCGGCGGTCAATGGCGCGGCGGCCGGGGCAGGGGCCAATCTGGCGCTGGCGGCGGATGTGGTGATTGCCACGCAATCGGCAGTGTTCCTGCAGGCCTTCAGCCGGATCGGGCTGATCCCGGATGCGGGCGGCACCTACTGGCTGCCGCGTCAGGTGGGCTTTGCCCGTGCCATGGGGCAGGCGCTGTTTGCCGAAAAGGTCACGGCGGATGAGGCGGCGGGCATGGGCATGATCTGGGCCTCGGTGCCCGATGAGGCTTTTGGCGCTGAATGGAAGCGCCGCGCGGCGCAACTGGCCAACGGCCCCACGCTGGCCTATGGCGCGATCAAGCGGGCGCTGCGCGAAAGCCTTTCCAATGATCTGGACCAGCAATTGTCGCTTGAGGCCGATCTGCAGGGCGAATGCGGCAAATCGCGCGATTTCCGCGAAGGGGTGATGGCCTTCCTTGAAAAGCGCCCGGCAAAGTTCGAGGGCCGCTAAGCCCTCCTGAAAGCCCGGCCGAACCGGCCCTGACCCGGCCCTGCGCCCTGCACGCCCCTGCCATCCCCCTTGCGCCTGCCGCGCGAACGGGTTAAGGGGCGCACACTTCACAGGCGGGGCCGGGCCGGGCAGGGAGACATCCTGTCAGGTCCACCGGTTGGGGCACATGCCCTGATGCCCCGCTCAGGCGCAAAACCGGAAAGGAACACGATTATGGCGCTTCCCGATTTCAATCTGCGTCAGCTTCTTGAAGCTGGCGTTCACTACGGCCACCAGACCCAGCGCTGGAACCCCCGCATGGGCCCCTTCATCTATGGGGACCGCAACGGCATCCACATCATCGATCTGACGCAGACCGTCCCGATGCTGGACGCGGCGCTGAATGCGGTGCGCGAAACCGTCGCCAAGGGTGGCCGGGTTCTGTTCGTCGGCACCAAGCGTCAGGCTGCCAAGCCGATCGCCGAGGCCGCTGAAAAATGCGCCCAGTACTACATGAACCACCGCTGGCTGGGCGGCACGCTGACCAACTGGAAAACCGTTTCCCAGTCGATCCAGCGTCTGAAGCAGATCGACGAGCTGATGGAACGCGGCGCCGAAGGCCTGACCAAGAAAGAGCGTCTGGGTATGGAGCGTGAGCAGACCAAACTGCAGGCCTCGCTGGGCGGTATCCGCGACATGGGCAGCCTGCCTGACCTGCTGTTCGTCATCGACGTGAACAAGGAAGATCTGGCGATTCTCGAAGCCAAGAAACTGGGCATTCCGGTTGTGGCCGTGGTCGATACCAACTGCTCGCCCGATGGCGTTGACTACATCATCCCGGGCAATGACGACGCCGCGCGCGCCATCTCGCTCTATTGCGATCTGGTGAGCCGTGCAGCCCTTGACGGCATGTCGGCGCAGCTGGGCGCCGCTGGCGTGGATATCGGCGCGATGGAAGAAGCCCCGGTCGAAGAGACGCTGGCCGAAGAAGCCCCCGCCGCTGACACCGCGCAGGAGCCCGCTCAGGCCTGAGGCCCGCGCCTGTCATCGCAATGACACCGGGCAGGGGTAACCCCCTGCCCGAACCCCACCAGATAGGAGAAACGCCATGGCGATTACCGCAAGTATGGTGAAAGAACTGCGCGAGAACACCGGCGCAGGCATGATGGATGCCAAGAAAGCGCTGACCGAAACCAATGGCGACATGGAAGCCGCGGTGGACTGGCTGCGCACCAAGGGTCTGGCCAAGGCCGCCAAGAAGGCAGGCCGTGTTGCCGCCGAGGGCCTTGTCGGTGTTGCCGTCGAGGGCAACCGTGGCGTGGCTGTCGAGGTGAACTCGGAAACCGATTTCGTCGCCAAGAACGCCGATTTTCAGGGGCTGGTACGCTCGATCACCGCTGCCGCGCTGACCGTGAACGATCTGGACGCGCTCAAGGCCACGCAGCTGAGCGACAAGACGGTCGAAGACACGCTCAATGCCGCCATCGCCACGATCGGCGAGAACATGACCCTGCGCCGCATGTCGGTCATCGAGGGTGAGTCGGTTGCGGCCTATGTCCACAACGCCGCCGCCGATGGTCTGGGCAAGATCGGTGTGCTGGTCGCGCTCAAGGGCGCTGACAACGGCATCGGCAAGCAACTGGCCATGCATATCGCCGCAACCGCGCCGATGTCGCTGGGCGAGGCTGATCTGGACCCGACGGTCGTTGAGCGTGAGCGCGAAGTGCAGACTCAAAAGGCGCTCGAAGAGAACGCTGCCAGCACCAAGCCGAAGCCGGATGCCGTGATCCATAACAACATCATCCCCGGCCGGATGAAGAAGTTCCTGGAAGAAGTCACGCTGCTGGGCCAGAAATTCGTGATCAACCCCGATGTCACGGTCGAACAGGCCGCCAAGGACGCCGGTGTGGAAATCACGGGCTTCCTGCGCATCGCCGTGGGCGAAGGCATCGAGAAAAAGCAGGAAGACTTCGCAGCCGAGGTCGCCAAGACCCTCGCGGGCTGAGCCGGCTTTCAAGGTTTGATGCCGGATCAATGAAATCAGGCGGTACCCTCTGGGTGCCGCCTTTTTTTGTTCCCAATCGTTGACCACGGTTCAGCAACAGACGCTCGACAAGCAGCGGATTTTCCGCCAAGTCTTGAACAATTGATTTTCTGATTTCTGGGTTGGGGTGGAAACGGTGGAAGATCAGCTGAACGCTTCGGCGTTCCGGTTCTGGGATGACGACGGCGGTGCGCCACGGACGCCGCACGGGTTGGTGGGCCATCTGGACGCGATCCTGCGCGCTTCAGATATTGAAACAGTCTGGGCGCTGTTGCGCAGCGGCCTGAAGGCCTATGGATACAGTGGCATCATCTATGGCTATTCGCCGATGTCACGCGGGCCGTCGCTGGGATCGCGCGAGGATTTTCTGCTGCTTTCCACGCTGGACCGCCGCGTTCTGACCACACTCGTCGACAAGGGTTATTACCACGAAAGCATCACCTTCAACTGGGCGCTCCGCAATGCCGGGGTGGTAAGCTGGGCGATGACCGCCGAGGATGCCCATATGGAGGATTTCATCTCATCCGACGAGGCGCTGAACTTTTTCGCGCAGTTCTTCGGGAAGCGTGCCGGTTGCACCATCGGCTTTCCCACGGCCAGCACGCGGGGCAGGGCAGTCATGGCGCTGATCGCCGACCCTTCCCTGAGTCAGGCTGAAGTGGATGAGCGGCTGGTGCACGACTCGTACGCGCTGTTCGTGATCACCACAGTCGCACACCGTGCCATGAGTGCCTTGCCGCAGCTGAGCGCCGAGCGGGTGCTGACGCGTCGTCAGCGCGAGGTGCTGGAATGGGTGGCGGAGGGCAAGGGCGTGGCCGATATTGCCCGCATTCTGAACCTCGCCCAGCCGACCGTCGAAAAACACCTCAGGCTTGCGCGTGAGACACTGGGCGTGGAAACCACGGCGCATGCGGTGATCAAGGCCGCGTTTCTGAACCAGATGTTCATCCTGCCTCCTTCCAACGGACCGATAACAGACTGAAACGCTGGGATATTGTTGCGGTTTCTGCGCCAAAGGTATGGATTCGCACACTTTAGCTTTACTTCAGGTTTCGCTAATCCTGTCAGCGTGGGTATTGGTATTCGCATGACGCGCCGCAAGGCCCGTGATTGCGGATTGTGTATCAGTTTTCGGTGGTTACCACTTCCCAACCCGGTACCGCCGGAGAAACCGGCACAGCCCATGCGGCTGTGCCGGTTTTTCGTTTCATACCGGTGGTGGTCGTCGATGATGGCACAGCAAAGCCGCGCCCGGGTCAGGGGCGCGGCTGTCAGCGGCCGGGAAGCGGTCAGGCGCCTTGCTTGCGCCGCTCATGGCGCGGCGCGTTGAGCGTGGCAAGGGTCAGTTCCGGTGCCAGTGCCTGCATCGCATCCAGCTGGGTCAGATAGAGGCCGGCCAGATGGTCCGGAAAGTCCGAGCGGCGCAGCCTGTCCATCACCGGGCCCTTGACCTCGGACAGGTGCAGGCTGACCCCGGCGTCGCGCAGCTTGGCCTGAATCATCTCAAGGCTTTCCAGCGCCGAGGCATCCACCGCATTCACCGCCGAAAACATCAGCACCAGATGCCTGAGCTGCGGGTTGCTGGCGATCTTTTCCTGAACAAGGTCTTCCAGATAGCGGGCATTGGGGAAATACAGGCTTTCATCCACCCGCAGCGTGACAATCTCAGGCGTGGTGACAACCTCATAGCGGTGAATGTTGCGGAAATGGCCGGTGCCGGGAACCTGCCCCACCTCGGCCACATGCGGGCGCGAGGTGCGGTAAAGGTGCATCACCAATGACAGGCCCACACCCGCCGCCAGCCCCTGCTCGACGCCCAGAACCAGCGTCACCACCATGGTTACCGCCATTGCCGCGCCATCGGCCTTGCTATAGGCCCAGGCGCGGGGCAGGGCGCGGAAATCCAGCAGCGACAGGACTGCCACGATGATGATCGCGGCCAGCGTGGCGTTGGGCAGGTAATACAGCAGCGGGGTCAGCGCCAGCAGCGCCGCGCCGATCATCAGCGCGGTGAAGGCGCCTGCCGCCGGGGTCTGCGCGCCCGCATCAAAATTCACAATCGAGCGCGACAACCCGCCGGTGACCGGCATCGCCTGCGTCAGGCCCGCGCCCAGATTGGCCGCCCCCAGCGCGATCAGCTCACGGTCCGGGCTGATGCTTTGCCGTCGCTTTGCCGCCAGCGTCTGCGCGATGGAGATCGATTCAACATAACCCACCAGCGCGATCAGCGCCGAAGGCAGCAGCAGATAGGTGATCAGGTCAGCATCAAAGGCAGGCACGGCCAGCGCGGGCAGCCCGCGCGGGATGTCACCCACAATCTGCAGACCACGCGCGTCCAGCCCCAGCAGCCAGACCGCCAGCGTGGAGGCAAGCACCGCCACGAACAGCCCGCCCCTGGCCAGCAGCGCGGCCGCGGCGGCCTTCAACCCCAGTTTGCGCAGGGCAGGCGCCAGCCCCTTGCGCGACCAGATCAGGAACACCAGCCCCAGCGCCGACATCACCACCGTCGGCCAGTGCAGCCCGCCGATGTTGGCCAGAATCGACGGGATCACCTCCGGCAGGGTTTTCCCGCTTGTCTGAATCCCCAGCAGATGCCGGATCTGACTGGCCGCAATCAGGATACCCGCCGCCGTGATGAAGCCCGAGATCACCGGATGGCTGAGGAAATTGGCAACGAAACCCAGCCGCAGCAACCCCATCAGCAGCATCATCGCGCCCGAGATCAGCGCAATCCAGAGCGCGGCCAGTTGATAGCCCGGCGTGCCGATTTCCGCGATCGAGCCTGCCGTGGCCGCCGTCATCAGCGCCACCACCGCCACCGGGCCGACTGCCAGCGCCGAAGAGGAGCCGAGCGCGGCATAGATCAGCAGCGGCAGGATTGCGCCATAGAGCCCGGCCTGTGGCGGCAGGCCCGCCAGCATCGCATAGGCCATGCCCTGCGGGATCAGCATGACGGTGACAACCAGCGCCGCGATCAGGTCGCCGGAGAGGTTTTCACGCGAATAGCGGCGGCCCCAGTCCAGCAGGGGCAGGCGGAAGACTGACATGATGAAAGACCCTTGAACGATGCACCCGCAGGCGCCGGTTACCGGGGTCTATATACGCTTGCGGTTATATATTGCAAGTCTTGAATGTATTATCAGGCAAGGGTGCCGGACAGGGCGCTTTCCGCCGCCAGCCGGATCGCGCGGATATTGGCGCCGTAAGCCTCCGGCGCGCTGACCGAACCGCCCTTGAACACCGCCGAGCCCGCCACCAGAACATCCGCACCCGCCCGTGCCATCAGGGGCGCCGTTTCGGTGGTGATGCCGCCGTCGATTTCGATATGGACCGGGCGGTCACCGATCATCGCGCGCAATTGCCGGACCTTTTCGATTTGGCTGTGAATGAACTTCTGGCCGCCGAAACCGGGGTTGACCGTCATCACGCAGATCAGATCAACCATGTCCAGCAGGTGCGCGACGGCATCTGTGCCGGTGCCGGGGTTGAGGGCAAGACCGGCCTTTTTCCCTGTAGCGCGAATAGCTTGCAGGGTGCGGTGAATATGCGGTCCGGCCTCCAGATGGGCGGAAATGATATCGGCGCCGGCCTGCGCGAAGGCCTCGATATACGGGTCCACCGGGGCGATCATCAGGTGCACATCCATCACGCCCTTGATATGCGGCCTGATCGCAGAGCAGGTCGCCGGGCCAAAGGTGATGTTGGGCACGAAATGGCCGTCCATCACATCGACATGCACCCAATCCGCGCCCTGAGCCTCCACAGCGCGGCACTCTGCGCCGAAATTGGCGAAGTCGGCGGAAAGAATCGACGGCGCGATCTTGATACGGCGATCAAAGGGGATGGTCGGCATGAAGGGCGCTCCTCAGGCATGACACGGACGATGGCCGCGACGTAAGCCATTGCTGTCGGATCGTCCACCGGAATCAGGCGTGAGGGGGTCGGTGCGGGTGATGGTTTGGGTGTGTCTGCAAAGCCGATAATCAGTATTATGTAATATAAATGGATAGTGGGACTTGTTACTTTGCTGGATTATTTTCTTTTTATCAGCCACTTACCAACCTTTCTTCATGCTGCGCAACGATTAGTGCCGAAGCCCGAACACTCCGTGCAGGCTTAAGAAGATATTAAGGGCTGCGTGCGAGGTTCAGGCGGAGTATCTCTGCCGGGGTGAGTCGCCCGGTTCGACCCGCTACAGCCTGCAACCCCTTGCCATGACAGCGAGAACCGCATGATCCGGTCAAACGCCCAGAACATCACGATGCGCCCGGCAGCCCCGCCACCTGCGGCTTTGCGCGATGCGCGCACGGTCCTTGTTGTCGAAGCGCCGGGTGCTCTGCGCCTACTGAACAACACGCCTGCGCAGCAAGACACCGGGCAGCACCATAGCGGGCAGAATATCGCCACCCTGCGCGACACCGCGCGGCAGAGCGTTGTCATGACCCAGCTGCGCATGCTCAACCCGCGCATGCTGGCGCAGGTTCGCCCTGATGCCGTCGTCGGCCCGCTGATCGGTGACGGCTGGGACAGCCTTGATCTGGCGATTGCTCTGGAAGAAATGGGCTTTCGCGGCGCCTTCTTCATCCTCAGCCGCCCGTTGCCGCGCGCCGAACTTGTGTTGCGCGAAGTGCGCGCCTGTTGTCCCTCGCTGGAAATCACACTGGTTGAAACCGCGTGACGCAGGCCCGTCCTGGCTATTCGCCACGCGGATAGCGCTGCGCTTCTTCCAGCACGTTCAGATCCATATGGTTGCGCATGTAGCGCTCGGAAGCGCGCTGCAAGGGCTGGAAATCCCACGGATAATAGGCACCGTTGCGCAAGGCCTCATAGACCACCCAGCGCCGCGCCTGACTTTCGCGCACCTCGCCGTCATAGGCATCCAGATCCCAGCGCGTATCAGCCAAAGCCCGTAACCGCGCCAGAGCCTGCGCAGAGGACGGATCATTGGCAAGGTTGCGGCGCTCATCGGGGTCGGTATCAAGGTTGAACAGAAGCTCCGGGTCGGCCTGACAGCGGATGTACTTCCACCGCCCGTCAACCAGCGCCACCATCGGCGTGATGGAGCCTTCGGCGGCATATTCCATCGCCACCGGCCCGCGCCCGCCCGTGCCCTGGATCAGCGGCAGAAGCGACTCGCCATCGGTCCAGGGAGCGACGGCGGACAGGTCGATCCCGGCCAGATCGGCCAGCGTCGGCAGCAGGTCGATGGTTGAGGCGGGCGTGTCAATCCGCGCGCCGTCGACACCGGGAAGCGCGATCATCAGCGGCACCCGTGCGGCCTGCTCAAAGAAGTTCATCTTGAACCACAATCCGCGCTCGCCCAGCATCTCGCCGTGGTCCGAGACAAAGACCACGATCGCCTCCTGCCGTGTCGCGTTCAGCACCGCCAGAACCTCGCCGATCTTGTCATCGATATAGGAAATATTTGCGAAATATCCGTGCCTTGCACGGCGAACCTGTTCGTCCGAGATGTCAAAGGCGCGCCAGTCGCAGCTGTCCATGAGGCGCTGCGCATGCGGGTCCTGATCCGCGTAAGCAATGGCCTTGGGCGGCGCCAGCTCCGCGCAACCCTCATACAGATCCCAGTATTTGCGCCGGGCTACAAACGGGTCATGCGGATGGGTGAAGCTGACCGTCAGGCACCATGGCCGCGCATCATGGCCCCGCGCCAGATCATAGAGCTTTTGCTGTGCCAGATGCGCGACATCGTCGTCATATTCCAGCTGGTTGGTGATTTCGGCCACCCCTGCCCCGGTCACCGAGCCCAGATTGTGATACCACCAGTCGATCCGCTCACCGGGTTTGCGGTAATCGGGCGTCCAGCCGAAATCGGCGGGATAGACATCGGTGGTCAGCCGCTCCTCGAACCCGTGCAACTGATCCGGGCCGACGAAGTGCATTTTTCCTGACAGGCAGGTATGATAGCCCGCGCGGCGCAGATGGTGGGCGTAGGTCGGCACGTCCGAGCAGAACTCGGCGGCATTGTCATAAACCCGGGTGCGCCGGGGCAACTGGCCGGACATGAAACTCGCCCGCCCGGGCGCGCAGAGCGGGCTGCCGGTATAGGCGCGCGCAAAGCGCTGTGAGCGGGCCGCCAGCGCGCGCAGATTGGGCGTGTGCAGAAAGCCGGCGGGGCCATCGGGGAACAAGGTTCCGGTCAGCTGATCGACCATCACGATAAGGATGTTGGGTTGACGGGTCATGAAGCCTCCTGTCGGTTCTGGGCGCAGTCAATCACGGCCCCGGGCACGCGGACCGGGGAAAAACGACCCGTAATCTATCGAAAACGCGCGCTTCTTTTCGCATTGCCCTCTGGTTCGCAGAAGATAAGGTGGCGCGCAACCCGGTGCGATGGAGCCTGCGATGACCACGAAACTTCTGCTGATTGTTCTGGATGGCGTCCCCTATGCCAACTGGCGGCGCTACTTCGGATGTCTTGAGGGCTGGGTGCAATCCGGCGAGGCGCGGGTCTGGAAGATGCGCGCGGGCCTGCCGTCGATGTCAGGGCCCTGCTATGCCTCGATCCATTCGGGCAACCCGCCGCAGGTGCATGGGGTGCTGTCAAACGGGATCATCAAGCGGGTGGAGCTGCCCGATGTGTTTTCCGAAGTGCGCAAGGCCGGTGGCGTGACCGGCGCCGTGGCGCATTCCTGGTGGTCGGAATTTTTCAACCGTTCGCCTTTTGATATGGTGCGCGATATTGAGTATGATGAGCCGGAAAGCACCAGCATCAACCATGGCCGGTTCCACACAATGACCGGCTATGACCACAATAATCAGGCAACCCCTTGTGATGCCGATCTTTTTGCCACGCTGACCAGCCTGTGCCAGCGCTTTGATCTGCGCTATGGCATGCTGCATACCTGCACGCTGGACAGTATGGGCCACCGCTTTGGCCATGAGTGCGGCGAGATGGACCATGCCTGCGCACTGATGGATGCAATGCTGGCCGGTTTTCTGCCGCGCTGGCGGGCGATGGGCTATGAGGTGATCGTCACCGCCGACCATGGCCAGTCTCTGCGTGGCCATCACGGCGGCACGGGCGAGGATCAGCGCGATTTCGCGCTCTATTACTTCGGTGACGGCGCGGGGCCGAAGGGGGATGCGGTGCTGGACCAGCTGGCACTGGCGCCGACGATCCTGAAGCGGCTGGGCTGCGCCATCCCGGACAGCATAAAGGCCGCGCCTTTCCTGACCTGACCGCCCTGCCCTAATTCCAATCCGGTTATCGCCAATCCGGCGCGCGCTTCTCGATGAAGGCCTGAATGCCTTCATCGGTGTCGCGCGCCAGCATGTTCTCCACCATCACCCGCCCGGTCAGCGCATAGGCCTGATCCAGCGGCAGGGCAATCTGGTCATAAAACGCGCGCTTGCCGATCCGGACCGCCGCGCCCAACTTGCCCGCAACGGTTTGCGCCAGTGCCATCGTCTCGGCCTCCAGCCGGTCAGGCGCGGCGATACGGTTGATCAGGCCCAGTTCAAGCGCGCGGTCAGCATGGATGAACGCGCCGGTGGTCAGCATCTCGAACGCGGCCTTGCGCGGCAGGTTGCGGGTCAGCGCCACCATCGGCGTGGAGCAGAAAAGCCCGATGTTCACCCCGTTCACCCCGAACCGCGTATCATCAGCCGCGACCGCCATGTCGCAACTGGCCACCAGCTGGCAGCCCGCCGCAGTGGCGATGCCATGCACCTGCGCGATCACCGGCTGCGGCAGCGCCGGGATCATCTGCATCACCCTCGCGCAACGGCCGAACAGGTCAGCGAAATAGGCGGCGCCCTTGTCGGGGGCCGCGCGACCGGCCTGCATTTCCTTCAGGTCATGGCCCGCACAAAAGGCCTTGCCGCTGCCCCGGATCACCAACACCCGCACTTGCCCGTCATCGCCCGCGCGCGTCAGTGTCGTGCTCAGGGCCGCCAGCATGGAATCCGACAGGGCGTTCAGGTTTTTCGGGCTTTGCAGTGTCAGAACCGCCACATGTTCCGTCACGTCATAACCGACCAGATCTTCGCTCATCTTGCCCTCCCCGGCTTTTCAAGGAAACCTTAGTGGTCGCCGCCGCGAATGCAATGCGGTTTGCGCGGGCGTGAACGGGGGAGAAAAAGCCGATGAATGTGAAACTGGATGCAGCCGCGCTGAACGCGTTTCTGGCGGAGGTCTTTCCGCAGGTCGCCGATGATTACCGTGTCGAGCGCGTGGCACCAATGGAGGCTGACGTGCGCCTGCTGACCGCCGATCGCCATCTGCGCCCCGGCGGCACGGTTTCGGGGCCGACAATGTTCGCCCTGGCGGATCTGGCGATGTATGCGGTGACGCTGGCCATGATCGGGCGCGAGGCGCTGACCGTGACCACCAACTGCTCCATTGATTTCATGCGCAAGCCAGCGCCGGACCGCGACATGATCGGACGGGCACGGCTGCTGAAACTGGGTCGCGTGCTGGCGGTCGGCGATGTGCTGCTGTTCTCGGAGGGCAGCGATGCGCCGGTAGCGCGCGCTGGAATGACCTATTCGATCCCGCCGAAGGGTTAGGATTTAAGCCGCACCTCGGGGTTGTTGCCGGTCTTGCGCATCTCGAACCCGCCCGCTTTCTGCACCAGTTCGCTGAGCTTGGCGCAGCCGTAGGTGCGGCTGTCGAAATCGGGGTGGCTGGCCTGTATCGTCTGGCCCAGCACGCCCAGCGGGAACCATTCCTGATCCTTGTCCAGCGCCTGCATCGCGGCGGCCAGCAGCGGGCGGGCATCGGACGGGACCATGCGTTTGGGGGCATCGCGGGGCGCCTCGCGGGAGTCGCGCTCTGGCTCGGGCAGAAGGTTTTCGACGAAGATGAAGCGCTTGCAGGCCTTGCGGAAGGCCTCGGGCGTTTTTTGCTGGCCGATGCCATAGACATCCAGCCCCTGCTCGCGGATGCGCGAGGCCAGCCGCGTGAAATCGCTGTCCGATGAGATCAGCACGAAGCCATCGAATCGACCGGAATGCAGAAGATCCATCGCATCGATCACCAGCGCAATATCGGAGGAGTTCTTGCCCACCGTATTGGCCGGCTGGTGATGCGGCACCAGCGCCAGCGTGGGCAAAATGGCCTGCCAGCCGTTCATCTGCGGCTTGGAGAAATCACCATAGATGCGCCGCACCGAGGCTTCGCCAAGGGCGGCGATTTCGTCAAAGATGGCCTCGGCCCATCTGGGCGAGGAATTGTCGGCGTCAATCAGAACGGCGAGAAGCGGGATACCGGCGCGGGCCATGGGAGTCTTTCTTTAGGCAGTGCGTGTGGTGGGGGTGAAGGGGGGCTGTCTGCCCCCCACGCCGCTGCGCGGCTCCCCCCGAGGATATTTATGAACAGATGAAAGGGCGCGTTTTTCGGGCTCCATCAGGCCATGGGGCGGCGCGGATTGCAAGCCTCAGGCGGTTTTCACCTTTTCGGCCAGATCGCGGGCGATGGCGAAGGCGCCGCGCAGCTTTTCCTTTTCACTGCTCCAGTCGCGGCGGATAATGATCTTGTTGTCGCGGATCTTTGCAAGATTCTCAGCATGAAGAAACTCCACCAAGCCCTTGGGATTGGGGAATTTATCCTGATGAAACTGGATGGTGACGCCTTTGGGCCCGGCGTCAAGCCGGGCAATATGAGCGCGTTTGCAAAGCGCCTTGATGCGCACCACGAGCAGCAGCGTGTTCACCTCACGCGGGAGGGGGCCGAAACGATCGATCAGCTCGGCCGCGAAACCCTCGAATTCGACCTTCTTTTCCAGCGTGGCGAGGCGGCGGTAAAGGCCGAGGCGGACATCCAGATCGGTGACATATTCTTCCGGAATCAGCACCGGCACGCCCAGATTGATCTGCGGCGCCCATTGCCCGCCGTCCAGCTCGGTCAGGTCACCGGCGCGTAGCCGGGCGATGGTTTCCTCCAGCATCTGCTGGTAGAGTTCATAGCCCACCTCGCGGATATGGCCTGACTGCTCCTCACCCAGAATATTCCCCGCGCCGCGCAGGTCCATATCCTGGCTGGCGATGGTGAAGCCCGCGCCGAGGCTGTCGATATTGCCCAGAAGCTTCAGCCTCCGCAGTGCCTGCGGGGTCAGCGGGATGCGCGGGCGGGTGGTGAGGTAGCAATAGGCGCGGGTTTTGGACCGGCCCACCCTGCCCCGGATCTGATAGAGCTGGGCCAGCCCGAACATATCGGCGCGGTGCACGATCATCGTATTGGCGCGCGGAATGTCGAGGCCGGATTCGACGATCGAGGTGGCGAGAAGAACGTCATGTTTCCCATCATAGAAGGCGTTCATCCGCTCATCGAGCTCGCTCGCGGCCATCTGGCCATGGGCAATCAGGACGGACACTTCGGGGACATGAGTGCGCAGGAAATCCTCGATCTCGGGCAAGTCCTTGATGCGGGGCACCACGAAGAAGCTTTGCCCGCCCCGGAACCGTTCGCGCAGCAGTGCCTCGCGCAGGGTGACGGTGTCAAACTCGCTGACATAGGTGCGGATCGCCAGACGGTCCACCGGCGGGGTGGAGATCAGCGAGAGGTCGCGCACCCCGGTCAGTGACAATTGCAGCGTGCGGGGGATGGGCGTGGCGGTCAGGGTCAGAACGTGGATATCGGTGCGCATTTCCTTCAGGCGCTCTTTATGCTGAACGCCGAAATGTTGTTCTTCATCAATCACTAACAGGCCAAGATTGCGGAATTTTACCGATTTGGCCAGCAGCGCATGGGTGCCGATGACAATATCCACCGTGCCGTCGCTGATGCCCGCGCGGGTTGCGCTGGCCTCTTTGGCCGGAACGAACCGCGAAAGTTGACGCACGATCAGAGGAAAGCCCCGGAAGCGGTTGTTAAAGCTGTGAAAATGCTGACGAGCCAGCAGCGTGGTGGGGGCGATGATCGCCACCTGCAGGCCGGACATGGCGGCGATAAAGGCCGCGCGCATCGCCACTTCGGTCTTGCCGAAGCCCACGTCGCCCACCACCAGCCGGTCCATCGGGCGGCCACGGTCGAAATCGCTGATCACATCCTCGATGGCCTTGAGCTGATCGTCGGTTTCGGCATAGGGGAAGCGGGCGGCAAAGGCCTCCCACATGCCCTCGGGCGGGTTGAGGACGGGGGCGGTGCGCAATTCGCGCTCAGCCGCGATGCGGATCAGCTTGTCGGCAATCTCGCGGATGCGCTGTTTCAGTTTGAATTTCTTGGCCTGCCAGGCGCCACCGCCCAGCTTGTCCAGCAGCCCCTCTTCATGGCCGAACCGGCTGAGAAGTTCAATGTTTTCAACGGGAAGGTAAAGCCTGTCACCGCCCGCATATTCCAGCGCCAAACATTCATGCGGCGCGCCCATTGCGGTGATCATCTCAAGGCCCGTGTAGCGCCCCACGCCATGATCGACATGGACCACCAGATCTCCGGTTGTCAGGCTCTGCGCCTCAGACAGGAAGTTTTCGGCCTTGCGTTTGCGGGTCGGCGCGCGCACCAGCCGGTCGCCCAGCACATCCTGTTCCGAGATCACCGCCAGATCGGGCGTGACAAAGCCCTGATCAAGCGGCCAGACCGTCAGATACACCGCGCCCTTGCCGCCCAGCCCGCGCGCATCCTCCAGCAGTTGCGCATCCGCCAGCCCGTGTTCTTCGAGCAGGCCTGAAAGCCGGTCGCGCGCACCTTCGGACCAGGAGGCGATGACCACCGCGCGGGCTTTGCGCTCGCTCTGAACATGGTCGCACAATGCCTGGAAAATGTTGATATTTTCCTGCTGACGTTCCAACGAGAAGGTGCGGCCTGCCCGCCCCCCGGCATCCAGCACATCGGGGCCGGGTGGCTGGGCCAGAGGCGACAGCCGGACCACACGCAGCGGGGCAAGCGCGGCCTGCCACTGCGTCTGATCCAGATACAGAAGCTCAGGCGCTGCGGGTTTATAAACGGTGTCGACCCGCCCCCGGGTGCTCAAGGCCTCGCGCCGGTTGTCGTATTGATCGGTGATCGCCTCCCAGCGCGCGGTGCGGACCGCCTCTATCTGGTCATCCAGCAGGACGCTGGCGCCCGGCAGATAATCAAACAGGGTCTCCAGCCGGTCATGGAAATAGCCCAACCAGTGCTCCATTCCCTGATGCTTGCGCCCGGCGCTGATCGCCTCATAAAGCGGATCATCGCTGCCCGCCGCGCCGAATTCGCTGCGATAGTTCTGCCGGAAGCGCGTTATCGCCGCTTCGTCCAGAATGACCTCAGAGGCAGGCGCCAGTTCAAGGCGCTTGAGCGCGCCGGTGGTGCGCTGGGTGGCGGGGTCAAAGCGGCGCAGCCCGTCGAGCACATCGCCGAAGAAATCCAGCCGCACAGGCTCGGCCTCGCCGGGGGGGAAGATGTCGATGATCCCGCCACGGATGGCAAAATCGCCGGGCTCGGTCACCGTGGGGCTGGGCGAAAAGCCCATACGCGAGAGGTAATCGCGCAGCGCGCTTTCATCCACGCGCGCGCCTACCACTGCCACGAATGAGGCCGCGCCGATGGTCTGGCGCGCGGGCAGCCGCTGCATTGCCGCGCTGAGCGTGGTCAGCACCACGCAGGGCCCGGTGACCCCCGGTGCCAGCAAGGCCAGCGTGGCCATGCGCCGCGCGGTCACATCGGGGTTGGGCGAGACGCGGTCATAGGGCAGGCAATCCCAGGCCGGAAGCGTCAGCACCGGCAGCGCGGGGGCAAAGAACGCCAGCGCGCGGCGCATCGCCTCCAGCCGCTTGTCGTCGCGCGCGACATGAATCACGGGGGCGTTGCGGCGCTCCAGCTCACGCCTGAGAAGTTCGGCATCAAAGCCCTCGGGCGCGCCGCCCAGCAGCAAATGTCGCTCTGTCATGATCTGCCCTTACCGTCCCAGCACGCTGAGCGAAATATTGTGCCACATGCCCCACAGGGCGGTGATCAGGATCGCCGCCAGACCGATCGCCTGAACGATGAACCGGTGCCAGGTCAGGACACGCGTCAGTGCCTCATCCTGCGGTTCTTCGCGCTCAAGCTGAAGCGCTAGCCGGAAACCCAGCGCGAAGACCAGCGCCGCCGGGAAGCCCAGCAGCGTCAGCGCCTGCGCGAATTCCATGCCATAGCCAAAGCCCAGCACCGCAACCGCACTCAGAAGGGCTGCCCACAGCACCGTCATCCACAGACCGCTCGCCTGCATCACATGCAGCCGCCGGCGCGCCTGAATGGCGACCAGCGCTTCCAGATCGCTCATAGCCTGCCCGCCCTGCCTGCGCGCGCGCACCACCATGTCAAAGGGCACGCCAAGCACATAATGCGAGATGCTGGACCACATCATCGCAAGGACGATCCAGAACCAGAGGTTCGAAAACGACCGCGTGTCGATCAGCGTGAAGACACTGTTGTACCAGTTCAAAAGGTCGCCCTCGTGTTTGCCACCCCTAGTTAGCGCCAAGCGTTGCGCAGGCCAAGGGGGCGCAGGCCCGGAATGGCTGGTCGAAGGCGCGGGGCTTGAGATCACCGGCGCCGCGTGGCACCAAGGCGCCAGCCCGATGAGGAGAGCGCCGATGCCCGTTCACACCCCCGCCCCCTACCCTGCCGCCCGCCTTCGCCGCCTGCGCCGCAGCCCTGCCCTGCGCGATCTGGTGGCCGAGCACCGGCTGTCCGCCGCCGATCTGATCTGGCCGGTGTTCATCCGCGAGGGTGAGGGCGTGGAGGAACCCATCACCTCGATGCCCGGGGTGGCGCGCCTGTCCATCGACCGGCTGCTGGCCAAGGCGCGCGAGGCGCATGAACTGGGCATCACCACGATCTGCCTGTTCCCCTATACCGACCCCTCCTTGCGCACCGAGACCTGCGAAGAGGCCTGGAACCCCGACAACATCACCAACCGCGCCATCCGCGCCCTGAAGGCCGAACTGCCCGGCCTCAGCGTGATGACCGATATCGCGCTCGATCCCTATAATGCCAATGGCCATGACGGGTTTGTGGTGAATGGCGAGATCGTCAATGATGAGACCGTTGAGGCCTTGGTGAAAATGGCCTTGGCGCAGGCTGATGCGGGGGCCGATATTCTGGGCCCGTCCGATATGATGGATGGCCGCATCGGCGCCATGCGCAGCGCGCTGGAAGCGGCGGGCCACCGTGATGTGGCGATCCTGTCCTATGCCGCGAAATTCGCCTCGGGCTTTTACGGCCCGTTCCGCGATGCGGTGGGGGCCTCGGGGCGGCTGGTGGGGGACAAGAAGACCTATCAGATCAACCCCGCAAACCGCGATGAGGCGCTGCGCTGCGTCGCGCGCGATCTGGATGAAGGGGCGGATATGGTCATGGTCAAACCCGGCATGCCCTATCTCGATATCTGCCGTGCGGTGAAAGACAGATTCGGCGTGCCGACCTTCGCCTATCAGGTCTCGGGCGAGTATGCGATGCTGCGCGCGGCGGCGCTCAACGGCTGGCTGGACGGTGACGCGGTGATGATGGAAAGCCTGCTGGGCTTCAAACGCGCGGGCTGCGACGGTATCCTGACCTACTTCGCCCCCGCCGCCGCCCGCCTGCTGCGCGGCTAAGCGCCACCAGCGCCCCGCGCCGCCTCCGCCATGCGTGACAAGCCTGTGGGTAGCGGTTATACTGCCGCAAGCGCCCTGCCCCGGCAGTGGCGCATAAGCTGGATCAGGCCAGGACCGGGCGTCAGACCCGCAGGCCCCTATTCGATGAGGCAGAGCATGACGAAATTCACGCGCAGGGCACTTCTGGCGGGCGGGGCTGCATCCGCCGCCATGCTGGCCGCCTGTGGTAACCCGGTGGGCAGTTTCAACGCCACGCGGCTGGAAGCGCGGGTTGACGCTACCCGCGACTATCTGCGCCAGAACCATGCAGAGACCGAAGATCTGTTCCGCAACGCCCACGGCATCCTCTATATGCCGCTGGTGAGCGAGGCCGGGCTGTTCGTCGGCGGCGCCTATGGTGAAGGCGCGTTGCGCATCAACGACATCACCGTTGACTATTATTCGGCCACCCGCGCCAGTTTCGGCTTTCAGGTCGGCGCGCAGCAGTACGCGCATGTGCTGTTCTTCATGACCGCGCAGGCGCTGGCCGATTTCCGCGCGTCCGAGGGCTGGGCCGCCAGCGCCGACATCCGCTACGCGGTACCCGAACAGGGCGGTTCCGCCGGTGTGCAGACGACGACCATGTTCTCCCCGGTGATCGCGGTGGTGTTCGGCCAGTCAGGCCTTATCGCCGGCGCCTCACTGGCTGGCGTGCGCTACCGGCGCATCATTCCCTGACCTCTGATTTTCCGCTCCGGGCACGCCAATCGCTCTTGCGCCCGGGCGGCGACACCGGATATGTGTGTCCGGCACGGAGAGGTGGCCGAGTGGTCGAAGGCGCACGCCTGGAAAGTGTGTAGGCGGGGAACCGTCTCGAGGGTTCGAATCCCTCTCTCTCCGCCACTTGCACATCGCAAACCCGAGATGAGGTCCCTGACGGGGCCTTTTTTCTTTTGGGTTCAAAGGGGTTTAGCGACGCCATCCGACTTTCGGAGACTGGGCGATGGCCCGAAATCGGTCTCTGAACGCCCCGCGTCTCTTTCCATCCGCCCTTCACCAAAATCGGGACGGATTCAAAACGTGACTGATTTTCAGCCACTTGGCAGAAGCGGATTGCGCCGGGGTTGAGGCGCGTTCGACTGCTGTCGATGCGAACTAAGACACCCGACGGCGGCGTGGTTGTGCGGGGTGGTGCGAAGTCTTTGATGACAAAAGAACTTCGCCCTCATAGCCTGGTGCGATGTCGAACGGCTTCTGGACAGATAACGAGAACGATCTGATCGTCGCGGATTACTTCGCGATGTTGGCCGACGACATCGCAGGGCGTCCCTACAACAAGGCCGAGCATCGCCGCGGGCTCCTGCCCCTGCTGAACAGTCGGTCCGAGGGATCGGTCGAGTTCAAGCACCAGAACATCAGCGCGGTACTGAAGGGTCTCGGCGAGGACTGGATCCCCGGCTACAAGCCCGCGTTCAACTTCCAAATGACATTGGTGGACGCCGTGGCGCGGTGGCTGGCGCTGAACCCGGTCTGGCTCGGGCGCCAACCGGGCCTGCGACCCGCCTCCGGCTTCAAAGACGCGGCGCAGATCTGGATCGGGCCGCCGCCGACGCTGTCGAACCAGCCGCCACCGCAGGAGCTGGAGCAGATGTTGCACATCGCCCGCAAGTTCGACGTGGCGGGCCGGGACGAGCGCAACCGCACCCTTGGCCGTGCGGGAGAAGAGCGCGTGCTGGCGCATGAGCGCGCGGCCTTGCGGACGGCGGGACGGGACGATCTGGCGCGCAAGGTGCGCTGGGTGTCGGAGGAGGATGGCGACGGCGCGGGCTACGACATCGCGAGTTTCGCTCCGGACGGACTCATGCGGCTGATCGAGGTCAAGACGACGAACGGGTGGGAGCGCACGCCCTTCTACATCACCCGCAACGAGCTGGCCGTGGCCGAGGAGCGCCGGTCGGAGTGGCGTCTGTTCCGGCTGTGGAATTTCTCACGCGACCCGCAGGCGTTTGAACTGCACCCACCGCTTGATGCGCACGTCTCCCTGACCGCGACGTCCTTTCAGGCGAGTTTTCACTGAATCTTGAAGCAGCTCCTTTGCGCCGCTTGATCGTCTTCAAAGATCGCGCAGCCTTACGGCTCTATCGATGCCTATTCTTGCCGGAAATCTCGGGTAAGCATCTGAGATGCAGTAGAAGCAACGTTGGCGTTGGCGCCGGCGATCTGGGCGGCGGCAATTCGTCCTTCCGCCGCAAATTGTTGGAGGCGTTCTCGCAATGCACTTAAATTGGCTGTGTCGATCACAAGCCTGATTGCAGTCCCTCGAAAATCAGTATCGAAGGTATGCTTTCCTTGGTGGTTTAGCTCAATTCCGGTTCCGCCCGAACACAGTAGGAAACTACCACCGTTCCGACAGATGCGGCTGGTCATATAAAGACCATAGCCGGAATTGTTCCATTGGTCGTTACCCCGCCCGGCGTGAGGATTCCCTGAGATTCCAGGCATTAGCGCCATCTGAAGGGCTTCCGGTTCGGTCAGGCCATCGAAGGTTGGGTTCCCGGTGAGAGCCCTATGGATGCCAATGCCGTCATCGACAATTCCGACTTCCACTTCATGTCGTTGGGGCCAATATTGAGCGCAAATATAGATCTTTTCAGAACCGCTATGCTCAACGACATTTCGCATGATCTCGCGGATCGAATATGTAAGGGTATCCTGCAATTCTCCCAGGTGATGGCGCGTCAGTAGCCCAGCAAGCTCAGCGGCTTTCCCCTCAATTACGTCTCCTACTTCCAGAAAGGCGTCGAATGCCTCTTGGCGAATCTCAGCGACATCAAGCTCGCTGATTGGAACGTACCTAGAACTTCCAGGTGCCTCACCGGGCGCGTTTCCATGTTGGAGACCGAAAGATCGGAAAAAGCCGAAATGCGCCGCGTATGAGTGATTTTCATGATCCCGTGCTCGTCGATGAGCTTCTGGTCGATTGCCTCGGAACTGGCGGAGCAGTGCAGAAAGGAGCAGCATTGAGAATGGAGGGAACCAACGCTCGCCGCCAAAGTGGAACTCGTATTCGGCTGTGTCTGGAAGATCTCGGAGCATGCAGGCGAAGCCCGCGAGGCTAACTGGCGACAGATCGTAGGGGACGTCCACACGCATTCGAGATCAGCACTCCAATAGCTCGGAAAATAGTAGGTCTTGGGCTTGCCTAAGATCAGGCTCTACCTTTTTCATTAACTACACGCTTGGGCAGCCACGTTCCAGCGCCACTGAATGCGGGGTGGCATCAATTTCAAGACCGCGTTTCTAAGTGCGCCCGAACGCCCGCTCAGCCTGCACCTGCCATGTTTCCCCGGCCAGAAAACAAAGCTCGTAGAGGCTAATCGCCGACGCCTTGCGGCCGCATGTCAGGCGCTTGAGCACCTCTGGCGCCAGATAGGCGAGCCGTAGCTGGCGGCTGACATGGCGTTCGGCCAGACCGACAGCTTCGGCCAGTTCCTGGATCGTGGCGAACTCTCCTGCTTCCATGCGACGCCGCCATCCCCATGCCCGGCCGATGGCGCGCAGGATGTGCGGATCTTGGGTCTGATCCTCGCTGGGGCGGTAGTCGGCGGGCGGCAGGATCTTCGGCCGCCCGTTCTTCTTGCGCACTTGCAACGGGATCAGCACGCGGATCGTATCGTCCGGCTTGGTCATTCAGCAGCCTCCATCCTGCGGGGCGCGACCATCTCGCGGATGACGCCTACGATGCCTTCGCGGCGAATGTTGGACCTGCACCGGTTTCGTTCCGGTCTTTTGAGAGCGATACTCGCCATCAAGG
>NZ_DAIRVN010000005.1:0-97533 GCF_036802785.1 Pararhodobacter sp.
TTCGGGCACCGTATAGGCGGCGGGGGCAATCAGAAAACCGCGCTCGGGGATGTGGCTGTCAGCAGGCAGGAAGCGCAGCACATTCTCCAGCCCGATCCGGGTGCCGATCCGGGTGATCAGATCGCTCAGCCGGTCCGGACTGTAGGGCGTGGCGGTCAGGCCGGTCTGCTGGGCGGCCAGCGGCTCCACCACCGTGGCCTCCAGCCGGACCTGGTCGATGCCGAAGCCAACCTCCACCGCACTCACCCCCCGCTCGAAAAGTGGCAGAATGCGCTGCGGGTCACGCATGGCCGCCGCCAGCCGCAATTCCACCTGCTGGCTGCCCTGATCGACCCGGCGCAGCGTCAGCCCCAGCCTGCGCGCCCCGACCTCCTGCTCCCGCAGCTTGTGGCACAGCGATTCCAGCAGCCGTGCGGTGGCCGCCATCACATCCGAAACCATGCCGATGGGCTCAGGCAGGGTCAGGCGCACGCCGTAATGCGGCGGCTCGGTGGCAGGGGTGACCGGCTCTGGCTGCTGACCAAGCGCCTGATCCAGCCGCAGCAGCAGGCCCTGCCCGAAGCGGCGGGCAAGCGGCCCCCGAGGCGCGGCGCAAAGATCGCCGATCGTGCGCAGACCCAGCCGCTGAAGGGCGGTGTCGGTCTGCGCCTCCAGCCGCAGTGCCGCCACCGGCAGCGCGCCAAGCACCTGCCCCTCGGTGCCGTAATGCGCCCGCGCCCAGGCCGCCCCGCGCGTGGCGCCCAGCCCCAGCCGCAGTTCCAGCCCAGCCGCGTTCAGGCGGGCGCGCATATCCTCCAGCATCGCCTCTTCGCCGCCCCACAGGTGGCTGGCGCCGGTAATGTCCAGCACCAGCCCATCCGTTCCCTCAGGCCCAACCCAGGGGCAATACCGCAGGGCCCAGCGGCGCAGCGCGGCCAGAAAGCGTTTGTCCAGATCAGGCCGCGCGGGGCGGCTGACAAGTTCCGGGCAGAAAGCGCGGGCATCGGCCAGCGGCATGCCCCGGTGCAGCACCGCCTGCTCAGCACGGGCATTGAGGCAATGGATACGCTCGGTATTGTCCAGCCGGGTGGTCAGGGCAAAGGGGGCATCAACCGGGCAGGCCCGCAGAACCCGGTCGCTGGACAGCCGGGGAAACCATATGCAGACGATGCGCCTTTCGATCCCATCGAACATTCCAGGCTCCAAGTGTTCCTGATTTGTTCTTTGTAATTTCCCACCGCATCAGAGTCGAGTCCTCCCCCTCCGGATCAAGCACCGGGGCGGCATGCCAGCGGGTCTCGGCAGCGTTCGAGCCCATCCCCTCGGGGGTCAGGCACAGCCCGGTGCTGTTCCCCGCCTGAGCGGCCAGTTGCAGCCGCCGCCCCTCGCGCAGATTGAGCGGCCGGGTGATTTCGGTCACGACAAAGGCCACCGCCCCGTCCCTGAGCGCTTCTTCGGTCACCGCCAGACTGTCGGTCTGATCCGCCGTGCGGGCCAGCAGAAGATGCGCGGGGTCAAGCAGGGCGGCAAGGCCGACCGGGTTCAGCGCCTCAGGCAGCCAGTCTTCGCGCACCCATAACACCGGCCCGCCGGCAGCGGCGGCAGCGATGGCGCAAAAGGCCGCGCCCCCGGGGCCATAAACCTCATGGACACGGGCGGCGCGCAGGGGGAAGCCGGGGATCGGACTGCTCATCATGGCCCGGAGTCTAGTGCAGTTTCCGGGAAAGTTGAGGCCCTTGCGGTGCGGAACTGCAACAAATGCGCAGGCTGGCGTGTTTTGCTCAGCCCGCGAAAGGCGCACCACCACAGGGCGCGGAGCCCCCGCCACCCCCTGCCCGCCTCAAGCCATCGCGCCCCTGACCCAAAGCAGAAGGCGAAGCGTTGCGCACCCTTTTCTGAACCGGTATAAAAGCGCCATGGTCCCGTAGCTCAACTGGATAGAGCACCTGACTTCTAATCAGGATGTTGGGGGTTCGAGTCCTCCCGGGATCGCCACCACTTCTTTAAGCTGCCTGTAGCGCGACAGCCAAACCCGGCTGGAAACCTTGCAAGAGGTTCTGGCGCATCTTGACCCGGCTAAGGCCCTTGACGGATCAAGGACGGGATGGCCGGTGTTGCCCTCTCAGCGAAAACTGATTACATTTGTCCAATCGGATCGAACAGGAGGGGGAAGCCGGTGTTGTGCCAATGCTTCCATAACCGCACCCGAGGACCTGTCTCTGCCCCGCGCTTCATCTCGCGGGGCTGACCGGGAGCGCATAGCCGTCTCATCGTCAGCCTCTTCCGGCGCTGTTTGCGCCTGTCTGAACTGATGAGACTCCCATGTCCCTTATCGCGGTCAAAGACCTTTCGCTGACGCGTAGCGTCACCCTGTTTGCCAACCTCGACCTCTCCATCGCCAAAGGCGACCGCCTCGGCCTTGTCGCCACGAACGGGCGCGGCAAATCCTCGCTGCTGCGGATCCTTGCGGGCCAGGAAGAGGCCACGACCGGCAGCGTAATCCGTGCGCGCGGCCTGATCACCGCCTTTGCGCCACAGGACCCGCCGGCGCATCTGCTGCCCCTGAGCCTGTATGACGCCGTGCGCGACGCGCTGGACACCGAGGCCGCAGAAACCGCTAGCTGGCGCGTCGATATCCTGCTCGACGATCTGGGCGTGGACGCGGATCTGCGCGACCGCGCCGTTCACAATCTTTCCGGCGGCTGGCAGCGGGTCATGCTGCTGGCCCGCGCCGCCGTGGTTGCGCCCGATCTGCTGTTGCTCGATGAGCCGACGAACCACTTGGATATCGGGCGGATCGGTGTGCTGGAGCGGTTCCTCGCCGCCCTGCCCCGCGATTGCGCCGTGGTGGTGGCGAGCCATGACCGCGCCTTTCTCGATGACATCACCAGCCGCACCCTGTTCCTGCGGCCAACGGAAAGCGCCGATTTCGCGCTGCCCTATTCGCGGGCGCTTGCCGCGCTGGAAGAGCGCGACGCCGCGCGCGACCGGCAGTTCGGCAATGACATGCGCAAGGTCCGCGCCCTGCGTCAGCAGGCGGCGAAGCTGAAGAACATCGGCATCAACTCCGGCTCTGATCTGCTGGTGGTCAAGACGAAACAACTGTCCGAACGTGCCGACCGGCTGGAGGAGAGGGCGCAGCCGGTGCATCGCGAGGGGTCGGCCGGATCGATCCGCCTGACCAACAGCGGCACCCATGCCAGAGCGCTGGTGTCACTCGGCGAGACCACGATCACAACGCCGGACGGGCGGGCGCTGTTGCGCACCGGCAAGCTCTGGATCGAGAAAGGCGACCGGGTGGCGCTATTGGGTGCCAACGGCAGCGGCAAGACCCGTCTGGTCGCGCGGCTGCGGAAGGCATTGTCCGGCGCGGATCCGGAAATCCGGGGCACCGCCAGCCTGAGGCTGGGCTATTCCGATCAGGCCCTGTCGCAACTTGATGCCTTTCCGACGCCATGGGAGGCGGTGAAACACGCCAACACTTTGGCTGACCAGCAGGCACGCACGCTGCTGGCGGGTGCCGGGACTGCCATTGACGCCCAGACAGCGCCCGTTTCGCGCCTGTCAGGCGGTCAGCGGGCGCGGCTTGCCATGCTGATGCTGCGGCTGGCGCAGCCGAATTTTTACCTGCTGGACGAACCGACCAACCATCTCGACATTGATGGGCAAGATATGCTGCAGGGCGAGTTGACCGAACACGGCGCGGCCTGCCTGTTGGTCAGCCATGACCGCGCCTTTGTGCGGGCCGTGGCCACCCGCATCTGGGTGATCGACAACAAGCGCCTGATCGAGGTTGATGATCCTGATCCCGTGTTCGAGAGGCTGATGGCGGGCTGATCCGGCCCGCCGGGTCACGGGGCCGGATCAGATGATTGCTGGTTGAGTGCGCGACGTCCCCGAGGGGTCCGCTGCGCTGCGAAGGGCGCCGGGGCCGAATGGCGGCAGTGCTGGCCGGTGACATGCATCGGGCCAGTCGGCGCCCCTCACGTCGGGAACGGTCTTCGTGATTTCGCCGCTGGGACCATGGGTGTCAGCCGCAGAAAATCCGGCTGATCTGGTCGTCCTCATCAAGCTCGATGTTCAGACGGTCTGCGCGGAAATCCATCGTCACTGCCTGCCCGGGCCGGATGATGCGCATATCCGAGGGCGCGGAAATCGCGTCGGCTGCGGTGGCGGGCGCGCCGACAAGGTGCTGCAGGTTGGCGGCGGTGCAGGTGTCCTCGGACGGGCTGTCAGCCACGGGTGCCTGACAGGCGGCAAGAAGCAGGGCGGAAACAATCAGGGCGGCTCTCATCGGTATATCCACTTGTTGGGGCTCGATGCCAATCTGTGCGCAACGCCGGTGGAACGGTCAACCTGTCTGGCGGCGCCAGCGGCCGGACAGGCGAAAACCGGTCGGCAATATGCCGCCAATGTGCCGATGCACCGGCCTTACCGGGGATACCCGGGTGCCCGGCGCTCCGCGTCAGCCCTTGCGGGCGGCCTCAATGGTGGCGACGTCGATCTTGTGCATGGTCATCATCGCCTCGAATGCGCGTTTCGCCTCTGCACCACCTGCGGCCAACGCCTCTATCAGCGCCCGCGGCGTAATCTGCCATGAGATGCCCCATTTGTCCTTGCACCATCCGCAGGCGCTTTCCTGACCGCCATTTGCGACAATGGCGTTCCAGTAACGGTCGGTCTCTTCCTGATCCTCGGTGGAAACCTGAAAGGAGAAGGCCTCGCTATGCGTGAAGGCAGGCCCGCCGTTCAGGCCCAGACAAGGAATACCGAGGACAGAGAACTCCACCGTCAGCACATCCCCCTCCTTGCCGGATGGATAGTCACTGGGCGCATGATGGATGGCTTTGACCGCGCTGTCAGGAAAGACTTCGGCATAAAAACGGGCGGCGGCCTCGGCTTCGCTATGATACCAGAGGCAGATTGTGTTCTTGGGAAGGGTCATTGATTGTGCATCCTCATCTTGAACGGGTGGGAAATGTCGGCACCCGCGACAGACCCGCGACCGGGCAAGGCAGGTTTCAGGGTGCCCTTTCAGGCCGGGGCGGCAGCCATGCGCGCATGGTCCGCAGCCTGCCAGTGGGCCATGTGATCATCCATCGCCTTTCGGAACGCTGGCCGCGCGGTGCCGCGCGCGACATAGGCGGCAAGCGCTGGCCAGCCCTCCAGCGCGCCTTCCGACCGGCCCACCCGAAGCACGTCAATCATCGCAATATCGGCAATGCTGAAATCACCCGCCAGCCAGTCCTGCGCGGCGAGCTTTTCTTCCAGCGGTGCCAGCCGGGCGTTCATTCCCTGCCTCGCAAATTCGATGACCTGCTTGTCCGGTGCCGGGCCAAAGAAGTCCGGCATCCGCACTGCTAGCACCATCAGCACCCAGCGCGCGCTTGCCTCCTCAACCGTGTTCAGCGCGGCAAACATCCATTGCGTGACCAAGGCGCGCCGGGGGCCGGGCAGCAGCGCACTGCCCTCGGCCAGATGCATCAGGATCGCCCCACTTTCAAACAGCGTCAGATCCTTCTCGCGGATCACCGGCACCTGCCCGAAGGGCTGCATCTGCCAATGGGCATCGCTTTTGGGATGGGAGGGCACGGTTTCCACGCGGTAGGGGCGGCCCAGTTCCTCAAGGCACCAGCGCACCCGCATGTCGCGCACGAAGCCGCGCGGAAAATCCGGCAACCAGTCGAAGGTTATGAGCGTCAGTGTCATGCGTCGGCTTTCGAGTCGAACAGCGGCTCGAACCCGGCCCACATCATCCGCATGCCATCAAAGGGCATGGTGGAGGTGTCCATATCGCCCATCTCGGCCTCCATCGCCTTGGCGGCGGCGTCGCAGGTGGCGCGGTCAGGCCATGCCGTCCAGCTGAACACCGCGACCTCGCCGGCTTCGGCCTTGGTGGCGCGGTAGAAGTCAGTTTTCTTGCCGCGCGGAACGTCTTCGCCCCAGGCCTCCATCATCCCGCTGGCGCCGCCCTTCTGAAACATCTTCCAGCCTTCATCTGCCATGGCGGCGTAGGCAGCCTTGTTCTTTTCCGGCACCGCCAGCAGGAAGCCCTGATAATACCCCGCGCCGGTATGCTGACCGGCCTCATACACCGGGGAAAACCCGCCAAAGATCATGCGGCTGCCATCAAAGGGCATTTCGGGCATCTGTTTCATCGCCGGATCATTCGTCATCTTTTGCCACGAGGCGTCAGCGGTCGCCTTGTCCGGCCATTCAATCCACGAAAACACGATGGATTCATCGTCGCGTGCATCGACCGCGCCGTAGAAATCGGTGACCTTGCCCTTGGGCACGTCCACGCCCCATGTTTCAACCATACGCGTTGCGCCATAGGAGTTGAACAGCGGCCATGCGGCGGTAAGATGTTCCAGATACTTGCCTTTATTCGCAGTGGGCACCGCCCCTACCGAACCTGTGTAATACGCCATCCTTCTCTCCCTTTCGTGCAGCCGATTCTGCTTGCTTCCTGAGCGTGCCAGCGTTAGTAGTAAAAAACAACCATAAGTATGAAAAAATGAGTAAACAGGCGGAAATCCCGCGCCTACGCTATGATGAAGGCTGTCTGGCGGCCCATTCGCTCAACCTGATCGGCGACCGATGGGCGCTGCTGGTGGTGCGCGAGCTGATGTTCGCGCCCAAGCGCTTCCAGATGATCCGGGCGGGCTTGCCGGGCATTACGGCCAGCGTGCTGACCGGGCGACTGGCGCAACTGACGCAGGCCGGGGTGGTTGAGCACGATGAGCGACTGGGCATCTATGCCCTGACGGAGGCGGGGCGCGCGGTGTTGCCGGTGCTTGAGGCGCTTTGCCGTTGGGCGCTGATCGTGCCGGGCCACGACCCTTCGCGCTTTATCAGCCCCTCAGCGTTGATGATCTCGATGGGGGTGAACCTGATCCGTGATCTGCCGCCGGAGCGCAGGGCGCTTGCGGGGTTCAGTTTCGGCAATGAGGCCTTTGAGATGCAACTGGCCGGCGGAAAGGTGCAGACACGCGCTGTCACCCGCCCTGCGGCCCCCTTTATCCTTTCAGGGAATGGCAACCAGCAGGCGATGGCGGTCTATGGCCCGGTCCCCCTGCCAAAGCTGGTCGCCGGGGGCGTGGTCGGTGTGGAGGGCGACATTGCTGCCGCCGGGGAATTCCTTTCCCTGTTCCGGCTTGAGCGTCAGGCGTGAGGGCTGCCAGAGCGGTCAGGCAGTGACTTCTGCGCGTCAGGCACCCATTCTTCCGGCGCGCGGTTCCAGAATCTGTTCGGATTATCCTCATCCATCCCGCGGATATGCAGGGTCCGCACACAGGGCTGGACGAAAAGAACGGGTTCCTCGTAGGGATGGGTTGCATAGACCGCCTTCAGAACCTCAACAGCGGTTTTGCCGTCATCCGGCAGAAAGAACGACAGCTCCACACAGGGCACCTCCAGCACATCCTCGGTGGCGGCATTGCGCCCGCTGCCCAATGACCTGAATTGCTGAGTTCCCGGCACGGTCCTGAAGGTCACGCTGTTATAATCGCCGTACTTCAGGGTGCAGACGGCAAGGACGGCATCGACAACCTCCTGCGCGCGGAGGTCAGGCACCTGCACGATGATCCGCAGCCCTTCTTCTGCCGTGAAGCGGTCGGTGTCGAGTTGGGGCAGCTTCATACGTTCCTCCTGTTCCGGGATCAGTATCACTGGGTTGTCCGCAATCAGGATAAAGCATCAGGTCTTCAGTTCAGAGACACTGTGACCGGAGGGCTGCGAAAGCAAAAACGGCGCGCTGAAGACAGCGCGCCGCTTCCTGCCTCAGGGGCCGGTGGGTCAGCTCCGAACCAGCTTTTCATAGGCGACCGAGATGTCGCGGGTCAGCTGGCCGACCTGAAAATGATACTCGCCGATCTGGCCCACCGGGGTAACCTCGGCGGCGGTGCCGGTCAGGAAGCACTGCTGGAAGCCCGGCAGTTCCTCAGGCAGGATGTGGCGCTCATGCACCGTCACGCCCATATCCTTCAGCATGCTGATCACGGTCTGGCGGGTGATGCCGTTGAGGATGGCATCGGGGATCGGCGTATGCACTTCGCCGTCCTTGATGAAGAAGACATTCGCGCCCGTCGCCTCGGCCACATATCCGCGATAGTCGAAGAACAGCGCGTCTGAGCAGCCCTTGGCCTCGGCGGCATGTTTGGACATAGTGCAGATCATGTAAAGCCCTGCGGCCTTGGCTGCTGTCGGGATTGTCTCGGGCGAGGGGCGTTTCCATTTGGCGATGTCGAGCTTGGCGCCCTGCATCTTGGCATCGCCATAATAGGCGCCCCATTCCCATGCGGCCGCCGCCATCCGCACCGGGTTGCGGGCAGATGCTACACCCATATCCTCGCCCGCACCGCGCCATGCCACCACGCGCAGATAGGCATCGGTAAGGTTGTTGGCCTTGAGCACGGCGGCCTTGGCCTCTTCGATCTGATCGACGGTATAGGGGATCGTCATATCCAGCAGCCGCCCGGATTCCAGCAGCCGTTCAGAATGCTCACGGCTTTTGAAGACCTTGCCGTTGTAGCAGCGCTCGCCCTCAAAGACCGACGAGGCGTAGTGCAGCGCGTGGGTCAGGACATGCACATTGGCCTCACGCCACGGCACCAGCTTGCCATCCATCCAGATGAACCCATCGCGATCGTCGTAAGCGGCCATTGGTCTCTCCTATTCCGAATATTGCGCCCCTTAGGGCCGACTCGGACATAAAGTTGCGTCAAAACGCAGGATCGCTAACAATTGATTCTTGGAAAGTCAACAAGACTGACATAAAATGATTTCAGTCGAGCGCAAAAAACAGGCACGCCTCAGACCGGGAAGGCAGAGAATGAACCAAAGCAACGCGGGCGGGGAAAACCTGCTCTTTCTCACCGACGAACAGTTGCGCAAGGGCATCGAGGCGATGTTTTTCGCCTATCGCGGCTTCACCGCCGACCCGGACAGGATTCTGTCGGAAATGGCCTATGGCCGCGCCCATCACCGCGCGCTGCATTTCATCAACCGCAGCCCCGGGCTGACGGTGAACGCCTTGCTGACGGTGCTTGGCGTGACAAAACAATCGCTGAACCGCGTCCTACGGACATTGATCGAAGACGGGCTGGTTGAAAGCCGGGTGGGCCGCACCGACCGGCGAGAGCGGCAGCTTATGCTGACCGTCAAGGGCGCTGAACTGGAGCGCCAGTTGTCCGAGGCACAGCGCGCCCGGATGCGCGCCGCCTATCGCCGGGCGGGGCCGCAGGCGGTGGCAGGCTTCCGGCAGGTGCTTGAAGCGATGATGGACGATCAGATCCGCACGCAGTATCAGTCGCTCAAAGAGGTTCGTATATGAGCATTCCTGACCCCGGCGCCTCCCATCTTCTGGTTGTTGATGATGATGAGCGCATTCGCGGCCTGCTTCAGAAATACCTGATCCGGCAGGGCTTCATGGTGACCGCCGCGCGCGATGCGGCGCAGGCGCGGCGGCTGCTGCAAGGGCTGTCGTTCGATCTGATCGTGCTTGATGTGATGATGCCGGGCGAAGACGGGATCAGCCTGACGGCATGGCTGCGAAAACTGTCTCCGGTGCCGGTGATCCTGCTCACCGCGCGCGGCGAGGCCCGCGACCGGATCGCGGGACTGGAGGCCGGGGCAGATGATTACATCCCCAAACCCTTTGAGCCGCGCGAACTGGTCCTGCGCATCAACGCCATCCTGCGCCGCGCCCCGCGCCCTGAGGCCACGGCGCACAAGCCGCAGGTGCTGATCCTTGGCCAGATGCGCTACGAGCCCGAAAGCGGCGAGCTGCGCGACGGCAACGAAGCCGTGCGCCTGACCCAGACCGAGGGCGCGCTGATGCGGCTTCTGGCCGCGTCGCAGGGGCAGGTTGTCAGCCGCGAGGCACTGGTGGACCATCTGGGCCGTGACCGGGGCGGGGCCAGCGGCGAGATGACCCAGGAGCGGGCGATCGACGTGCAGATCACCCGCCTGCGCCGCAAGATAGAGCCTGACCCGAAGCGCCCGCGCTATCTGCAGACCGTGCGCGGCGAAGGCTATATGCTGACGGTCGGATGACATGACAACCGCCCTCGACTCCCCTTATTTCCGCGACCAGTTCTGCACCCCGGCCATGCGGGCAGTGTTTGCCGACCGGGCGCGCATCGGCGCGTGGCTGGAAACCGAGGTGGCGCTGGCGCAGGCACAGGCGGGGCTGGGGCTGATCCCCGCCGCGGCCGCAGCGGAAATTGCCCGCGTGGCGAAGGTGGATGCGCTGGATCTGGCGGCGATGAAGGCCGATTATGACCTGTCGGGCGTGGCGATCATCCCGCTGGTAAAGCATCTGGGCGCGCTATGCAGCGCCGAGACCCGCCGCTGGGTCCACTGGGGCGCCACTACGCAGGATATTCTGGACACCGGCTTCACCCTTCAGATCCGCGATGCGCTGGGGCTGGTGCAGGCTGACCTTGACGCGCTGATCCGGGCGATCGCCGCGCTGGCCCGGCAGCACCGTGATACGGTCATGGCCGGGCGCAGCTTCCAGCAGCAGGCGGTGCCGGTCACCTTTGGCTACAAGGCCGCCGTCTGGCTGGACGAGATGCTGCGCCACCGCGCCCGCCTGCCCGCGCTGCGCGAGCGGGTTCTGGTGGGTCAGTTCGGCGGCGCCGTCGGCACGCTGGCCACGCTGGGCACGGACGGCATTGCGGTGCGCGCGGCCATGATGCAGGCCCTGAACCTTGGCACCCCGCCGATCACCTGGCACACCGCCCGTGACCGCTGGGCTGAGCTGGTGCACTGGCTGGCGATGGTCGGCGCGACACTGGGCAAGATCGGCACCGAGATCGCCATGCTGATGCGCAGTGAGGTGGGCGAGGTGCGCGAGCCCTTTGTGCCCGGTCGCGGCGGCTCTTCCACCATGCCGCAAAAGCGCAACCCGGTCGCCAGCCCGCAGATCATCGCGCTGGCCCGGCGGCTGCGCGACCTGCCGGGCGGGCAACTGGATGCGATGGTGCAGGACCATGAGCGCGGCACGGGGGCGATGCCCGTGGAATGGGCCGTTCTGCCAGAGGCCTTCCTGCTGCTCTCTGGCGCGATGGCCCATGCCCTGCCGCTCCTGCAGGGGCTGGAAGTGGATGCCGCCCGGATGCGCGCCAATCTCGATGCGGGCGGCGGCCTGGTGATGTCCGAGGCGGTGATGATGGGCCTTGCGCCCCGCGCCGGGCGCGCGGCGGCGCATGCGATGGCCACCAAAGCGGCGCAACACGCCGTTAAGCACGGTATCAGTCTGCGCGCCGCGCTTCTTGAAGACCCGGATGTCATGGCCCATCTGACAACCGAGGCGCTTGATCATCTGCTGGAGCCCGGCAATTACACCGGCTCGGCGGGCGCGATGGTCGATGCCGTTCTGGAACTGGCGCGCGGCGAAGGGCTGGCCTGAAGGCCGGTTGCGGGTTTTCATCGCACGCCGCGCGCGGTAATCACGCGATACCCGCGCATAACAAGGCCCGATGATGACCCAAACCCCCGCCCCTGCCCAACTGACCGAAGCGCTGCTTGACGCCGCCCGCAAGGCTGGCGCCGATTCCGCCGATGCCATCGTGATCGAAGGCACCTCGGTGTCTGTGGATGTGCGCGGCGGGACACTGGAGCATGCCGAGCGCGCCGAAGGCATGGACCTTGGCCTGCGGGTCCTGATCGGGCAGCGGCAGGCCTGTGTCTCATCCTCCGATGCGCGGCCCGAGACGCTGGCGGCGATGGCCGAACGCGCGGTCGCCATGGCGCGCGAGGCGCCCGAAGACCCTTTCGTCGGGCTGGCGGACCCGGCGCAACTGTCGCAGTGGCGCGATGGCACCGGGCTTGAGCTGCATGACCCGGCGGCAGAGCCTGACCCCGCCGCCCTGCAGGATGATGCCTGCCGCGCCGAAGCCGCGGCACGGGCCGTCAGGGGCATCAGCCAGATCGACGCAGCCTCGGCAGGCTATGGCAGACGGATGGTGCATCTGGCCGCAACGAACGGGTTTTCGGGCGGTTATCTGCGCAGCTCCCGGTCCATCTCCTGCGTGGCAATCACCGGCGAAGGCACCGGCATGGAGCGGGACTGGGCTGCCGAAGGGCGCATCTTTCAGGCCGATCTTCCCAGCGCTGAAAGCGTGGGCACACTGGCAGGCGAGCGCGCGGCGGCCCGGGCCGGGGCGCGCAAACCGCCCAGCGGGGCATTTCCGGTGCTCTATGATGAACGCATCGCGGCCTCGCTGATCGGGCATCTGGCGGCGGCCATCAACGGCACCGCCATCGCGCGCGGCTCAAGCTGGCTGCGTGATGCGCTGGGTCAGCAGGTGCTGCCCGCCGGGCTGTCGCTGACCGAAGACCCGCACCGCAAACGCATCTCCGGCTCGCGCCCGTTTGACGCGGAGGGGCTGGCGACGGCCCGCCGCCTGCTGGTGGCGGACGGGGTGTTGCAGGGCTGGGTGCTGGACCTTGCCACTGCCCGCAAGCTGGGGATGGAAAGCACCGCCAGCGCCAGCCGCGGCCCCAGCGCGCCCCCCTCACCCAGCCTGTCCAATCTGGCGCTGACGCAGGGCGCGCAAAGCCGCGATGACCTGATCCGCGCGATGGGCACGGGTCTGTTGGTCACCTCGCTGATCGGTTCGACCATCAACCCCACCACGGGCGATTACTCGCGCGGGGCCTCTGGCTTCTGGGTGGAGGGCGGTGAGATCCGCTATCCGGTCAATGAATGCACCATCGCGGGGAATCTGCGCGACATGCTGCTGCGGATGACCCCGGCGAATGACGCGCGCCAGCATCTGGGCACCGTCGTTCCCTCGCTTCTGGTGGAAGGGTTGACGCTTGCGGGGGCCTGAAACCGACCCATTCGCCAATGATCTGGCCCTGCTCGGTGATGCGGCAAAAGGCGCGGGCGCCATCGCCGCCCGCCATTTCGCGCGCGGCACAAAAAGCTGGGACAAGGGCGGCGGCCTTGGCCCGGTGACCGAGGCCGATCTGGCGGTGAATGACTACCTTCAGGCCAAACTCACCACGGCCCGCCCGGCCTATGGCTGGATGTCCGAAGAAAGCGACCCGCTGGGCGATCTGGCGCGGCTGCGGACGGAGGCGACCTTTGTTATTGACCCGATAGACGGCACCCGCGCCTTTATCGAGGGGCAGAAAAGCTTTGCCCATGCGCTGGCCGTGGTGATCGACGGCATGCCGGTGGCGGCGGTGGTGCATCTGCCGCTGCTTGATCTGACCTATACCGCCACGCGCGGGCACGGCGCCTTTCTCAACGGCCAGCCCCTGCGGGCCTCGGCGCGCACCGATCTGACGGGCGCGCGCGTCCTTGCCACCCGCCCCGCCTTTGAGCCCCGGCACTGGCCCGGCGGTGTGCCGGATGTGGAACGCCATTGCCGCCCCTCGTTGGCCTGGCGTCTGGCGCTGGTGGGCGAGGGCGCGTTTGACGCGCTGATCACCCTGCGTGACTCATGGGACTGGGACATTGCCGCCGCCGCGCTGATTGCGACCGAGGCCGGGGTGCGCGTCAGCACCCGGGATGGCGCGCCGCTGCGGTTCAACCAGCCCGAAGCCAGAAACCCCGGCGTTCTCGCCGCCCCCGCCCCGCTGCATTCCACGCTGCTGAGCGCGCGCGGTCTGCCCGCGGGCACTGCCGGATCCCCCCCTGCCCCCACCCTGAAACGGAGCCTCTCATGACCCAGCGACTGCACATCGTCTTTGGCGGTGAACTCGTTTCTCCTGCGTCGAACGAGTTTGTCGACCCGGCGAAGATCCATGTTGTCGGGCTTTTCCCCGATTATGCCAGCGCCCATCGCGCCTGGAAGGCAGAGGCGCAGCGCACCGTCGATCACGCGACGACGCGTTATTTCATCGCGCATCTGCACCGTCTGATGGAAGAGAGCAACGAGCACAGCCCCACTCAAAGCCTCGTCTGACAGGCCGATGGGCAGTATCTCCGGTTTGCGGGCCTACCGCATGCTGGGCGGCCACAACGCCGACCCTTCCACAGAGACGGACCTGCCCGCCGCCGGGGCAGGCCCGATATGCTGGCTTCACGCCACCGATCCGGGTGAGCATGAGGCGCTCAAACTGCTGGCCGCGCAGTTGGCGGAGCAGCGCAATGCCCCGGAATGTCTGGTGACAGGTGGCGGCGCGCGCCCCGGGCCGGGAGAGAACCCGCGCGTGATCGACGCCTGGCTTGACCGGACGCGCCCGGTGCTGATCGTGCTTGCCGGAACGGTCCTGCCGCCCAACCTGATCGAGCGGGCGCGGGCGCGCGGCATCGCGCTGATGCTGGTCAATGCCACCCATGCCGGTGCCCCGGGCCGGTGGCGTGCATGGCCCGGCTTTTCGCGCACGCTTCTGGCCGCTTTCGCGCAGATTCACACGCGCAGCGAGGGTGCGGCACAGTGGTTCACCCGCCAGCTGCGCAGCCCTGCATCCGTTGTTGCGGGGGGGGCACTGGCCCGCTTTCCGCCTGCACCGACCTGCAATCACGTCGAACTGGCCGCGCTGCGCACCATGCTTGCCGGGCGGCCCGTCTGGTTTGCCTACAGCCTGCCGCAGAGCGAGACCGAGGCCGCCCTGGCCGCCCATGCGCAGGCGCTGCGCCGCTCGCACCGGCTGCTGATGATCCTTGCCCCGCGTGATCAGCGCGATGGCGATGCATTGGCTGCGCGCGCGAGTGAGCTGGGCTTTTCCTGCGCCCAGCGGATGCGCGACGACGATATCAACGAGACGACGCAGATCTATATCACCGATGCCGAGGATGAGCCGGGCCTGTTCCTGCGTCTGGCGCCCGTCAGCTATCTGGGCGGCTCTCTGTCGCCCGCCACCGCCACGCCCGGCCCGCTGACCGCCGCAGCGCTGGGGTCAGCGCTGGTCTTTGGCCCGCATGCCGAGGCTGACTGCCGCGTCTTTCTGGAACAACTGCGCCGCTCCGGAGGGGGCCGCCGGATCAGCGCCGCCGGGGATCTGGGCGAGGCCGTCAGCGCGCTTCTGTCGCCCGAGATCGGCGCCGAGGCCGCGCTGAAGGCCTGGACACTGGCCACCGAGGGCAGCGACGCCACCTATCATCTGGCGCGGGCGATCTGCGACTGGATGCAGCTCAACCGGCAGAGCGTATCATGAAACCGCCCCGCTTCTGGCTTAACCCGCCGCAGCGGCCCGGCTGGCAGGCGCGGCTGCTGGCGCCGCTGGGCGCCCTTTATGCTTTCGCCACGCGCCGCAGGCTGGCGCAGCCCGGCTGGCAAGCGGCTGTGCCGGTGATCTGCGTGGGCAATCTGAATGCGGGCGGCACCGGCAAGACGCCGGTGGTCATCGCGCTGGCGCAGATGCTGGCGGCACAGGGCTGGCCGGTGCAGGTGGTCTCGCGCGGGTATGGCGGGTCACTGCGCGGCCCGGTGCAGGTAGATGAACGCCGCCATACCGCCGCACAGGTGGGCGACGAGCCTTTGCTGATTGCGGCTTTCGTGCCCGTCTGGGTGGCGCAGGACCGCGCCGCCGGGGTTCGCGCCGCGCAAAAGGCCGGGGCCGGGATTGTGCTGATGGACGATGGTTTGCAGAACCCTTCGGTCATCAAGACACGCGCGATTGTGGTGGTTGATGCCGTGGCGGGTTTCGGTAATGGCCGCTGTCTGCCCGCAGGCCCGCTGCGCGAACCTGTCGCCGTGGGCCTGAAACGGGCCGATCTGGTGCTGGTCATCGGCCCCCGTGACGCCCGCGACCACTTCGCCGCGCAATGGGCGCAGGCACTGACGGGCAAGCCGGTGCTGGGGGCCGCGCTGACTCCGCTGGAAACCGGGATGCAGTGGCAGGGGCTGCGCGCGCTTGCCTTCGCCGGGATCGGCCGCCCGCAGAAGTTCTTCGATACGCTGGAAGCGCTAGGCGTGGTTCTCGCCGGCACCAAGGCGCTGGATGATCACCAACCCCTGAGCACGGCGCTGCTGACCCGGCTGGAGCATGAGGCGCGCGCGCTTGGTGCGCAGCTTGTCACCACCGAAAAGGATGCGGTGCGCCTGCCCCGTGCGATGCGCGCCAAGGTTCTGACCTTGCCCGTGCGCCTGTCACTGGAAAACCCGGAGGCGCTGCTGGAGGTCCTGAACCTGCCGCCGCGCGCCTGAACCCTGTGGCTGAACTCAGACCCGGTGATAAGGGCCGCCAGACAGAATATTGGCCGCGCGGTAAAGCTGCTCGGCCAGCATCACCCGCACCAGCATATGCGGCCAGACCATCGCCCCGAAGGAAAGCGCATAATCGGCGCTGGCGCGCAGCGCCGGGTCCAGCCCGTCCGCGCCGCCGATAAAAAATGCCAGATCGCCGGTGCCGTCGTCGCGCCAGCGCGCGATCAGTGCCGCGAAATCCGGCGAAGAGAGGAGGGTACCGCGCTCATCCAGCACCACACTGCGCGCACCCGCCGGGCTGGCGCGCTGCAAAAGCGCGGCTTCGCCCGCCATGCCGCTGCCGCGCCGGTCCTCGACCTCATGCTCGGTGACAGGCCCCAGCCCCAGCGCGCGGCCGGTCCGGTTGAAGCGTTGCAGATAATCGTCGATCAATACGCGCTCAGGGCCCGGCCGCAGCCGCCCCACCGCACACAGATGGAGGCGCATCAGACGCGCTCGCCTCCGGGCATCATTTGCCACATCTTTTCAAGCTGATAAAACTCGCGCACCTCAGGCCGGAAAACATGGACAACCACATCGCCGGTGTCGATTAGCACCCAATCCCCGGTTTCCTTGCCTTCGACACGGGCGCTGATGCGGAACGTTTCCTTCAGCCGGTCCAGCAACTTTCCGGCAATGGCAGCCACCTGACGCGACGAGCGGCCCGAACAGATCACCATGTGATCAGCCACCGAAGAACGACCGCGCAGATCAATCTGCACGAGTTCCTCGGCCTTGTCATCGTCAAGGGATTGCAGGACCAGTTCCAGAATGGCATCGCTTGTGGGGGTCACATGCGCAGCCTTCGGGGCGGGGGCCGCAGGGGCGGCCAGGTCGATATGCGACAGAATACTGTCCTCCTGCATTTCTTCGATGGAGCAAAGATAACATTGATGTGGGCGATTCTCAATGCGCGGCGCTTATCACAGCCGCGTCAGCCCTGCCAGCAGGCAGGACGGCGCGCAGGCGGGCAGACCGCGCTTCAGCCCGCCTGCCCGGATACGGCGTCAATGTGGTTGCTTCAAGGGCGATTCGCGCGTATCAAGCCGCCATGTTCAGGTATTTCGACATGACCGACCACGCGCGCCTGCCGCAGCGCTTCAGCCGCGAAAACCGGTCGGTTCTTGCGCGACTGCGCTGAGCGCTGCTCCGCGCGGCCCGGTGCTGCGCCCCTGTCTTGCCAAATCTCCTGCATTGAAGAGAAAGAGCCATGACCGCTCCGAAAACCCTGTACGATAAAATCTGGGATGCCCATCTGGTGGATGAAGCCGAGGATGGCACCTGCCTGCTCTATATCGACCGTCATCTGGTGCATGAAGTCACCTCGCCCCAGGCCTTTGAAGGCCTGCGCATGACGGGCCGCACGGTGCGCGCACCCGGGAAAACCATCGCGGTGCCCGATCACAACGTGCCCACCACCGAGGGCCGCGAAAACCCTGACCAGATGCCCGAGGAAAGCCGCATCCAGGTCGCCGCGCTTGACAAGAACGCGGTCGATTTCGGCATCCATTACTATCCCGTGTCTGATATCCGTCAGGGCATCGTGCATATTGTCGGCCCTGAACAGGGCTGGACCCTGCCGGGCATGACCGTAGTCTGCGGTGACAGCCACACCGCCACGCATGGCGCCTTCGGCTCGCTCGCGCATGGCATCGGCACTTCGGAGGTTGAGCATGTTCTCGCCACCCAGACGCTGATCCAGCGCAAGGGCAAGAACATGAAGGTGGAAATCACCGGCAAACTGCGCCCGGGTGTGACCGCCAAGGACATCACGCTGTCGGTCATCGGCGCAACCGGCACCGCGGGCGGCACCGGCTATGTCATCGAATATTGCGGCGAGGCGATCCGCGCGCTGAGCATGGAAGGCCGCATGACGGTCTGCAACATGGCCATCGAGGGTGGCGCGCGCGCGGGCCTGATTGCGCCCGACGAAACCACCTTTGAATACGTCAAAGGGCGCCCGCACGCACCCAAGGGCGCCGCATGGGAAGCCGCGCTGGCCTACTGGAAGACCCTCTACACCGACGAAGGCGCGCATTTCGACAAGGTTGTCACGCTGAAGGGCGAAGACATCGCCCCCGTCGTCACCTGGGGCACCTCGCCCGAGGATGTGCTGCCGATCACCGCCGTGGTCCCCGCGCCCGAGGATTTCACCGGCGGCAAGGTGGAGGCGGTCCGACGCGCGCTGGACTACATGGGCCTGACCCCGGGCCAGAAACTGACCGATATCGCCATTGATACCGTTTTCATCGGCTCCTGCACCAACGGGCGCATCGAAGACCTGCGCGCCGCCGCCGCGATCCTGAGGGGCAAGAAGATCAAGGACGGGCTGCGCGCCATGGTCGTTCCCGGCTCGGGCCTTGTGCGGGCGCAGGCCGAGGAAGAGGGGCTGGCGCAGATCTTCATTGACGCCGGTTTTGAATGGCGTCTGGCCGGTTGTTCGATGTGTCTGGCCATGAACCCGGACCAGCTTTCTCCCGGTGAGCGCTGTGCGGCCACGTCAAACCGCAATTTTGAAGGCCGTCAGGGCCGCGGCGGGCGCACCCATCTGCTCAGCCCCGCCATGGCAGCGGCGGCGGCGATCACCGGCCGTCTGACCGATGTGCGCGAGATGATGGCCGAGTCGGTCTGAGGGAGAGAGAACATGGATAAATTCAACACCCTGACCGGCATCGCCGCACCCATGCCGCTGGTCAATATCGACACCGACATGATCATCCCCAAGCAGTTCCTGAAGACCATCAAGCGCTCGGGGCTGGGCAAGAACCTGTTCGATGAGATGCGCTTCACGCAGGACGGCGCTGAAATCCCGGATTTCGTGCTCAACCAGCCCGCGTATCGCAATGCCGAAATCATCATCGCCGGTGATAACTTCGGCTGCGGCTCGTCGCGCGAACATGCGCCCTGGGCGCTGCTGGATTTCGGCATCCGCTGCGTCATCAGCACCTCTTTCGCGGATATCTTCTTCAACAACTGCTTCAAGAACGGCATCCTGCCGATCACTCTGCCCGAAGATCAGGTCGCCATCCTGATGGAGGATGCCCGCAAGGGTGCCAACGCCCGCATAACCGTCGATCTGGAAAATCAGGTCATCACGGCATCGGACGGCAAGCAATTCCCCTTCGAGATTGACGCTTTCAAGAAGCACTGCCTGCTCAACGGGCTGGATGATATCGGGCTGACGCTGGAAAAAGTGAGCGCGATCGACGCGTTTGAGGGAAAAGCCAAGACACTGTATCCTTGGGCCTGACAGCCGGCAGCACACAACATCTTGGGGCACCCCGGCGGGGTGCCTTATTTTTTCCAAAGAATTGATGCAAACCTGCGACACTTTCACCTCGAAAATGCTGCAGAGATTCAGGACACTCCGTTAAAGCATTGCGGGGGCCGGTCAAATTGGGCAGGATTGTGTCAAAATTGAGGCGGGCCGCCACATTCGGCGGTCGCAACAACAAGGCACCCGGTACAACCCGGCCGGGATACAGCACGAGCATGGGTGAGCCAAAGGTGAAGTCGAATTTCCCCGGGGCCGCATTGCGGGCCTTTCTGGTTGCCGCGCTGGTCATCCTGCCTGCGGTCATGGTTCCCGTGACAACACCGGAAACCGCGCAGATCGTCATTCTGCTCGCCCTCTTCGCGGCAGGTGTCATCTTTGCCGAATATTCGTCCCCCTATCCGGGCCTGATCGAATTCCGCTTTGCCGCGCCCTTCAACCGCACCCGCTTCATGCTGCTGGCGCTGCTGGCCACGCTTCTGGCCCTGATCCTGCGCCATCAGAGTGACCCGGGCGATCTTTCGACGCTGGTGAACGGGCTTGCGATGAGCTGCGCCGCGTTATTCGACTTTGCCTTCAGCCCTGTCCGCTTTCTGGTCAGTGCCCTGCCAGACAACCTTCCGGCTGAGCATCTGGCGATGGTTCAGCAGGGGGCTTCGCTCGCGCTGCTTCTCGGCATCACCACGGTGCTGGGGTTCGTCACCGCGATCCGGCTGGACGTCTGGCCCATGGGGAGCGGGCCGTTCAACGTCTGGATCAACCTGCCCACTTTTGACCCGACGGCGGGGAATGACGTGGTGCAACGGCTGCTGCGTCAGGCCCGCATTAATATCTTGTTAGGGTTTCTGCTGCCATTCTTGCTGCCGGGACTTGTCTTTGCCTCGGCGCTGCTGGTGCAGCCGCTGACACTGCAATCGCCCACGGGGTTTGTCTGGGGAATTGCGCTTTGGGCCTATCTGCCGGTCAGTCTGATGATGCGCGGCGTTGCGATGATCCGCGTGGCACGGATGATCCGCGCCAACCGGCGTCGCTTTGCCGATACCGAAGGCAACGCTTTCGCCGCTGCCTGACTACCACCGCTGCAGTGCAACTGCTGCTGGCCACCCTTACCCTGCTTGCGCTGTTTCCCCTTGCCGCCATGGCGCAACCCCTGCGGCTGGCGGTTCTTCACTCCGAACTGGGGCGCGACGGGCCGGGCCTGCTGCTGCGTGATATCCGCCGGAATGAGGCGGACATCCTCGCCGCACGCGATGTCATCCTTGCCACCCGCCCCGATATCCTGCTGCTTCTGCGCATGGATTATGACCTGAACAACACCGCCCTGCACGCCTTCGCCGACCTGCTGGGCGAGGGCGGGCACCCGCTTCCGCATCGCTTTGCGCTGCGGCCCAATACCGGCATGGCGACGGGGCTTGATCTGGATGGTGACGGGCGCACCGGCACCCCCGATGATGCGCAGGGCTACGGGCGGTTTGCCGGGGCGGGCGGCATGGCGATCCTCTCGCGCTATCCGATCGGGGGGGATGCCGTGCAGGACCATTCCGCCTTCCTGTGGCGCGACCTTCCCGATGCCCTGATCCCGCTGCAAGACGGCGCAACCTTCCCGTCACCGGAGGTCTTTGCAATTCAGCGCCTTTCCAGCACCGGCCACTGGCAGGTGCCTGTACGCCTTCCCGATGGCCGCGTTCTGACCTTGCTCACATGGCATGCCGGGCCGCCTGTCTTTGGCGGCCGGCTTGATCGCAACCGGCGCCGCAACCATGATGAAAACGCCTTCTGGCAGCACCTTCTGAACGGCGCGCTGCCCGTCACGCCACCGACAGCGCCCTTTGCACTGATGGGGAACAGCAACCTTGATCCGGATGCCGGTGACGGCATCCGTTCGGCCATGCAGGCACTGCTCACCCATCCCGCGCTGCAAGACCCGCAGCCGGCGGGCCGCCGCCCCGGCACAACGACCGATGACACCGCCACAGCCTATTGGCCGGACGCGCCCGGCCCCATGCGGGTCAGCTTTATCCTGCCGGACGCCTCGGCGCAGGTGCTGGACAGTGGCACCCTCTGGCCCGAGCCACCGGCGCGCCATGCGCTGGTCTGGACAGATATTCTGCCGCAGGGGCCCTGATGCGCCCCCCCGGAAGGTGCCTCAGTTGATCAGCCCGGCATGGCGCATCGCGGCATCCATCGCGTCCCGCGTCTTTGCGGTTACCGTCAGCAGCGGCAGGCGCACCTCTTCGCTGCACATGCCCAGCCGCGAAAGGCCATATTTCGCGCCCGCCAGCCCCGGCTCAAGAAAGATCGCGGTGTGCAGCGGCATCAGCCGGTCCTGATAGGCGAGCGCCCTGGCATAGTCGCCCGCCAGCGTCGCCTCCTGAAACTCGGCGCACAGACGCGGCGCAACATTCGCCGTCACCGAAATGCAGCCAATCCCGCCATGCGCGTTGAAGCCAAGCGCCGTCGCATCCTCACCCGAAAGCTGGATGAAATCCGCGCCGCAGCTTTCGCGCTGCATCGACACGCGCTCGATCTTGCCGGTCGCGTCCTTCACCCCGATGATGCGCGGCAGTTTTGCCAGTTCGCCCATCGTGTCCGGCATCATGTCAACGACCGAGCGACCGGGAATGTTGTAGATGATGATCGGCAGATCGCAGCAATCATGCACCGCGCGGAAATGCGCGATCAGCCCGGCCTGCGTGGGCTTGTTGTAATAGGGCGTCACAATCAGCGCCGCCGCTGCCCCCACCGACTCGGCGTGACGCGTGAAGCGGATCGCCTCAACGGTGTTGTTCGATCCGGCGCCCGCGATCACCGGGATGCGCCCGGCAGCGGCCCTGACCACCGCGTCGATCACCTGCTCGTGTTCCTCATGGGTCAGCGTCGGGCTTTCCCCAGTAGTGCCAACCGGCACCAGACCATGGCTGCCCTCGCTCACATGCCACTCCACCAGCGCTTCAAGCGCGGCAAAGTCCACGGCGCCGTCCTTGAACGGCGTCACCAGCGCAGGAAGGGATCCTCGAAACATCTTTATCTTCTCCTTCTGACGGTGCTGTGAGCAGTTCCTGCGCGCCAAGGCTGACTGGTTTGTGTGTTGCGCATGCGCTTCAGGCGGTTAGACTCTCTTCCGGACCTTTTCAAGACACAACGATGCGCATCACCTTGACAGCCCCTTTGAAAACCGCGCTGGCAGCGGGCCTGCTGGCCCTGACCACCGGCACCGTGACCGCCCGCGAAACACCCCCGCCGCCCCGCGCGGCCGGGGCCATCGGCGCGTTGGTCGGCGCATTCGAGGCGGGCGACACTGCCCGCATCAGCCAGCTTCAGGCGTTGGCGGGGCAGTTGGGCACACGCATCGCCCTGTGGCAATACCTGCGTGACGGGCTCAGCCCCCGGCTTGCTGACTATGCGGGCTTTATCGAGGCCTATCCGCATTGGCCCGCGATTGACACCCTGCGCAGGCAGGCCGAAGCCACGCTGAGCAACGCCACCCCGCAGGAGGTGATCGCCTGGTTCGCCGCGCACGAGCCGCTGACCGCGACCGGCGCCATGGCCCTTTTTTCCGCGCTCGAAGCGACCGGCGATCATGACCGCGCGCTCGCGCTGGCCCGCACGATGTGGCAGGGGCAGGTTCTGAGCGCGGCTCAGGAAAACCGGCTGCTGGCCCGCTTTGGCACGCAACTGGCTGAGCTTCACACCGCCCGGCTTGATGCCATGCTCTGGAGCGGCGCCACACAGAGCGCCTCGCGCATGGTTGAGCGGGTATCGGCTGGCCACGCAGCGCTTGGTCGTGCCCGGCTGGCGCTTCAGGCACGCGAAAGCGGGGTGAATGCGCTGATCGGCGCCGTTCCCGCCGCGCTGGCCGATGATCCGGGCCTTGCCCATGACCGCTTCCAGTGGCGACTGAACAGCGGCCTGTTGGATGAGGCGGCGGAGCTGCTGCGCGAACGCTCCCCTGACCGGCTGGGTCGCCCGGCGGCCTGGGCGACGGGCCGCCAACGGCTGGTGCGCCGCGCACTGGCTGAGGGGCAATATCAGGCGGGCTATGAGATGGCGGCCCGTCACGGGCTGGAAGACGGCGTGCAGATGGTCGATCTGGAGTGGCTGGCGGGCTTTTTCGCCCTACGCCACCTGAACGATCCGCAAAACGCGCTGCGCCATTTCGCGGCGATCCGGGTGCGGGTGTCCAGCCCCATCAGCCTTGGCCGCGCCGGATACTGGGAGGGGCGCGCCTATGAGGCGCTGGGTCAGGCGGGGAATGCCCGCGCCGCCTATGAATTCGGGGCCGAGCACCAGACCGCCTATTATGGCCAGCTTGCCGCCGAGCGCGCGGGCCTGCCCATTGACCCGGCCTTGCTGTCCACCCCTGACTATCCGGACTGGCGTGAAACCTCGCTGGCGCAATCTGATCTGCTGCAGGTCGCCCTTTTGCTGCACCGCGCCGGTCAGTGGCATGAGGCGCGCCGCTTCATCCTCCATCTTGCCCGCTCGCTTGAGACTGAGGCCGAGCTGGGCGCGCTTTCCCAACTCTGGCTGGAGCGTGGGGAGCCCAACTTTGCGGTCAACATCGCCAAGCTGGCGGTTCAGTCAGGTATCGTTCTGCCCACAGCCTATTTCCCGCGCACCGGGCTTGAGAATACCACCCTGCCCGCCCCCACAGATCTGGTCATGGCCATTGCCCGGCGCGAAAGCGAGTTTGACCCTGCCGTGGTCAGCCATGCCGATGCGCGCGGTCTGCTTCAGGTTCTGCCCGGCACCGGAGAGCTGATGGCGCGGCGGCTTGGCATTGCCTATGACCCCGCGCGCCTGACCACCGACCCTGAGTTCAACGCCCTTCTGGGCGCCGCCTATCTGGAGCAGCTGATCAGCGAATTCGGCGCGCTGCCGCTGGTTGCAGCGGGCTATAATGCCGGGCCCGGGCGCCCGCGCCGCTGGATCACCGAATTCGGCGACCCGCGCGACCCGGCGACTGACCCGATCGACTGGGTGGAGCGCATTCCTTTCGCCGAAACCCGCAACTATGTGATGCGGGTGCTGGAATCGCTGATCCTGTATCGCGCGATCCTGAGCGGCGAAAGCGGCCCGGTCCGGCTGAGCGAGATCCTGCGCGGGCAGTAGAGTGGCTTGCAGCGGCGGCGGGCTTCTGCCAGTTTCGCATGCGAAACATGAGGGACCATGCTGGATTACCTGATCATCGGCGGCGGCATTGCCGGGCTTTCCACTGCGGCGCGCCTGTCTGCGCTGGGTTCCGTCCTGGTGGTGGAGGCGGAGGCATCGGCGGGCTTCCACGCATCGGGGCGCTCCGCCGCGCTTTATGAGGCCGATTACGGCGCACCCGCCACCATCGCCATGGCCCGGGCCAGCGGGGAGGAACTGGCCGATATGGGCGTTCTCAGCCCGCGCGGCTTTCTGCTGGTGGCGCAGCGCCATGAAAGCGCAGCCTTTGCCACCGACCGTGACGATCTGCGGATGACCGCGATCAGCCCCGCCGAGGCGCTGGCGATCGTGCCCGTTCTCAACCCTGACCGGGTTGCGCTGGCCGCGTTTACCGATGCCGCGCAGGACATCGACACCGATCTGCTGATGCAGCTTCACACCCGGAAACTACGCCAGAACGGCGGTACCCTGCGCACCGCTGCGCCTGTCGTCGCGCTGGCACGGCAGGCCGGGTTCTGGCGCGCCACACTGGGCACCGGCGAGGTGATCGAGGCCGTGCGCATCGTCAATGCCGCCGGAGCATGGGCCGACCTTGTCGCCCGGATGGCGGGGCTGCCGCCCGTCGGCATTCAGCCCTATCGCCGCTCGATGGCCCAGCTTCCGGCGCCGGGCGGGCTGGATATCGGCAACTGGCCGATGATCTTTGGCACCGGCGAGACATGGTATGCCAAGCCGCAGGCGGGGAAACTGCTGGTCTCGCCCGCAGAGGAAGACCCGGCAGAGCCGCATGACGCCTGGGCCGATGACATGGTTCTGGCCGAGGGCCTCGCGCGCTATGAGGAAATGGTCACCACGCCGGTGACGCGGGTCGAAACCTCCTGGGCCGGGCTGCGCTCTTTCGCGCCGGACCGCACCATGGTTCTGGGGCCGGACCCGCTGGAGCCCGGGTTTCTGTGGTGTGCCGGTCAGGGCGGTCAGGGTTTTCTGGCCTCGGTCGGCGCGGCGCGGGTGATGGAGGAAAGCGCAGGCGGCGCCCCTTCGGGCTTTGCGCCCGATATCCTCGCCGCCCTCAGCCCCGCCCGGTTTCGCTGAAACAGCTTGATTCAGGTCAAGGCACCGCGCCTTTGTGCATGCGATGCACGGCAATCACATGCATGAAAGAGAATGTCATGGACTATATCGACTATATCGCCGCCACCCGTGACCGCAGCCGCGTATTGGCCAAAACCGTTCCTGACGCGATGAAGGGCTTCGCCACTTTGTCAAAGGGCGTCAAGGAGGGGGGCGTGCTGGGGGTGAAGGAAAAGGAATATGTCGCGCTTGGCATTTCAATTGCCGTGCGCTGCGAGGCCTGTATCGGGTTTCATGTCGAAGCGCTGATGAAGGCCGGCGCAAGCCGCGAAGAGCTGGCCGATGTGCTGGGCATGGCCATTCAGATGGGCGGCGGCCCGTCAGTGATGTACGCGGGCAAAGCGCTGGAATGCTGGGACCAACTGGCCGCGCAGGGCTGAGCGTCAGCCCAGCTGCGCCTCCACCTCGGCCCGCACCACCCGCGCGGCTTCGGCCTTGACGGGGCCGTAACCGCGAATGCCCATCGGTGCGGCCAGAATGGCCCGCCAGCGCCGCAGGTCCGCCCCGGCCTCAGCCGCGGCGCGGGCCAGCAGCGCGTCGAACCAGTCGATCAGGTCACGTTCCAGCTTGCGTTCCGGATGATAGCCGAACAGATCGAACGGCGTGCCACGCAGCCCCTTCATCCGCGCCAGCAGCGCAAAGGCCGGGCGTGTCAGCGCGCCCGAAAACCGGCGTTTGTTGGGCCGTCCGCGGGCATCATGGCCGGTGGGCCACAGCGGCGGCGCAAGGTGGTGGCTGATCTTTGCGCCCGGCCCGAAGTTTTGCGCGATGCGCGCGGCAAAACCCGGGTCACGATGCAGGCGCGCGACCTCATATTCATCCTTATACGCCATCAGCCTGAAAAGGCTTCGGGCTGCGGCCAGCGAAAGCGCCTCATCGCCCAGCGCCAGCACCGGCTGCAGCCTTGCCCGATACCGCGCGCCATAGGCCGCGTTCTGGTAATCCGTCAGGAAGGCCACCCGCCGCGCGATGACCTCTTCCAGCGTCTCGGCCCTGGGGGCGCCGCCCACCGCGTCAGTCAGAAGCGCAGGGTTGATGGCCGCCAGCCGCCCCAGCTCAAAGGCGCGGCGGTTGATATCAGGCGCGACCCCGTTGAGTACAATCGCCCGGTCAAGCGCCGCCAGCGACACCGGCACAAGGCCCGATTGCCAGGCAAAACCCAGCATCAGCATATTGGCATAGACCGTGTCACCCAGCAGGATTTCAGCCATCCTGCCCGCATCCATCGCCCCGACCGGCCCCGCCACCGCTTCCTCAAGTGCTTGCAGGCGCTGGGGAATTTCCAGGCTGGCGTCACGGTTGAGCACGATATCCCCGGTGGGCATACCCGTCAGCGTCACCACGGCCCTTGTGCCGGGGCGCAGGCAGGCGCTGGCCTTGGGCGCGGTCGACACCACGATATCGCAACCGATCAGCGCATCGGCACTAGCCGCGTCAATGCGCACCTGCTGCAGTTCGGCGGGCCGTGGCGCCAGTCGCAGATAGCTCAGCACCGGGCCGAATTTCTGCGCGAATCCGGTGAAATCCAGCACCGACGCCCCCCGCCCCTCAAGATGCGCAGCCATTGAGATCAGCGCGCCGACCGTCACAACCCCCGTGCCACCAACCCCCGTGATCAGCAGGTCATAGGGCTTGTCCAGCAGCGGCAGGTCGGGCTCCGGCAGGCTGGTCAGCGCGGCCTCGATCACCGAATGGGCGCGGGGTTCCGGCTTCAGCCGCGGCGCGCCCTCGATGGTGACGAAGGAGGGGCAGAAGCCGTTCAGGCAGCTGAAATCCTTGTTGCAATTCGACTGGTTGATCCGCCGCTTGGGGCCAAATTCCGTTTCAACCGGCTCCACGCTCAGGCAGTTCGATTCCTTTGAGCAATCGCCGCACCCCTCGCAGACCAGCTCGTTGATCATCACGAATTTCTGCGGGTCATTGAGCGTCCCGCGCTTGCGGCGGCGGCGCTTTTCCGTCGCGCAGGTCTGCTCATAGATCAGGACCGAAACCCCTTTGACCTCCCGCAGAGCACGCTGCACCGCATCCATGTCACGCCGGTCATGGAAACTGGTCCCCGCTGGGAAATCGCCCTTCGCGAACTTGTCGATGGCATCGGACACCAGCACAATCCGCTCCACGCCCTCAGCCCGGCAGATATGGGCGATGGCCTGCACACTGATGGGCCCGTCAACCGGCTGCCCGCCCGTCATCGCTACGGCATCATTATACAAGATCTTGTAGGTAATATTCGCCCGTGCCGCTATCGCTTGCCGGATCGCCATGCTGCCCGAGTGATACCATGTTCCCTCGCCCAGATTCTGGAACACATGATCATTGCCCGTGAACCTTGACGAGGCCGCCCAGTTGACCCCCTCACCGCCCATCTGGATCAGGCTTGTGGTTTCTCGGTTCATCCATGACGCCATGAAATGGCAGCCAATTCCGGCCAGCGCCTTTGATCCTTCGGGCACCTTGGTGGAGGTGTTGTGCGGGCAGCCAGAGCAGAAATAGGGCGTTCGCGTTGCCCCGGGGATGTTCAGGACCTTGGCGCGCCCGGCCAGAATGGTTTCGGCACGCGCGGGAAAGCCCTCGCCGGGGAAAAGCCGGTCCAGCCGGCGCGCGACGATGGGCAGAAGCTGACGCGGCGACAATTCGCCGGTCCAGGGGATCAGCCTTTCGCCACGCTCATCGTTCTTGCCAACCATCAGCCGCGGCTTGGCGCCATCCCAATCGTAGAAATATTCCTTGAGCTGGCTCTCGATGATCCCGCGTTTCTCCTCGATCACGAGGATTTCTTCCTTCCCGGCAACAAATTCCAGCGCATGCCGCCGCGCCAGCGGCCAGACCATGCCCACCTTGTAAATGTCGATCCCCAGCCGCGCGCATTCGTCACGCGACAGGCCCAGCAGCCGCAGCGCCTCCATCAGGTCAGGATGCGCCTTGCCGGTGGTGACAAAGCCGAAGCGCGCGCGGGGCAGATCATGGATGCGCCGGTCAATCGGATTGGCATCAGCAAAGGCGAAAACCGCTTTTTTCTTGGCCTCCATCCGCTCTTCAATCTGGAAGCCGGGCAGGTCCGGCCAGCGGTAATGCAGGCCGCTGGGCGGGGGGGTATGGTCAGGCGTCACGAAAACCCGCTCGCGCGGCAGCACAACGGACATGCCGCTTTCCACCACATCCGAGACGGCCTTGAACCCAACCCACATGCCGGAATAGCGCGACAACGCATAGCCCCAGGCGCCGAAGGTCAGAAATTCCGCGACATTTGAAGGGTTCAGCGTGGGCATGAACCACGCCATGAACGCCACGTCGGACTGATGCGGCATCGAGGACGAGACGCAGCCATGGTCATCACCCGCCACAACCAGCACCCCGCCATGCTGGCTGGACCCATAGGCATTGCCGTGTTTGAGCGCATCACCGGCCCGGTCCACCCCCGGGCCCTTGCCATACCAGAGGCCGAATACGCCCTGAACCTGCGCGTTCGGGTTCGTTTCCACCTGTTGGCTGCCCAGAATGGCCGTGGCCGCCAGATCTTCGTTGACCGCAGGCAGAAATTCGACGCGCCCGTCCTTCAGCAGATCGCGCGAGCGCCAGAGCTCCAGATCCAGCGCCCCCAGCGGCGAACCGCGATAGCCCGAGACCAGACCGCCTGTCCGCAGCCCCGCCGCCCGGTCCCGCCGCGCCTGATCCAGAATCACCCGCACCAGCGCCTGCGTGCCAGTGAGAAACACACGCCCCTCCTGACGGGTGTAGCGGTCACTGATGGCATAATCATCCAACGGGCGTAGCGGAGCATTCATGGCTGGGCCTTTCCGGTTCGGTGGCCGCCAAGTTTACTGCGTCCGAACCGGAAAGAGGTGCCAGATGTGCCGGTTTTGCGGTTTGATCGTTGTTATTTTGATCAGAAATCGGCATTCTAACGGTGAAAATAACCGGAAAGAAACATGGAACTGGAAGAACGGGACTGGCGGCTGCTGGAGCATCTGCAGGCGGATGCCCGGCTGACTAATCAGGAACTGGCCGATCGCGTGGGGATGTCCCCCTCAGCCTGCTGGCGGCGGGTGCGCCAGCTTGAGGAGGCGGCAATCATCACGGGCTACCGTGCCGCAGTGGATGCCCGTGCCGCCGGAATGGGTTTTCATGCCATCCTGCATGTGCAACTCACCCGCCACACGCGCGAGATTGTTGACCGCTTCATTGCCGAAGTTCTGCGCCATGACGAGGTGCTGGACTGCTTTGCCACCACCGGGACGGCTGATTACCACCTGCGCATTCTCTGCCGGGATCTGGATGCCTTCAACGCGTTCATGGAGCGCACCCTGTTCCGCCTTGATGGGATTGCGAACATCCAGACGAACCTTGTACTCAGGCATGTGAAAAGCAAAACCGTCATCCGCGGCTGAGCGCAGAGCCGGGAAAAGCAGCCCCCGGGCTGATGTGTCGTCGGTGCAGGCCCGGCGGCACGGTCGGCGTTCAGAAGAGATCCACCTCCCCGGCTGTCGGCGCCAGCGGTATGGCCTGGCTTTTGAAGATTTCGGAGGGCACGGCCGGCCCGTCATTCGTCGCCTGCATCAGCATTGCCTGCGCCCGCCCGGTGTGCGGCCAGAACCGGATCCTTCTGCCCTGCGTCCCGCCGAGGCAATGGGCCGCCAGGTGAATCCCTTCGTCTTTCAGGAATGCCCTGGCGAATTCCGCGTTGTTCTTCCCGATATCTGAAAGCTGTCGCACCACGCTCGCGCCGCCGAAAAGCTTTGCCTCCAGACTGCTGCGCTGTGCCCCGCCCCGCAACAGAGCGTTGATCAGCTGTTCCATGGCATAAGCGCCGTATTTGATATTCTGGCGCTCGCGCGGATCGGTGCCGGGAAGCAGGAAATGATTCATCCCGCCAATTCGACGCACCGGATCATAAATACAGGCAGAAACGCAGGAACCAAGGATTGTGGTGATGACATCCTCCGGGCGCTTCGAAACCCGAAACTCCCCCTGAATGACATTGATGATGTTCTTTCCCTGCTCAGCCATGATGCCCTCAACCTGCCAAGGCACCGGAATCCCGGCACGCCATCAGGATCGCCGATCCGATGCGCGGCAACGGCAATTCCTGCATGACCGCACCGATCTCGACCGCCGCGCGCGGCATGCCATACACCGTACTGGTATGCTTGTCCTGCGCGATGGTCCGGCCGCCGTTGTGCCTGATTTCCAGCAGTCCTTCAGCGCCATCTCGCCCCATACCGGTCAACAACACGCCAACAACACTCTCGCCCAGCGCCGCTGCCGACTGAAACAGCACATCAACCGAGGGGCGATGGCCTGACACGGGCTCACCGTGAATCAGACGACAATACGGTGTTCTGCCGGCGCGAACCACAAGATGGCGCCTGTCTTCCGGCGCAACATAGACCTGCCCGGCCGCGAGCGGCGCGCCCTCTCGCGCCTCGCTCACCCTGGCAAGGCAATGCCGGTCCAGCCGCTGAACCAGCCCCGAAACGAATTCAGGTCGGATATGCTGCACGATCAGCGTTGGCGGGCAATTCGGCGGATAGGCCGAGAGAACGCTCAGCAGTGCCTCAATGCCGCCGGTCGAAGAGCCGATAACCACACAGCGCGAATAGGCCGCGTCGGCTTGCCTCGGCGGTGACGCCGTGGGCCGAAGCCGCTCCATCGGCGTAATCCTTGGCTTGCCTGCAACGCAAAGCCGGATCGAATCGGCATTGAAGCTGTCGTCAAACACCGCAAACTCTGCCCTCCCGCCGGTGCGGGCATACAGGGAGCCCGCGCCGCCAAAGATGACACAGCGCAATCCCAAGGCCTCCAGCAGGGCGCCGAACATCAGAAACTCCGGCTGTGCCGCAAGTTCTTCACCCAGAACAACCACATCGGGCTGATGAAGCTCCGTCAGATTATACGCGTCGGTCAGGTTTGACAGCGGCGCCATCAGCTCTATCGACGCATCTGCCGCGAGTTGTTGCGCAACGCGGCGCAACCGATTCGGACGGTCGTCAGCAAGCAATACACGAGGTCGAGTCACTGGCGTTTCCTGCACTGTTTGTCGCGGCCAGGATCACCGGCCACAGAACATGCATGACCCCAAAAGATTAAGAGCTCCGAAAGATCGGAACTATTTCGCGCTTCCGCATGATCGCTTTTCTGCCGTTAAGACGTTTTTCACCCGCAGGCGTTAGGCCTGAGGAAGGAACGCACCGGAACGCAGCCGAATGGTGCCGTCAGCCCGGGACGATACGCACAGAGTCCACCTTGATTCGGAGACCGTGAATGGAAGCGATATACCTGCAGGCCGATGAGATCAGTAAGCGGCGGCAGTTCGTCCGAATCGACGAAGACGCCCGCAATCGGCTGAGACGCCTTGCGCCGGTATTGGAAGAGGGCGTCGATCAGGCGCTGGAACATCTGTACAAAGCAGTCCGCTCCCGGTCTGAACTGCGGCGGCTGTTTCGTGAGGACATCGAAGGCGCCGAGGCTGCTCGGAAAGCACATGGGCTCCAGATCGCATTGGGGAACTTCGGCCCCGGATGTGTCGAATCGACCCGGCGCATCGGAATGGCGCATGAGAACTGCGCCATGCCGGGGCTTGTCGACCAGTTCCGTATGGAAAGCTGACAGCCATGATATGCCCCCAATTCCACGCTCCGCAAAATTCACTGCAACCGGAACCCGCCGAAAAACCCGTGTTCCGCTCTATCAGGGATCAGAAAATGAAAGGATCGCTCAAGCTCGCCGCCTGTCTGGACAGTTTGGCAACAGAGCATCTCGCATCGGAGTTCACGCAAATGCGCGGGCATTCGGTAATGCTGGACGCCGGTCAGGTTACGTTTCTGGGCGCACTCGCCCTGCAACTACTGCTCGCCTCGTATCGGCAATGGCAGGACGACGGAAAGTCATTCCAGATCATCAATCCCTCCGCGGCATTCCTTGACGGCATCAGTCTGCTCGGTGTCGCCGCTTCAAGCCTGAGAATTGAAGAAACCGCAGAGGTGCTGCAATGACTCTGCGAGTGCTGGCAGTGGATGACTCGCGCACCATGCGCAACCTTCTGAGCGCCGCGCTGCATCAGGCAGGCTTCGATGTTCATCTGGCTGAGGACGGAGAAGACGGTCTTCAGAAACTGTTGGAGACCGGCCCTGATGTTGTGATTACCGACATCAACATGCCACGACTCGATGGCTTCGGCTTTATCGAGGCCGTTCGCGGGTCGCACAACAACCGGAACCTGCCAATCCTTGTCCTGACAACTGAAAGCGCACCGGAACTGAAAGCCCGCGCGCGCGCCGCAGGTGCCACCGGATGGATCGTCAAGCCATTTGACGAAGTCAAACTCGTCGCAGCCATTGAGCGCGTCGCAGTCTCGAGAGGCGAAGCATGAGTATTGTCATATCTGATGACTTCCGAGAATCGTTTTATCAGGAATGCGAAGATCTTCTTGAAGCCATGAATGATGGTTTTCGCCTCATGGCGGATGATCAGCATGAGATGGAGACCGTTCATGCAGTCTTTCGCGCAGTTCACTCCATCAAGGGCGGCGCTGGTGCCTTCGGTCTCGATGCGCTCGTGGGCTTCGCCCATCACTTTGAAACGGCGCTCGACAGGTTGCGCTCAGGCAAGCTCGATCTTGAGGACGAGGTCCTGAGTTTGTTTCAGCGCTGCGGCGACCATCTCGCAGACCTCGTTGCCGCCGCCCGGGACGGGGCCCCGCTGGAGGATTCCGTCGGTGCTCAACTGCATTCGGAACTCAACGAAGTGATAGGCACCGCACCCGCAGAGGAGGCCATGGATACGCATGATTTTCAGCCCATGGGGCTGGATCTTGACATATCTCTCGGGCCGGTTGCCTCTGGTCGCTATCAGATCACTTTTGAACCCTGGCCTGAGTTGTTCCGGTCCGGCAATGAACCTGCTTTGCTTTTTCGTTCCCTTTCCCGGCTCGGCGCACTGACCGTCACGCTTGACAGCTCCGCTCTCCCCCCTTTCTCCGAGCTGGATTGCACAAGACCGCATCTCGTCTGGAAACTGGCTCTTGAAAGCGACGAGACCCTCGAAGCAATCACCGATGCATTTGAGTTCGTCGAAGGCATGTGTCGCCTCGAGATCTCAGAAGAAACGGCCCCCCCGGCAGACCCTGCAGGCCCCGGACTCTCTTTTCTCGAAGCGGTTGATCCTTCCGCCACGAGCCTCCTGTCGGAAACGCGCCCCACGCTGAAATCTCAACCTGCTGCAGTGCGCACAGAACCTTCAAACCGGAACACCAGTGCCACGATCCGGGTTGATCTTGAGCGCGTTGACAAGCTCATCAATCTGGTCGGCGAACTGGTCATCAAGGAGGCAATGCTTTCGCAATCGATTACCAAGATAGCCTTGCCTTCCGAGAACGAAGTCTCGGTCGGGCTGGAAAGCCTCAAGCAACTCGCCGGGGAAATTCAGGAAGGCGTGATGGCCATCCGCGCCCAGCCCGTCAAGCCCATGTTCCAGCGGATGTCCCGGATCGTACGCGAGGCTGGTATCGCGACCAAGAAGCGTGTCCGCCTCGTAACACAGGGTGAACACACGGAAGTCGATAAGACCGTGATCGAGCGCTTGGTCGATCCATTGACCCACATGATCCGCAATGCCGTCGATCACGGTCTCGAAGACAGCGAGACCCGGCGCGCGGCCGGCAAGCCCGACGAGGGTACCGTGATTTTGTCTGCCGCACATCGGTCAGGCCGCGTAATGATCGACATCTCGGATGATGGCGGCGGTATCAACCGTGCGAGAGTTCGCAAGATCGCGGAAGAAAAGGGCCTCGTTTCTCCCGATGCCGACCTGAGCCCGACAGAGATCGACAATCTCCTTTTCCTTCCCGGCTTTTCCTCCAAAGAAGAGGTGTCCGCCCTCTCCGGTCGCGGTGTCGGGCTCGATGTCGCCCGCAGCGAAGTGCAGGCCCTTGGCGGCCGTGTGTCGATCACATCCAACCCCGGCGAGGGCACGACTTTCTCAATCAGCCTGCCCCTCACCCTCGCCGTACTGGAGGGCATGGTCATCGAAGTCGCAGGGCAGACCATGGTCGTGCCGATCACCGCGATCCAGGAAACGCTTCAACCCAAGACAGCTGAAATTCACCCAATCGGCCAAGAAGGGCGTGTTGTGGTAAATCGTGAGCGGCTCGTACCGATTGTCGACCTCGGGGAAGTCTTCGGCTTTCGATCCGCCCCCGAAGTGCTCGACAACCAGGTTCTGCTGCTCGTTGAAACCGACAACAACCGGCATTGCGCGTTGATCGTTGACGGGATCCAGGACCAGCGGCAGGTCGTGATAAAAAGTCTGGAAAGCAACTACGGCCATGTGAACGGTGTCGCTGCTGCCACGATCCTTGGGGACGGGCGCATAGCGCTCATTATTGATCCCGACGGGATCATACGGGATGCCACCGGCCACGCCGGGGGAGAACTTCAATTCCTTTCTGCAGGATAAAACAATGCTCGATGATATAACAGGAACGCGTGCAGCTGACCGTGAAGTCGTCACTTTTCGTGTCGCGGGACAGGACTTCTGCATTGATATCATGTCAGTCCGTGAAATTCGTGGCTGGACTGAAACCACCATCCTCCCCCATGCGCAACGCTATGTGAAAGGTGTGATCAATCTTCGTGGATCGGTCGTTCCGGTGGTGGATCTATCAGAACGTCTTGGTCTTGGCATGATTGATCCGGGGCCGAGGGATGTCATCATCATCACTGTTATCGGCACGCAGACCATCGGTCTGCTGGCGGAAGTGGTTTCCGATATCCTCACGGTCAACGATGAGGCGATGCAACCCGTTCCGGAAATCGCCTCGGAATCCGCCCGTGCCTATATTTCGGGTGTGGTTGTCGCGCAGGAAAAAATGATCCGGAAAATCGACCTGTCCAAGGTTCTTCCCGCGAACGGCAGAGACCTGGTATGACTGCATCGTTTCAGGCTTCCTTCGGAGACTCCCCAGAGCTTTCGATCGGAGACCGCGAATTCGCCACTTTGGCAAAACTCGTCCACGACGAGAGCGGAATCGTGCTGGCCGATGCAAAAAGGGGTCTTGTAGTTTCCCGCCTGACCAGACGATTGCGTGACCTGGGCCTGCGCAATTTCGCGCAATACTGCCGAATGGTGCAATCAGAAGACGGCGCGGATGAGCGTGCCAAACTGATTTCTGCCCTGACCACAAACGTAACCAAGTTCTTCAGGGAGGATCATCATTTCCGGTCGCTGGAAAAGCAGATCTATCCCGGCCTTATCGAAAGGGCACGCGGACGGGGCCGGGTTCGGGTCTGGTCTGCGGGCTGCTCTACCGGCGAAGAACCCTACAGCCTTGCGATGGAACTTCTTGAACTGTGCCCGGACGCAGCCGCGCTCGACATTCGCATACTGGCGACTGACATCGATCCGCATGTGTTAGCGACAGCACGTGCGGGACGATATTCGGACAGTGCCATGGCTGGGGTTCCTGCAGGTCGCCGCGCCCGCTATTTTTCGGGGTCCGCGGGGACCTACGAAGCCACGCCAGCGCTGAAAGACCTGATAACCTTCGCGCCGTTGAACCTCGTGGGACACTGGCCGATCCGCGGTGCATTCGATGTAATTTTCTGCCGCAATGTGGTTATTTATTTCGACTCCGCCACGCAAGAAAAGCTCTGGCAGCGCTTCGCCAGCCTGATCCCACCGGGCGGCCATTTGTTCATCGGTCATTCCGAGCGTCTCGGGCGTGCTGCTGAACGATATTTTGCGACGACCGGGATAACGCAGTACCGCCGCACCGAGGTCGCAGTCGCGGCGTCTGTCGCCGACCCCTGACACATAGGAGTATGAGGATGAGTATTAAGAACCAATTGCATGTAATGGTTGTCGATGACATGGCAACCAGCCGTGGGCTCATCATACAGGCGCTGGAATGGATGGGAATCCGCAACATCGATTTTGCGACCGATGGCAATACTGCATTCCAGCGCCTGATCGCCAAGCCGGTGCATCTTGTGGTGTCGGACTTCAATATGCCGGGCGCCGACGGCCTCACACTGCTGGAGGGCTTACGCCGAAACCGCGCCACCCAGAAGATCGGGTTCATTCTGGTCACCGGCGTTACCGATCCGGTGGTGCTGCGCCGCGGTCAGGAACTGGGCATGAACAATTATATCAAGAAGCCGTTCTCGCCTGAAAGCCTGAAAGCCTGTATCGAGCGCGTCGTCGGCAAGCTTTGAACGGGAATGCAAAGCAATGAACAGCCAACCTCTCGGAACAGTCCTTGTCAACCTGGCGCAGGAGCTGGACCGTCTTGCCAGCCTCGCCGCAGCCATTGATCGCGCGATAGGCAGGCTACCGATTGCCACCGACATGGATGGTGAAGCACTGACTGCCCTGCAAAGAGTCGATCTTCTCCGCCAGTCGCTGGAATGCCTCACGCATTACGCTGGCAGCCTTGCAGGTCAATTTAACGATACCGTCGTTGTTGATCCGGTCCTGGCAGCAGAGCCGCTGCCACTTCGTGACCTGGCGCGAGATCTGGCTGGCGTGGCGTATCCGGATGGCACTGCGCTACGCCCAAACAACCATGACACTTGCTTTTTCTGACGAGACGCGCGTGATGCCCCTGCGCGCTGAGATCGTTCCTGCTCGAGCCAAAGAAGGACATCGCGAGAGGATGGTGCCAGTAAATTCCCGTTCTGACAGGAAAGTTCCGGCTGACATAGGCCGGGGCAGCAGTACGGCGCTTTTCCGTTGCCCAAACCGCTCCTGCCCATACCGCTCTTCAGGCGTCTCTATTGATCGGACCGTGACCGCGTCGTCGCGCAGGCTGCAGCCAGAGGTTCCAAACGGGTGGGGGCCATGCGGTGCCTTGCAAGGCCTTGCCGGCTCCGGCAGCGATGGATCAAGCGCTGCCGAAGCGGAGCGATCTGGCTCGGCCTCTCCACCCCCGGCCCCGGTGGTAGTCGTCCGGCGGGCGCTTGCAAGAAGACTGCTCCACACAGCTCATTGCATCATCAGGGTTAGTGCAAGAAATGCCATCACCGCGCCCAAACCAGACCAGCGCCACCGTATCAGCGCCCTCTCGACAGACTCAGCCAGCCAGCCCACACGCCCTGCAACACGCAACGCAGACGTTGCGGCCAGGCCAGTGTCGATGCTGGAAATCCCGCCGAAGGGACGCCCCCGTACAGGCAATTTCGCCAGCATGCCGCCCGGGCGATGCACAGGTGGAGCAAAGCGAAACAGCTTTGCTGGCAGCACGAGTGCCGCAGCGACGGCCAGCGGCCAGAACCCGTCGCGCAGGGCTGCGCCGGACAGCGCATATCCCGGCGCAACATTGATGCCCGGCGGCCAGAGCATCCAGGGCAGCGCCAGAGCCGCCAGTGCCAGCGCGATGACTGGCAGGCGCTGCCAGACCAGCCTGTGCGACGGCCCCGCCCCGGAGCGGGCGAGGCGCAGCAAGAACCACGCCATGACCAGCCCGGTGGTCACGCCCGTCGCTGTGACCCCCAGCGCCAAAGCACCGGAGAGGTCGGATTTCGCAGCGACTTTGACCGCGCTTCCGCCGGTCAGGGGCAGGCCTGCAACCGACAGGGCCGCCAGCCCTGCCATGGCCAGCATCAGCCATCGGGCGCGACCGACAGCACCCTTGACTGCCCCTACCGAAAGAAACAAAGCCCCCTTGGCCAGCCCATGATGCAGCGCATAGAACGCAACCGACAACGGGGCCACTCCGCCGCCGATCAGCGCCAGCATCAGCCCCATCTGGCTGACCGTGGAATAGGCCAGCACCGCCTTCGGATTGATCTGCGTCACGCCCCAGAGCGCTGCCGTGAAGGCACCCGCCAGCCCCAACACCACCAACCCCTCAGCGAAAGCACCGGGCGGCAGGAACAGCCAGAAACCGGCCAGACCCGCCTTGACGATTGCCCCCGACAGCACCGCCGATGCCGCGACCGGCGCTGCCGGATGCGCGAGGGGCAACCAGATATGCAGCGGCACCATCCCCGCCTTGATGCCGAAACCCGCAACCATCAGCGCCACGGCCACCGCCCTCAGGGGCGCCTCCGCCAGCGCCGCGCGGATATCGGCGATAACAAAGCTTTCCGCCGCCTGCACGCCGATCAGAAACCCCATCAGCAGGCAGACCTCGCCCACAACCGCCAGCAGAATATAGAGCCGCCCTGCCCGCAGGGCTTCCGCCGTGCGCTCATGGACAACCAGAACCCATGCCGCCAGCGAGACGGCTGCAAAAGCGACATAAAAGGTGATCACATCCGCAGCCAGAAACACGCCCAGATTGCCCGCCAGCGTGAGGCACCAGAAGCCCGCGAACAGCGCCAGATTACGCCCGCCCGCCATGGACTGGGCAAAGAGGCCCGCGGCCAGCCACAACCCCGCCGTCATGCCCAGCAGCAGGCGCCCCGCCTCGGTCAGCGCCAGCGTTACCCCCAGCAGCACCTCGGGCGCGCCGGTGGTGGCCTCCTGTCCGGTCAGTGCCAGAAGCAGCGCCGGCAAGGGGGCGAGCAGCAACAGGCGCAGGGCATACGGGCGCAGGCGGGGCAGAGCCATGGAAAGGCCCAGCAGCAGCGGCCAGATCAGCGCGGCGAGGGGCAGAAACGGGCCGGTCCAGAGGGTCATGGCAGATACTCCCGCATGACGATCAGCGTGGCCCAGCCCAGCGGGCTCAGCACGGAGGCCGCGAAGACCCCCACCGCCAGCGAGGCGAGCGCCGTCACCGCGGCGGGCCAGACCAGCATCGGCGCACGCTCATCGCCTGCGGCATCGTCAGCGGCGGGCAGAAACCACAGCCGGTACAGAAGCGGCAGAAAATACGCCGCGTTCAGCAGGGTGGAGCCCGCCAGCACGGCCAGCACCCATGGCGCATCGGCCTGCAACGCACCGATTCCCAGATAGACCTTGCTGACAAACCCGGCCATCGGCGGCAGGCCGATCATCCCCAGCGCGCCCAGCGAGAAACAGACCGAGGTCACGGGCATCCGCGCGCCCATCCCGTTCAGCCCCTCGATCCGTTTCACCCCGGCGCGCTCGTCATAGATTCCGGCGCAGAAGAACAGGGTAATCTTCATCAACCCCTGATGCACCAGATGCGCCAGCCCGCCGATGGTTGCATAGGGCCCCGCCAGCGCCGCGCCCAGCACGATGTAGGACACCTGCGAAACCGTTGAAAACGCCAGCCGCTTCTTGATCTCGTCCTGCTGCAACGCGCGCAGCGACCCCCACAGGATGGTCACCGAGGCCAGCACGGCCAGCGGTGTGCCCATCCCCAGTTCCTGAACCGTGGTGATGCCAAAAACATCATATACCACCCGCACAATGCCAAAGGCCCCCGCCTTGACCACCGCCACCGCGTGCAACAGGGCCGATACCGGCGCGGGCGCGGCCATCGCGCCGGGCAGCCAGCCATGCAGGGGCACCAACGCCGCTTTCACCCCCAGCCCGGCGATGAACAGCGCGAAGATCCAGCGCAGGCTGGCCTCGGGCAGAACCGACAGGTCCGGCGGGCGGGCGAATTCGACCGGCCCGGTGGCGCTTTCCAGCCAGACGATCGCCACCAGAAGGACCGCACTTCCCGGCAGGGCAAAGGCCAGATAACTGCGCCCTGCCGCAAGCGACTTCGCATCCTGCTTGTGAACCACCAGCGGCCAGGTGGAGAGGGTGAGCAGCTCAAAGAAGATGAAGAAGGTGATCAGCGAGCCCGCCATGGCCAGCCCCGTCGTGGCCGCAACGCACAGGCTGAAGAAGCCGAAAAAGCGCGACAGATCCGGCTTGGAGCCGAAATAGCCGATCGCATAGATCGTGGTCAGCAGCCACAGCACCGCCGACAGGGACATGAACAGCAGCGACAGCGCGTCGATGCGCAGCAGCAGGAAAAGCCCCGGTGCAAGGCTCAGTCGCGCCTCATATTCCGCGCCCTGCCCCACGGCGACCAGCATCACCACGATGAGCGCCAGTTTCACGGCTGCGCCGCCCAGACACAGGGTATTGCGCAGCCGGTGACTTTCCTGCGCCAGAAAAAAGGTCACCCCCGCCGGGATCAGCGACGAAAGCAGGATCGCCACGGGCAGGAGCGCGCTCATAACCCCGCCTCGGCGGCGCCGGGCCGCCCGATCTGCACAAAACCATAGATCCCGTCTGACAGAAGGCCCATGGCAACCGCCAGCAGGGCCAGCACCAGCGGCACCGCCTGCAGTGCGCGTGGCACGGGCGTAAACTCCGGTGTCTCGCGGGCAAAAAGGGCGGCCATCGGGCGATACAGATAAGCCCCCGCCAGAAGCCCGCCGCCCAGCAGGACCAGCCCCCAGCCCGCCTGCCCCGAGGCGAAGGCCGTGGTCATCATCAGGTATTTCGCCGTGAACCCGCCTGAGGGCGGCAGGCCCACCAGCGTGACGGCGGCGATGGCAAAGGCCATGGCGGTCATCGGCAGCGCCCGCGCCAGCCCGCGCAACGCCTCCAGCCGGTCAGAGCCGACGGCGACAATCCACAGCCCCGCGCATAGAAACATCGACGCCTTTGCCAGCCCGTGGCCAAGCGCCTGAAAGACCACGCCGCTCCATGCCCCTGCCGCCCATGGTTGCGCCACGCTGTCGCCGCCCGCGAGGGGGAAGACCAGAAACAGATAGCCGATCTGCGCGACGGTCGAATAGGCGATGATCTGTTTCAGCCGCCCCTGGCGCAGCGCCAGTATGCCACCATGCACCACCGCAAGCGCGCCCAGCGCCCCCAGCATGAGAAGCAGGCGCGCGTCGGCGGCACCCGGCATCGCCTCGAACCAGAGCCTGAGCAGAATCACGAAGGATGCTTTCGGTACCAGCGCCGACAGCATGGCCGAGGCCGGGGCGGGCGCTGCGGCATGGGCCGGCGGCAGCCAGACATGGAACGGAAAAAGCGCGGTCTTGATCAGCAGCCCCACGCTCATCAGCGCCATGGCGAGCGTGTCAGTGGGCGCGCGGGGTGCGGCGGCCAGAAGCGCGATATCCAGCACGCCATGGGTGGCATAGGTCAGCACGACCCCGGCCAGATACAGAATAGACCCGCTCAGCGCGAAGAACAGATAGCGTAGCGCCGCCCCAAGCGCCTTGTCACCGCCGGTGGCCACCAGCGCGACGGCGACAAGGGTCAGCAGTTCCAGCCCGACATAGAGGTTGAACAGATCGCGCGACACAAAGATCGCGTTCAGCGCGGCCCAGGCAAGCATCGCCAGCGGCCAGAACGGCGCAGGGAGGCCCGGCATGGCGGCGGCAAGGGCAAAGACCCCGGCCATCACCGCCAGCGCGAGCACCATGAAAACCACCGCCAGCCCGTCTGCCTCAAGCACGATACCCAGCGGAGCACCCCAGCCGCCCGGGGCCACCCGCACCACGCCTGTGCCGGTCATCTGCCCGATCAGCAGCGCGAGCGCCACCACTGAGGCCAGCACCACCGCCCCGGCGATCACCACACCCCGGCGCGGTGCGGCCACTGTCGCCAGCGCACCGGCCAGCGGCAGGGCGAGCAGAGTGATCAAGGCGCTCATGGCGCGTCATCCTCCAGCACCTGACGACCGGTGGCGCGGGCATAGGCCACCACCAGCCCCACCGCCAGCGCGCTGGCGGACAGAGCCACCACGATGCCGGTGATGATCAGCGCCTGGGGCACCGGATCAGTGCGCCCCTCATGCCAGCCCAGCGCGCCGAACATCAGAAACACGCCCGAGCCCACCACATTGAACGCCACCACCCGGCGCAACAGCCCGCGCGCGGCGATCAGCCCGTACAGGCCCAGAGCCACCAGAAGCGCGCCGGTCACGGCATAGACGATCATCGCGCGCCCCCGTTTTCGGGCGGGCCGAGCACCATCAGTGCAAGGGTCACCGCGATGGACAGCGTCAGAAGCATCTCGATGGCAAGAATCATCCCCTTGGCCAGCGCGGGCGGAAATGTCAGGAATCCGCCCATGGCAAGGCCCGCCAGACCCAGCGCCAGAAACAGCGCAGGCCCCACAATCAACGCGAGCCGCCACAGGGGCGCGGCCATGCCCGGCGCGCGCACCAGCCCGGCCATGACACACAGCACACCTGCCGCCGCCAGCACCGTGCCGCCCTGAAACGCGCCGCCGGGCTGGCTCGCCCCGGCCCAGACCAGATAGACCCCCACCATCAGCGCGACCGGCGGCAGCAACCTGCCGAATCCGGCCAGCACGCCGCCCGGGCTGGCGTGATGCGCGGGGCCTGCCGGTTCCTGCCACGCCCCCCCTTGCGCCAGCGGCCACAGGCCGATCAGCGCGGCCAGCAACACCACGCTTTCCAGCAGCGTATCCCAAGCGCGCAGGTTCAGAAGCACCGCTGTCACCGGGTTTTCCACCCCGCTGCGCGGCAAGACCCCGGCCACCTGCGGCGCAAGGCCCGGGCCGGGCACGATGGACAGAACCGCCCAGACCAGCAGCGCCGCCACCGCCATTGCCGCCGCTGCCACCGGCCAGTCAACAAGTGGCGCGGGGGGTTCATCGGCCCCGGCGCGGGCCAGACGGCCCACGGCACCCAGCAGCAGGATACCCGTCAACCCGGCGCCGATCGCCGCCTCGGCCAGCGCGACATCAGGCGCGCCCAGCCGCACCCATGCCAGTGCGATCAGCACACCGTAGACGACAAAGAACACCACGGCGCGAAACATCCCCGGGCCCGCCACCGCCGCCGTGGCAGCCAGCAGGATCAGCGCACACAGGGCCAGATCAAACACCGCCATCAGCGCCCGCCCCGCACCAGCGCCACGCGTGCCACCAGCTGCGCCACGGTTCCGGCGGCGAACAGCGCCAGCACCCAGATCAGTGCCAGTTTCGCCACGTCGGCCCAGCCCTCGGCCTGAAACGCCAGCCCCAACGCCAGAAGGCCAAGGCCCAGATTGTCAGCCTTCGTCAGGGCGTGCAGGCGGCTGAACGTGTCGGGGAAGCGCAACAGGCCCAGCGTTCCGGCCAGATAGAACGCGAGCCCTGCGCCGGTCAGCACCAGGGTTGCAAGCGCGCGCAACAGATCAAGGCTCATGCGCGGGTTCTTTCAGCGTGGCGACATTGGCGATGGTGTCGGCATCCGGCGCTTCCTCCTCAGGATCGCCTGCGCCATCGGGGCTGGCGGCCTTGACGAAGCCTACTGCCGCCAGCGCCGCCAGCAATGCCAGCACCAGCGCCACATCCAGCGCCGCGCGCTCGCCCAGTGCCCAGAGAGTCAGCAGAAGGCCCACGCCCGCCGTGCCCACCAGTTGCGCGGCCATCATCCGGTCGGCATCCCCCTGCCCGCGCCAGACCCGCCACAGCGCACCCGCCAGGCTACCCAGCAGCACCAGCGCAACAAAGGCGAGCCAGCCGTTCATTGCCTTTCCGGCGCTCGGTCGGATGATCGGCCGGATGATCGGCGGCGCACAATCGCGGCGATCCGCCCCTCTTCCCGCGCGATCCCCTCCTCAAACCCCGCATCCCGGTCCAGCACATGCACCAGCAGCTGCCCCTCGGCGCAGCCTGCGGCCAGAGTGCCCGGCATCAGTGACAACTCCCCGCCCAGCGCCACCCGCCCGCCGCGAGGTAACAGCGTGGGATAGGCGACCCAGCCGGGCCGCAACGCCGGGCGCAGGCTGAACGCCCGCCGCGCGACATCAAGTCCGCCCGAGAGCGAGCCTGAAAGAAAACCGGGCAGCATGGCGAGCGCCCGCATCAGCCGCAGCGCGCCGACCGGCGGCAGCAGCCGCAGGCTGAGCCACACCGCGGCCGCGACGGTGGGCATACCGAAGAGCAGCGCATCCGGCGCGGCCCCGGTCAGGATGACCCAGATCGCGGCGAACAGCAGGGTGCGTTTGGTGATGGCTGGCAGCATCGGGTGTCCTGTTAAACCCCTCTGATCAAAGCTAACCCATCAACTTAACAAGGTAAACCGCACCCCGGTTCCTGACCGGGGTGCGGTTTGTGATCGTTGCCTGAGCTTCACCCGGCCCTGTTACTCGGCTGGCATCGCCGCCTGTTCGATGACCAGCGGGTGCGGGATATGCGCCAGCATCTCTTTCGGGCAAAGCTGAAGGAAGTGGTGCTTTTCCACATCCCAGCGCCGCAGGATCTCGGCGCCTTTCACGCTTTCGGTTTCAGCCACATGCCGCTCGATCAGGCCGCGCAACTGCGCTTCCCAGTGATCAACCGTCACCGGACAACTCACCAGCGTATCCATATTGATCAGCGGCTGCGCCAGACGTGCCGGGTCATAGAGATAGGCCATGCCACCCGTCATCCCGGCCCCGAAATTGGCGCCGATATCGCCCAGAATGACCGCCACACCGCCGGTCATATACTCACACCCGTTGGAGCCGCAGCCCTCGACCACCACCTTCGCGCCCGAGTTGCGCACCGCGAAACGCTCACCCGCCCGGCCCGCTGCAAAGAGCGCGCCATCCGTGGCCCCATAGAGCACGGTATTGCCGATGATGGTGTTCTCGCTGGCCTTGAGCGGCGAGGACATGCGCGGACGCACCACGATAAGCCCGCCCGACAGGCCTTTGCCAACGTAATCATTGCCATCGCCGAACACTTCCAGCTTCAGGCCCCGCACCGCGAAAGCCCCCAGCGACTGCCCGGCGCTTCCTGCCAGCTTGACCGTCAGATGGTCCGGCTGCAGGTCATTGCGCATCCCGAAACGGCGCACGATATGGCTGGAGGCGCGGGTGCCCACCGTGCGGTGCGTGTTGCGCACGGCATAGGACAGCTGCATCTTCTCGCCTTCCTCGAAGAACCGCGCGGCGTCGCGGATGATCTCGGAATCCAGCGTTTCCGGCACCGCATTGCGCGGCTTGTCCCGGTCATAACGGATGTTCTGCGCGCCATCGACGGTGATCAGAAGCGGGTTGAGGTCCAGATCATCCAGATGCGCCGAACCCCGGCTGACCTGCGTCAGCAGATCGGCCCGCCCGATGATCTCGTCAATCGAACGCGCGCCCAGCGATGCCAGAATCTCGCGCACTTCCTGGGCGTAGAAGGTGATCAGGTTCACCACCTTGTCAGCCGAGCCGGTGAACCTGGCGCGCAGGCGTTCATCCTGCGTGCACACGCCCACGGGGCAGGTGTTGGACTGGCACTGCCGCACCATGATGCAGCCCATGGCGATCAGGGCGGCGGTGCCGATGCCGAATTCCTCGGCCCCCATCATCGCTGCCATGACAATGTCGCGCCCCGTGCGCAGGCCCCCATCGGTGCGCAGCGTCACCCGCTCGCGCAGGTTGTTCATCGCCAGAACCTGATGCGCCTCGGTCAGGCCCATTTCCCACGGCAGGCCCGCGTATTTGATCGAGGTGCCGGGGCTGGCGCCCGTCCCGCCGTTATGGCCGGAAATCAGGATGATATCGGCCTTGGCCTTGGCCACACCCGCCGCAATCGTCCCCACACCGCTTGATGCCACCAATTTGACGGTGACCTTGGCGCGTGGGTTGATCTGCTTGAGGTCATAGATCAGTTGCGCCAGATCCTCGATCGAATAGATATCATGGTGCGGCGGCGGGCTGATCAGCGTCACGCCGGGGGTGGCGTGGCGCAGACGGGCGATCAGCGCGGTCACCTTCATGCCCGGAAGCTGGCCGCCCTCGCCGGGCTTGGCACCCTGTGCCACCTTGATTTCCAGCTCTTCGCAGGCGTTCAGATATTCCGCCGTCACGCCAAAACGGCCACTGGCCACCTGCTTGATCTTGGCGGAAGGATTGTCGCCATTGGCCTCGGGCAGGAAATGCGCGGGGTCTTCGCCGCCCTCACCGCTGTCAGATTTGGCGCCGATCCGGTTCATCGCCACATTGAGGGTTTTATGCGCCTCGGGGCTGAGCGCGCCCAGCGACATGCCCGGCGTGACAAACCGCTTGCGGATCGCGGTGATGGATTCCACCTCTTCAATGGGCAGCGGGCGGCCCATCGGCTTGAAATCCAGCAGGTCGCGGATGTGAATGGGCGGGTTGGCCTGAATCGCGGCGGAATACTTGCGCCACATGTCATAGCTGGCGCGGTCACAGGCCGATTGCAGCAGATGCATGGTCTGCGCTTCCCAGGCGTGTTTCTCGCCCGAACGCCGCGCCTTATAGAACCCGCCGACCGGCAGCACCCCGGTTTCGCCGGTCCAGCCACGCGCATGAACCTCCTCCAGCTTGCGCTGGATACCGTGCAGGCCGATGCCGGAAATGCGGCTGTGCATGCCGGGGAAATACTCGGCCACCATGGCGCGTGACAGGCCCACCGCCTCAAAGTTCAGACCACCTCGATAGGAGGAAATCACCGAAATCCCCATCTTCGACATGATCTTCAGCAGGCCCGCGTCAATCGCATCGCGGTAGCGGCGCATCGCATCGGTCAGGTTGCCTTCCAGCAGCCCGCGCGCGATGCGGTCGGCGATGGTGTCCTGCGCCAGATAGGGGTTCACCGTGGTCGCCCCGCACCCGATCAGCACCGCGAAGTAATGCGGGTCGATGCATTCGGCGGCACGCACATTGAGGCTGGTAAAGGTGCGCAGCCCCTTGCCTGTCAGCCACGAATGCACGGCGCTGGTGGCAAGGATCATCGGCATCGCCGCCCGGCCCGGCCCCTGCTTTTCATCGCTCAGAACGATATGCCCCGCGCCCGAGCGCACGGCATCCTCAGCCTCGGCGCGGATGCGCGTCAACCCTGCGCGCAAGGCATCCTCGCCAGCGCCGCCCGCTCCCGTGCCGATGGTGCAGTCAATATAGGCCACGCTGTCGCCGAACTGCGCGGCCATGACCGCGAATTCCTCATTGGCGATGAACGGGCTTTCAAGCACCAGGATTTCCGTCTGGGCCGAGCTTTCGTCCAGCACGTTCTTGAGGTTGCCGAAGCGTGTTTTCAGGCTCATCACCCGCGCCTCGCGCAGGCTGTCTATGGGCGGGTTGGTCACCTGGCTGAAGTTCTGGCGGAAATAATGGCTCAGCGGGCGGTAGACCTGGCTCAACACCGCCGGCGGTGTATCATCGCCCATCGAGGCGATCATTTCCTTGCCGTCCTCGGCCATCGGCACCAGAACCTGCTCGATCTCTTCCATCGTGTAGCCGGCGGCGATCTGGCGGCGGCGCAGCGCCTCGCCCTGATGCAGGGCGGTTTCCGGCACTTCGCGCAGCAGGCTGTTCAGCTCAACGATCTTTTCGATCCAGTCGCCAAAGGGCTGGCTGGCGGAAAGCTTGTTCTTGATCGCGGTGTCGCGGTAGAGCTTGCCATCCTTCATATCGACAGCAATCATCTGCCCCGGCCCCAGCGCGCCTTTTTCGCGCACCGTCATCTCATCCACCGGCACCATCCCGGCCTCCGAGCCCGCGATCAGCATGCCATCGCCGGTCACGACGTAGCGCATGGGCCGCAGCCCGTTGCGGTCCAGCCCGCCGCAGACCCAACGACCATCGGTCATGGCCAGCGCGGCGGGGCCGTCCCATGGCTCCATGACCGAGTTGCAGTAGGAATACATGTCCTGCCACGCCTGCGGCATCTCGACCGCCGTCTTGGACCATGCCTCGGGGATCATCATGGTCTTGGCCATCGGCGCGTTGCGCCCGGCGCGCACCAGCACCTCAAACACCGCATCCAGCGCGCCCGAATCCGAGGCACCGGCGGGGATGATAGGCTTGATGCTTTCAGCCAGTTCGCCAAAGGTGTTCGACGCCATGCGAATCTCATGGCTTTTCATCCAGTTGACGTTGCCCTTGAGCGTGTTGATCTCGCCGTTATGCGCCAGCATGCGGAAGGGTTGGGCCAGCCACCATTGCGGAAAGGTGTTGGTCGAATAGCGCTGATGGTAGATCGCGAAGGCCGAAACAAAGCGTTCATCCATCAGGTCAGGATAGAAGGTGGCAACCTGTTCAGCCAGCATCATCCCCTTGTAGATGATCGAGCGGCAAGACAGGCTGCACAGGTAAAGCCCCTGAATCTGCGCCGCAATCGCCGCCTTCTCAATCCGGCGGCGGATGACGTAAAGCTCGCGCTCAAAGGTCTCTTCGTCGATATCCTTGGTGTTCTTGATCAGGATCTGCTCAATCTCAGGGCGGGTGGCATTGGCCTTTTCGCCCAGCACCGAGATATCGACCGGCACATGGCGCCAGCCATAGATGTAATAGCCCATCCGCAGCACTTCGGATTCGATGATCGTGCGGCAGCGTTCCTGTGCGCCGAAATCGGTGCGCGGCAGAAAGACCTGCCCCACCGCGATCAGGCGGTTCATGTCCGGCTCATGCCCGGTGCGGCGGATCTGGTCATAAAAGAACGGCACCGGAATCTGCACATGGATGCCCGCACCATCGCCGGTCTTGCCATCGGCATCGACAGCGCCCCGATGCCAGACGGCCTTCAGCGCGTTGATCCCGTTTTCCACCACCTGGCGCGAGGGCTTGCCATTGATCGCCACAACCAGCCCCACCCCACAGGAGGCGTGCTCATCATCGGCCTTGTAGAGGCCGTTCTCGTCCAGCCACTGGCGCTTCGCTTCCTCGGCGGCAACCCACTTCTCGTCAAACTTGGTCATGTCAGGTCTTCCTCATCCGAGATCCCGAGTTGCGCCAGCGTTTCCTTGCGCGTCATGCGCTGTCGGTCGCCGCTGTAGGCATAGCTGTCGGGTTTGTGGTCGATGTAGATTTCGCTGGTGAAGGTCAGGCCGTTGGCGTCATCCAGCAGGCCGATCGGAACTTCCAGATTGGCGGCCATCGGCCCGTCCAACGTGATGTGATAGAAAAGCGGCGATCCGCATTTGCGGCAGGTCGCGCGCTCGGCCCAGTCAGAGCTTTTGAAGCGGGCGATGTTTTCGGCCCCCTGCCAGGTAACATTCACTTCGGGGACCGAGATGGCGAGCAGGGATGAGCCGGTCCAGCGGCGACACATCTCGCAATGGCAGGCGCCGAATTCATGGGAGGTCAGCCCGGCGCTGAGGCGGACAGCGCCGCACAGGCAACCGCCCGTGCGGGTGCTGAGGACAGCAGGCGCGCTCATTGCGCTGCCACCGCGACCGGCTGGGCCAGATACTCCAGCATCGCATCCGCCGCCTCGCGCCCGTCGCGGATCGCCCAGACCACCAGCGAGGCGCCGCGCACGATGTCGCCCACGGCATAGACGCCGGGCAACTTGGTGGCATGGGTGCCGTATTCCGCGCGGATCGTGCCCCAGCGGGTGACGGAGAGTTCGGGTTCGTCCCACAGCTTGGGCAGCGCCTCGGGCTCGAACCCCAGCGCCTTGATCACCAGATCGGCCTCTTCAATGTAGTCGGCCCCCTCGATCACCTCGGGCGCACGGCGGCCGGTGGCATCGGGCGGGCCAAGGCGCATGCGCTGCACCTGCACGCCGGTCACGGCCACATCACCGACAAACCCGGCGGGCGCGGCCTGCCAGACGAATTCCACGCCCTCTTCCTCGGCGTTCTGCACTTCGCGCTGGCTGCCCGGCATGTTCTCACGGTCGCGGCGATACAGGCATTTGACACTTTCCGCACCCTGCCGGATGGCGGTGCGCACGCAGTCCATCGCCGTGTCGCCGCCGCCGATCACCACCACCCGCTTGCCAGCAGCATTCAGCGCGCCGCTGTCATATTCGGGCACGTCATCGCCAAAGCTTTTGCGGTTGGAGGCCGTCAGATAGTCCAGCGCGCGCTCGATCCCCGGCAGGTCAACCCCCGCCCCCTCAAGATCGCGCGATTTATAGACGCCGGTGGCAATCAGCACCGCGTCATGCTGACCCCGGATCGCGGCAAAGCTGATATCCTCGCCCACCGTGCAGTTGAGAACGAATTGCACGCCGCCCGCTTCAAGCTGCTCGACCCGCTTCATGACAACCGGCTTTTCCAGCTTGAAGCCCGGAATGCCATAGGTCATCAGCCCGCCCGCCCGGTCATAGCGGTCATAGACCGTGACCTGAACGCCCGCGCGCCGCAGCCGGTCAGCCGCCGCCAGCCCGCCGGGGCCAGCGCCGATGATACCCACCGTTTCCACCCGCTCCTGCGCCGGTTTGATGGGCTTGACCCAGCCTTTTTCCCAGGCAGTATCCGTGATGTATTTTTCCACCGCGCCGATGGTCACCGTGCCATGGCCGGATTGTTCGATCACGCAGTTCCCTTCGCACAGCCTGTCCTGCGGACAGATGCGGCCGCATATTTCGGGGAAGGTGTTCGTTGCCTGACTCATCTCATACGCCTCTTCGAGGCGTCCGGCGGCGGTCAGCATCAGCCAGTCGGGGATGTTGTTGTGCAGCGGGCAATGGGTCTGGCAATAGGGCACACCGCACTGACTGCACCGGCTTGCCTGCTCAGCGGCCTTTTCAGAGGCGTATTCGCGGTAGATTTCGCCAAAATCGGTGCGCCGGTCGGCGGCATCCCGTTTCTCGGGCATCTGCCGGGCTTTTGTCACGAATTGAAGCATACGCTGCGTTGCCATGGAGAGCCCTCCCAAAGGTACAGCGACGGAATACTCCGGGTCCGGAACAAAGAAAAGTCAGCATGTGTTACCTATTATGCAGAAAAATGGCTCCTGAATAAAATAAGTCGCCACTTTACCCTGTTTTTAGGTCAGTGAATGATACCTATCATCCCCCTTCCCCTCCCCGCACAGCCCGCTATTGTGCCGAAAAACACCGGAAGCCCCCATGACCCTCCTCCAGCTTTTCATCCTTGCCGTCGTTCAGGGAATCACCGAATTCCTGCCCATCTCCTCCTCGGCCCACCTTGTGCTGCTGCACGAACTGGGCGGGCCGACCGGCGATGCGCTGGCGCTTGATGTCGCCGTGCATCTGGGCTCCATCGGCGCGGTGGTCATCTATTTCTGGGCCGATGTACGCGCGGCGCTGGCCGGGCTGGGGCATCTGGCACGCGGTGAGCGTGACAGATACGAATCACGGCTGGCGTTCGGGCTGATCATCGCCACCATCCCGGCAGTTCTGGTGGGCGCGGTGCTGGCGCTGACCGGCTGGGTTGACCTGCTGCGCAACACTGCCATCATCGGCTGGACGATGATCATCTTCGGCGTCCTGCTCTGGGTTGCGCACCGCTACAGCCCTGAGGCCCGCCCGGCGACCGAATGGCGGCTGCGCGATGCGGTCATCATGGGCCTGTGGCAGGCGGTTGCGCTGATCCCCGGCGTGTCACGCTCGGGCATTACCATGACTTCGGCGCGGTTTCTGGGGTTCGAGCGTCATGCGGCGGCGCGCGTCGCCATGCTCATGTCGATTCCCATCACACTGGCCACCGGCGCGCTGCTGGTGATGAAGGTTCTGCGCAGCCCGGTAAGCGATGAGCTGCTGCTGAACGCCAGCATCGCGGCCGTGTTCTCGTTCATCGCGGCCTATCTGGCGGTGGCGGTGATGATGAAGCTGCTCAACCGGGTCAGCTTCACGCCCTATGTGATCTACCGGATCATTCTGGGCGTTGTGCTGCTGGTGATTGTTTATTCCTGAAAATTGCGAGGCCTGAAACGGCGGGCAGGGCTGAGGAGGCCCTGCCCGCTCACCCCACGCTGTCAGCCCTGACGGCGCAGCCCCTTGGCCGATTCGCCGATGGCAGTGTATTGCCCGGCGGGGCGGAAGCGCCACAGATAGCCGGGCAGAACCAGCTCCATCGGCACCGGCTCAACCCCAAGATCGGCAAAGCCCTTCGCACCGGGTGACACCACATTGTCGCGCGCCAGATTGCGCAGCTGATCTTTGGTGAGCACCGTATTGGTGAACAGCCCGGCGGTCAGGAACTGCGCCGCGCTCAGCTTCCAGGCAACGATACGCGCCATGAAGCCCGGCATGTTGATGATCACCCGCTTGCGCCGGATCTCGGCCAGCATCATCACCATAAGCTCGCGGAAGCTGCGCACATCCGGCCCGCCCAGCTCATAGGTGCCTGCGGGAACCGTGCCCTGCGCGGCCATGGCGGCAACCTTGGCCACGTCATCGACATAGACCGGCTGGAACATCGTGTTGCCCTCCGCGATCGGCAGGAAGGGGCCAAACCGGGCCATTCCGGCGAATCGGTTGAAGAACTGGTCTTCGGTGCCAAAGATGATCGAGGGGCGCAGGATCACGACGTTGGGGAAGGCCGCTTTCACGGCCTCTTCGCCGGCAGCCTTGGTGCGCGCATACTCACTGTCAGACCCGGCATCGGCACCGATCGCCGAAATCTGGACCAGCTGCGCCACACCAGCCTCGGCAGCCAGCCGCGCCACGCGGCCCGCCCCCTCGGCCTGAACATCGGCGAAGCGGTTCTTGCCGCTTTCCGCCAGAATTCCTGCGCAATTGATGACGGCATCGGCACCCGCGATCACCGCGCGCAGCGACGCCTCGTCACGGATGTTGCACAAAACCGGCTCAACCTGACCGACAACGCCATAGGTGCGCACCTGAAGGTGCTGGCTGGGCCGCCGCGTTGCCACCCGCACCCGCCAGCCCGCCTGCGCCATGCGCCGCGCGATATAGCGCCCCACAAACCCCGAGCCGCCAATGATCGTGACCAGTTTCGTCATGCCTGCCTCCGCATCTGCGTCGCCTTACCCCTGCTCAATACCGCCGCACCCCAGCCCGGACAAGCCAAAACCCTTTGCCGCGCGCCCATGCCGCGCCACCTGCCGCACCCGCCCCGCGCCCTCACCAGCCCTGCGCCGTGCAAAACTTTTCCGGGCGGATCATTTTTCCCCTCTCTCCCCCGTTGACAGTCCCGCAGGCCGGGGATAATCACCCTCCACGCAACCTGCCCAGGTGGCGGAACTGGTAGACGCGCTAGCTTCAGGTGCTAGTGCCCGTAAGGGCGTGGAGGTTCGAGTCCTCTCCTGGGCACCAATATCCCCGCCGCAATTGGCAACAAGGGATATGACATGACAATCCACCTCTACCAGAATGATCTGCCGGACGGGCTTGACCTTGGCCCGGTCGTTGCCATCGACTGCGAAACGATGGGGCTGCTGCCCTACCGGGACCGTTTGTGCCTTGTGCAACTGTCCGGCGGTGACGGCCATGCGCATCTGGTGCAGATCACTCAGGATCAGACCGCCGCGCCAAATCTGACACGGATGCTGGCTGACCCGGCGGTGCTGAAGCTTTTCCACTTCGGCCGGTTCGATATCGCCGTGCTCCGCCACCGCTTTGGTGTGCTGACAGCGCCGGTCTGGTGCACCAAGATCGCCTCAAAACTGGTGCGCACCTATACCGACCGGCACGGGCTGAAATACCTGCTTCAGGAACTGCTGAATGTCGACGTCTCCAAACAACAGCAAAGCTCGGACTGGGGGGCAGGCAAACTCAGCGTGGCGCAGACGGAATATGCGGCGTCCGATGTGCTGCATCTGCACCGGCTGAAAGCCACGCTTGAGCCGATGCTGGCGCGCGAGGGGCGCAGCGAACTGGCGCAGCGCTGCTTTGATTTCCTTCCCGCCCGCGCCGATCTGGACCTGGCGGGCTGGCCGGATGTCGATATCTTCGCCCATTGAGCTGTGCTAGGCCAGCGCCATGATACGCTCGCTGCTACATGCCAAACGGTACTCGCGGATGATTAGCCTGCTCAAGCTGGTTCTGCCGCTGACGGCGCTGGCGCTTCTGTCGATGGTGTTTCTGCTGGCCCGCCCGGTCGATACCAGCCGCGCCATCGAAATGGCGGAGATTGATGTCGAAGAGCGGGCGCGCGACCCGCGCATTTCGGGCGCGCGCTTTGCCGGAGTGACCGATGACGGCGCCGCGCTGCGCCTTGTCACCGAAACCGTGCGCACCGATCCGCTTGCCATGCTGCGCTTTGATGTCACGGGGCTTGAACTCTATCTGGACGGGCCGCGCGGCGAAACCATCGAGGCCCGCGCCGAGGCCGGTGCGCTGGACCGTGGGCAGGGTATCTTTTCCATGGATGGCACGGTCGAAATTTCCGCCTCACCGGGCTACCGGCTTGAAACCGGGCGGATGACCGGCCTGCTTGACAACACCCGCATCGAGGTGCCCGGCACCCTGACGGGCGCGGGGCCGGCGGGCGAAATCACTGCCGGAAATCTGCTGATCGAGGCTGCAACGACCGGGCCTGCGGCGTATAAGCTTGTTTTCGGCGGCGGTGTGCGTTTGATATACCAACCCTAGACCCAGGAGAGGCCGATGCTGCGCAGTTTTCTGTCAATCACCTTGGCCATGTTGCTGAGCACCAGCGCGGTCTTGGCGCAGGACATGCAACTCCGGTTGGGCCAGTCGATGAATCTGGCGACACGCCAGCTTGAAATCACCTCGGATTCGCTTGAGGTTGATCAAGCAACCGGCGCATCGACCTTTCTGGGCAATGTCGTGGCCTCGCAGGGCGAGATGCGGCTTTCGGCGCAAAGCCTGCGCATCGAATACAGCACCTCCGGCGAAGGTTCACGCCAGCGCATCGACCGGCTTGTCGCCGAAGGGGGCGTCACCATGGTGACCGAATCCGAGGCTATCGAGGCCCGCTCGGCCGTCTATTCGCTGTCAGGCCAGACCCTTGAGATGACCGGCGATGTGGTGCTGGTGCAGGGCGTGAACGTTCTGTCAGGCGAGCGTTTCTTCGCCGATCTGCGCGCGGGGACGGGGCGGATGTCTGGCCGCGTGCGCACCCTGATCGACGTGGAGTGAGCGCTGATGGCCGATCCTGCGCCCCCCGCAACCGGCTTGCGGGTCGATAACCTTCGCAAAAGCTACAAGCGTCGGCCCGTCCTGCGCGATGTCAGCCTGTCGCTTGATCGCGGCGAGGTGGTGGCGCTGCTGGGGCCCAATGGTTCGGGCAAGACAACCTGCTTTTATTGCGTGGCCGGGCTGGTGCCCGCCGATGGCGGGCGGGTCAGCATCGACCGCACCGATGTCACCGGCTGGCCCATGTATCGCAGGGCGCGGCTGGGTATCGGCTATCTGCCACAGGAAATGTCGATCTTCCGGGGCCTGACCGTGGCCGAGAACATCATGGCCATTCTCGAAATCGCCATCCCCGACCGCCACCAGCGCGAAACCCGGCTGGAGGCGCTGCTGGCCGAATTCTCCATCACCCATCTGCGGAACGCACCCGCGCTGGCCCTGTCCGGCGGCGAGCGGCGGCGCACCGAGATTGCGCGCTGTCTGGCGTCAAACCCCGGCTTCGTACTGCTGGATGAACCCTTCGCGGGCGTCGATCCGATCGCGGTGGGGGATATCCGCCATCTGGTGGGCGAATTGCGCTCACGCGGGATCGGTGTGCTGATCACCGATCACAACGTGCGCGAAACGCTTGAGATCGTGGACCGCGCCTATATCCTGCATGATGGAGTCGTTATGATGAGCGGCACGCCCGATGAGGTGGTGCAGGATGAAAACGTGCGGCGTGTCTATCTGGGCGATACTTTCCGCTGAACGGGCCACCCCATGGCCCTGAGAACCCGGCTGGAACTGCGCCAGAGCCAGACTCTGGCATTGTCGGCGCAGATGCGCATCGCGCTCTCCGTGCTGCGCATGTCCTCGCAGGAGCTGACCGAGGAAATCGCCCGCGAAGCCGCGCGCAACCCCTTTCTGCTGCATGACCCCTCCCCCGGCGCGGCCGGGCAGAGCCTGCCGCAGGAACTGACCGCGCGCGAGGCCTCGATGCAGGTCTCGCTGGCCAGTCAACTGGCGCTGATGGGTCTGGCGGCCCCGGTAGAGGCCGCAGCGCAGCTTCTGGTGGGCGAGTTGCGCGATGATGGCATGCTGGATGTCACCCTTGATGACCTCGCCGCCGAACTGGGCCTGCCGCCCGATCTGCTGGAAACCGCACTGGCCGCGCTGCAACGCTGCGAACCGGCAGGGGTGGGGGCGCGCGACCTGCCCGAATCGCTGCGCCTGCAACTGGCCGACAAGGGCCTTAGCCCGATTGAGGCCGCGCAGACCGTCACTCACCTGCGGCTGTTTGTCGCCCGCGACTGGCCCGCGATCGCGCGTCTGCTGGCCCTGCCCCGCGCCGTGGCGGAACAGCGTGCCGAACTTGTGCGGGGCCTTTCCACGCGCCCCACGGCTGCCAGCGGCACAGCCGAAAGCCCTGCGCCAGACACGCTGACCCGCGCCGACCTGAAGCTGGAGCGCGCGGCGGGCGGGGCGCTGTCGGTCACCCTTGCCCGCGACATGCCCGCCGCCCGGCTGGACAGCTCGCTTGTGCGCCGTGCCGCCACCGAGAGTTTCGCGCCCGAGCTGCTGGCGCGCGCGCGTGCGCTGCTCGCCGCGCTGGATCAGCGCGGGCAGACCCTGCACCGCATCGGCATATGGCTGTTGGAGAATCAGCCCGGCTTCTTTTCGGATGGCCCCGTCGCCCTCAGGCCGCTGACCCGCGCCGCGCTGGCGGCAGCGCTGGGGCTGCACCCCTCCACCATCGGGCGCGCCGTGGCGGGCAAGGCCATTGATGTCGATGGCCGCCTCTGGCCGCTTTCCGTGTTCTTTTCCGCCGCGCTTCCCGCGCAGGGCAATGAAATCTCGGCCCGGCAGGTTCAGGCCCGCATCAGCGCCCTGATCGCGGCCGAGCCCCGCACCCGCCCGCTCAGCGATGAAGCGCTTGTTCAGCAACTGAATGCGGAAGGCGTTGACATCGCGCGCCGAACTGTCGCCAAATACAGACAAGACCTGCGCATACCCTCATCAGCGGTGCGGCGCCGCCGCGCAAAGGCCCGCCGCCAGCCCTGAGGGCAACAAGGACAGGTCTGCCAGAAGCGGAAACACCTGCGCCATACCGGTCCAGGCAGTCCGCAGCCTAAGAAGGAGAGGCCAATGCGGTATCAGATCAGTGGAAAACAGATCGATGTCGGTGAAGCGCTGCAAACGCATGTCAAAAAGGAACTCGGTCTGGTGATGGAGAAATACTCCCAGCGCCCGACCGACGCCCATGTCGTCTTTTCCCGCGATGCCCATAATTATGTCTGCGAGGCAACGGTGCACCTGTCATCGGGGCTGACCGCGCAGGCCAAGGCGCAGGCGAACGAGATCTACGCAGCCTTTGATGCCTGTGGCGAGAAAATGGACAAACAGCTGCGCCGCTACAAGCGCCGGCTGAAAGACCACCGCGCCCGGTCTGAGCCGGTTGTCTTTGGCGAAGGCTCGTCGTATATCCTCGCCGCTGAAGAAGGGGCGACCGGTGATGAACCAGAGACGCTGCAGCCGATCATCATCGCCGAGATGGAAGCACGGATCCCCGCGCTTTCGGCAGGTGAGGCCGTGATGCAGATGGAACTGAGCAGCGCCAATGTGCTGGTTTTCCGCAATGAGCGGCATGGTGGGCTGAACGTGGTCTATCGCCGTGAAGACGGGAATATCGGTTGGGTTGACCCGCAATAAATGACAGGCCCCGTCCGGGGCCGTGCATACGGCCCCGGGCTTCGGCCCGCACGGAATGAAGAACAGGAGCAGCGTATGGTGCTGGCCGACTTGTTGAAGCCCGAAGCGGTTCGGATCTCCAGCAACATGAAGAGCAAGAAGCGCCTGTTCCTCGATCTCGCCGAGATCGCAGCGGCGGCCTATGGTATTGACGAGGCCCCGGCAGTGGATGCGTTGCAGGAACGCGAAAGCCTTGGGCCAACGGGCGTGGGCCACGGCGTTGCGCTTCCGCATGCGCGCGTAGACGGGATTGACCGGGTGCACGGCGTCTTCCTGCGGCTGGAGCGCCCGCTTGACTACGGCTCGGTGGATCGCGCGCCGGTCGATCTGGTCTTTGCCCTTTTCGCCCCGCGTGAGGCGGGGGTAGAGCATCTGAAGGCGCTGGCGCTGGTGTCGCGCACATTGCGCGATCCGGCAGTATGCACCAAGCTGCGCGCCAATACCGAGCCGGACAAGCTTTACGCCATCCTCTCCACTCATCCCGCCAGCAAGGCCGCCTGAAAAGGCACCCGGGCCCCTGTGACGCGGGAAAAGCGCCTTCGAAGGCGCGTCCTCACCCGCTTCTCAGAAGGGCACTTGCTTTTCAGAAGGGCGCGGGCTTTTCAGAAAGGCACGGGCGCGCGAAAGGCCATCTTCTCCCCCGTCGCCGGATGCGTCAGCCGCAGTTCCTCGGCGTGCAGCATCAGCCGGGGCCGGTCTGCCGCCGCACCGCTGGCATAAAGGGTGTCGCCCAGAATCGGATGGCCCAGCGCCTGCATATGCACCCGCAACTGATGGCTGCGCCCGGTGACCGGGGTCAGGCGCATCCGCGCATTCTCCCCCTCCTGACGCAGCACCCGCCAGTCGGTCTGCGCCGGGCGGCCTGTCTCATGGCACACCTTCTGGCGGGGCCGGTTGGGCCAGTCCACGATCAGCGGCAGATCAACCTGCCCGCGTGCCTCGACCGGATGGCCGCTGACCAGCGCGACATAGCGCTTCTGCGTGCGCCGCTTCTCGAACTGCTGCCCCAGATGCACCTGCGCCTGCGCCGTCAGCGCAAAGACGATCACGCCCGACGTATCCAGATCCAGCCGGTGCACCAGCAGGACCGACGGGAATTCCGCGCGCATCCGCCCGATCAGGCAATCGGCCCGCTCAGGCCCGCGCCCCGGCACCGACAAAAGCCCTGCGGGCTTGTCGGTCACGACGATGTCGTCATCGGCATGCAGGATCGTCAGCGGCTCCTGCGGCGGGGTATAGATGAATGTGTTCATGGCGCCCCTTACCGCGCCTTGCCCGGCTCAGTCCAGCGTGCGGATCAGCTTGCGCTCAAGCGGGGCCAGCACCTGCGCCAGCGTCGCACCGCGTTTGAGCACCTGCCCCTCAGGCCCATAGAGCGCATATAGCCCCTGCCGGAGCCGCTGTTTCGGTATCTTTTCAATGCGGTAAAGCGGGTTTTCGGCGGCACGGCGAAACATGCTGAACACCGCCCGCTCACGCAGGCATGAAATGCCATAGTCCCGCCAGAGGCCCGCCGCCACAAACCGGCCATAGACCGACAGGATCGCCCCCAGTTCGCGCCGGTCGAAACTGACGCAGTCCGGAACAGATGAGGATGCAGACACGAAGGACTGGACGTTCATATCCAAAAAAATGCCGCCGAAGAGCGCGTAAATCAAGCGGTTCGCGGGGCAACCGTCAAAAAAACATCAAATGACCCGCCTGCCGTCTGATTCGCGCCGAAGCCCTGCCCGTATCGGGGCGTATCCCGGCAGAACCGTAACGCCTGTGCCGCCGGCAGAGAGGCCCGGGCCCCCAACCGGGCCGGATCTGGCGAAGCGGGGCGCGTCCGGATGTCCCGGCCCCGGGGCATCCGGATCGGCGCGCAGATCGCCCGCGCCTTGTCAGCCGCAGTGGATCGTCACAATCCGCCGCGTCGCCGGGTCGATTTCGACATTCAGGCGGTTCGGGTCATACTCCATCGTTACTGACATGTCCGAGCGATAGACCCGCACAGTCCCGCGCCGCGGGAAGGGGTCTGGCAGCGGGCCGCCCACCATATGCTGATACCGGCTCGCATCGCAGCCCTCGCGCTCAGGCTGGACCGGACGCGGGGGAAGCGGGCGCGGGTTGGTCGGGTGCGGCGCAGGCTGGGGAACCGGGCGCACGACCGGATAGGGGGAGGGTGCCGGTTCGGGCATCACGCAGCCCCCCAGCAAACTACACACAGCAAGCAAGGCAATGAAACGCATGGGCCGGACCCTCTGAGAAAATACCACCTCGTGACGATGACCGATCCGCACAAATGGCGCAAGCACTGGACAGGTGCCAGCCGAACGCCTATCTGGCGGCAATGGCCGAGAAATCAGACCCCAACTACAAGATCATCGCCGAGAACCGTCGGGCGCGCTTCGATTACTTTATCGAAAGCGATCTCGAATGCGGAATCATCCTGATGGGCTCGGAGGTGAAATCGCTGCGCACAGGTCAGGCGAATATCGCCGAAAGCTACGCCAGCGTGGAAAACGGCGAGCTGTGGCTGATCAACGGCTACATCGCCCCGTTTCAGCAGGCAAAAACCTGGGGCCATGAGGAGCGGCGCAAGCGCAAGCTTCTGGTCGGCAAGCGAGAGCTGTCACGCCTCTGGGCGGCGACGGCGAAGGACGGGATGACGCTGGTGCCGCTGGTGATGTATTTCAACCATCGCGGGCTGGTGAAGCTGAAGATCGGCGTCGCCAAAGGCAAGAAGCTGGCCGACAAGCGCGCGACCGAGGCCAAGCGCGACTGGGACCGCCAGAAGCATCGCCTGCTCAAGGAGCACGGCTGACGCGGGTTATCGCGCCGCGTTCGGGTCGCGCATGGTCAGCGCGGCAAGAACAGTTCGACAATCTCGCTGCGCGCGCCGGGTCCGCGCGCATAGCCGGTCATCAGCGCCCGCAGCGGCCCGTTCCCCCTTCCCCAGACTGAGACGCCGGACAGATCGCTGAACTGCCCGAAGGCGCTGCGCATCACCACCGTTCCGGCATCAATGCGGCTGCCCTGAAGGATGAAGCGGCGCAACTGCACCCGGCGCCCCTCGGCGGCGCGCTCGCGCTCCAGTATGTAAAGCCGCCCGTCGGGGCCGATATCGGCGCCCACCGGATGGAACTGCCCGTCAGCCGGAAGGCGGAAACTGCCCGCCCATTCCCCGTTCCAGAAGTGATAGGACGGGGTGCCATAGGTCATCCGCGCCGCGCGTTCAGGAATGGCATAAAGCACGCCTGAACGACTGACGGCCAGCCCCGTCAGGCCAGCTCCGACAGTGAGGCGAGCGAAATCGGGATGCCCTGCAAGTTGTGTCGCCGACGCGTCTGGTGCGGCATAGGCCAGAACGCGGCCATATCCCTGAAAGGCCACAAAAATGCGCCCGCCGTCACCCAGAGCGACTGCCTGAGCATTGCGCCGGGGGCCGGTCAGCGGCGCCCCGTCAGGATCACGCAGATAGCGGATCTGCTGCGGCTGAACCCCGGTGATCCGCCCGTCACCCGCGCGCTCCAGCCGCCCCTGCGCCAGTACGCCCTCATCGGTCACCATGATCACGGCGACCCCGTCATCGGTATCAATCCCCGTGAAACGTTGCAGCCGCGCATCACTGGCCTGCCAGAACAGTTGCGACAGCACCTGCGGTGCGGGAGGGGGCGGCGCAGGGGCAGCAGCGTCCTGCGCCAAAGCGGGCGCGGCGCTGATGGCAAGGGCCATCAAAATCGCGCGCCAGATCTTCATTGCGACCGAACCACCTCGGAACACTGGCCCGGCAGATCGGCCAGCGTGAATTCGCGCGGATGGCGCTGGCGCGGCGGCGCGGGCTCTGTCCGTTCGGTCCGCGGGGGCGGGTTCAGGAAATCGGTCACCCACCACATCAGCGTGTCATCGCAGCCATTGCCACCGTTCGACAGCTCGGCCACCGTGGGCGTCTGGGTCTCGCAATGGCGCGACCCGACCGGGCAGCGCATCCGCACATGAAAATGATAATTGTGCCCGACAACGGGGCGGATGCGTTGCAGCCACGGCGTATCAGCGGCAGTTGCGGTGCGGCACATCTCGATCTTGACGGCGGCGGCAACAAAGATGCGGTCCACCCGCGGGTCGCTGGCGGCGGCGCGCAGAAGGGCATGGTGCTGCGCGGTCCAGTTGCTGTTGATATTGCGCTGATCCTCAGTGCGCACGGAAATGGAACTGAGGTTTTCACGCTCGGTGCGTGTCAGGTCCAGCCGCCCGGGCGGCAGCATCCAGATATCGGCATCCAGCCCCATCTGGTGGCTGGCGTGGCCCGAGGTCATCGGCCCGCCGCGCGGCTGGCTGATATCGCCGATATAAAGCCCCCGCCAGCCGATCTGCACCGCCGCGCGCGACAGATCCTGCAGATAGGCGATCATCTCAGGATGGCCCCAGTTGCGGTTGCGCGACAAGCGCATGGCCTGCCATGTCGGCCCGCTTTCGGGCAGGGCTACCAGCCCGTCGGCACAGCCGCGCGCATAGCTGCCATAGGCCTGCGGCTGCGCCAGCGAGGGCATGGCATGCGCACCGAACAACTGGTTCGCCAGGTTCTGGGCACCGGCCGGAAACGGAAGTGCAAGCAAAGCGGCGGCGATCAGGCAGCGTGTTCGGGTTCCCATGCGTGAGGGTTCTCTCCTTCAGGTTTGACCCAGAGTAACAGCACCAGACCGATCAGGAAAAGCCCGATAAGCGGGGAAACGCCCAGACGCTGGCTGCCGGTTACAGTCGTGGCAAGCGCAATCAGCCCCGGCGCCATGAACGACAGCGCCTTGCCCGACAGCGCGTAGAGGCCAAAGGCCTCGGTCATGCGCGCGGGATTGGCCTGACGCACCATCATGGTGCGCGAGGCAGCCTGCACCGCGCCACCCGCAGCGCCGATCATGCAGCCGCAGAAGTAGAACAGGATGTCCGGCGCGTTTGATGCGGCCTCGACCGGGAAGAACAGGATCATGCTGCGGTCGGTTGAAATGATGATGGCACAGACCGTGATCAGCACCAGAATGCAGACAATGATCACCGGCTTGGGGCCAAAACGCCGGTCAAAGCGCCCGCCAAACCAGCAGCCCGCCGCACCGACGCTGGCCGCCAGAATGCCGAACACGCCGATCTGGATGATCGACCAGCCCAGAACCCCGGCCGCGTAAATGCCGCCAAAGGCGTAAATCCCGTTGAGCGCATCGCGGTAGAACGTGCTCGACAGCAGATAGGCCAGAAGGCTGCTTTGCCCCGGCAGGCTTTTCAGCGTGTGCCCCAGTTCGCGCAGCCCCGCCCTGACCACATCGCGGCTGACGGGTTTTTGCCTTTTTGGCTCACGCACCCACAGGAAGAAGGGGATGATGAAGACCAGATACCACAGCGCGGTGAAGGGGCCGACAGAGCGCGTGCCCTCCCGCGCTGCAGCTTCCAGCCCGAAGAGCGGCGCAAGCCCGATCAGCGTGACCCCCTGCTCGTTCTCGGCCAGAAAGAGCAGCATGACCACCAGCGCCGCCAGCCCGCCCAGATAGCCAAACGCCCAGCCCGAACCCGATATGCGCCCGATCTCGGCCTTGCTGCCCAGCGTGGGAAGGATCGCATTGGTAAAGATGATGCCGTATTCCAGCCCCACCATACCCACGCCAAAAGCCACCAGAATCCAGAAGATCGTGGATGAATCCGCGCCCGGCACGGCCCACCACAGCGCCCAGGCGCCGATGAAATAGAGAAGCGACCAGAACATGATCCATGGCCGCTTGGGGCCTGTATTGTCGGCAATCGCGCCGAGGATGGGCGCGAAAAGGGCGATCATCACACCAGCCGCAAAATTCATCCAACCCCAGAGCGCCTGCCCCGTCACCGGGTCAGGCGCCACCGAGGCCGCAAAATAGGGGGCGAAGATGAAAGTCAGCAGAAGCGTGTTGTAGGGCTGGTTGGCCCAGTCGAACCACCACCAGCCCCAGATGCGTTTGGAATTGCGGACTTCCGACATGCGCGCCCCCTGTTTGCGCCGATCAAGCCCCAAGCGCCTGAGACTGGCAAGCGGGGAATTGCACCGTTACGCAATATTCATCTGACGCGCCCGGGGCGAGGGCGCAGGGGGGCCAGCCCCCCTCGCCGCTGCGCGGCTCACCCCCCGGCGTATTTGTGGCAAGATGAACGCGGGTTCAGTGTTTCTTCCCGGCGTTTGTTCTCAGCGTTTCTTCATCGCGTCCAGCAGTGCCGCGCCCAGCCCGCCGGGGGCCGAGGGCTGCGCGGCGGGGCCCGCGCTGGTGCGGTTGGGGCTGCGGGTTTTCGGTGCGTCCTTCATGCTGCGCTCAGGCTTTGTGTCCACGTTATCCTTTCGCATGGTCAGCCCGATACGTTTGCGGGCCACATCCACCTCGACCACCCGCACGCGCACCACGTCGCCCGCCTTGACCACCTCATGCGGGTCTTTGACGAAGCGGTCGGCCAACTGGCTGACATGCACCAGCCCGTCCTGATGCACGCCGATATCGACAAAGGCACCGAAGGCCGCGACATTGGTGACCGTGCCTTCCAGCGACATGCCGGGTTTCAGGTCGCGGATCTCGTTCACACCCTCGGTAAAGGTCGCGGTTTTGAACTCCGGGCGCGGGTCGCGGCCCGGTTTTTCGAGCTCCGCGAGGATGTCGCGCACGGTGGGCAGGCCGAATTTCTCATCGGTAAACTCGGCGGGTTCCAGCTGGCGCAGGGGCGCGGGATCTTTCATCAGGGCCGCCGCATCGCGCCCCGCCGCCTTGACGATCCGCCGCACCAGCCCGTAAGCCTCAGGGTGCACGCTGGATGCATCGAGCGGCTCGTCACCATTGCGGATCCGCAGGAACCCTGCCGCCTGTTCAAACGCTTTCGGCCCCAGCCGCGCCACCTTCAGCAGCGCCTTGCGGTTGGCAAAGGGGCCGTTGGCATCGCGGTGCGATACCACAGCCTCGGCCAGCACCGGCCCCAGCCCGGAGACCCGCGCCAGAAGGGGGGCGGAGGCGGTGTTCAGCTCAACCCCCACGGCATTCACCGCGTCTTCCACCACACCGTCCAGCGATTTGCCCAGCAGGCTCTGGTTCACGTCATGCTGATACTGGCCCACGCCGATCGCCTTGGGTTCGATCTTGACCAGTTCCGCCAGCGGGTCCTGCAGCCGCCGCGCGATGGAAACGGCGCCACGCAGCGAGACATCCAGCCCCGGAAACTCGCGCGAGGCCAGCTCGGATGCCGAATAGACCGAGGCCCCGGCCTCGGACACCACGACCTTGGTGGGGCGCGGCGCGGGCAGGCGCTTGATCAGCTCGGCCACCAGCGCATCGGTCTCGCGGCTGGCGGTGCCGTTGCCGATGGCGATCAGCTCGACCGCGTGCTTGCGCGCCAGTGCGGCGAGCGTGGCCAGCGTGCCCTCGACATCCATGCGCGGCTGGAACGGATAGACGGTGGCGGTATCGACCACCTTGCCGGTGGCATCGATCACCGCCACCTTGACGCCGGTGCGGATGCCAGGGTCAAGCCCCATGGTGGCGCGGGCACCGGCCGGGGCGGCCAGAAGCAGATCCTTGAGGTTGCGGGCGAAAACGCGGATCGCCTCGGCTTCGGCGCGTTCGCGCAGGTCGGTCATCAGATCAATGGTGAGGGACAGTTTCAGCTTCACCCGCCAGACCCAGCCCGCCACCTGCGCCAGCCACAGATCGCCCGCGCCCTTGCCATGCGCCGCCAGCGCGGCTTTCACCATGCGCTCGGCAGGGCTGTCACCGGGCGCGGCATCGGGGTCGATCAGCAGATCGAGCGACAAAAACCCCTCGTTGCGGCCCCGCATCATGGCCAGCGCACGGTGGCTGGGTGTGGTGGCAAGCTTTTCGGAATGGCTGTGGTAATCGGCGAATTTCGCGCCCTCAGATTCCTTGCCCGGCACCACCGTTGAAGACAGAAGCGCATGCGCTTGCATATGCGCACGAAGCTGCGCCTTGAGGGTGGCATCCTCGGCCAGACGCTCGGCGATGATCTCGCGCGCGCCCTCCAGCGCGGCCTTCACATCCACCACCACCTCGGACAGAAATCCCATGGCCAGCGCCTGCGGATCGGCAGCGCGGTCGGCCAGAATGGCATCGGCCAAGGGCTCCAGCCCGTTTTCGCGCGCGATCATCGCCTTGGTGCGGCGCTTGGGCTTGTAGGGCAGATAAAGGTCTTCCAGCACCGCCTTGGTTTCCGCCCCGGCGATGGCGCTTTCCAGCGCGCCGGTCAGCTTGCCCTGTGTGCGGATCGATTCGAGAATCGTCGCGCGCCGTGCCTCCATCTCGCGCAGATAGCCCAGCCGCTCAGCCAGCGTGCGCAGTTGGCTGTCGTCCAGCCCGCCCGTGGCCTCCTTGCGGTAGCGCGCCACGAAGGGGACGGTCGCACCCTCATCCAGCAGGGCAATGGCAGCGCTGACCTGATCCGGGCGCGCGCTGATTTCAGTGGCAATCTGGCGCGGAATGCGCAGGGCGGGGGGCTGGGACATGGTGCTGGCGGGCCTTCTTCTGGCAAACGGGCGCCGACCCTAGCCTTTCAGCCGCCCCGCGCCAAGGGGCTGGCGGAAGGCTGGTGCAGCGCGGCGGAAATGCGCTAGAGACGGGCCATGATCATACGCGAACATCTCAAGGGCGATGCGGCCAGCACGGCGCTGTATTCGCCATGCCAGAACTACCGCTATACGCTGACCCGCATCTGGAACCCCGGCGGGCCAAAGGCGCTGTTTGTCATGCTCAACCCCTCCACGGCGACCGAGGTGCAGAATGACCCCACGGTGGAGCGCTGCGAACGCAGGGCGCGCGCGCTGGGGTTCGGCGCATTCCGGGTGTGCAACATCTTTGCCTATCGCGCGACCGACCCCAAGGTGATGCGCGCGCAGGCTGATCCGGTGGGGCCGGGCAATGACGCGGCGATTGCCGAGAGTGCGCTCTGGGCTGACCGGGTGCTTTGCGCCTGGGGCACGCATGGGGCGCATCTGGGGCGCGGCCCGGCGGTGGAGGCGCTGCTGCGCGGCACGGGGCAGCGGCTGTATCATCTGGGGCTTAGCAAGGCCGGGCACCCGAAGCACCCGCTCTATATCGGCTACGATCAGCAGCCCGTCCCGTGGGAGGGCTGAACCCCGCGCCACGCAAAGCGCCTTGAAAAGGCGCTTGCAACGCGATTGCGTAATCGCGATTTCGGGGTGACGCTTTTGCGCTGGCGCGGATCAATGCGCGCTGACCGGGGCAAGATCATTCTGGCGGGCAACGGCAAAGGCCAGCCTGCGATCCCGGGCAAGGGCAATGCATTTCCCCGCCTCGGCATGGATGCCATAGACCTGCTGCGCGCCCTCCAGCCTGTCGCGGACAGCCTCGGGCAGGGTATCTACCGGAACTTCGCGGATATAGGCGACCCGCGCGTCTGAGAGATCAGGATGGGCGTTATTCATTCAATCCTCCTTTTACCGGCGGGTAATGGGGATGGAGCGCACCACCGGGTCAGGCTCCTGCCGTTGCAGGGTCAGCGTCAGAAGCCCGTTCTCCAGCCCGGCGCCCAGCACCTCCACCCCTTCGGCCAGCGCGAACACACGGCGGAACTGGCGCGTGGCGATGCCGCGATGGAGAAAGACGCGCTCTGCCCCCGGGTCATCCTGCTGGCCACGGATGACAAGCTGGCGGTCCTCCAGCGTGATGGCGATGTCTTTTTCACCGAAACCGGCCACCGCCAGCGTTATCCGGTATTCGCCGCATTCGGTCACTTCGATGTTGAACGGCGGGTAGCCATCAGCACCGGCGCGCGCAGTCCGCTCAACCAGTCGCTCAAGCGGCTCAAAACCCAGCAGCAGCGGGTGGGAAGGGAAGACAAACTTGGTCATGTTCAGGCCCTGTGACAGCGACACCGCACCCGGCCCCCGCTTGGGCAGCAGACCGGGCATAAGGGAAATATGGGCAGGAAAAAGCCCGCCTGCAAGAGGGGTGCCGCGGGCCGGTCATGCGACGCACACCAGCGGTTCAGGATCGCTGAAAGCTTTGCCAAGACTGGAAAAAGCGGTAAGCTGCACCAAGGACTTCCAACAGGCGAGACGGATATGAATGCCCCGCACGAACTGAACCACGAAGAGGTGCTGCGGGTAAAGCTGGGGGTGCTCAAACGCGAACACCGCGACCTTGACGACGCCATCGCCGCCATGGCCGAGCGCGGCACCTCCGATCAGCTGGCGATGATCCGGCTGAAAAAGCGCAAACTGGCGCTCAAGGACCAGATCGCCCGGATCGAGGATGAACTGACGCCGGACATCATCGCCTGACGCTCAGACCGCGTCACCACCGATGAACCGGGCGCTGTAAACCGCTTCGCCCAGCCGCTTGATCAGGTCCAGCTGCAACTCCAGCCATGCCTTATGGCCCTCTTCCTCCAGCACGATCCCCTCAAACAACCTGCGCGAGCCGATATCACCCACTTCACCGGCCTGACTTGCGGCCTTGGTGTAGAAGGTGATCGCCTCTTCCTCATCGTTCAGATCGGCCTTGAACATATCCACCAGCTTGGCCGCGCGTTTGGGCTTCTTGTCAAACGCCATCACCGGCTCGCCCTTCAGAAACAGGATGCGCTCGATGAAGCGGTCGGAATGGCCGATCTCCTCTGCCATCTCTTCGCGCATCTGGGCGGCCAGCTTCTCCAGCCCCCAGTCCTGAAGGGTATGGGCATGCAGCTGGTACTGATGCGCCGCGCTCAGCTCCATCTGAAGGGCCTTGTTGAGGTTTTTCAGGGTGGCATCGTTGGACATGACAAACTCCTTGTACCTGCCCAACCAACGCCAGCCCGCCCAAACCGTTCCGCAAGCCACGTTGCACCCACCCCCTGCGCCGGTATAGTGACACCCACAAATTACGGCAGATGACGGGCGAGGGCAGGATGACGGCGGTCAGGGTTGGAATCATCATGGGCAGCCAGTCTGACTGGCCGACCATGCGCGAAGCGGCGCAGGTGCTTGATGAGCTGGGCATCGCGCATGAGGCAAGGATCGTCTCGGCCCACCGCACGCCTGACCGGCTGTGGGAATACGGGCGCTCGGCCGTGGAGCGCGGGCTTCAGGTGATCATCGCAGGCGCGGGCGGGGCTGCGCATCTGCCCGGCATGATGGCGTCAAAAACGCGGGTGCCGGTGATCGGCGTGCCCGTGCTGACCAAGGCGCTGTCCGGTGTCGATTCGCTTTATTCCATCGTTCAGATGCCAAAGGGCTACCCGGTCGCCACCATGGCAATCGGCGCGGCCGGTGCGGCCAATGCCGGGCTGATGGCGGCGCAGATACTGGCGTTGCAGGACGCGGCACTGGCCGAACGGCTGGACAGATGGCGCGCCGAGCTTTCGGCCTCCATCCCCGAGGAGCCGCGCGATGACTGAACCGCTGGAACCCGGCGCGGTGATCGGCATTCTGGGCGGCGGGCAACTGGGCCGCATGCTCTCAGTCGCGGCCAGCAGGCTGGGCCTGCGTTGTCATGTCTATGACCCCGCACCGCAGCCGCCCGCAGGCGATGTGGCGCATAGCGTGACCACGGCGGGCTGGGATGACGAGGGCGCGCTGCGCGCTTTCGCGCAGTCAGTCGATGTCATCACCTATGAGTTCGAGAATATTCCGACGCAGACACTGGACCTGCTGGAAAGCCTGCGCCCGGTGCGGCCCGGCAGGCAGGCGCTGGCCGTGTCACAGGACCGGCTGACCGAGAAGCAGTTTCTGTCGGGGCTGGGCCTGCGCGTGGCCCCCTTCGCGCCGGTGGCCGACGCCGCCTCGCTGGCGTCAGCGCTTGAGCGGATCGGCACCCCCGCGATCCTGAAGACCGCGCGGCTGGGCTATGACGGCAAGGGACAGGCGCGGATCATGACCCAGGGTCAGGCCGACGCCGCGCTGGCGGCGATGCAGGGCGCCCCGGCGGTATTGGAGGGGTTCGTGACCTTCGAGCGTGAGGTATCGGTCATCGCCGCGCGCGGGCTGTCCGGCGAGGTTGCCTGCTATGACCCCGGCGAGAATGTTCATGAAGACGGTATCCTGCGCACCACCACCCTGCCCGCACAGCTGAGCCAGTCGCAGCGCATGGACGCCGTGCTGCTGGCCGGCAAGATCCTGAACGCGCTGGATTATGTGGGCGTGATGGGGGTGGAGCTGTTTGTGGCGGGCGACGGGCTTGTGGTGAACGAGATCGCGCCCCGGGTGCATAACTCTGGCCATTGGACACAGGCGGGCTGCGCCGTGGACCAGTTTGAACAACATATCCGCGCCGTGGCGGGCTGGCCGCTGGGGAATGGCGCGCGCCATGTCGATGTGGTGATGGAGAACCTGATCGGCGAGGATATCCGCCGGGTGCCGGAACTGGCGCGCACGGCGGATGTGCAGCTTCACCTCTATGGCAAAGGCGCGGCCCGGCCGGGCCGGAAGATGGGTCATGTGAACCGGATAATGCGGTAGAGGGGGGGCGTTGCACGGGGCCATCGAGGCCCCCTGCAACGCCGGGGGCTGCCTGCCCCCGCCGGCCTTCGGCCGCCCCCGGGGCGTATTTCCGGCAAGATGAAGGGGCGAGGGCTTTTCCTTGCCCTGCCATGCCACTGACGACGATTCTGTCAGAAAACTGTTGTTTGGGGTGGGGTATGCCTATATCAGCCCCGCGCGAGTGAATCGCTCCTCAGACCCCTTGACCCCCGGGAGGGCCCGAGATGCTGCAAACCCCCTACTATCTGATCGACAAGGCGCGGCTAAAGCCGAACATGGACAAAATTGCCTGGCTGCGCGAGCATTCGGGCGCGAAATCGCTTCTGGCGCTGAAGTGTTTCGCGACATGGTCGGTCTTTGACTTCATGGCGCAATATATGGATGGCACAACCAGTTCGTCGCTGTTCGAGGTGCGGCTGGGTCATGAGAAATTCGGCGGCGAAACGCATGCCTATTCGGTGGCCTATGCCGATCATGAGATCGGCGAGGTGCTGGCGCATTCGGACAAGATCATCTTCAATTCGATCAGTCAGCTTGAACGTTTTGACGCACAAAGCGCAGGCCATGTGCGCGGGCTTCGGGTGAACCCGGGTGTCTCGACCTCGGATTTCGATCTGGCCGACCCCGCGCGCCCCTTCTCGCGGCTGGGCGAGCATGACCCCGAGCGGATCGCCACCGTGGCGGACCGCATTTCCGGTTTCATGTTCCACAACAACTGTGAAAACGCCGATTTTGACCGCTTTGACCGGATGCTGGGCCATATCGAGCAGCGTTTCGGCTTTCTGATCCGCAAGATGGAATGGATCAGTCTGGGCGGCGGCATCCATTTCACCGGCGAGGGTTACCCGCTGGAGAAACTGGCGGCGCGCCTGAAACGCTTTGCCGAGGAAAACGAGGTGCAGGTCTATCTGGAACCGGGCGAGGCGGCGATTACGGGCGCGGCGACGCTGGAGGTTTCGGTGCTGGACACGCTGTTCAACGGCAAGCATCTGGCCATCGTCGACAGCTCGACCGAAGCGCATATGCTGGACCTTCTGATCTATCGCCAGTCCGCCAAAATCCTGCCCGATGAGGGGCCGGAGGAATGGATGATCTGCGGAAAATCCTGCCTTGCCGGTGATATCTTTGGTGAATTCCGCTTTCCCGAGGCGCTGAAACCCGGTGACCGCCTGTCCATTCAGGATGCGGCGGGTTACACAATGGTCAAGAAAAACTGGTTCAACGGCGTCAAGATGCCGTCCATCGCGCTGCGCGAGCTTGATGGCACCATCCGTCTGGTGCGCGACTTCGGTTATGACGATTTCGCCGCCGCTCTTTCCTGAATCGATCATCCCAAACCGCATGGAGGCACATGGGTGAAATGAAAAAGAACGTACTCATCATCGGCGCCGGGGGCGTGGCTCAGGTTACTGCGCATAAATGCGCGCAGAACAATGATGTGCTGGGGGATATTCATATCGCCAGCCGCACGCTTGCCAAATGCGAGGCAATCATTGCCTCGATCCGCGAAAAGGGGTCCATGAAGACCGCCGAGGCCGAGGGGGGCGTTCTCAAAGCCCATGCCGTCAATGCCATGGACAGTGCCGCCGTCGCCGCGCTGATCCGGGAGACCGGGGCGCAGATCGTGATCAACGTAGGCTCGCCCTTCGTGAACATGACCGTGCTGGAGGCCTGCCTTGAAACGGGCGCGGCCTATATGGACACCGCCATCCACGAAGACCCCGCCATGATCTGCGAGACGCCGCCCTGGTACGGCAACTATGAGTGGAAGCGCCGCGAGCTTTGCGCTGAAAAGGGTGTGACGGCGATTCTGGGGGTGGGTTTTGACCCCGGCGTGGTCAATGCCTTTGCCCGCTTCGGCATCGACACCTTCGTGCCGCAGGTGGAGTCGATTGATATCGTCGATATCAACGCAGGCTCGCACGGGCGCTGGTTCTCCACCAATTTCGATCCGGAGATCAATTTCCGCGAATTTACCGGCACGGTGTATTCCTGGCAAAACGGCACATGGCAGACCAACACCATGTTCGAGGTTGGCAAGGAGTGGGATCTGCCGGTGGTGGGCAAGCAGAAAGCCTATATGACCGGCCATGACGAGGTGCATTCGCTGGCGGCCAACTACCCGCATGCCGATGTCCGATTCTGGATGGGTTTTGGCGATCACTACATCAATGTTTTCACGGTGTTGAAAAACCTTGGCCTGCTGTCGGAGCAGCCCGTGAAAACCGCCGAGGGGCTGGAGGTCATTCCGCTGAAAGTGGTCAAGGCCGTGCTGCCTGACCCCGCCTCGCTTGCGCCGGATTACACCGGCAAAACCTGCATCGGCACGCTGGTGAAGGGCACGAAAGACGGCAAGCCTGCGGAGGTTTTCGTCTATAACGTGGCCGACCATAAAGAGGCCTATCTGGAGGTCGGCAGTCAGGGGATTTCATATACCGCTGGCGTGCCCCCGGTCGCCGCCGCGATGCTGATCGCGAATGGTGTCTGGGACACCGGCACCATGGTCAATGTCGAAGAGCTTGACCCCAAGCCGTTTTTTGAGATCCTCGACCGTATCGGCCTGCCCACCCGCGTGAAAGACGCGCTCGGCGACCGCGCCTGGAACGCCTGAACCCTTGATACCGCCGCCCTTCCGGGGGTGGCGGTATCCTTCAGCGGCGCTTGCGCCCCCCGCCCCCTACGCAGACCGAGCAGGGAACCGGCTCGACCGGCCGAAAAGCGCTGCTGCTGCGGAACGAAGGCGGCTGTTTGCGCGTTCTGTCTGTGTGAATTGTCCCGGGGGAGGTTCTGGTGCCTGGAAAGAACGGATGCCCGTGTCCCGGCCTCTTTCGCTCTCGCACAGTAACAGGAGACTGATGATGTCGCGCACAAATTTCTACGCAACGACGGCGCTGGGGCTTTGTCTGGCCATGGCGCCCCTGAAGGTCGCTGCGCAATCATTTACTTCGGGCGCAGGCGAGGCAATGTTCGTGCCCTCGGTTCAGGCCTGTGTCGATGCCCCCTCGGCGGCAAGCTGCGATCAGATCAGTGACCTTGTGATTGACTGCGCCGCCGATCTCGAGCGGACTCGTTGCGAGATGATATTCGAGGATCCTGACACGGTCTTTGATGATTCGGCGCAGCTTGATCAGGCCCGCTCGGCCTTGGTGCAGGCCAGTGCGGTGATTGATCAGGAGAGTGAACAGCGTTTCGTCGAAGCCGAGACGGCGCAAGCCAGCGAGGCTGAGGAGGCTGGCTGGGCGGAAGCTGACGCCGCGGCTGAAGAAGAAGAGACAGTTGCCGAGGAAGAAGTTCCGGAGGTAGAGGCCGAAGCAGAGGCAGAGGTCGAAGCAGAAGCTGACGTTGCGGAAGAAGCGGCGGCAGAGACTGAAACCGAGGCGGAAGCAGAAGCGCGGCTTCGGGAAGCACTGGAAGCTGAAGAAAGCGCCGCTGAAGAGACCTCTTCCGAACCGGAAGCGGAGATCGCGGAAGAGCCGGAAGCGGAGGCCCCCTCCGCCGAAGCCCCCTCTGACGAAGCCGAAGCACCTGCCGCTGAGGCCGCGTCCTCGGAAGAAGCCGCAGCCGCAGCCGAAGTGCGTCGCAACCGTCGGGCAGAGCGTGAGCGCCTGCGCGCAGACGCGGAAGCGCTGGCGGAAGAAGAGCCCGAACTGATCGTCGAAGACGCCCCGGCTGAAGAATTCGTGGCCAGCGACGAAGCGCCGCGCGAACTTGACGCCGACGAGCAAAGCGCCCTCGACCGCCTGATGGAGGCCCCTGAAGTGTCTTCTGCCGTCTCGGTTCTGGGCGCGATGCTCGAGCTTCCCGAAGCGGAAGAAACACGCGAACAGCCTGACGTCGAGCGCTCACGCGCCGCCGCAGCGCTTCGCCGGGAACGGCGCGGCGAGCGCGCCGCAGAGGAGGAAGCCGGGGCCAGCGATGTGACCGAAGATCAGGTCACCGCCGATGAAATCCGCACCAGCCGCGATGATTTCGACTCGCGCTTTGCGATGGATTTCGATGCCGGACAAGCCCGCAGTGACAACCGCCGCGATCTGGAACGCGCCGGGCTGGTTGCCTTGGGTGCCCTGGCGGTCGGCATGATCGTCAGCCAGAACCGTGTCGTGGCCCGTTCCGACGAGCGCGTGGTGGTCATGGATAATGCCGGTGATTATGCGGTCTGGCGCGATGACGATGCCATCCTGCGTCAGGAAGGGTCGCAGCGGCGGATTGAGCGGTATGAAGACGGCTCCACCCTGACCCGGTGGGAGCGCGAGGATGGCTCGCGCATTGTCACCATCCGCGATGCGACGGGCCGGTTGCTGGTGCGGGAGCGCATCCTTGCTGATGGCACATCGATCCCGCTGGTCGATGACATGCGCGATGTCGAGCCGGTCGTTATCTCGACCCTGCCGCCTCCGCGCACACGGGAGCTGCGCATCTCGCAGCGCACCGACCCCGAACTGGCGCTGGCTCTGCTGTATGAGGCCGAGGCCGATGCAAGGGCGCTGGACCGCTCTTTCACCCTGCGCCAGATCCGTGAGCTGCGCGAAGTGCGCGAACTGGTGCCGGTGCTCAGCCCCGACCCCATCACCTTTGAGACGAACCGCGCCAATGTGCGGGCCGAAGAGGCCCCCAAGCTGGCGCAGGTTGGCCGGTTGATGGAGCAACTGATCGCGCAGAACCCGCGCGAGCTTTTCCTGATCGAGGGCTACACCGATGCCACCGGCGCGGCGTCCTACAATCTGGCGCTGTCCGACCGGCGCGCCGAATCGGTTGCGCTGGCGCTGACCGAGTTCTTCGTCATCCCGCCCGAAAATCTTGTGATTCAGGGCTATGGCGAGCGCCATCTGCGGATACCCACCGCTGCAGCCGAAGAGCGAAACCGGCGCGTGGCCATCCGGCGGATATCGCCGCTGCTGGGCCTTTGATCTGAACAAGACGCTTCAGGGGCGCGCCATCGCGCCCCTGACCTTTGATGCAAACCTAATTCCCCGGCAGCGCTTACCCCTCCAGCATCTTGCGCAGCCGCCCGAAACTCTCACCCGCATGCGCAGCCCCCCTGCCCGCCATGAACGCGTCCAGCCGGGGCCACAGCTTGATCGCCCGGTCCGTCAGCGGGTCTGATCCATGGGCATAGAGCCCGGCCTGCACCATCATCTCGGCGCGTTCATAGGCGCCGATCAGCCGCCGCGCCTCGGCGATATAGGCATTCTCGCCCGGCGTGGCCGCCGCAGGCAGGCTGCGTGAGACCGAGCGCAGCAGGTCAATCGCCGGAAAGCGTCCGCGCTCGGCAATCGCGCGGTCCAGCACCACATGCCCGTCCAGCACCCCGCGCAGGATATCGGCGACCGGCTCATCCATATCCGAACCCGCCACCAGCACGGTGAAAACGGCAGTGATATCCCCCTCGCCGTTCAGGCCGGGGCCAGCGCGCTCGGCCAGTGCCATGATCTGATGCGCGGTTGACGGCGGGAAGCCGCGCAGGCTGGGCGCCTCGCCGCCCGCCAGCGCGATTTCGCGGTGCGCTTCGGCAAAACGGGTGATCGAATCGCACAGCAGCAACACATGCCGCCCCTCCTCGCGGAAATGTTCGGAAACCGCCATCGCCGTCAATGCCGCCCGCCTGCGCGCCAGCGGTGACAGATCCGAGGTGGCGGTCACCACGACCGAGCGCGCCAACCCCTCTGGCCCCAGCACCTCCTCGATGAAATCGCGCAGCTCGCGCCCGCGCTCGCCCACCAGCGCCAGCACCACCACATCCGCCTCCACCCCGCGCGCCAGATCCCCCAGAAGCGAGGTCTTGCCCACGCCCGAACCCGCGAAAAGCCCGATGCGCTGACCGCGCACAACCGGTAGCAGCGTGTTGAACGCATCCAGCCCCGTCGCCAGCCGCCCCCCCAACCGCTTGCGCTGCGCGGCGGGCGGCGGCGGCGCGCGAAGGGGTCGGGGCTTGGCGCCACGCGCCAGCGGGCGGCCATCCAGCGGCATGCCGTAGGGGTCAATCACGCGGCCGATCCAGCCGTCGGCGGGGGCAATCTGGTTGCGCCCCAGATGCTCCACCCGGTCGCCGATCGAAAACCCCTCTACCGGCCCTTCGGCCAGAATTTCGGCGCCCTGCGGCCCCAGAACCAGAATTTCGCCGCCCAGCGTCTGGCCTTCACGGCCATGGACCATCACCCTGTCCCCCAGCCGGGAATGCGTTGACAGCCCCTGGGCAAGCAATGTGCCGCCCCGCGTTTCGATGATGCGCCCGAAATGACGGATGGTGCGGATTTCAGTGATCTCGGCCAGCAGCGGATCAAAAACAGACATGAGGTTTCTCCATCATCGTGCGCCGTGGTGACGCCCGATTACGGTTTCTAAACGAATCAGCCTTAAAGCTTCGTGTAAGCCAGCCAAGGGAGAAGCCCTATGTTCGACAGTCTGGAAGTCCTGCGCATGGCGCAGGCATTTGCAACGCATGCCGGCACCCGCCAGCAGGCCATCGCGCAGAACATCGCCAATGCCGATACCCCGGGGTATCAGGCCCGGGACGCCATCGCGTTCAGTGACTATTTCCAGCGCCTTGATGACAGAAGCGGCGCCGGACGGCTGCCGCAGAACCCCAACGCCTTTTTCCGCACCGATGCTGACCCTGTAAGCCGCGCGCCGAACGGGAACACCGTCTCGCTGGAATACGAGATGATGCGCGGGGTCGAAACCAGACAGCAGCATGAGCTGGCACTGGGCATCTATTCGATGGCGCGTGACCTGCTGCGCAGCAGCCTCGGCAAGTAGGGGAATCGCAGATGACTGATCTTTCCCGCACCCTTGCCCTCTCAGCCTCCGGCATGCAGGCGCAATCGAGCCGCCTGCGCCACGTCTCCGAGAATATCGCCAATGCCGATACGCCCGGCTACCGCCGCAAGACTATCCCGTTTGAGAGCGCGCGCCTGAATGGCGAGGGCTGGGGGCAGGCCTCGGGCGTGAGGGCAGGCACCATGGCGCTCGATCACAGCGAATTGCCCCGGGTTTATGACCCCGGGCATATCCTGGCCGATGAAAGCGGCCATTACGACGGCTCGAATGTCGATCTGATGATCGAGATGGCCGACGCGCGCGAAGCGCAGCGATCCTATGAGGCGAACCTCAGAATGTTCGATCAGGCGCGGCAAATGTCGCAAAGCCTGATCGGACTGCTACGGCGCTGAAACCGGCGTCCCCTGAAACCAAGGAGTGTCCAGAATGGAACTGAATGCCAACCTCGCCGCCCGGTCCTACGGCGCAGCCCGGCCATTGACAGCACCAGACCCGATGGCCGGGCAACAATCCGGGCCCCGCACCACCGCCGGGCAATTTGCCGAGAATTTCGCACAGGTGCTGGCAAGTGCCGAAACCACCTCCCGCGATACGATGCTGGGCGATGCCGACCCGCATGCGCTCGTTGCGGCTCTCTCGGAGGCGCAGCTTGCCGTGGAAACGACTGTCGCGGTGCGCGACAAGGTGGTCGAGGCCTATCTCGAAATCCTGCGCATGCCGGTCTGAGCCATGAACGAGGTCGCCTTTTTCGACATTCTTCGCCAGGGCCTGTGGGTTTCGGTTGTGATGGCCGCGCCGATGCTGGGCGCGGCACTGATTGCCGGGCTTGGCGTGGGGCTCGTTCAGGCGCTCACCTCGGTACAGGAGATGACGCTTACCTTCGTGCCCAAGATCATCGCCATGCTGGCCGTATTCTGGGTCTCCATGAGCTTCATGTCCGGCATGCTGGTCAAATACTTCCATGCCGAGATCCTTCCGCTTGTGGTGGGGAGCTGAGCAATGGGAAATCCCGTTTTCACCACCCTCACCCGCCAGTCCGGCCTGCTGCGCGAAATGCAGGTTCTGGCGCATAACGTCGCCAACCTCTCCACCACCGGCTACCGCCGTGAGGGTGTGATCTTTACCGAATACATGCGCAATCTGGGCGGCGTCGAAGCTCCGCTGTCGATGGCCGCAGCCAATGCCCGGCAGACCTATCTGACACAGGGCACACTGGCGCAGACCGGCGGCGCGCTGGACCTGGCGATTGAGGGCGATGGCTTTTTCGTCATCGAGACCCCTGAGGGTGACCGGCTTACGCGCAGCGGTCATTTCATCACCAATGCCCAGGGTGAGATGGTCACTGCCGACGGCTTTCGCCTGCTGGATGCCGCGGGTGCGCCGGTCTTCATTCCCGCCGATGCGCGCGGCATCAACATCGGGCGGGATGGCACCATTTCGGCCGCAGACCAGCCCCTGGGCCGGATTGGGCTGATGCGCCCCGAAGACCCCTCCATGCTGCGCCGCGCGCACGGCACGCTGCTTGAGGCGCAGGGAGAGCTGGTTCCGGCGGATGACACCAGCCTGCATCAGGGCTTTCTGGAAGAAAGCAACGTCAACCCGATCACCGAAATGGCGCGGATGATCGAAATTCAGCGCGCCTATGAGATGGGCCAGAAATTTCTCGAACGTGAGGATGAGCGCGTGCGCGCGGTCGTCCAGACACTTGGAAAATAAAGGAATATCCGATGCGAGCCCTGCAAATCGCCGCCACCGGCATGAGCGCCCAGCAAATGCGGGTGGACACGGTCGCCAACAACCTCGCGAATATGAGCACGACCGGCTACAACGCCCGGCGCGCCGAATTCGCCGATCTGCACTATCAGCAGTTCACCCGCGCCGGCTCCATCTCGTCATCGGACGGCACCGTGGTGCCGACCGGGGTGCAGCTGGGCCTTGGCGCGCGCCCGTCCTCGGTGGCGATGCAGGTGGCGCAGGGGGGGCTGGTTCAGACCGGCGGCGATCTGGATCTGGCCGTGGAGGGGCGCGGCTGGCTGGAAGTGGCGCTGCCCGACGGGCGCGCGGCCTATACGCGCGACGGGGGGCTGAAAAGCAATGGCGACGGTCTGATCGTCACCTCGGACGGCTATGAAGTTGCACCCGGCATCGTGATCCCGCCCGAGGCCCGCAGCATCTCGATCAATCCCGAGGGGGAGGTCTGGGCCTATTTCAGCGACCGCGTTCAGCCCGAAAGGCTGGGCCAGCTCACCCTCGCGGGATTCACCAACGACCGCGGGCTTGAGGCGCTGGGTTCCAACCTCTTCGTCGAGACCGAAGCCTCGGGTCCGCCCTTCATCGGCAATCCGGGCGAAGAGGGGCTGGGCACCTTGCGGCAGGGCTATCTGGAGGAAAGCTCCGTCGATCCGGTGCGCGAGCTGACCGAGATGATCAAGGCGCAGCGTGGCTATGAGCTGAACGCCAAGGTCATCACCGCATCCGACCAGATGCTCGCTGCCACGACACAGGTGCGCTGATGCGGTATCTCGCCTGTCTGCTCCTCCTTGCGCTGCCCCTGCCCGCGCTGGCCGATGTGCTGGTGACCTCCCGAACGCTGCGCGCTGGCACCCTGATCACCGCCGATGACCTGTCGCTCATCCGCGGCACACCGCCGCCCGGGGCCGCCACCAATGCGGAAGCGGTGATCGGCCTGGAGGCGCGCGTCACCCTTTATGCCGGTCGCCCGGTGCCGCTGGGCAGCCTGACGGAACCCGCGCTGGTGGAGCGTAACCAACTGGTTTCGATCATCTTCCAGCATGGTGGGCTGGAAATACGCGCCGATGGCCGGGCACTTGGCCGGGGCGGTGCGGGCGAAAGCATCCGGATCATGAACCTCGCCTCCCGCAACACGGTCAGCGGCAGGGTCGCCGCGCCCGGGATCGTCGTGGTTCACCCCTGACCGCCCACGGCGCCCCTGCTGCGCAACCACGGAGTATGCCCAATGCGTCTTGTCCCTGCTCTTGCGCTGCTGAGCGCGACCCTCGCGCTGGCAGCCTGCGAGCCCCTCTCGCATGTCGGGCGCGCGCCTGATTTCTCGCCGCTTGAGCCGCGCCGGGAGCATCACGCGCTCTACAACCTTCCCCTGCCCGAACGCACCGAAGTGCAGCGCGCCGTCGATGATGCCTCGCTCTGGTCGGCTGGCCAGCGCTCGCTGCTGGGTGACAGGCGGGCCAGCCGTCAGGGTGACATCCTGACCGTGGTGATTGAAATCAATGACCGCGCCGAGATATCGAACTCCTCCGCGCGCGGCCGCACCGGCACGCAGAGCGCGGGTGTTCCGGAATTCTTCGGTCTGCCCGATGCGATCGACCGCCGCCTGCCCGGCGGGCTGGCGCTGTCGCGCGGTGTGTCGCTGGAGGGGTCGAGCAGTTTCCAGGGCTCCGGCACGGTCAGCCGCAACGAGCGGCTTACCCTGCGGGTGGCCACGACGATCGTGGAGCGCCTGCCGAACGGTGTCATGCTGATCGAGGGCAGTCAGGAGGTCCGGGTAAATAATGAACTGCGCGAGCTTCTGGTCACCGGGTATATCCGTGCCGAAGATATCTCGCGGCGCAATGAAATCCCCTATGACCGCATTGCCGGGGCGCGCATTTCCTATGGTGGCCGCGGACATATTTCGCAGATGCAGCAGCCCCGGTATGGCCAGCAGATCGCCGACATCCTCCTCCCCTTCTGAAAGGCACATCGATGAAAAAGCTTTTGCCGGTCATTCTGGCGCTTGTCGGCCTTCTGGCAGGCGCGGGCGCGGGATGGTCCCTGCGACCGGGTGCAGCACCTGCCACCGAAGATGAAAATGCGGCGCATTACAGGCCGGCCCCCGCCAATACCGAAACTCTTCGCCTGCCCGGACAGTTTGTGGTTCCGCTGCTTGAGGAGGGCCGCGTGCGGTCAATGGTGGTGATGAGCCTGGCGCTGGAGCTGGCGCAGGGTCACGGGGTCTCCCTTCAGAATCAGGAGGCCCGGCTGCGCGCTGTGCTGCTGCAGGTCATGTTCGACCACGCCAATACCGGCGGGTTCGAGGGGGTCTTCACCAGCGGCGAGACGCTGCTTCTGCTGCGCCGCACCCTGCGTGACGCGGCGCGCGCCGAGATCGGCGAGGCGCTGCACGACATTCTGATCACCGAACTGTTGCGGCAGGAGAACTGAGCGGTCCCTGCAACCATCCGGGCGGGCACCGCCCTGCCAGAAGCGGTGCCGCTGGCTGCGGCAATGGCAAGACCGAGAAAAGGCCCCCCGCCTCAGCCCTGAAGGGTCCGGACACCAAAACCTTCGTTGCGGGCCTGCATGGCGGCCACAGCCGCGATGGCCCCGGCGGCCGTGGTGAAATACGGGATCTTGTCCATCAGCGCGACAGAGCGGATTGCCCGGCTGTCGGAGATGGCCTGCGTGCCCTCGGTCGTATTCAGCACCAGCGCGATATCGCCGTTCTTCATCCGGTCAACAATATTGGGCCGCCCCTCATAGACCTTCGCAACCGGCGTGGCGGAAACGCCCTGCCCGCCCAGCCATTTGCCCGTGCCGCTGGTCGCGACCAGCTCAAACCCCATCTCCACCAGCCCGCGCGCGGCCTGCGCCATGGCATCGGTCTTGTCGGCATCCTTGATCGACACGAACACCCGCCCGCTTTCCGGCAGCATCGTGCCCGCGCCCATCTGCGCCTTGAGGAACGCCAGCGGGAAGCTGCGGTCCCAGCCCATGACCTCGCCGGTGGAGCGCATTTCAGGCCCCAGCAGCGTGTCAACACCGGGGAAGCGGGCGAAGGGCAGCACCGCCTCCTTGACCGAGAACCATGGCGTGATCGGGTCGGCCAGAGTCAGCGGGTCGGCCAGCGGCAGGTCGGTATCGGGGCCGACGCCTTGCGCGTAAGGCGCGCGCAGCGGGAAGTTCGACAGCTTCTCGCCCGCCATCAGCCGCGCGGCGATGGAGGCAATGGCGCTGTCGGTCGCCTTGGCGACGAAAGGCACGGTGCGGCTGGCTCGGGGGTTCACCTCAAGCACATAGATATCGCCGTCCTTGATGGCGAACTGCACATTCATCAGCCCCACCACATTGAGCGCGCGCGCCATCAGCTCTGTCTGGCGCTTCAGCTCTTCCACGGTGGCAGCGTCCAGCGAATGCGGCGGCAGGCAGCAGGCGCTGTCGCCCGAATGCACGCCCGCCTCCTCGATATGTTCCATGATACCCGCGACATGCACCGCCTCGCCGTCGCACAAAGCATCCACATCCACCTCAATCGCGCCGGACAGATAGCTGTCCAGCAGCACCGGGTTCTTGCCCGACACATCCACCGCATTGGTGATGTAGCGCTTCAGATGATCGAGATCGCGCACGATCTCCATCGCCCGCCCGCCCAGCACATAGGAAGGACGGATCACCAAGGGATAGCCCACGCGCCTGGCGATCTCGATTGCCTGCTCATCGGACGAGGCGATGCCGTTCACCGGCTGCTTCAGGCCCAGCTCGTTCAGCAGTTTCTGGAACCGCTCCCGGTCTTCGGCAAGATCAATCGCATCGGGCGAGGTGCCGAGGATCGGAATACCCTCCTCATGCAGCGCATTCGCCAGTTTCAGCGGCGTCTGCCCGCCGAACTGCACAATCACGCCATGCAGCGTGCCGTTCGTCTGCTCAACCCGCAGAATCTCCATGACGTGCTCAAAGGTCAGCGGCTCAAAATACAGCCGGTCCGAGGTGTCATAATCGGTTGAAACCGTCTCGGGGTTGCAATTGACCATGATGGTCTCATAGCCCGCATCGGTCAGCGCGAAACAGGCGTGGCAGCAGCAGTAATCAAATTCGATCCCCTGCCCGATCCGGTTTGGCCCGCCGCCCAGAATCACCACCTTCTTGCGGTCCGACGGGCGCGCCTCGCATTCCACATCGCCCATCGCGGGGGCTTCATAGGTCGAATACATATAGGGCGTCTGCGCCTCGAACTCGGCGGCGCAGGTGTCGATGCGCTTGAAGACCGCGTTCACGCCCAGCCCGCTGCGGGCACGGCGCACCGCCACTTCATCATGGCCGGTCAGCATGGCCAGCCGCGCATCGGTAAAGCCCATCATCTTGAGGGCGCGCATGCCTTCTTCGTCCTGCGGCAGGCCGGCTTCACGGATCCGCGCCTCGGCCTCGACGATTTCGCGGATGCGCGACAGGAACCAGGGATCGAACGCGGTTGCGTGCTGAATCTCGTCGTCGCTCAGCCCTTCGCGCATGGCCTGCGCGATCAGCCGCATGCGGTCCGGGGTCTGCGCCGAGATGGCCTTGATCACGGCGGCCTTGCCCGACTGCGGATCTGTCGCACCGGGAATGGCGATTTCATCAAAACCGGACAGGCCGGTTTCCATGCTGGCCAGTGCCTTTTGCACCGATTCGTGGAAGGTACGGCCGATAGCCATCGCCTCGCCCACCGATTTCATGGCGGTGGTCAGCTCGGCCTTGGCACCGGGAAATTTCTCGAACGCAAAGCGCGGGATCTTGGTGACGACATAGTCAATCGAGGGCTCAAAGCTCGCGGGCGTGACCTTGGTGATGTCATTGTCCAACTCATCCAGCGTGTAGCCCACGGCCAGTTTCGCCGCGATTTTGGCAATCGGAAAGCCCGTGGCCTTCGACGCCAGCGCCGATGAGCGCGACACGCGCGGGTTCATCTCGATCACCACCATGCGCCCGTCGGCCGGGTTGATCGCCCATTGCACGTTGGAGCCGCCGGTCTCCACCCCGATCTCGCGGAGCACGGCGATGGAGCCGTTGCGCATGATCTGGTATTCCTTGTCGGTCAGCGTCAGCGCCGGGGCCACGGTGATGCTGTCGCCGGTATGCACACCCATCGGATCGACGTTTTCAATGGAGCAGACGATGATTGCGTTGTCGGCCTTGTCGCGCACCACCTCCATCTCGAACTCTTTCCAGCCCAGCAGCGATTCATCGACCAGAATCTGAGCCATCGGCGATGCCTCAAGGCCCGAACGGCAGATCGCCTCGTAATCGTCGCGGTTATAGGCCACGCCACCGCCGGTACCGCCCAGCGTATAGGCAGGGCGGATGATCGCGGGCAGGCCCACATAATCAATCGCGGCCATCGCCTCGGCTACGGCGGCGTTGATGTCATAGCGCCCGTTGGCCAGCTTCGGCGCGGCAACGATGGTCGCGCGCGGGTTTTCCAGTCCGATCCGGTCCATCGCCTCGCGAAACAGCTTGCGGTCCTCGGCCATCTCGATGGCCTGCCGGTTCGCGCCGATCAGCTCCACGCCGAATTTGTCCAGCACCCCCATATCAGCCAGCGCCAGCGAAGTGTTCAGCCCGGTCTGCCCGCCCATCGTTGGCAAGAGCGCGTCGGGGCGTTCCTTTTCGATGATCTTCGCCACGATCTCAGGGGTGATCGGCTCGATATAGGTGGCATCGGCCAGGCCCGGGTCGGTCATGATGGTGGCAGGGTTCGAATTGACCAGCACCACCCGATAGCCTTCCTCGCGCAGGGCCTTGCAGGCCTGCGCCCCCGAATAGTCAAATTCGCAGGCCTGTCCGATGACAATGGGCCCCGCGCCGATGATCATGATGGTTTTGATATCGGTTCTTTTTGGCATAATGGCCCCCGTGGCATGCTGACAGGCGCTCGCCCATGGCCCCGGGCAGCGCTTAAATTGAGGCGGGTTATAGCCAGCGCAGGGGTCGGCGCAAGCCCTGATCGGCGCGGCCATGGCGCCGCATCCTGAACCGGCGCGCGTTCATCTTGCCGGAAATACGCTGGGGGGTGAATTGGCGAAGCCAAGAGGGGGGCAAAGCCCCCCTCCCTTTTTCGTCACATGCAGGCGTCGAACAGCACCCGCGTGTTCTCGCGCGTCATTTCCACCGGGTTACCGCCGCAGGACGGGTCCTCCAGCGCCATTTCGGTCAGCTCATCCAGCCGTGCCGCCTCAACCCCCAGCGCCGCCAGCGATGCCGGAATCGCCAGCGCGCTGCGCAGATCCATGATCCGCGCGCGGAAGCCATCGAATCCGCCTTTGATGCCCAGATAATCCGCCGCCCGCCCGATCCGCACGTCAATCGCCGGGAGGTTGAAATCCAGCACCATCGGCATGACCACGGCATTGGTGGTGCCGTGATGCGTGTTATAGACCGCGCCAATGGGGTGGCTGAGGCTGTGAATCGCCCCCAGCCCCTTCTGAAACGCCACCGCCCCCATCATCGCCGCCGACATCATATGCGCGCGCGCCTCCAGATCGTCGGGCGTGGCATAAACCTTGGGCAGGTTCTCAAACACCAGCCGCATGCCCTCCAGCGCAATGCCCTGGCTCATCGGATGGTAATGCGGGCTGCAATAGGCCTCAAGGCAATGCGCCAGCGCGTCCATTCCGGTGCCTGCGGTGATGAATTTCGGCATGCCCACCGTCAGTTCTGGGTCACAGATGGTGATCGCGGGCATCAGTTTCGGGTGGAAGATGATCTTCTTCTTGTGCGTGGCCGAGTTGGTCAGCACCCCGGCCCGCCCCACCTCTGACCCCGTGCCCGCCGTCGTCGGCACCGCCACAATCGGCGCGATTCTGGCGGCGTCGGCCCGGGTCCACCAGTCGCCGACATCCTCCAGCTCCCAGACTGACAGGTTCTGCCCGGCCATCAGTGCGATCATCTTGCCCAGATCCAGCGCCGAGCCGCCCCCGAAACACACCACCCCGTCATGCCCGCCCGCGCGCCACGCAGCCAGCCCGGCCTCCAGATTGTGCTCGGTCGGGTTGGCATCCACCTCCGAGAACATCTCGCGGCCCAGCCCGCCTTTTTCCAGCACCTCCAGCGCACGCGCTGCAATCGGCAGCGCCGCCAGCGCCTTGTCAGTCACCAGCAGCGGGCGCCGCATCCCGGCGGCCTTGCAATGCTCGGCCAGCTCCGCAATCCGGCCCGCGCCGAATTTGATTGCGGTCGGGTATGACCAGTTCATCGTGGGCACAGTCATTTCGTCACCTTCTTGAGATGGTAGGATTTTGGCCGCGTCACCGAATGGAAACCAAGCGGCGACAGCGCTGCCCCCCGCCCGGTATCCTTGCAGCCGGTCCAGCACAGCGCCGGGTCCAGATAGTCACAGCGGTTCATGAACACGGTGCCGGTTTCAAGCTGCACACCGATATCCGCAGCGGCCTCCGCGTCCTGCGTCCAGACCGAGGCCGTCAGGCCATAGGGCGAATCGTTCATCAGCGCGATCGCCTCCTCATCGCCGGAAACCGGCATGATCCCCACCACCGGCCCAAAGCTTTCCTCGCGCATCACCCGCATGGAATGGTCCACATTGACCAGTATCTGCGGCGCCAGATAGGCCGCCCCGTCATCGGCAGGAAATTGTGCGGGGTCAATCAGCGGCGTCGCACCCGCCGCAACCGCCTCGGCCACCTGCTCGCGCACCACGCGGGCGAAACGGGCATTGGCCATCGGGCCGAGCGTGGTTTCCGGCTCGAACGGATTGCCCAGTTTCAGCCCCTTCACCCAGGCCACCGCCTTCTCGACAAAGGTATCGTAAAGCGATTCATGCACATAGATCCGCTCGATCCCGCAGCAGCACTGCCCGGCGTTGAACATTGCGCCATCCATCAGCCCGTCCACCGCCGCCTCCAGATCGGCATCCGCGCGCACATAGCCCGGGTCCTTGCCGCCCAGTTCCAGCCCGGTGCCGGTAAAGGTGCCCGCCGCCGCACGCTCGATCGCCACACCGCCGCCCACCGAGCCGGTGAAATTCACAAAGCCAAACGCCCGCCCCGCGATCAGCGCCTCGGTCGTGGCATGGTCCAGCACAACGTTCTGAAACACGTCCTCCGGCACGCCGCCCGCATGAAACGCCTCGGCCAGCCGCTCACCCACCAGCAACGTCTGGCTGGCGTGTTTCAGCACCACCGTATTCCCGGCAATCAGCGCCGGAACGATGGTATTGATCGCCGTCAGATAGGGGTAGTTCCACGGCGCGATGATGAACACCACGCCCACCGGCTCCCGCGCCAGATACCGGCGGAAGCGGTCGCTCTCTTCCACCACAACCGGCGCCAGCGCTTCAGCCGCGATCCCGGCCATATACTCGGTGCGCTCGTTCACACCGCCGAATTCGCCGCCATAGCGCGTGGGGCGGCCCATCTGCCATGCCAGTTCCTCAACCGTGCGGTCCTTCGTTGCGTTCAGCGCCGCCACCCCGGCCCTGACCCGCGCAATCCGCTCCTCCAGCGGCACCCTGGCCCAGTCGCGCTGCGCGGCCTTCGCGCGCGCCGCCACCCCCTTTGCGGCCTCCAGCGACAGCGCCGGGCGCTCGGCATAGACCCGTCCATCCACGGGCGAGATACATTGTATCGTCGTCGTCATTCTGCTCACCCCTTGCGCCACAAGGGCGCTTTCCGGCAGCGCGCACCGCCGCCCTTTCATCTGTTCAGAAATATCCCCGCCGGAGGCATCCGCAACCGAAATCCGCGCCCCGGCCGGGGTGGCTTACGCCCGCTCCAGCCCGCGCTTCAGCTCGAAATCGGTTACCATACGGTCGGCCTCTGACACTTCCCAGCGCGCGGCATGTACATAATGCCCCACCACCGCGTCGCCAAACGCGGCGCGCAGCCATTCCGACCCGTCCGCCAGATCAGCCGCCTCGCGCAGCGTTTTCGGTATCTCGCGGATACCTTGGGTGCTGTACATGTCACCCTTCATTTCCGGCTCCAGCGCCAGCTTGCGCTCCATCCCGTCCAGCCCTGCGGCCAGAAGGGCGGCGCAGGTCATATAGGGGTTCAGGTCCGACCCGCCGATCCGGCATTCAACCCGGATCGCCTTTGTCCCCTCGCCACAGATACGGAACCCGGCCGTGCGGTTGTCAAACGACCAGACGGCCTTGGTGGGTGCGAACAATCCCACGCAGAACCGTTTGTAGCTGTTCACATAGGGCGCCAGAAACAGCGTGATCTCGCGCGCATGCTCCAGCTGCCCGGCCAGAAAATGCTTCATCACCTCCGACATGCCATGCGGATCGGCTGCATCACGAAACGCGGGCTGGCCGTCAGCAGTCCAGAGCGACTGATGCACATGGCTCGATGACCCGGCCTTGTCCGTGTCATACTTGGCCATGAAGGTGACGGATTTGCCTTGTGCGTGCGCAATCTCCTTGGTGGCGTTCTTGATGATCACATGATTGTCGCAGGTGGTCAGCGCATCGCTGTAGCGCACATTGACCTCGGCCTGCCCCGCATCGGCCTCACCCTTGGTGTTCTCCACTGCGATCCCGGCACCATAAAGCCCGTTGCGCAAGGCCCGCATCAGGGGCTCTTCCTTTGTGGTCTGGAAGATATGGTAATCCTCATTGTAGCCGCCGATCGGCACCAGATCGCCGGTGCCCAGATCGCGCAATTCCTCATAGCTGTTGTCGAAAACGTAAAATTCCAGCTCGGTCGCCATCATCGCATCAAAGCCCAGAGCCTGCGCCCGGGCGATCTGGCGTTTCAGCACGGCGCGGGGTGATTGCGGCACTTCTTCATGCGTGTGATGGTCCAGCAGATCGCACAACACCAGCGCCGTCGCCTCCAGCCATGGCACCCGGCGCAGGGTCGCCAGATCGGGCTTCATGACATAATCGCCATAGCCCTGCTCCCAGCTTGCGGCCTCATAGCCGGGCACCGTGTTCATCTCCATATCCACGGTCAGCAGATAGTTACAGCAATGCGTCTCGGTATGCCCGCCATTGAGGAAATGCGCGGCGTGAAACCGCTTGCCCATCAGGCGGCCCTGCATGTCCACCGCGGCGACGACCACGGTGTCGATCTCTCCCGCATCAAAAGCCGCCTGTAATGTCTCCAGCGTCAACATGCCTTGCATTCTCACTCCATCGGCCCAGGGCCGCCTTTCATCTTGCCATAAATACGCACGGGGGGTTCTCAGGGGGGCGCGTGCGCCCCCCTGAGGCGGGGGTGCGGGGGCGGCAGCCCCCGCATCGCCCCGTCAACCGTAGCGATAGGGCCGCCCGGCCCGGTCCATCGCCGCGTTGTAATCCTTGAAGACCTGCACGACCCGCGCCTTGGTCTCGCTCTCTGCCGCGATCTCGTCCCAGAAGGTGCGCGCGGCGCTTTCCACCGTCGCCCATTCCGCATCGGGGATCGAGGTCAGCTCCAGCTTGTCACCCTCGGTGCGCAACCGCGCCTCACCGGCCCAGTACCAGTGCTGGCGGTAGTAATGCGACTGCTCGAAACAGGTGGCCATCAACTTCTGCAGATGTTCCGGCACCTCGTTCCAGCGGTCCATATTGGCAAAGAAATGCCCGATCCACGCGCCCGAGATGTTGTTGGTCAGGAAATGCGAGCAGATATCGGCCCAGCCCACTTCATAGGCCTCGGTGATGCCACACCATGCCACGCCATCGATCTCGCCGGTCTGCAGCGCGATTTCCACGTCTTCCCATGGCACGGTTACCGGCACCACGCCGAATTGCGTCAGGAAGCGCCCGGCGGTGGGGAAGGTGAACACCCGCTTGCCCGACAGTTCCGCCAGCGAGGTGATCGGTGAGGTGGTGATGAAATGGCACGGGTCCCATGACCCCGCCGAAATGTGCTTCACCCCGACTTTCTCATATTCCTCGGCCCAGATCTCGTTCAGGCCCCAGTCATTGAACAGCGCGGGCACGTCCAGCGAATAGCGGCTGGCAAAGGGGAAATAGCCACCGAACACCGTCACCTCGGTGGGTGAGGCCATGCTGTCATCGTCTGATTGCACCGCATCAATCGTGCCGCGCTGCATGGCCTGAAACAGCTCATCCGTCGGCACCAGCTGATCGGCATAGAACAGGTCAATCTGCATCTCGTCGCCGGCGATGGCATTGAACATGTCGATTGCCGGTTTGGCGACCTGGGCCCCCAGCGAGGTGCCGGCATAGGTCTGCAACCGCCAGCGGATTGTCGACTGCGCCTTGACGGCCGGGGCCGCCAGCGATGCCGCACCCGCCAGCGCGCCGGTGGTCAGGAACTTCCTTCTCGTGGTCGTCATGGTCTTACCTCCGTTGGTTGTTATTGATCCTGGCTTCTCAGGGATTGTAAAGCATCTGCGGCAGCCACAGCGCGATCTGCGGAAAGATCATGATCAGCGCCAGGCCCACCACCATCACCGCCACGAAGGGCACGATCGAGCGGTAGATATCCACCAGCGTCACCTCGGCCGGGGCCATGGCGCGCATCAGAAACAGGTTATAGCCGAAGGGCGGGGTCATATAGGCGATCTGGCAAGTGATGGTGTAAAGCACCCCATACCAGATCAGATCGAACTCCAGGAGCCGCACAATGGGCACATACAGCGGCGCCACGATCACCAGCATCGCCGTGTCATCCAGAAACGTGCCCATCAGAATGAAGCTCAGCTGCATCAGGATCAGAATCTGCCAGCGGTTCAGGCCCAGATCCTCGATGAACAGCGCGCGCACGAAATCGACCGCGCGCAGCCCGTCGAAGATGGCACCGAATGCCAGCGCCGCCAGAATGATCCACAGGAACATGCAGCTGATCGCCAGCGTGCGCCGGGTGCATTCCTCGAACACCTTCCAGCTCATCCGGCCCTTGAGCACCGACGCGCCAAAGGCTGCCAGCGCCCCCACGACCGAGCTTTCGACAAGCCGCGTGTAGCCCAGCACGAAGGGCACCATCATCACCATGAAGATCCCCAGTGGCAGCAGGCCCGCCATCAGCAGCCGGTATTTTTCAGCGCGCGTGACAGCGGCCAGCTCCTCCTGCGAGATCGCCGGTCCCAGCGCCGGATTGATCCGGCAGCGCAGCCAGATATAACCGATGAAAAGCCCCGCCATCATCAGCCCCGGCAGAATGCCCGCCAGCCACAACTGCCCCACCGGCTGGCGCGCGATCATCGCATACAGCACCATCACCACCGAGGGTGGAATAAGGATGCCCAGGCTGGAGCCCGCCTGAATGACCCCCGTCACCATCCGCTTGTCATAGCCGCGCTTCAGCAGCTCCGGCAGCGCAATGGTCGCGCCGATCGCCATGCCCGCCACGCTCAGCCCGTTCATCGCCGAGATCAGCACCATCAGCCCGATGGTGCCCATCGCCAGCCCGCCCGGCACCCGCCCGAACCAGACATGAAACATGCGGTACAGGTCATCGGCCAGACGGCTTTCAGACAGCACATAGCCCATGAAGATGAACATCGGCAGCGTGATCAGCGGGAACCAGTTCATCAGCTTGAAGGCCTGCGAAAAGGCAAGGTCGTGCCCGCCCCTGTCGCCCCACAGAAACAGCGCGGCCACCACGGCGACAAAGCCGATCACCCCGAACATGCGCTGCCCGGTCAGCATCATCGCCAGAAGCGAGCCGAACATCAGCATGGCGATGACTTCGGTGCCCATTCAGATGTCCTTTCCGCGCAGTTTGGCGATGTCACGGATCAGGAAGGCCGTGCATTGCAGGATCATCAGCACAATGCCCACCACCATCACAATCTTGATCGGCGCCATATAGGGACGCCACAGCCCGCGCCGCCGCTCGCCGTATTCCAGCGCGTATTGCGTGCTCTCGATGCCGCCCCAGAGCAGCACGCCCAGATAGAAGATCAGCACGAAAATGGTCACCGCATCGACGGCGGCCTGCGTGCGGTCGGACCAGCGGGAATACAGAAGGTCCATCCGCACTGCCGAGCCCATCTGCAACGCATAGGCCCCGCCCAGCATGAAATAGCCCATCAGCAGAAACTGGGCCAGTTCATCGGTCCAGATCTGCGGATGGAAGCCAAAGCGCGCAATCGTCCCCCACAGCAACACACCCATCAGCGCGAAAAGGCCGAACATGGCAACCCGGCCCACGCCGTAGTTCAGCTTTTCAACCCAGCGCACATAGGTGATCAGAAACTGCGGCATCACAGAACACCCACCGCGCCCAGCCCGCGCGCCAGCACCGGGGCGATGCGGGCGGCGATATCGGCCTGCCCCTGCGGCGTGGCGATCAGGTCATTGCGGATTTCCAGCATGGTGTTGTGCAGGTTCAGCGGCGTGGCATGCAGGCGGATGGTATGCGTCACCTCACCGGCGGCCGAATAGGGCTCGTTCAGGCGGGTGACGAGGCCGCAGCCGGGGGCTGCCGCCATGATGGCATCGGTCAGCGCGGTGTCATCATCATGGATCACGCCGAATTCCACCGCGCGCGGGGCACCGTGAAAGACCGGCGTGAAGGAATGCACCGCAATCAGTGCCGGGCGGCGGCCACAGGCGATCAGCGCGGCGATTTCCGCGCGCAGTGTTTCGTGGAAAGGCAGATACAGCGCCCGGGTGCGCGCCAGCTTTTGTGCAGGCGACAGGCCGCGGTTGCCGGGAATGTCGAACACTTCGGAGCGTGCAGGCATCGCGCCGGGATGATCCGGCGCGCGGTTCAGGTCATAGACCAGCCTTGAGAGGGGCGCATGCACCAGCACCGCTCCGCCACAGGACGGGGCCAGAAGCGCCGCCAGTTCCCGCGACAGACCCAGCGCGCCGATATCCCAAGCCACATGCGCCGCGCGCGCCGATGCGTCCAGCCCCAGATCGCCGCCCAGTTCCGGCCGGTCCACGGCCAGCGCGTTCGAGGCATGTTCACAGATCACCACAACACCCGCCGGGCCCTCACCGCTGCCGAAAGTCTCGACAATGCCGGGAAAGGCGGCGCCGGAAGCGGCGGGCTGCGCGAAATCGACGACAGCGTTATGCGCGGGCTGATGCATGAGAGCGGCTTTGCAAAAGGCGTGGAGCGGTGTGCTTGAACCGCCAGCCTGTTGTATCCACCCGCGTTCTGTCAAGAATTTTTCCGCGCCGTCATTTCTGTTACAAATCGGACAAAGCGGTGTATCCTGCAACAAGGTTCCCCACGTCCGTGTTCCCAGCGGAGGCCGATGCAACACAAAGACACCACCGAGGCCCGGTTGCGCGCCGCCCTTCCCGGCCTGACCCGCGCCGAACGGCAACTTGCCGCTTATATGCTGAACAATTACCCCGTTGCGGTGCTCGGCTCTGTCGCCTCGGTGGCGCGGGGGGCCGGGGTTTCAGGGCCGACGGTGGTGCGGCTGGTGCAGAAGCTGGGCTATTCGGGCTATCCCGAGTTTCAGAACCAGCTCCGCGAGGAGGTGGGCGAGAAGCTCGCCTCGCCCATCGCCAAGCGTGACAAATGGGCAAACGCGCCCGCCAATGACCATATCCTGAGCAGTTTTGCAGCACAGGTGATGGAGAATCTGACCGCAACCATCGGCCAGATCGACCGTGCCGGGTTTGACCGGGTGGCCGATCTTCTGGCCGATCCGCAGCGGCGCATCCATATGATGGGCGGGCGACTGACCCATTCCATCGCCGATTATTTCACCACGGCGCTGAAGGTCATGCGCGGCGATGTGACCCTGTTGTCGCATATGCCCAACACATGGCCACCCGCGCTGCTGGACATGCGTGAAGGCGATGTGCTGGTGGTGTTCGACATCCGCCGCTATGAACAGACGGTGCTGCAGGTGGTGGAACTGGCGCGCGAACAGGGCGCCGAGGTGGTGCTGATCACCGACCGCTGGGTCTCGCCCGCCGCCAGCTATGCCCAGCACCTGATGCCCTGCCATATCGAGGTGCCCTCGGCCTGGGATTCGCTTGCCTCGCTGATGGTTCTGGTCGAGGCGCTTCTGGCGGCGGTGCAGCAGCGCAACTGGAATGAAACCTCGGACCGGCTGAACCGGATGGAAGCGCTCTATGCGCGCACCCATCTCTTCCGCCGCGTGCGCTGACATCATCGCTTGACCGGCCCGGGTCCGGGGCCTAACAAGTCGGTTTTTCAAAGGGGGCGGGGATGCATCCTTTCATCGTGCTGCTCAATCTGGCCGCTGCCGTCATGCTGCTGCTCTGGGCCGTGCGCATGGTGCGCACCGGGATGGAGCGCGCCTATGGCAGCGCCCTGCGCGACGGGCTGCGCCGCGCGCGCGGCGGTTTGCCGGGGGCGGCAGGGGCCGGTGTGGTGCTCGCCATCCTGTTGCAGAGCGCCACGGCGGTGGGCGTGCTGGCCGCAGGCTTCGCGGCCAGTGGCATGCTGGGCGGGGCAACCGGGCTTGCCGCCCTTCTGGGTGCCGATCTGGGATCGGCGCTGGTGGTCCGCATTCTGGCCTTTGACCTGTCGGCACTGATCCCCGTGCTGCTTCTGACCGGCGCCACCCTGTTCCTGAAGTTCGAGGCCCGCCAGATCCGCCAGATCGGGCGCATCGTGCTGGGTATCGGCTTTATCCTTCTGTCGCTGACCATGATCGGCACAGCAACCGAACCGATGCGCGAGAGCGCGGTCCTTCCCGCCACCATCGGCTATCTGGCGGGTGATCCACTGACCGCCTTTGCGGTGGTGGCGCTGCTCACCTGGGGGATGCATTCCTCGGTGGCGATGGTGCTGTTGCTCGCCGCATTGGCGCAGGGCGGCATTCTCCCGATGGCGGCGGCTTTGCCGATGCTGCTGGGCGCGAATTTCGGCGCCGGGCTGATCGCGGTGTGGCTGACGCGCGGGCTGGTACCCGAGGCGCGGCGCATCCCGCTTGGCAACCTGATCCTGCGCGGCTCTGCCGCCGGTCTGGGGCTGCTGGCATTCTGGCTGACCGACCCGCAGATGCCCGCCTGGCTGGGCGCGCGCACCGATGTGCAGCTGGTCAACGCGCATCTGCTGTTCAACGCCGCGGTTGTGGTACTGGGGCTGCCCTTTGTCGGCGCCGTCCACCGCCTGACCGTCACCCTGCTGCCCGTCACCCCTGAAGCACCCCAGACAGAGCGCCGGCCCCGCTCGGCGCTGGACCGCACTACGCTTGCCCTGCCCTCGCTGGCGTTGGCCTCGGCCAAACGCGAACTGCTGCTGATGGGTGAGGTGATCGAAGAGATGCTGCGCCCGATGAGCGATGTCCTCGACAGCCCCAGCGAGGGGCAGATCGCCGCCCTGCGCGGCCTTGATGACGAGGTGGACAGGCGCCACTCCGATATCAAGTTGTTCATCACCGCGCTCAACCGCCGCGATCTGGGCACTGAGGACGCAAAGCGCAGCATCGAGCTGACCGATTTCGCCATCAACCTTGAACATATCGGCGATATCATTGCCAAGACCCTGCTGCCGCTGGCCGAAAAGAAGGGCGCCGAGAACCGCCGCTTTTCGGAGGAAGGCTGGCATGAGATCCTTGAACTGCACGCCCGCGTTCTGGCCAATACGCAACTGGCGATGAATGTGCTCATCTCGGGCGATATCGCTTCGGCGCGCCACCTGATGCAGGAAAAAGAGGTGATGCGCCGGCTTGAGCGTGAAAGCCATGAGCGCCATCTGGAACGCCTCCAGCGCGGCAATGCCGACAGTCTGGCCACCAGCAACTGGCATCTTGAGGTGGTGCGGGCCTTCAAGGAGATCAACTCTCTTCTGGTCACGGTGGCGGTGCCAATTCTGGAAGAATCCGGGATGATTCTTAAAAGTCGTCTGGCAGAGCCGCGCTAAGGGCTTCAGACCAGCGCCAGCAGCCAGACCGCCGCCGCCGCCAGCGCCAGAAACGCGCCGAACGGCACACGCCCCGCGCGCCGCAGCCCACGCCCGCGCCGCCACGCCCTGAGCGCCGCCACGCCCAGCGCGGATACCGCCGCCAGAAGCGCGACCAGAGGCAAGGCCGCCACCCCCAGCCCGGCACCGATCCCGGCCATCAGCTTGACATCGCCCAGCCCCATCCCCTCGCGCCCGGCGACCCGCCGATAGCCCAGACGCAGCGCCAGAAAGGCGCCGCCCCCCGCGAAGGCCCCCAGCAATGCCGCCACCAGCCGGTCCTGCCACAGCGGCCAGCCGGTGCCATCGCCGGCCAGCATCAGCGCCAGCCCCAGCAGCGCCAGCGCCGCGGTCAACGGATCCGGCAGACGGAAGAAACGCAGGTCCGCCAGCGCCAGCGCCAGCAGGCACCACAGAAACAGCGCGCCCAGCAGCGCCGTAACCGGGGTCGGCGCCAGAAACGCCGCGCCCAGCCCAAAGCCAAGCCCCACCAGTTCCGCCTGCAACAGGCGGGCGGGGATCGGCGCGCCGCAGCGAGGGCACCGCCCGCGTTGCAGCAGCCATGACACTACCGGCACCAGTTCGAACCAGCGCAAAGGCGCGCCGCAGGACCGGCAGCGCGAACGCGCCAGCATCACCGGCTCCCCGCGCGTCAGGCGATCGGCCAGAAGGGCCGCGAAAGACCCCGCCGCAGGCCCGCTCAGCGCCACCAGCAGCCGCATCCCCTCGGCCCAATGCGCGCTCATGGCCTGCGCCCTCTCCCATTCACCTGTTTGAAAATATCCTCGGGGGGGTGAATGGGCCGCAAGGCCCAGAGGGGGGGCAGAAAGCCCCCCCTTCGCCGCCTGCGCAGTTGTGCGGCGTCAGGCGATTGGCTAATCTGCGCAGCAGCGTCAGGTATGTATGGGTACGGGTCGGGCATGACAATCATTGCTAGCAGAGCATCCCGCGCAAGAAAAGCGGGCGGCGGATTCAGGCGTGGCGACCGGGGGCTGACACTGATCGAACTGATGGTCGTGGTGGTAATCCTGTCAATTCTGGCGGTGGTCATCGTACCGCGCGTCATCGACCGGCCTGATCAGGCGCGCGTGGCCCGCGCGCGGGCGGATATCGCGGCGCTTTCAGCAGCGCTCAATCTCTACCGGCTGGACAACGCCACCTACCCCACCACCGATCAGGGCCTTCAGGCGCTTGTGTCGCGTCCGGCCTCGTCGCCCGCGCCGACAAACTGGGCCGCGAACGGCTATATCGACCGTGTTCCCACCGATCCCTGGGGGCAGCCCTACCAGTATCTGGCGCCGGGCGTGCACGGGCCTTTCGATGTGTTCAGCCTTGGTGCCGATGGCCGGCCGGGAGGGGCGGGTGTCAGCGCTGATATCGGAAACTGGCAGATTGACTGACCCCGCAGCGGGCGGGCACGGCGCGGCGGGTTTCACCCTGATCGAGCTTGTCGCGGTGATGACGGTCTTGTCCATTCTGGCGCTTGCCATGGTGGTCGGCACCGGCGCGGGTTCGCTTCTGGGCCGTGACCGGAACAACGCTGCCGCAAGCACCGCGCGGGCGTTCGAGACGGCGGTGAACACCGCGCGCAGCCACGCCTTTCACACCCGCCGCCCCTATGCGCTGGTCCCGCGCGCCGATGGCTGGCAGTTGTTGCAGCGTGACCGGGCCACGGACACCTGGCAATCGGCTGGCGAAGGCGCCGCCCCGGCGCTGGTCTGGGTCATCGACGGCACCGCGCATTTCCCCGTACCGCCCCCACCAGATACCTGTCTCATAAAC
>NZ_DAIRVN010000006.1:0-93092 GCF_036802785.1 Pararhodobacter sp.
CGCCTATACGGTGCCCGAAACCGGCTGGTCCAGCCCCCGCCCCCGCCCGCTGCGTCTGTTTGCGCCTGAGCCGATTGTGGGCGGGCCGGGGACTGAAGGGGCAAGCGATAAAGGGCAGGGCGCCACCGAGCCGGGCACCAGCGCGCAGCTCAGCCAGCCGCCGGACCATTTCCGCTGGCGGGGCATGCGCCTGCGCACGGCCCGCGCCACCGGGCCTGAGCGGATCGCGCCGGAATGGTGGCTGGAGGATGAGAACTGGCATTCCGGGATGCGCGATTACTGGCGGGTGGAAACCCGGCAGGGTCGCCGCCTCTGGCTGTTCTACACGCCGCAAAACCCCGGCTGGTTTGTGCAGGGGGAATTCGCATGAGCTATGCCGAGCTTTGTGTCACCTCGAATTTCACCTTTCTGACCGGCGCCTCGCACCCGGAGGAGCTGGTGCTGCGCGCGGCCGAGCTGGGGCTGGCGGCGGTGGCGATCACTGACCGGAACACGCTGGCGGGGGTGGTGCGTGCCTGGAAGGCGCTGAAAACCCTGCGCGAACAGACCGAGACGGCGCTGCGGGTGCGCTCGGGCACGCGGATGGATGCCTCGTCCCGGCAAGAGGTGGCGTCGCGTGAACTGCCCTGTCCGGCCCCGGGCCCTCTGCCCCGGCTGATCGTGGGGGCGCGGCTGGTGCTGCGCGACTGCCCGGTGGAATGGCTGGCTCTGCCCACCGACCGCGCGGCCTATCAGCGGCTGGCCCGGCTGCTGACGCTGGGCAAGGGGCGGGCGGCCAAGGCTGAATGCCATCTTGATCTGTGCGATCTTGAAGCCGGGTGTCAGGGCATGATCCTGATTGCCCTGCCGCCCGACGGCCTGACCGGGGCCGAGGGCCCTCTCCGGCGGCTGCGGCGCTGTTATCCGGGGCATGTCTTTCTGGGGGCCGCCCCGCGCTATGACGGCAGCGATCAGGCATGGTTCGATGCCTGCGCGGGCCTGGCGCTGCGGTGCTCGGCCCCCATGGTGGCGGTGGGGGATGTGCTGATGCACCGCGCCGCCCGGCGGCAGCTTGCGGATGTGCTGACATGCCTGCGCGAGGGGATCACCATTGACCAGATCGGCACCCGCGCGCTGCCCAATGCCGAGCGCCGCCTGAAGGGCCATGCCGATATGGCGCGCCTTTACCACCGCCATCCTGCCGCGCTGCGCCGCACGCTGGAGATTGCCGCGCGCTGTTCCTTCGATCTGCGGCAGCTCAGCTATGAATATCCCGATGAGGTCGCGGATGGCGAGGCCCCGCAGGCGCGGCTTGAACGGCTGGCCCGCGCAGGCCTTGCCCGCCGCTATCCGCAAGGCGCGCCGCCGCGGGTGCTGTCGCTGATGGACAAGGAACTCGTGCTGGTGGCCGAACTGAACTATGCCGCCTATTTCCTGACCGTGCATGACATCGTGACCGAGGCGCGCCGCCGCGGCATTTTGTGTCAGGGGCGCGGGTCGGCGGCCAATTCCATCCTGTGCTACCTGCTGGGCATCACCGATGTCAGCCCCGACATGATCGGCATGGTGGTGGAGCGCTTCATCTCGCGCCATCGCGGCGAGCCGCCGGATATCGATGTGGATTTCGAGCATGAACGGCGCGAAGAGGTCATCCAGTGGATCTATGAACACTACGGCCGCCACCGCGCCGGGCTGTGCGCCACGGTGATTCACTTCCGCTCCCGCGCGGCGATCCGCGAGGTGGGCAAGGTCATGGGCCTGAGCCTGGATGTGACGGCCGCGCTTTCAGGGCAGATCTGGGGCATGTCGAATGGCGGGGCCGATCCGGCGCGCATCCGCGAGCTGGGCCTTGACCTGCGCGACCGCCGCCTTGCCCAGACGCTGCGCCTGATTACCGAGATCATCGGCTTTCCGCGCCACCTTTCCCAGCATGTCGGCGGCTTTGTCATTACCCGCGGGCGCCTTGATGAGCTGTGCCCCATCGAAAACGCGGCGATGAAGGACCGCACCGTGATTGAATGGGACAAGGACGATATCGACGCCCTCAATATCCTCAAGGTTGATGTCCTCAGTCTGGGGATGCTGACCTGTATTCAGAAATCCTTCCGGTTGCTGGCGCAGTATGAGGATACCCTGCTGACGCTGGACAGCGTCCCGCAGGAAGACCCGGCAACCTATGCGATGCTGCAAAAGGCGGATGCAGTCGGCGTCTTTCAGGTGGAAAGCCGCGCGCAGATGAATTTTCTGCCCCGCATGAAGCCCGCCACCTTTTATGATCTGGTGATCGAGGTTGCCATCGTCCGGCCCGGCCCCATTCAGGGCGGTATGGTCAAACCCTATATCCGCCGCCGTCAGGGGCTGGAAAAGCCCGAACCCTTTGGCCCCGCACTGGCGCAGGTCACGCACAAGACACTGGGTGTGCCGCTGTTTCAGGAACAGGCGATGCAGATTGCCGTGGTCGGCGCGGGCTACACCCCCGAAGAGGCCGACCAGCTGCGCCGCTCGCTGGCCTCGTTCCGGCGCATGGGCACGATCGGCGCGCATCGGGAGCGTTTTGTCAACGGGATGCTGAAGAACGGCTACACCCCCGAGATTGCGGCGGCCTGTTTCAGCCAGATCGAGGGCTTTGCCGATTACGGTTTTCCCGAAAGCCACGCGGCGGCCTTTGCCATGCTCACCTATGTCTCATCCTGGCTGAAATGCCATCATCCGGCGATCTTTGCCTGCGCGCTGCTCAATTCGCAGCCCATGGGCTTTTACGCCCCCGCCCAGATCGTGCGGGATGCGCGCGACCATGGCGTGGAGGTGCGGCCGGTCTGCGTGAACCAGTCGGTCTGGGACAATACGCTGGAACGGCGCGGCGACGGCGTGCTGGCGCTGCGGCTGGGGTTTCGCCAGATCAAGGGTTTCCGCGAGGGCGATGCCGAATGGATCAGGGCTGCGCGCGGCAACGGGTATCCTGACCCCGAAAGCCTGTGGCTGCGGGCGGGGCTTGCCCCTGCGGTGCTGGAACGTCTTGCCGATGCCGATGCCTTTGCCGGTATGGGGAGGATGACGCGGCGGGATGCCCTTTGGGCGGTGCGGGCCATCCGTGCGCCCGCGCCTCTGCCGCTTTTTGCCGGTCCCATTGACGGGGAAGGGCTGCGCGAACCCGTGGTCACCCTTCCCGCCATGCATCTGGGCGAGGAGGTGGTCGAAGATTACATTGCCCTGCGCCTGAGCCTGCGCGCCCATCCGATGGAGCTGCTGCGCCCCTCGATTGCGGGCCTTACCGCGCATGACCAGTTGCCCACCGTGCCCGCCGGGCGCCTGAGCGTCTGCGGTCTGGTCATCACCCGGCAGCGGCCCGGCACCGCCTCAGGGGTGATCTTTCTGACGCTGGAGGATGAAACCGGGGTGTCGAATGTGGTGGTCTGGCCCACGGTCTATGCGCGTTTTCGCCGGATGGTCATGGGCGGGCGGCTGCTGCGGGTGCGCGGGCGGCTGGAGCGCGAAGGGATTGTGGCGCATCTGATTGCCGAACAGATCGAGGATCTGTCACCGCTGCTGTCAGACCTTGGCCACCCGATGGACGAGGCCGTGGGCCGGACCCATCCGCAGGCCGATGATGCCCCCCGGCCCCCACGCCCGCCATCCCGCTACCCGCCCCGCGCCCGCCATCCGCGCGAACAGGCCAAACGGCTGTTCCCCAGCCGGGATTTTCATTGAGCACCGGCTGCCGCACTTCCCGCATGGCTTCCGGATTCCCTTGGAGCATGGCGCGCAAAGATGGGCGCGGTTCTGCGCTTCCCGGGCAGGTGAAATTAGCGGGTCAGCGCGTATCGCGTGAACGCGACAGGCTCTAACGGGGGCGGCGCAGCAGGCTGCGGCGCAGAAACTGGGCGCCCTTGCCCAGACCGCGCCCCGCGCGGCCAAGATTTTCGCGCAGTTGCAACCCGCCCTTGGTGCCCGTCAGGCGGCGGCGGTTGCGCTGGGTCATCAGCGCCTCGCTCAGCGCCGTGCGCAGCGCATCATGCAGCGTATCGATGTTCCATTCCGGCGCCTCGGAACAGACCGGGATGACTGCCCCCGCCCCCATATCCGCCGCAATCGCCGCCATCGCCTGCCCCAGCTTATGCTGCACCCCCTGCGGCAGGCGGTTCTCGGTATAGGGCCAGCCGGGCACCAGCGTATCGGCGGCGGTTGCGACAAACAGCACAGGTGGGCGGCGGCGGGTAGGATCGGCAGTGAACAGCGCGTTGAACCGTTCCAGCAGTGCCACATCCAGCCCCCGGCCCGGGCGGCTGGCGCGTATTGCCCAGACAATCAGATCGGCCTCGGCCATTTCCGCCGCCATTTGGCGCAGCACCTTTTCTGATCCGTCCAGCCCCATCGTATCGACAAGGCGCACGGGAATGTCGTCAATCTCGGTTTCATGCGCGGCCAGGCGGTCGGTGGTGGGGGCCATGTCGGTTTCCGCAGCCGCATCGCCCATTCCCGTCTGACCCAGTAACGCGTTGATCAGCGATGATTTTCCGGCGCTTACCTGCCCCACCACCAGAATGCGCACCGGGTCATCCTCCTGCGCAAGCTGGGCGCGGTCGCGCATCTCTGAGCCCAGTTGAATCTGCATCAGCTCGGCCTCGGAAAACCGCAGCCGCCCCGAATACAGGTCAACCGACGCCTGCGCGACCTCTTCCAGCAGGATCGCCTGCGCATCGCGCATGAACTGATCGCTCAGCTTGTCCTGCATCCCCGAGGTAATGGCGCGCTCAGCCTCGCGCAGCAGGCCAAGGGCGGGGTTGAGCACCAGCCGCACACCGCGATAGGCCAGAAACCCGGTTTCCCAGGCGGCCAGCGCCTGATCCTGCCGCCGCCACAGCCAGTAGAGGGTACGCACCGAAAACTGATCGGAAAAAGGCACATGGCGGCGCAGAAACTCGCGGTAGCGCAGCGAAACGCGGTCAACCAGCAGCAGCGCCTCGGGAACCGTGAAATCAAGCGCGGTGCGCTTGCCGCCGGAAAGATCGGCGGCAACCAGTTCAACCACGGCCAGCGCTTCAGCAGGCAGCTCCTGCCAGGGCAGGGGGGCAGACAGGCGGCTGTTGATAAGACCCTGCGCACGCTCATAGGCTGCAACCTCACGCGGGCTCCATTCCGGGTCGATGGCGGGGGAGTCGACCTGCCGGGGCGTTGGCTCCTGCGGTTTGCGACGGCGCAGCACGAAGCGGGTGGCGCGCGCCCCGGCAAAGAGCGCGATCGAGGCCAGCACGAACCACATCAGCCAGCCGCGCTCAAGCAGCCAGAGGAAACCCAGAACCGAGGTGATCGTCAGCGGCAAAAGCAGCAGCCCGGCCGACCCCAACCTGCTCCAGCGCAGGAAAAACAGCCTGAGCCGGTCAGCGATTTGCATGCCGCGCCCTGGTGAAGGCCTCATCATACAGATGGCGCAGATCCTCGGAATCCAGCGTCTCACCCCGCGCGGCGCGGTAAAGCCAGGCCGAGGCCGCCCGCCCCAGCGCATAGGTTGCCGCAAAACTGGCCGCCGCCGCTGCCGCCGCACCCAGCGTCTGGCCATACACCGGCACCAGCTTGGCGCCCTGACGCAGCATATGGCTGGCCGCATACTGAAGGATCGCTCCCGTCCCCAGCGCCGAGGCGAAAAGGGCAATGCGCGCGGTGGTCCATTCCAGCCCATGGCGCCGCGCCAGCGCATGCAGCAGGGCACCCTGCAACGCCGGAACGGAAACCGAGCCCACCAGCGGCGCAGCATCGCTGGCCCCGGCTGCCCCGGCATACCACAGAACCATCGGCCGCAGCGTGGCAAAGCGCGCGGCCTCTTCGCTCCAGTCGCGTTCACGCATCAGCAGAAGCGTCAGCTCCGGCAGCAGTTCGCCCAGCCGGGCGCGCAGATCGTCTATCCCTTCGGCGCTGTCCATATCCTCGGGCAGGGACAAGGTGACGGCAGGCAGGGCGCTGCGCGCCGCCGCTTCCATCACCGCCTGCGCCTGACCGCGCGCGCGCGCCTGCGCGCCTGCATCGCGCACCAGATCGCCGCCGGTATGGACAACCAGCACCGGCACCTTGGGCCGCCGCGCGCGCACCCGGCGCAGCGTATCGGCCACCGCACCCTGTGCCGGGTCATCCATCCGCATCACCACCAGCACCGCATGGCTGCCCTTTTCGGCGGTGGCCAGATCTTCGGCAGGGTCATACCCCGCCTCGCCCAGCCCGCGCGTATCCAGAAAGCGCAGAACGGGGTGCCCGGCGGGAAAGTCAAAGGCGCGCGCGGTGCGGGTGCAGGGCGCAAAGCCCGAGCCCACCTCGGCCTCGCCGGTCAGGGCGCGCACCAGCGACGATTTCCCCGCCCCGGTATTGCCCAGCAGCCAGAGCGTGGGCAGAGGCAGCTCAATGCTCTCAGGCGGCTCAAGCGCGGCGCCCAGCCCCAGTATCTTACGGATGTAACCCTTCACCAGATGCCCATTCCTGCCAGTTCGGCCCAACCTTTAACTTAGGTGACATGCACTGTCGCTTCAAACCCTGCGCGCAGACAAACCCTTTGCATAGCTCAAACTAACGCGCAGACACCGGCCGTGTTCCCTTGCGCGGTGCAAAATGACAGGGGGCCGGGGCATATGGCGATGCCCCGGCCCCCTGTTGATGGGCTCCCGGTTGGTGGGCCCGGTTGTTGCCGCCCGCTCAGCTTGCCGCGGCAACCGCCCGGCGGGTCATTACCCCCACCAGATGCGCGCGGTATCCGGGCGTGCCATGCAGATCGCCAATCATGCCACCTGCCGGCACGGAAAGGCCGCTCAGTGCCTCGGGGCTGAAATCGCCTGACAGCGTCGCTTCCGCCTCGGACCAGCGGAACACCCCGCCCTCTGACGCGCCGGTGATCGCCACACGGACACCGTCCGCGTATTGCGCCACGAATGCCCCGGTCAGCGCAAAACGCGAGGCCGGTTGCAGGAACTTGGCATAGGCTGATTTCGCCGGGATCGGGAAGCGGATGGCGGTGATGATCTCGCCCTCTTCCAGCGCCGTGGTGAACATGCCCTGAAAAAAGTCCGCCGCCGCGATTTCGCGGCTGTTGGTGACGATGGTCGCGTCTGAGGCCAGCACCGCCGCCGGATAGCAGGCGGAGGGGTCATTATTGGCGACCGAGCCGCCCAGAGTGCCCCGGTTGCGCACCGCCGGGTCACCGATCTGGCCCGCCAGCGCGGCCAGCCCCGGGTAATGCGCCGCCGCCTCAGCGGCGACGGTGGCATGGGTGGTGGCCGCGCCGATGACCAGCGTGTCGCCGTCACGGCGCACCCCCTGCAACTCGGCGATGCCGGTCAGACTGACCAGCGCATCGGGCGCGTTCAGCCGCTGCTTCATCGTCGGCAGCAGCGTCTGCCCGCCGGAGAAGGGCTGCGCCCCCTCCTGCGCCAGCGCCAATACGGCCTCATCCAGTGTTGAGGGTTTTACAAAGTCGAAAGCATACATCCCGTTTCCCCCTTACTTGCCGTTCATCGCCGCCCAGACGCGCGAAGGCGTCAGGGGCATGTCGATATGGGTGATATTGGTGTGCCCGGCGCGGTGCAGCGCGTCGATCACGGCATTGACCACGGCAGGCGGGCTGCCGATCGCCCCGGCCTCGCCGCAGCCTTTTACGCCCAGCGGGTTGTGGGTGCAGGGCGTGTTGCAGGAATGATCGACCTTGTAATTGGGCAGATCATCGGCGCGCGGCATCGCGTAATCCATGTAGGAGCCCGACAGAAGCTGACCGTTCTCATCATAGACGCAGTTCTCCATCAGCGCCTGGCCGATACCCTGCGCCAGCCCGCCATGCACCTGGCCTTCCACGATCATCGGGTTGACGACATTGCCGAAATCATCGGCAGCGGCAAAGGCCATGATTTCAACCTTGCCGGTTTCCGGGTCCAGCTCGATCTCGCAGCCATAGGCCCCGGCGGGGTAGGTGAAGTTGGAAGGGTCATAAAATGCCGTCTCCTCCAGCCCCGGTTCAAGGTCTTCCAGCGGGTAGTTGTGCGGCACATAAGCCGCGAGCGTGACACCCGCCCAGTCCACCGACTTGTCGGTGCCCGCGACCGAGAACTTGCCATCCTTCAGCTCGATATCCGCCTCGGCGGCTTCCAGCAGATGTGCGGCAATCTTCTTGGCCTTGTTGATGATCTTGTTCATCGCCCTGACCAGTGCCGACCCCCCCACCGCCAGCGAGCGCGAGCCATAAGTGCCCATGCCCATCGGGGTGCGCGCGGTATCGCCATGCACGATATCGACCTGCGTGGCGGGGATGCCGATCATCTCAGCCACGACCTGCGCGAAGGTGGTTTCATGGCCCTGCCCGTGGCTGTGACTGCCGGTGAAGACCGAGATGGAGCCGGTAGCGTTCACCCGCACGGTGGCCGATTCATATAGCCCCGCACGCGCCCCCAGTTGCCCCACCAGATTGGACGGCGCGATGCCACAGGCCTCGATGTAATGCGCCAGACCAAAGCCGCGGAGCTTGCCGCGCTTTTTCGACTCCGCCGCGCGGGCCTCAAACCCCGCATGGTCCGCGATGTCCAGCAATTTATCCAGCGTCGCCTGATAATTGCCGGTGTCATAGACCACGGCAACCGGGGTCTGATAAGGGAACTGGTCGGTCTGGATGAAGTTCTTGCGCCGAAGCTCTATCGGGTCCACGCCCAGCTGGCGCGCGGCCTTGTCCACGATGCGCTCAAGCTGGAATGTCGCCTCAGGCCGCCCCGCGCCGCGATAGGCATCGACCGGGACCGTGTTGGTAAACACCGCCTTGACGTTCACATAGATCAGCGGCGTTTTGTAGTTCCCGGCCATCAGCGTGCCATGCAGCCATGTGGGAACCGAGGGGGCGAAGGTGCTCAGATAAGCGCCCATATTGGCGTAGGTCTCGGTGCGGATGGCGGTGAAATTGTGCTCAGCATCCAGTGCCAGTTCCATTTTGGTGACATGGTCGCGGCCATGCGCATCCGACATGAAGGCTTCCGAGCGGCTGGAGGTCCATTTCACCGGGCGTTTGAGCTGTTTGGCGGCGAAGGTGCAGAAAGCCTCTTCGGCGTAATGGAAGATCTTGGTGCCGAAGCCGCCGCCGACATCCGGCGCCACCACGCGCAGCTTATGCTCAGGAATGCCCAGCACGAAGGCGCCCATCAGCAGCCGGATGACATGCGGGTTCTGGGAGGTGGTGTAGAGGGTGTGCATGTCATCCCAGGGGTCATAATCCCCCACGGCGACACGCGGCTCCATCGGGTTGGCGACAAGGCGGTTGTTGACCAGCTCCAGCGTGACGGTATGCGCGGCCTTGGCGAAAGCCTCCTCGACGGCGGCCTTGTTTTCCTCGACAAAACCCCAGTCGTAGCACAGGTTCGAAGTCAGATCGTCATGCACCTTTGGCGCGCCCTCGGCCAGCGCGGCCTTCATGTTCACCACAGCGGGAAGCTCGGTGATATCCACCTCAATCGCCTCGGCGGCATCGCGCGCCTGCTCATAGGTTTCGGCCACGACCACGGCGATGGGGTCGCCGACATGGCGCACCTTGCCGTCGGCCAGCACCGGGTGCTTGGGTTCCTGCATCGGGTTGCCGTGACGGTCGGTGATCTGCCAGCCGCAGGGCAGGCCGCCGACAGCAGCGAAATCCGCCCCGGTGAAGATGCGGACCACGCCGGGCATGCCCTCGGCGGCAGCGGTGTCGATGGCGTTGATCGTGCCATGCGCGACCTGACTGCGCAGAAAATGCGCATGCGCCTGACCACGCAGATTGATATCGTCGGTGTAACGTCCGTTTCCTGTCAGAAAGCGGATGTCCTCGCGCCGCAGTGTTGCCGCGCCGATGCCGTCCTTGGGCATGGTATCCTCCCTTGATCCCATTGCGGGGTGAGGCTTGCCCCCCCGTTGTTCATCCGTCAGAACGCGGCTGTCGGTGCCGGACAGAAGGCGCTTCGAAGTGCCTTCCCCACACGGTTTGCAAACCGCGTGCCAAGCCGCTTGCAAGCGGCTTGGTTACGGGCCTTTGACGGCCCGTTTACCCGCTCGCCCCCTGTCATCGCGCCCGCGCCGGTCATGACCGTCTATTCCGCCGCGATGGTGCCAAGGCCGGAAACCTCCTGCCCGCTGGCAGCAAGCACGGCCTTGACGATGTTGTGGTACCCCGTGCAGCGGCAGATATTGCCTTCCAGATAGTGGCGCACTTCGGATTCGGTGGGGCTGGGGTTCTCGGCCAGCAGTGCTGCTGCCGACATCACCATACCCGGCGTGCAGAAGCCGCATTGCAACCCGTGATGGTCCTGAAACGCCTGCTGGATCGTGCCGAGCGAGCCATCGGCATTGGCCATCCCCTCGATCGTGCGCACATCGGCACCGGCCACGTCCATCACCAGCACCGAGCAGCTTTTGACCGCCTTGCCATCGACATGCACAACGCAGGCCCCGCATTGCGAGGTGTCGCAGCCGATATGCGTGCCGGTCAGGCCCAACCCCTCGCGCAGGAATGCCGACAGCAATGTGCGGCCTTCCGCTTCGGCGGCAACGGCCTTGCCGTTTACCGTCATGGATACTTTTGTCATGCCGTCCTCCCCCTTGGCTCCGACCGGCAGTTAAACACGGCAGGTCCGGGCAGGAAATGCCACCTTTGGGCAATGTTCACCCTGTGCCGCCTGCCAGCGGCAACGCGCCCGGCTCAGGCGATGGTATATCCGGTGCCATGCACCGTCTTTATGAAATGCGAGGTGCCGGGCAGCGCCGGAAGCTTGCGCCGCAAACGGCTGATGAGCCCGTCGACCGAGCGCTCATAGCAGCGCCAGTCCCGGCCTTTTGACAGGCCGATGATCTCGTCGCGGCTGAGAACCTCTCCCTGCCGCTGCGCGAGAACGCTGAAAATGGTGTATTCGGCGGTCGTCAGCGCGATCTCCTTGCCCCGGGCATCAAGCACGCTCCGGCTTTCGGTGATCAGCCGGTAGCCCTTTACCGCGATACCTGCCTGATCGGGCTGTTGCCGGGCGGCGGCGGTGCGGCGGTGCACGGCCTTGACCCGCGCGGCAAGTTCGCGTGGCCGGAAGGGCTTGGTGATGTAATCATCAGCGCCCAGTTCAAGGCCCGCGACCTGGCATGCCTCACTGTCGTGCGCGCTGAGAATGATGATGCCGCTGCTTGAGCGGTCGCGCAGCTCGCGCACCAGATCAAGCCCGTCCCCTTCAGGAAGGGCGATATCGACAATATAAAGATCTATCGCAGATGTTTCTTTTAATTCACCAAGCGCCGTTGATGATTTTGTCGCCGATACAGAGAAGCCTTCTGGTTCAAGGATGTTTTGAATGAGCAGCCCGATGTTGGCATCATTATCCATCACCAGAACCTTCGTCATACCATCCACCCTTTTGCTACCGAACTGATACAATTGTGTATTCTTTTTGTAGATAAATTATGTTTAAAAGCAAGCGGGAACGTGCATATTTGTTGTGAACCTCCGGTTCGCCTTTCCGTGGTGCGGCCCGCAGGGGGCTTAACCGTGCTGCGAGGGCGTCAGGTCAGAAGCGGGAGCGTTCACGCGGGAAGGGCGGCAGGTGACAAAACTCTGGTTGCGAACACAAATTTTCAATTTTCTGGGCGTAAACTTCAGTTACCAATCCTCTTGCAGCGGCGAAAGCCGGTCAGCGGACAGGGGTTTTCTGATTCAGTTCCGGGGTTCTGATGAAATCTGGCAATGATACAAAGCTTCTCGTCCCACGGTTGGTGGAAGCGCAGGGTGCCGAGGGTGACAAGCATGCGCTGAAAGCTGCGCTTCTGGTCGATGATGACCCTTTGATGCTCGAATTTCTTCGTATCGCCCTGGATAAGGCCGGCTGGGTGACATTCTCTGCTGAAACAGTCGCCGATGCCAAAAACATACTGCATGCCCATCCTGAGATTATGGTCATCATCTCGGATATTCAGATGCCGTCTGAAACCGGCTTTGATCTGGTGAACTGGCTGCATGAAGCCCGGCGCGATGACCGGCATGCCGAGGTGATCCTGGCCACCGGGGAGGTCAATAGCGATGCCTTGATTGCCGCCCTGCGCTACCGGGTATTTGATTTTCTGCGCAAGCCCTTCGACATGCGCAACCTCGTTGCTGCGGCCGAGCGCGCCTATCGCACCGCCTTTGCCCGGCGCGACCGTTTCCAGCGGCTTGCTGCGATGGATCTGGCGCTTGAACAGGTCAGGAAAGAGCGGATGCATTATCAGGATCAGCTACGCCAGACCGAGGCGCGGTTTGAAGACACCCATGCCCGGCTGACCTATGTCGGTCAGACCATGGCCGGGATCGTCAGCCATGAGCTGCGCACCCCGCTGATACCGATTATCGGCCTGGCGCAGGTTCTGGAAAATGCCGATGCATTGTCTGCCGGGGAAATCCGCGATTTTGCCGCCGAAATCCGCCGCGCTGGCGAGAGCCTGGCCAATATCGTCGACAATGCGCTCAACTTCATTGATATCGACCGGCAGGTGCGCACCCAGCCGCATGACCTGATCGATCTGGCGGAGCTGGCGCGCGACATCGTCACCGAGCTGGCGCCGCAGACCGGCGCCAAAAGGGTGACGGTGACGGTTGCCTGTATGGCCCGGCTCAAGGTCCGTGGCCCGCGGTTTCTTCTCCGCAGCGCGCTGCGTTCGCTCATGGACAATGCGGTCAAGGCCAGCCCGGACGGTGGTACCGTATCCATGGCCGCCCGTATTGATGAGCGGGTCACCATCGATATCCGCGACCGTGGTCCGGGTCTGTGCGATCATGTCCGCGGAAATCTTGGTGCGCCGTTCATGAACGGCGACAATTCCGATACGCGCATCTGGCCTGGCATCGGGCTGGGCATTGCCAGCGCCCTGAGGATTGTCGAGGCTTGTGGTGGCAGCCTTGAAGTGGTCGCAACCGGCGTGGAAACCGGCACCGTCATGCGCATAACGCTTCCCGTGCCTGATCTGCACCCGCCGGGCGGCTGAGCGGTCGCACTGGCCTGCAGCGGGTGCAGGAATTGGCTTCAAGCCCGTCTGCCGTCACCACGCAGGTCAAAGCTCTTGTGGCCGCCGGTTTCATCGCAGCCGTGTCCCGCCCTTGCGCTCACCGCCAATGCCGAAGTCGTGGCGCGTTATGCGGCTGGCAGCATCCAACAGCCCTGAACACCAGCACTCTTGCCGAAATCAGACCGATATGCAGTGAAACCCCGGCTGCGGGCTAAGGCTCAGCCCTCCGCCTGATCGGCGTCGCGCGGCAGTCTGCGCGGGCGGGGGCGGCTGGGAATTTCCTTGAGCAGGCCACCCACGCCCATCCGGACAATCTCGTCCCCGCTGACCGGAATGCCGCAGATGATCCGCTCCATCACCCAGTCGGCACCGTTCAGCGCGGGGCTCCGGGCGCAGCCGGGCAGGCCCACCACGGGCCGCCCGGCAAGCTGGCCGATGAACAGCAGATTCCCGGGATCGACCGGCATGCCGAAATGCGCGACCACCCCGCCTGCCTGTCTGAGCGCGCCGGGCGCAACATCGCGGCTGTCCGATGTGGCCGAGCCGGTGAGGATCAGAAGCAGGTCCCCCTGTGCCTGCGCAAGCGCCCCGGCCAGCGCGGCTTGCGTATGGGCCACTACCGTTTCCGGCCCCAGCGCCACGCCCAGCCGCTCCAGCCGCGCGCCGATCACGCGCTGGCCTTTTGCGCCCTCCATCTCGCCCCCCACCGTGGTCTGGATCAGGCAGGCGGTTTTCAGCACCGGCGCGCAAAGGGACAGAGCACCGCGCCCCGCCGTGCAGGCGCGCGCCAGGGCCGCGCCGGGCAGAGCGTAGGTGATGATCTTGACGGTTGCGACCATGCCGCCCGGCTCCATCCGCGCCCATTCCGGCACCGTGGCCAGCGTGATTGACGCATCACAGGCGTTGACGGCATGAACCTGCCCCGCGTTGATCTGCGCAACGCCCGGCCCCTCCGCCAGAATGTTCACCCGTCCGGTGCCCACCGCCTGCAACCGCAGCCCGGCCCCTGCCGGGTCAGGCACCAGCGCCTGCGCCAGTTGCAGCGCGGCGCTGTCCTCGTCGATATCGCCTGCCTCCAGCCGCGCCACGGTAACGCTGTCCAACCCGGCGGCGGCCAGTGCGCGCAGATCGTCGCGCCCCAGCACCTTGCCCTTGCGCAGCCGACCGCCGCCGGGCAGCGGCACCGAATGCGCCAGCACCGCGCCCTCTGCCTGATCCAGCGGAACCGGGCCGAACTGCATCAGCCCTTCCTCAGCGCCTGAGTGACCTGCGCAAGCACCGACACCGCGATCTCAGCCGGGGTCTTTGCGCCGATATCCAGCCCCACCGGCGCATGGATGCGCGCCAGCGCCCCCTCGCTGACACCCGCTTCGCGCAGCCGGTCCAGCCGCTTGGCATGGGTGCGGGTGGAGCCGAGGCAGCCCAGATAGAACACATCGGACGCCAGCGCGCTGAGGATCGCCGGGTCATCCAGCTTGCTGTCATGGGTCAGCGTCACCACCGCCGTGCGCGTGTCCAGTCCCTGCGCCTGCAAGGCTTCGTCGGGCCAGTCATGCACGATGACTTCCCCCGGAAACCGCCCGGAGGAACCGAATGCCTCACGCGGGTCAATCAACACCGGGTCATAGCCCGCCAGCCGCGCCATCGGCAAAAGCGCCTGCGCGATATGCACCGCGCCCACCACCAGCATGCGCAGCGGCGGGTTGAAGATGGCGATGAACTCGCCGTCTTCCTCCAGCCCCGAACGATCGGCGCGGAAGCGGTCCTGCATGGCGGCGTCATCGGGCAGGATCAGCCGCCGTTCCCAAAGGTCAGGCCTGACGCCATAGGCCACGGGCTGGCGCGCGGCCCGGTGCGCGACAAGGGTTTCCAGCATCGCCACCGGCAGGCCTCTGCCGGTGCCCACCGGCTCCACCAGAATGCGGATCGTGCCGCCGCAGGCCAGACCCACCTCAAACGCGGTCTCATCGGCGACACCAAAAGTCAGCACGCGCGGTGTGCCATCCGCCAGCGCCTCCTGCGCCTCAACCACCACCGCCCCCTCGACGCAGCCGCCCGAGACCGAGCCCATGATCTCGCCGCCGCCCGAAATCGCCAGTTGCGAGCCCGCCTGACGGGGTGCCGATCCCCAGGTTTCAATCACCGTCGCCAGTGCCGCTCCGCGCCCCTCACGGTGCCAGTTGAGCGCGATTTCCGGTATCTGGTCATGGTCCATGCCGCTCTCCTTGTTGCGCTGAATATGGATGCCGCCCTGCCGCGCCGCCAGTGCAATCGTCTAGCCTTGCCCCATCATCGCCATCAGCCGTGCCTTTTCGCCCCGGTCCTGCGGGTCCGATATTGCCCCGGCGAGGGCGGCAAGCGAGGCCACCGAATGCCCGGCGCGCAGCGTATCGACATGCGGCAGGATCGCCCGGATGCCCTGCGCACGCGGCGCGAAGCCGTCCCAGCGCAACAGCGGGTTCACCCAGACCACCCGGCGCGCGGAAAGCTGCAGGCGTTCCATCGCGCGGGCCAGCAGCGCCGGGTCGTCGCGGTCCAGCCCGTCGGTGATCAGCAGGACCACCGCGCCTTGCCCCAGCACCCGGCGTGACCAGTCGCGGTTGAACGCATGCAGGCAGGCGCCGATCCGGGTGCCACCCTGCCAGTCCTGCGCCTGCGATCCGGCGGCATTGAGCGCGGTATCGACATCGCGCTGGCGCAGGTGGCGGGTGATGTTGGTCAGCCGGGTGCCAAAAGTGAAGGCATGCACCCGCGCCCAGCCCTGCCCCTGCCGGTTGGCGACCGCATGGATGAAATGCAGTACCATGCGCGAATACTGCGACATGCTGCCCGAGATATCGCAGAGCACCACCAGCGCGGGCCAGCGCGTGGCGGGGCGACGGCGCGCAATGGCGGAAATCTCGCCCCCCTGCCGCACCGCCAGCCGCATGGTGCGCCGCCAGTCGGGGCGATTGCCAAGGTTTGAGGGGGTCAGGCGGCGGGTAGGGACGGGCTGAACCGGCAGCGAAAGCCGCGCCAGCATGCGCCGGGCCGCGGCGGCCTCATCAGTTGACATCTGCTCGAAATCAAGGGTGCGCAGCCGTTCCTCGGATGAGGCCGTTTGCGTGGCGTCGATCTCGATCTCGGTCTCACCCTCCTGCGCCGCGTCCTGCTTTTGCTCCGGCCCCCCGGCCCCGTCCAGCAGCGCCTCGGCGGCACGTTTGGCGGCGGCTGCCGCCGCCTGCTCCTCCTGCGTGCCACGGATGGCGGGCAGCATCAGGGCCATCATATGCTCCAGATAGCGCGGGTCACGCCAGAACAGGCGGAACACCTGATGGAACACCTGCCGCTCTTCCGGGCGGTTGACGAAACAGGCGTGCAGCACCCAGTAGAAATCTGCCTTGCGGGTAAAGCCCGCCGCCTCAACCGCTTCAATCGCGGTCAGCACCCTGCCGGGGCCGATGGGCAGCCCCGCCTTGCGCAAGGCACGGGCGAAATGGGTGATATTGGCGACAAGGCGCGGGTTGTCCGGCAGCGCAAGGTCGGGCAGGGTAGTCATGCCCCGGCCAGCGACTGGCGCGCCTCATCAAGGATCTTCTTCGCTTCCATCCCCTGAAGGCGCTGAATATCGTCCTGATACTTGAGGATCGCGCCCAAGGTATCGGCGATCACTTCGGGCGACAGGTTTATCACATCCAGCGCCAGCAGGCATTTCGCCCAGTCGATGGTTTCAGCCACGCCGGGCTTCTTGAACAGATCCTCAGTACGCAGGCGCTGCACAAAGGCCACCACCTCACGCGACAGGGCCTCCGAGGCTTCGGGCGCGCGGGCATGCAGAATTTCCAGCTCACGCGCGAAATCAGGGTAATCGACCCAGTGATAGAGGCAGCGCCGTTTGAGCGCATCATGCACCTCGCGCGTACGGTTCGAGGTGAGGATGACGATGGGCGGCTCGGGCGCCTTGATCGTGCCCAGTTCGGGAATGGTCACCTGAAAATCGCTCAGCGCCTCCAGCAGGAAGGCCTCGAACGGCTCATCCGTGCGGTCGATCTCGTCGATCAGCAGCACCGGCGCGCCACCGGGCTGGGGGCGCATGGCTTGCAGAAGCGGGCGCTCGATCAGGTATTGCTCGCTGAAAAGCGTGTCGCGCAGATGCCCGGCATCACCGCCGCCGGTGACCTCGGCAGCGCGGATGGCGATCATCTGGGCGGGGAAGTTCCATTCATAGACCGCAGACGCGGCATCCAGCCCCTCATAGCATTGCAGCCGGATCAGCCGCCGCCCCAATGCCGCCGCGATGGCCTTGGCGATCTCGGTCTTGCCGGTCCCTGCCTCGCCCTCCAGAAACAGGGGGCGGCCCAGTTTGAGCGCCAGAAAAGTGACCGTCGCCAGCGACCGGCCGCAGACATAATCCTGCCCGGCCAGCAGCGCCTGAATGTCGTCGATCGTGCTGAATGTCACGAAGCCCCCCTCCCGTTGGTGATGCCATGCTCAGGGCTGGGCGTGCCGGGGTCAAGCACGATGGCGGCGCTTGCGACCAATGGACAGGTCAGGCCCGGGCTGGCCGACCGAGGCAATGAAACGCTCCAATGTCCGCGTGTCGATGGGCTTATACAGGATCGCCACACCTTGCGCGGCGGTCTGCGCGTGCAACGCCGCGCTGCGCTCGGCGGTGATCAGCCGCACGGGGATGGGGCCGTAACGCGCGCTCAGCGTGGCGATCAGCTCCAACCCCGTCGGCCCGTTGCCCAGTTGATTGTCGATCAGCATGAAATCGGGCTGAATGCCGATCTCGTCCAGCAGGGCCGTGGCCTCATCGGCACCGGCGGTTTCCAGCATGCTGACCCCCCAGCCTTCCAGCAGATGCACCAGCGCCCGGCGCAGCGAGGCGTCATTTTCCACCAGCAGACCGATCAGGTCTTGCCGGTGGCGGGCTTGCAGCGTGGTTTCGGGCAGTTCCGGGCGCCGGGCGGGCATTGCGGGCGCCAGACCCAGCCGCACCGAGAAGCGGGAGCCGTGGCCCATCCGCGACAAAAGCCGGATGTCATGGCCCAGCAGCGCCGCCGCGCGCTCGACAATCGCCAGCCCCAGCCCCAGCCCCTCGGAGGCCGAGGCGCGGGCATTGAGCCGGTGAAATTCGCGAAAGATGGCCTGATGTTCATGCGCGGGAATGCCGGGGCCGGTATCGGCCACCTCCATCCGCACCGCATCCGGCCCGGCCAGCCGCAGACCAACCACCACGCCGCCGCGATCGGTGTAGCGCAGGGCATTGGCAATCAGGTTTTGCAGGATGCGGCGCAGATAGGTGGCATCGGACAGCACCACGCGGTCGGTGGGCCGGATGTGCAGCCGCAACCCCTTTGCCGCAGCAACCGGGGCAAACTCACTGCCCAGCCGCTCCAGCATCGGCCCCAGCGCCACCGGGCCGATACTGACCGACAGCCGCCCGCTTTCCAGCCTTGAGATGTCAAGCAGCGCATCGAGAATGGTTTCCACCGATTCCAGCGCCGAACGCGCCTTGCCCAGGGCCTCCGCGCTGCGCGCGCCAAGGGGCTCATCCTCCATCGAGGCCAGGAACAGCTTGGCCGCTGACAGGGGCTGCAACAGGTCATGGCTGGCCGCCGCCACAAAGCGTGAGCGCGTGGCATTGGCGCGCTCGGCATTGGCCAGCGCATCTTCCAGCTCCAGCGTGCGCGCGGCCACACGGGCCTCCAGCGTCTCATTGGCGCGGCTCAGCGCGGCAATGGCGCGGCGCTCGGTGCTGACATCGGTGAACGAGAAGACAAACCCCCGGTCCGGCATTTCCTGCGCAAAGGCATCCAGCGCCATGCCGCCCCCCCCGGCGCTGCCATCGCGCCGCATCTCAAAGCGCAGGGGCAGGCGGGGGCTGTCCTGATAGGCCCAGTCGCGCAGGGCGGCGGGGCTGACCCCCTCACCCAGCACGATCCGGTCGCGCAGCCGGTCCAGCAGATCGCCGAACGCCAGCCCCGCCCGGAACCGCGCGCGCGGCACCGCCAGCAACTCACCCGCCCGCGCATTCCATCCGATCATCCGGGCGCGGGCATCGAAAATGCACACCCCCTGGCTGATATGGTCCAGCGTGGCGCGCACCACCCGCGCCTGATCGTCCAGCAGCTTGCCGCGCTCCTCGCGCTCGGCGCGGATGATATCGGTAACGTCGGTCTGCAAGATGACCGTGCCGCCATCGGCTGTGCGATGCTCGGACACCTGCACCCAGCGATCGCCCCGGAACTGCACGTTGAAAATGACATGCGCGTCGCGGTGCCGCGCCATCCGGGCCACCGCCCAGTCCTGCGGGGTTTCCCCCTCCGGCAGCGACAGATCGCGCGAGCGGCTGACCAGATCGACGTAATCGGCAAAGCGCAGTCCGGGCACCAGCCGCGCGCTGATATCGCTCATCTGCTTGCCGAAGCGCGCATTGCACATCACCAGCACCTCGTCCGGCCCAAAAAGGGCGAACCCCTCCTGCACGGTCTCGATGGCATTGGCGAGGTTCTGGCGTGCGGCCTCGGTGGCACGGTTGGCATCGGCCAGCCGCGCGTTGGACTGGTTGAGCAGGTCCAGCGCGCGCTCCAGATCGCGGGTGCGGGCGCGCACCTGATCTTCCAGCATCGCCGCACGCTCGAACTGGGCATAAGCCGCGCCCGACTGGTCGGTGCCCTGCTCGACGCGGCGCATCAGCGCCTCGACAATGGTCAGAAGCTTTTCGCGCTGGCGCTCTATCGGGTCAGCGGGGTTGATCAGCGGATGGTCCATCACGGGCTTTCCGGGGCATAAAGGGCCACGCCGGTGATGGTCTGGTTCACATGCATGGCGTTGAACTGCTCACCATAGGTGGAAAACCCGGTCACGCGGTTGTGGCGCAAAATCTCGGACAACTGCCCGGAAAGCTGCTTTTCCTGCGCCTCCATACGCCTGAGCATGCAGTCGCAGGCAAGGATGGCCTCGGGCTGGGCAGTCTCGCACAGGCTGTCAAACCCATCGGCCAGATGACCCACCATATCCAGCGGTTCGGCAAGGGTCAGCACCAGCCCCTCGTCGATGGCCGAATAGAAAACCAGATCGCCATTGTTCTCCACCTGCCGGATCGAGCGCACATGATGGCGCCCGCCGATCCGCACCACCACAGGATGCGCGGCAAAGGTGAAGGGGTTGAGCTGCGCCGGGTCCTTGCCCAGCAGGCGCGCATATTCGCGCGCTGCCGGTTCGGCATTGATCTGCCGCACGATCCGCCGCGCGGGGTCAGCGCTGGTGACCACCATGCGGGTCTCTGTCGGGCGGAAATGGTCGAACTTGAACACCCTGACCGGGCATTGCGTGCGCATCACCGCCAGCACGGCGGCATTGCGCAAAAGCTGGCCGCCATGCAGCACGAAGGTTTCCAGAAAGCGTGTGCCATCGGCGGCCGAGCCACCGAACAACGGCATCGCCCCCAACCCTGAGGCCAGCGCCGAGGCGAGCGCGTCTTCCTTGGTTGACAGCCCGTCCACCATCAGAAAGGCGAATTCATGCTCCCATCCCGGGCAGGCGCGGGCCATTGCGCCGCGCGCGCGGATCAGATCGCCGATCACCGCCTGCGCATCGAACCGCGCCAGATCCGGGATCAGCAGGGGCGAGGCGCGGAAATACCTTGAGGGCAGGGCGGCGGCCACGATCATGCCATCGCCATACCCCTCAGCGGTGATCTCGCCCGCTGTGGTGCAGCCGATGACCGGGGTATCGCCAAAACATTGCTGCAACTCCCGCGCCAGCGCAGGCAGATCGGCCTGGGGAGAGACAAAGACGATGACCAGTGCAAAGGGGCCATCGCCAAGCCGCGCCCGCAGCGCCTGCGCCGGAAAAGGCGCCTGCGCCGGAACCTGCGCCACTGATAGCACCGATTGCTGCATGCCCGCGCGCCCTCCCCTGGCAGGGTGAAGCTAGGCAGACCGGCGCTTCTTGGCAAGCGCCGTGGTCAGTCGGCATTGCCCATGGGGCCGGCACCCAGCTTGCCGGGCAGCCCCTCGCCCATCTGGCCACGGTGCAGCAGCAACTGGTCCAGCAACACGCAGGCCATCATCGCCTCACCCACCGGCACGGCGCGGATGCCGACACAGGGGTCATGGCGCCCCTTGGTAACCACATCCACCGCCTCGCCCTCGCGGGTGATCGACCGGCGCGGCGTCAGGATTGACGAGGTCGGCTTGACCGCAAACCGCACCACCACGTCCTGCCCGGTCGAAATGCCCCCCAGCACCCCGCCCGCGTGGTTGGAGCCATAGACCGGGCCATCCGGCCCCATGCTGATCTCGTCGGCATTCTCTACCCCGGTCAGCGCGGCGGCAGCGAAACCCGCGCCGATCTCCACGCCCTTCACGGCATTGATGGTCATCATGGCGCTGGCCAGTTCGCTGTCGAGCTTGGCATAGATCGGCGCGCCCAGCCCGGCGGGCACGCCGCGCGCCACCACCTCGATCACCGCGCCCACCGAATTGCCGTCCTTGCGCAGTGTGTCCAGATCATCAGCCCAAAGCACGGCGGTTCCGGCATCGGGGCACCAGAACGGGTTTTCCTCAATCGCCGCCGGATCAAGCCGCGCCCGGTCAATCGCCCGCGCGCCCATCTGTACCATATAGCCGGTGACCGACAGGCCGGGCGCAAGCTGGCCCAGCACCGCGCGCGCCACGCCGCCCGCCGCTACCCGCGCCGCGGTTTCCCGCGCCGAAGAGCGCCCGCCACCGCGCGGATCGCGGATGCCGTATTTCTGCCAATAGGTGATATCGGCATGGCCGGGCCGGAACCGCTCGGATATCGCGCTGTAATCCTTTGAGCGCTGATCGACATTGCGGATCATCAGCTGGATCGGCGTGCCCGTCGTCCGGCCTTCATAGACGCCGGACAGAATTTCCACCGCATCCGGCTCCCGCCGCTGGGTGGTGAAACGGTTCTGCCCGGGCCTGCGCTTGTCCAGCCAGTGCTGGATCGCCTCTGCTTCCAGCGCAATGCCCGGCGGGCAGCCGTCGACCGTGGCCCCCAGCGCAGGGCCGTGGCTTTCGCCCCAGGTGGTCACGCGAAACAGACGGCCAAAGGTGTTGACGCTCATGCACACCGCTCCTTTTGCGCATGGTCTAGCCGCGCGCCCGGCAAGGCTCAAGCGTAAACACCTTGTCTGCCGCCCGCTTTCATCTTGCCGGAAATACGCTCGGGGGTGAATTCGGCGCAGCCGAAGAGGGGGTGGAAACCCCCTTGCGCCCGGCTGCCCGGGCTTCCTGCGGCGCCGCTCGCGCGGCGCGCGCCACGCTCCGGTGCGGGGCTAGAAAACCGATGTCACTTCATACATCACCGGCTCGAACCGTGCGCAAAGCGCCGCGATCGCGCGGTTGCGCACCCGCATCTCGGGGGTGCGCAGCATCGCCTGAAAATCGCGCCGGTCAGTCCAGCGCGAATAGGTGCAAATGCGCGTCTGGGCATCGTTGACATGGATCGCCCCGCTGATGAAGCCGGGCTGAAGGCGGATCACCGTGTCATAGGCATCGGTCAGCGCCTCAAGGACATCGGCGCAGGTGCCCGGTGTCATCTCAAATGTGCTGATGACCGTCTGACCGTTGAAATCGGCTGAAATCTTCACCTTTGCCTCCTCCTGTTGCTCATATCTGGCCCAGTATGGCACAGAGCGCGCGGCCGCGCATCCGCCAGTTCCCCCTTGAACCTGCGGGCTGCAAGGGTTTAACCTTGATCCAGACCTCGGGGTGCCGTCACCGGCTGAGATGCGTCAAGCGAACCCGTTGAACCTGAACCGGTTAGGACCGGCGGAGGGAAGGTGACAGGGATCTTCCTCCACCCGGCCCCGCCGTTCGCAAAAGGAGGAAGAGACATGCGCTACCTGACACTTTCCGCAGGCCTGCTTGGCGCCGCGCTGGCAGGCCCGGCGCAGGCCGAAAACCCGGTGCTGACAGTCTATACCTATGACAGTTTCATCAGCGAATGGGGGCCCGGCCCCGCCGTGACCGAGGCTTTCGAGGCGGTCTGTGACTGCACGCTGAACATGGTTGCCACCGGCGATGGCGCGGCACTTCTGGCGCGGCTTCAGCTGGAAGGTGTGCGCACCGAGGCCGATATCGTGCTGGGGCTTGATACCAATCTCACCGCCCGCGCGCTGGAAACCGGGCTTTTCGCACCCCATGGCATCGAGGCCGCGCTGGACCTGCCGGTCACCTGGGATGACCCGGTGTTTCTGCCCTTTGACTGGGGCTGGTTTGCCTTTGTCCATGACCGCGCGCGCACGCCCGCGCCGCCCACCAGCTTCCGCGCGCTGATCGATTCCGACCTCAGAGTGATCATTCAGGATCCGCGCTCTTCCACGCCGGGGCTGGGCCTGCTGATGTGGGTCAAGGCCGCTTACGGCGACGAGGCCGCCGCGATCTGGGAGGGGCTGGCACCGCGCATTCTGACCGTCACCTCCGGCTGGTCCGAGGCCTATGGCCTGTTCCTTGATGGCGAGGCCGATATGGTGCTCAGCTACACCACCTCACCCGCCTATCACATCATCGCCGAAGAGGATGACAGTAAGGCCGCCGCACCGTTCGACGAAGGGCATTATCTGCAGATCGAGGTGGCAGGCATGGTCGCTGACACGGATCAGCCCGAACTGGCGCGCCGGTTTCTGGCCTTCATGCTGACCGATGAATTCCAGTCCGTGGTCGCAACGACCAACTGGATGTATCCCGCCGTCACGCCCGCAGACGGGCTGCCCGAAGGGTTCGAGGGGCTGCACCAGCCGGAAACCTCGCTTCTGTTCAGCGCCGATGAGGCCGCCACCCTGCGCGACGGCGCGCTGGATGAATGGCGGAATGCCCTCGCGCGCTGATCCGCTCTGGCGACACCGCCCGCCTGCGCTGCTTTGGGGGCTGGCGGCGCTTGCCGTGGCGGTGCTGCTGGCGCTGAACCTTGGGGCGCTGGGCGCGGTCTATCGCCGCGCGGGGCCCGCGGCGGCGGTGTTCGGCCCAGCTGACTGGGCGGCGCTGCGCTTCACCCTGTTGCAGGCCACGCTTTCCGCGCTGATCTCGGTGGCGCTGGCGATCCCGGTGGCGCGCGCGCTGGCGCGGCGGCGCTTTGCCGGGCGGCGCGCGCTGGTGGTGCTGACCGGCGCGCCCTTCATCCTGCCCACGCTGGTGGCGGTTTCAGGGCTGCTGGCGGTCTTCGGGCGCGGGGGGCTGGCCAATCAGGCGCTGGGCTGGGCCGGTTTGCCCACTGTCTCCATCTATGGGCTGCAAGGCGTGTTGCTGGCGCATGTGTTCTTCAACCTGCCGCTGGCCACGCGGCTGATCCTGCAAGGCTGGTCGCGCGTTCCGGCCGAGCATCTGCGCCTCGCCGCGTCGCTGGGTTTTGGCCGCCGCGCGATGTGGCGGCACATCGAGGGGCCGATGCTGACCCGCGTGGTGCCGGGCGCTTTGGCGGTGGTGTTTCTGATCTGCCTGACCTCTTTCGCGGTGGCGCTGACACTGGGCGGCGGGCCCCGCGCCACTACGCTGGAACTGGCGATCTATCAGGCCTTCCTCTTTGATTTTGATCTGGGCCGCGCGGCGCTTCTGGCGCTGGTGCAGGCCGGGCTGGGCATTGCGGCATTGCTGGCGCTGGCGGGTTTCACGCTGCCGGGCATGGCGATGACCGGGCTTGACCGTGACGCCCCCGCCGCCCCCGGCGGCATGGCGCGGCTGCTGGATGGCATCGCCATTGCGCTGGTCGCCGCGTTTCTCCTGCTGCCGCTGGCGATGATCGTGCTCCGGGGCGCGCCGCATCTGGCCGGGCTTCCCGCGTCGGTGTGGATGGCGACGCTGCAATCGCTCAAGGTAGCGGCGCTGTCGGTCGTCCTGCTGGCGGTCTTCACCGCTGCACTGGCGCTTGCGGCGGTCTGGTCTCGCCGTGCCGCCCCGCTGCTGGAAGGGGTGGGGATGAGCGCGCTGGTCGCCTCGCCCATGGTGATCGGCACGGGGCTGTTCATCATGGCCTTTCCGTTCATCGCCCCCGCGCGCCTTGCCCTGCCGGTGACCGCGCTGGTCAATGCCGCCATGGCGTTGCCCTTTGCCCTGCGCGCTGTTCTGCCCGCGCTGCACCGGGCGGAAGCCGATTATGCGCGCCTCTCGGCCTCGCTGGGGCTGGGGGTGGGGGCGCATCTGCGGCTGGTGCTCTGGCCCCGGTTGCGGCGACCGGCGGGGTTTGCGCTGGGGCTGGGGGCTGCGCTGTCCATGGGTGATCTGGGGGTGATCGTGCTTTTCGCGCAGACGGGGGGAGAGACATTGCCGATGCAGCTTCAGCGCCTGATGGGCGCCTATCGTACGCAGGACGCAGCCGGAGCCGCGCTTTTGCTGCTCGTGCTGTCGTTGGCGGCTTTCACCCTGCTGGAGCGCCTGATTGGCGGGAAGGAGCCACGCCATGCTGGAACTTGATGCGCTGGTCATCCGGCAGGGCGACTTTCGCCTCAGTGCGACACTGCAGGTTGCGCAGGGCGCGCGGGTTGCCGTGATCGGCCCCTCGGGGGCGGGGAAGACAACGCTGCTGGCGGCCATTGCCGGTTTTGTGCCGCTCACGCAGGGGGAAATCCGCTGGCAGGGCGCGCGGATTGATGCGCTGCCCCCGGCCAGACGCCCGCTCAGCATTCTCTTTCAGGACAACAACCTGCTGCCGCATCTCAGCGTCTTTGACAATGTCGCGCTGGGTATCGACCCGTCGCTTCGGCTGAACGCTGCGCAGCGCACGCAGGTAACGCAGGCGCTGGAACGGACCGGGCTGGCGGAGCTTACCGCGCGCCGCCCGGCAGAACTGTCGGGCGGGCAGATCAGCCGGGCGGCGCTGGCGCGGGTGCTGTTGCGCGCGCGGCCACTGATCCTGCTGGATGAACCCTTTGCCGCGCTTGGCCCCGCGCTGAGAGCCGAGATGCTTGATCTGGTCGCCCGGATCGCCATTGAGCAGGGCGCGACGCTTATGATGATCACTCATGAACCGTCAGACGCGCTGCGCATCTGCCCGCAGACGCTGGTGGTGGCCGATGGCCGCGCGGCGCCGCCTGAGCCCACCGAGGCGCTTCTGGCCAACCCGCCCCCGGTTCTGGCGGCCTATCTTGGCCCGCGGGCTGGCTAGCGCTTCCCGTCAAAGCGACCCGGCAATGAAAAACGCGCCCCGAAGGGCGCGTTATCCGTTTCCGGCAAAGGGTGGCAAAGGGTGCGGCCTCAGGCCTCCTTGGCCTTCTTCTTGACCGGCGCCCAGAGGCGCTTGTTCGTCAGATACAGAAGCGAGCCCAGCAGAATGAGGAAGACAGAGCCGACAAAGCCCCATTTCTTGCGCTCGGTCAGCTTCGGCTCGGCGGCCCACATCAGGAAGGCGGCAACGTCCTGTGCCTGCTGTTCGATCGTGGCGGGGGTGCCATCGGCATAGTCCACACCATCTTCCCACAGCACCGGGTTCATCGAAACCCAGCCGTCATAGGCCGTGTTGAAATAGAACATCGTGCCCGCCTGCATCTCTTCGCGGCCATCGAAACCGGCCAGGAACGAGGCGATGTACTCAGGCCCGCCGATGCCGCGCATCAACTGGTTGATGCCCAGCCCGTAGGGGCCGGAAAAGCCCACGCGGGCCTTGGCCATCAGGCTCAGGTCCGGTGCGGTTTCCATGCCCGACCCCGGAAAGTGGTCCGGGCCGCCAGCAGGCCGGAAGTCGCCGGTATCGGAATCGACAACCTCGAAATTGGCGGCATAAGCGCGCATTGCATCGGGCGACAGTGCCGGGCCGGTTTCCGCTGTCAGCGTGCGGAAGGGCACGTACTGCAAGCCGTGGCAGGCCGCGCAGACCTCGGTATAGACCTGCAGACCGCGCTGAAGCTGCGCCCGGTCATAGCTGCCGAACGGGCCTTCGAACGAGAAGGAATAATCCGTGATCTCGCCGTGGCCCCCGGCCGCCAGCGCCGGAGAGGCGGCCAGCGACAGGGCGGTCAGGGCCGAGAGGGCAAGTTTCCTGATCATGATATCACTCTATTCCTTTCTCTCACTCGGCCGGGATGTGCTCGGGCGGGACGCCCTTGCCGGCAGACTTCCTGACGGTCATCTTGAAGTCTTCCTCGATCGTCGCAGGCGGTACCGTCGGCTTTTCAAGCACGCCCAGCAGCGGCAGGATCACCAGGAAGTAGGCGAACCAGTAGGCCGTCGCGATCAGCGAGATGGTTGCATAGGGTTCTTCCGCCGGCATCGCACCGGCCCACATCAGGACAAAGAAATCGACGATCAGCAGCCAGAAGTACCATTTGAACATCGGGCGGTAGCGGCCCGAACGAACCGAGGACGTGTCCAGCCAAGGCACCAGCACCATCACGAAGATCGCACCGAACATCGCAAGCACGCCGAAGAACTTGGCGTCAATGATCCCGAAGCTGAGCCATTCGACCGCGATCACCACCCAGACATCGGCGGTGAAGGCACGCAGGATCGCGTAGAACGGCAGGAAGTACCATTCGGGCACGATATGCGACGGCGTGACCAGCGGGTTGGCCTCGATGTAGTTGTCAGGGTGGCCAAGGAAGTTGGGCATGAAGCCCACGATCATCCAGAACACCAGCAGCACCACGACCAGCGCGAACACGTCCTTGATCACGAAGTAAGGCCAGAAGGGCAGCGTGTCTTTCTCGGCCTCTTCTTTCGAGGCCTTGCGCACCTCCACACCGGCGGGGTTGTTGTTGCCGGTGGTATGGAAGGCCCAGACGTGCACGATCACCAGCCCCAGAATGACGAAGGGCAGCAGATAATGCAGCGAGAAGAAGCGGTTCAGCGTGGGGTTGCCCACGGCGGGCCCGCCCAGCAGCCAGGCTTGCAGCGCGTCACCGATGCCGGGGATCGCACCGAACAGGCCGGTGATCACCGTGGCGCCCCAGAACGACATCTGACCCCAGGGAAGCACATAGCCCATGAAGGCGGTCGCCATCATCGCCAGGTAGATCAGCATGCCGATGATCCAGGTCACCTCACGCGGGGTTTTGTAGCTGCCGTAGTACAGGCCACGGAAGATATGAAGGTAAACGGCCGCAAAGAACAGCATCGCGCCGTTCTGGTGCAGATAGCGCAGCATGTAGCCGCCGTTGACGTTGCGCATGATATGCTCGACCGAGGCAAAGGCCATGTCGGCATGCGGCGTGTAATGCATCACCAGCACGATGCCCGTGATGATCTGCAGAACAAGGCAGAACATCAGGACGATGCCCCAGATCCACATCCAGTTCAGGTTCTTGGGTGTGGGGATCATGATGGTGTCGTAGAGGAGCCCGACAATGGGAAGACGGCGGTGAAGCCACTTCTCGGCATTGGTTTTCGGCTCGTAATGGTCGTGCGGAATACCGGACATGGCCTTCTCCCTCAGCCGAGCTGGATTGTGGTTTCGTCAACGAAGCTGGCGACCGGAATCCAAAGGTTTTCCGGTGCCGGCCCGCGGCGGATGCGGCCAGAGGTGTCGTAGTGCGAACCATGGCAGGGGCAGAACCAGCCATTGAAATCGCCCGCGCCATTGCCCAGCGGTACGCAACCCAGATGGGTGCACACGCCAGTCATGACCAGCCACTCGCCTTCCTCGTCCAGCGCGCGGTTGGCGTCGCTCGCGTCCGTGCCGGGGCGGTTGGGGTTCTGCGAGTCGGTATCCATCAGATCGCTCAACTGGACAGCGCGTGCTTCAGCGATCTCTTCGGGCGTGCGTCGGCGGATGAAGACCGGCTTGCCAAGAAAGTTCACCGTCAGCTGGGCGCCGATCTGGACATCGCTGACATCAACGAAGATTGAGGACAGGGCCTGCACATCGGCCGACGGGTTCATCTGATTGACCAGCGGCCACACCGCTGCCCCTGCGGCGACAGCACCGGCACCGGCGGTCGCGTAATACAGAAAATCCCGGCGAGTGCCTGCGTTGTCGTCTGCGTGGGACACGAGCATTCTCCATTTCAAGGTCATGGGTTCGGCGGCATAGCCGAAACGAGCCGCAGATACTGCAGCCTCCAAGCCGGGTGTTTAGCGACGATTTCACGCTCCGTCCAGCCGCGAATTGGGGCAAAAACGCCGCACCTGTGCCCATTTGCAGGCGTCAGGGGCCTGGGTGCGCCCGGCGCTGCCCGCGCGAAGAGCATGCGCTGAGCGTGACCCGGGCATGCGTCAGCAGTGCGCCGGTGATGCGCTGCCCTTGCACCGGGGCGGAAGCAGACCCGTCTTCGCAACCAGTGGCTGCCGGGTCTGCAGGCGGATCGCTCGCCCGGCAGGCCGTGCGGGAAGGGCGGGGTCAGCCCGGAACGGTGGCTTTCATCGACGGGCGCTCGGCGAATCGCGCCTGCCAGTCGGCCAGCGCGGGGCGGCCCTGGCGCCAGTTGCGGGCATCATGGCGGAAATCAAGATACCCCAGCGCGCAGCCTGTGGCGATCTGCCCCATGCACAGCGGCCCTGCCAGATGCCCCATCCAGCGGCTTTCCAGCGCGTCAAGGCTGCGGGCGATCTTGGCCCACTGGGCTTCCAGCCACTCGGACGATTGCCGCTCTTCGGGGCGGAGTGCGACTTCATAACGCATGCCCACGGCCGCATCCAGAATACCCTCGGCGGTGGCTTCCAGCGTCAGCACCTCCCACAGGCGGGGGGCCTCGGGGTAAAGGCGCGGGCCTTTGGGCGCGCGTTCGGCCAGATAGCGGCAGATCACCCGGCTGTCATAAAGCGTGCAGCCGTCAGGGCGTTCCAGCGTGGGGATCTTGCCCAGCGGGTTGATATCGACCGGCAGAGAGCCGGGTTCAAGCGGGGTGCCGGTGGCCTGTTTCAGCGTGACCTCGCCCAACTGGCCCGTTTCGTGCAGCAGCACCACAACCTTGCGCACGAAAGGCGAGGCGGGGCTTTGATGGAGTGTCAGCATATTCTGTCCCTCAGATTTTTATGTGCCATCAGATTTGGGCTGTCAGCCTGTCAGACTTTGCGGGTGCGCAGGCGGGCGTAGAAGGCGGCGTCAATTTCAACGGGGCGCGCCATTCCGGGCAACTTCACCTGACGGGACAGCCGGCCGGTGGCGTTGGACTGGTCGCGGTCACGCGGACGGCGAATGCCCAGACCCTCGGGCATGGCATCAAGCGCATCTTCGGCGCGCTGGTCGATGCGCGCGGGGGCAACGGCGCGCGTCACCAGCCAAGCGGCCAGCGCGACACCGCCGTACTTCAGCGCGGCACCGGCAAGGGGAACAAGGGGCAGGGGCATGACAAACCTCCGGACAAGCCATTGGCGCACACGCTATGCGCAGCCGGGGCCGCTGTCTACTCACAGACGCGCAAGGCGCTTGACGGAACAGAGGGCGCTTGACCGCACAGGGCCGGGCGTGATTTCTCTGGCGGCCATGGCGAAAGCACGCAAATCCCGCGCCCGGCCGCGCCCCGGTCTGTTTGACCGGCTTGCCCACGCGGTCCGGCGTGTGCTGCGCTGGCTTGTACTGGGGCTTGTGGGGGCCTTGGCGCTGATGTTGGCCTGGGTGGCGCTGTATCGCTTCGTGGACCCGCCGGGTGGGGTCTATATGTGGCAGGAATCGCGCAGGCTGGGCGATATCCGCTATGAATGGGTGCCGATGACGCGCATCGCGCCGGTCATGGCCCGTTCCGCCGTCGCGGCCGAGGATGCCAATTTCTGCCAGCACTGGGGCTTTGACATGGCCGCGATCCGCGCCGCACTTGATGCGGGCGCCGGGCGCGGGGCCTCGACGATCAGCCAGCAGGTGGTGAAGAACGTGTTCCTCTGGCATGGCCGCAGCTGGGCGCGCAAGGCGCTGGAGGCGATGCTGACCCCGGTGGTGGAAACGCTGTGGAGCAAGCAGCGCATTCTTGAGGTCTATCTGAATATCGCCGAGTTCGACACCGGGGTCTTCGGCGTGGAGGCTGCCGCCCGGCACTATTTCAACCGCTCCGCCGCTGATCTGACGGCGCGTCAGGCGGGGCTGCTGGCCGCTGTCCTGCCCGCGCCGCAAAGCCGGAATGCCGCGCGCCCGTCGGATTTTGTCTCGCGCCGGGCCAATTCGATCGCCGACGGGGCCGCCACGATCCGGCGCGATGGCCGGGCGGCCTGTTTCGACGGTTGAACTTTTCGCGCCCAGCAGGCATGAGGGGGGCTGCCAACCGAAGGTCCGATCTGCCCATGCTGCGCCTCTTTCACATGCCCCTCTCACCGTTCTGCCGGAAGGTTCGCCTGACGCTGGGCGAAAAGCGTATCGAGGTGGAGCTGGTGGAAGAGCGGTACTGGGAAGCGAGCAGCGACTTCCTGCGCCGCAACCCGGCAGGCAAGGTGCCGGTGCTGCGCCTTGAAGGCCGGATGCTGGCCGAAAGCCAGGCGATCTGCGAATATATCGACGATCTGCACCCCAACCCGCCGCTGGTCCCCAAGGATGCCGCCGCCCGCTACGAGATGCGCCGCCTCTGTTCCTGGTTCGACGACAAGTTTCACCATGAGGTCACTGCGAACCTGCTTTATGAGCGGGTGAACAAGAAGCTGACGGGCAAGGGCTATCCGGATTCGCAGAAGATCAAGGCCGGGGCGCAGCGTATCAAGTTCCATCTCGATTACATGGGCTGGCTGCTGGAGCACCGCCGCTGGCTGGCCGGAAACGAGATGACCTTGGCCGATTTTGCCGCCGCCGCGCATCTGTCCTGCCTCGACTACATCGCCGATGTCGACTGGGACCGCACCCCCGGCGTGCGCGAATGGTATGCCAAGATCAAGTCACGCCCGGCGTTCCGCCCGCTTCTGGCCGATCAGGTGCCGGGCTTTCCCGCCGCGCGCCACTATGCCGACCTTGATTTCTGAGACCGGCCGGGAAGGGGGGCTTTTTGCCCCCCTCGGCGCTGCGCGCCTCACCCCCCGCGCGTATTTCTGGCAAGATGAGAGCCCATGGACAGCGCGGCGCTGAAAGCGGCGCTGGCCGCACAGGCGCGCGCCGAGGGGTTCGCCGCGATGGGCGTGGTGCGGCCCGATGCGATACCGCTGGCGGCTGGGCGGCTGGGCGCATTTGTGGCGAAGGGGCGGCATGGCCAGATGGGCTGGATGGCCGAGCGGATGCACTGGCGCGGCGATCCGGCGGTGCTATGGCCCGAGGCGCGCACGGTCATTATGCTGGCAGAGCCCTATACCCCCGCCTTCAACCCGCTGGAACTGCTGGAGAAACGCGACCGGGCGGCGCTGTCGGTCTATGCCATGGGGCGCGATTATCATGATGTGCTCAAGAAACGGCTGAAGCGGCTGGGGCGCTGGCTGATCGATCAGGCGGGCGGCGAGATCAAGGTGTTCACTGATACCGCGCCGGTGATGGAAAAGCCGCTGGCGGCGGCGGCCGGGCTGGGCTGGCAGGGAAAGCACACCAACCTTCTGTCGCGCGATCTGGGCAACTGGTTCTTTCTGGGCGCGCTGTTCACCACCCATGCGCTGCCGCCCGATGCCCCCGCGCGTGAAAACTGCGGCTCCTGCACTGCCTGTCTGGACATCTGCCCGACCAATGCCTTTCCCGCGCCCTTCCAGCTGGATGCGCGGCGCTGCATTTCCTATCTGACCATCGAACATCATGGCCCGGTGCCGGAAGAGCTGCGCGGCAAGATGGGCAACCGCATTTATGGGTGCGACGATTGTCTGGCGGTCTGCCCGTGGAACAAGTTTGCCGTCACCGCGGCGGAGGCGAAATATGCCGCGCGCGATGATCTGGTCGCGCCCGATCTGGCGGATCTGGCTGCGCTGGACGATGCCGCGTTCCGCCTGCGTTTCTCAGGCTCGCCGATCAAGCGGATCGGACGCAACCGTTTCGTGCGCAATGTCCTCTATGCAATCGGCAATTCGGGCGCGCCGCGGCTGGCCGGGGCGGCGCGCGCGCTTGTCAGCGACCCCGACCCGACGGTGGCGGAGGCCGCGCACTGGGCGCTTTCACGCCTTCAGGAGTGACATGGCCTGCGGCCAGGCGGCGACATCGGCCAGTGTCTTGTCACGGCAGAACGGGTTGCAAAAGCCCAGAACCTGCCCCTGCACCCGCAGGAAATGGGTGACCGGCCTGCCCGAATAGGGGCAGGCTGCGTTCACCGACGGGCCATCGCAGATTTCTGCGGGCAGGGGGGCTGGCCCGGGCCAGGGACGGGTGGGCCAGTCGCGGCGATAGAAGGGCTGGTCGGGGCCCGTAGCCAACCCCATGGCGCGCCAGCGCCGGAACGGGCCATGCGCCAGATGGGCAGCCACATAGGCCATGGCATCGTCCGGCATCGGCAGATTGTAGCCTGCCACCCGCGCGGCGACCGGCGCAAAGAAGGCATCCGCCACCGAGTATTCCCCGCAAAGCCAGGGCCCGGTGTTGCCGGTGGTGTTTTTGGTGGTTTCGCGCGCCCAGCGCCAAAGGTCCGCAAGCCGCGCAAGGTCATCCAGCACCGCCTGCGGGGGCGCGCAATCTTCGTAGCTGACGCGCAGGTTCATCGGGCAATGGCTGCGCAGGGGCGCGAAACCGGCATGCATCTCCGCCGCCAGCGCGCGCCCCACGGCGCGGGCGCGCGGGTCGGTGGGCCAGTGCCCGGCATCCGGGTGACGGCTGGCGAGCTCTTCGGCAATGGCGAGGCTTTCGGCCACCACGACCCCGCCCTCGCCCGCCTCATCGGGCAGGCGAAGCGCGGGAACGGTGCGCGCCGGGGCAAAACCGGCGAGGATACGCGCGAAATCATCGCTGTAGAGTTCGGCCAGCGTGACCCTGGTGTGCAGGCCGAAGGCCTCGAACAGAAGCCAGCCGCGCAGCGACCAGCTGGAATAGGCGCGATCGCCGATGCAAAGGTGATAGTCCATCCTGCCCTCCGGTTTCGGCCATCATACGGCAGCCCGTGCGCCGCCACAAATCAGCAATTGTGCGGTGATTCATTCGAAAAGCTGAACCTTGGGTGAACCAATCACCGCCCTGCTGCGTAGTCTTCTATAAACCGGGAGAGAAGACATGGCACTTGACGGAGTCGAAATGCGACGCTTCTCGCGCACGGTCATGCGCGCCGAGCTTCTGGATGCAGAAACCGAACGCAGGCTTGCCTATGCCTGGCGGGACCAGCGCGATGAGGCTGCCCTGCACCGGCTGATCACCGCCTATATGCGCCTCGCCATCTCGATGGCCTCGAAATTCCGCTCCTACGGCGCACCGATGAATGACCTTATTCAGGAGGCCGGGCTGGGCCTGATGAAGGCCGCCGAGAAATTCGACCCTGACCGCGGCGTGCGTTTCTCAACCTATGCGGTGTGGTGGATCAAGGCCTCGATGCAGGAGTATGTGATGCGCAACTGGTCGATGGTGCGCACGGGCTCCACCTCAAGCCAGAAGTCGCTGTTCTTCAACTTGCGCCGGGTGCAGGCCCAGTTGCAGCGCGAGGCACAGGATCTGGGCGAAGAGCTGGATGGTCACCAGCTGCGGGAACGCATCGCCCAGACCATCGGTGTGCCGCTGGCGGATGTGGAGATGATGACCGGGCGGCTTTCGGGGTCGGATCTGTCGCTCAATGCCCAGCAATCGGGTGACGAGGACGGGCGCGAATGGATCGAAACGCTGGAAGATGACGGCGTTCAGGCCGCCGAGGCGGTGGAAGAGCGCCACGACTGCGCCGCGCTGCGCAACTGGCTGAAAGCGGCGATGGACACGCTGAGCGCGCGCGAGCGCTATGTGGTGGCGGAGCGCAAGCTGCGCGACGAGCCGCGCACCCTTGAATCGCTGGGCGACGAGCTGGGCCTTTCGAAAGAGCGGATCCGCCAGATCGAGGCGGCCGCCTTTGGCAAGATGCGCCGGGCACTGGAAAGCCAGTCACGCGAGGTATATCAGCTGTTGGCATGACACCGCACAACAGCCCCCGCCTGCCGTTCATGATTGCCGCCCTGGCACTATGGTGCACGGCGCTTGCCATTCTCACGCTTGCCCGGCCCGCGTTTGCCCAGCCGCTCAGCCCTGAGGCGCTGGATACCCTGCCCCGGGCCGATATCGTCATACTGGGCGAGGTGCATGACAACCCTGTGCATCACATCAATCAGGCGCGCGCCGTGGCGGCGCTTGCCCCGCGCGCGCTCGTCTGGGAAATGCTGACCCCTGAGCAGGCCGCCCGCATGCCGCAGGACCGCAGTGATGCGCAGGCGGTCGGCGCTGCCATTGGCTGGGATGACAGCGGCTGGCCGGATTTCAGCCTGTACCATCCAATCCTGCTGGCCGCACCCGATGTGCCGGTCTATGGCGGGGGTGTCCCGCGCGGGACCGCGCGGCGGGTGTTTGATGAGGCCGCCGCCGGGGTCTTTGCCAGCCTGTTCGGGGCCGAAGCTGATACGCTGGGGCTCGAAAAGCCCCTTTCACCTGAAGATCAGGCCGCGCGCGAGGCCGGTCAGGCCGCCGCCCATTGCGATGCGCTGCCCGAACACCTGCTGCCCGGTATGGTTGCGGCACAGCGGCTGCGCGACGCGGCGCTGGCGCATGTCGCGCTTGAAGCCTGGGCAGAGACAGGCGGGCCGGTGGTGGTGATCGCGGGCACCGGGCATGCGCGCGTTGATATCGGCATCCCGGCCTATCTGCGCCGGGCCCCTGCGGCGCCGGGGGTGGTATCGCTTGGTCAGATGGAGGAGGGGCCGGCTGAGAATGCGCCCTATGACTTCTGGATAGTCACCGAACCGACGTCGCGCCCTGACCCTTGTGAAGGCCTGCGCTGATGCGCTTCGAGGGGCGTTTCCATCCCTCGCCACGCGGTGGCTGTTCCGACCCTTGATCAAAAGCAGGGGGCTTTGCCCCCTCTGGCCTGCGGCCATTCACCCCCAGCGTATTTGTGGCAAGATGAAGGGAGGGCTGCGCTTCATTTTCTGTCTGAAAGTATCCTCGGGGGGAGCCGCGTAGCGGCGTGGGGGGCAGAAAGCCCCCCTGCCCGGTTTCGACATGCGTGGCGTCAGTCGTTGAGCACCCGGGCAATGCCCGCTGCCACCCGGTCAACCGTATCCTCTTTCAGCCCGGCGATGTTCATCCGTCCACCGCCGACCAGATAGAGGCCGAATTCCTCGCGCAGGCGGGCGATCTGGGCATCGGTGCCGCCAAGGAGTGAGAACATCCCTTTCTGCGCGCCCAGAAACCCGAATCTGTCCGACCCGGTCTCCTTGCGCAGTGCCGTCGCCAGCGCCGCGCGCAGCCCGTTCACCCGCGCGCGCATTTCAGCCAGTTCCTGAAGCCACTGATCCTTCATCATGGGGTCATTCAGGATGGTCGTCACCACCCGCGCCCCGTGATCGGGCGGGAAGCCGGTGCTGGAGCGGTTGAGCCAGGCCATCATTGCCTGTGTCGTATCGCGCTCGGCAGGGGGGCAGACCACCATGTAGATCCCCGCCCGCTCACGATAGAGGCCGAAGTTCTTGGCCGCCGAACCTGCGATCATCAGCCGGGGCAGGCGCGCGGCCAGATGGCGCAGGCCCGCGGCGTCGGCATCGACGCCATCGCCAAAGCCCTGATAGGCGATATCGACGAAGGGGATCAGCCCGCGACGCTCCAGAAAGGCGGCTATATCAGCCCAGTCGGATTCGGTGAAATCGGCGCCGGTGGGATTGTGGCAGCAGCCATGCAGCAGGATCACATCGCCCTCCCGTGCGCCGTCAAGGTCAGCCATCATGCCCGCGCGGTCGATACCGCCGTTTTCCGCGTCATAGTAGCGGTAAGGCCGCCATTCCAAGCCTGCCGCCTCGGCCAGCGCGGGGTGGTTGGGCCAGGTGGGCTGGCTGATCCAGACGCGCGCCTGCGGGTTGGCAGTATGGATCAGCTCCATTGCCTGACGCACGGCGCCGGTGCCCCCGGTTGCTGCGGCCGCCGCAATCCGCTCAGCCCCAACCACACCGCCCAGCACCAGCGCGGCCATCGCGCTGTGAAAGGCCGTATCCCCGGCCATGGCGACATAGCCCTTGCTGTCCTGCGTTGCGACCAGATGTGCCTCGGCGGCCTTGACCGCCCGCATCACCGGCGTCACCCCCGTGGCATCGCGGTACACGCCGACCCCCAGATCGACCTTGTCGCTGCGCGGATCGTCACGGAACTGCTGCATCACCTTCAGGATCGCATCAGGAGGGGGCGGGGTGAGATTGTTGAACATCGGATGCCCTCTCAGAGCAGGGGTTGGAGAAAGATCTGGTCCTGCGTCAGCACCGCAGACCGTGTTTCGGTGCGCACCGGCTCAAACCCGAAGCGCTGATACTGGCCAAGCGCGCGCGGGTGATCCAAGGTGCAGGTGTTGACGGTCAGGCGCTCAACGCCGGGCAGCGCCCAGCCGGTCAGGATCGCGGTCTGCAGAAGCCAGCTTCCCAGCCCGCGCCCCACCGCCTCGGGGACGAGGCCGAAATAGGCCAGATCGCAGACCCCTTCCTCGCGCGTATCCAGCATGAAGAAGCCCTGTGGCCAGCCCTGTGCCATCAGCGTATGCAGCGAGATGGCCGGGTCATGCAGCCACTGCGTCAGGGCTTCGGGCGACATTTCATGCTTTTCGGTCCAGGCATAATCGCGGCCCACGGCATCGTAGAGTGACAGAAAATACCAGCGCGGCGGGGTTTCGGCCTTCAGCAGCATCCCCTCACGGCCCACGGGCAGGCGTGGCCAGCCAAAAGCGGGCCGCGTGGTCATTTCAAGCCAGGTCACACGGTAGTCGACCTTGTCGCCAGCCTTGAAGGCGAACATCGCTCAGCCCTTCTCGACAGCCAGATCAGGATACATGCCCCATTCCGACCATGACCCATCATAAAGCGCATGCCGGTTGTGGCCCAGCCGCTCCAGCGCCAGACTGAGCACTGCCGCCGTCACGCCGGAACCGCAGGTGGTGATCACCGGCCTGGCCAGATCAATGCCCGCCCCCTCGAACGCCGCTTGGAGGGCGGGCAGGTCTTTCATCGTGCCGTCGGCGTTGAGCAACTCCATGAACGGCAGGTTCATTGAACCCGGAATATGACCGGCGCGCAGGCCGGGCCGGGGCTCTGGCACCTCGCCCCTGAACCGCGCGGCGGCGCGGGCATCAAGGATCTGCCAGTCCTTCAGCTTGGAGGCGGCGGCCACCTGCGCCACGTCGCGCACCAGATGCGACTGGCGCTGCACGGTGATGTGGCGGTCGCGCACCACGGGGGGCATATCTTCCAGCGGATGGTTTTCTGCCTTCCATTTCGGCAGGCCGCCGTCCAGCACCGCCACATCGGTCTTGCCCATCAGCTTGAACAGCCACCAGACGCGCGCCGCCGAAAAGATCCCCATGCCGTCATAGACCACCACCTGATGCCCGTCGCCCACACCCAGCGCCCGCATCCGGCTGATGAATTTCTCCGGCGGCGGGGCCATATGCGGCAAGGAGGAGCGCTGGTCGGATATCTCGTCGATATCGAAATAGCGCGCGCCGGGGATATGGCCCGCCTCATATTCTGCGCGCGCATCGCGGCCGGAATCGGGCATGTACCATGAACCGTCCAGCACCCGCAGATCGGGGTCGCCCAGATGCGCGGCAAGCCATTCGGTGGAAACGAGGGTCTTGGGGTCATCGGCCATCGGTGGCTCCCAGTCAGAACGGTTGCCCAACCGTTACAAGGCGGGGGGGCAACAGGCAAGAGCGGGCTGGCGGGGCGGTGGCGGAACCGGGCGAAAGAATTGCGGTTCAACCCGGCAAAAAGGCGCAGTATGGAGTGGGGTATGCGCCAGACCCTGACCCAGCTTTATGATCAACGCGTGGCCGCAGGCGCAATCCGCCCTGACGCCGCGCAGCGTGCGGTTCTTCCCGCCCTCGATGCCCTGCGCGACTGGGCGGAAACCCCGCAGAAACGCGGCCTTCTGGATACGGTTTTCAGGCGCCCGCCGCCCGCGCCAAAGGGGCTTTATCTGTGGGGCGGGGTGGGGCGCGGCAAGTCGATGCTGATGGATTTCTTCGCCGATGCCACGGCCATCAAGGCCAAGCGGCGGGTGCATTTTCATGCCTTCATGCAGGAAATCCACGCCGGGATGCATGCGGCGCGCAAGACCGGGGTCAGTGATGCGCTCGCCCCTGTTGCGGCGGCGGTGATCGCCGAGGTGCGGCTTCTGGCCTTTGATGAGATGCAGATCACCGACATCACGGATGCGATGATCGTGGGGCGGTTGTTCCAGATGCTGATGGATGCGGGGGTGGTGATCGTCACCACCTCGAACCGCCCGCCCGATGATCTTTACAAAGACGGTCTGAACCGGGCCGTGTTCCTTCCCTTTATCGAGCTCTTGCACCAGCGCATGCAGGTGATTGAGCTGGAGAGCGAGACAGATTACCGCCAGCACCGGCTGACGGGCGCGCAGGTCTATTTCTCTCCGGCTGACGGGGAGGCGCGCACGCAGATCGACAAGCTGTGGGATGAGCTGACCGGGCATGACCCGGGCGCGCCGCTGGTGTTGCGGGTGCAGGGCAGGGACGTGACCCTGCCGCGCCATCACAACGGCGTGGCGCGCGCCGGGTTCTGGGACATCTGCGGCCAGCCGCTGGGGCCTGCGGATTATCTGGCGATCGCGGGCGCCGTCCGGGTGCTGATGCTGGAGGATATCCCGCGCCTGTCCGCCGCCAATTATAACGAGGCCAAGCGATTCGTGACGCTGGTGGATGCCCTCTACGAGGGCCGTGTACGCCTGATCGCCAGCGCGGCAGAGGCGCCGGAAGGGCTTTACAGCGAGGGGGCCGGCGCATTCGAGTTCGGACGCACCGCCAGCCGCCTGCGCGAGATGCAGGGCGCCGACTGGGGCGTCTGACACCTTCTTCAGAATGGCGGGTGCCGGGGCCCATTCATCTTGCCAAAAATACGCGGGGGTGAATGGGCCGCAGGCCCAGAGGGGGCAAAGCTCCCTTTGCCCCCTGATACCACACCGGACGGGGAGCCTGTTTCCGTCATTTCGGCAGGTTCAGCGGTCGAAGAAGTCTTCCTCGGCCTCGGTCACGTCGATATCCAGCGCCTCCAGCCCGGATTCAAGGTTCTCCGACAGATGCGGCATGCCCAACAGGTAATCGGCGGTGGGGGTTGTCGCTTCGGCAAAGGCGGTTGCCAGTGCCTCGCTGTAATCCTCTGGCTCGAATGCGCCGCGTCCGACCCAGGCGACAGCCACCAGATGTGCCTTCTCATCCTCGTTGAGCGAATCGATAAAGGCGTGAACCTCGCCCTCGCGGTTGGCTTCGCGGGCCTGAAAGATGATGTGAACCACCTTCTTGATGCTGATCTCGGGGCGCATGGGCGACTCCTTGCTATGGGGAAGTGTCGCCTTTGCCCGCCGTTTTGGCAAGGGAAACCGGCGCGGCGCGTATGGAGGGCGGGCAGGGGTGCAGGCCCGGCTTGCGCCCGGATATGCGCCGATTCAAGGGGTTGCCGCGTTCAGCCTCTGGCAAAAAGCCGCTGATAGACCGTCTCGGGCAGAAAGCGCGACAGCCGGAAGACCCATGAAAACACCATCGGAAAGCTCTTGCGGAACCGCCCGGTGCCCATATGGTCGAAAATCTCGGTGGCGGCGGCCTCGGGCGTCATGATGAACGGCATGTTGAAGCTGTTTTTCCGGGTAAGCCGGGTCTGGATGAAGCCGGGATTGACCAGTTGCACCTCAACCCCCGTTCCATGCAGATCGGCCCGCATGCTTTCAGCCAGATGCATCAGCCCGGCCTTGGAGGCACCATAGCCGATCGCGCCGGGCAGGCCGCGGAACCCGGCCAGCGAGCCGGTCAGCACCAGATGCCCGCCTCCACGCTCCACCATCGCGGGCACCACCGCACCCATGACCCGCGCGGCGCCGGTGAAATTGATGTCGCACATCGCCTCGACCTGATCGGTGTCCCATGCCTGCGCGGCCTGCGGCCAATAGACCCCGGCCAGATAGACAACGCCGTCCACCGCCCCCGCCGCATGCGCTGCTTCGCGCACCGAGGCCATGTCGCGCACATCGACCGGCACCACCAGCGCGCGGCCCGGCAGGGTCTCGGCCAGATCCTCCAGCCGCTCGCGGCTGCGCGCGCTCAGAACCAGCTCGACCCCGGCGCGGCTGAGATGCGCGGCCAGTGCCCGGCCCAGCCCTTCCGAGGCGCCGACCAGCCAGTAGCGTTTGCCCTGCCAGTTTCTCATGCCCCGGCCTGGCGCATTGTGGCGACCAGTTCGGCAACCTTGATGCCGAATTTGCGGAACTGGCTGCGGTTGATGATGGTGCCGTTTTCCATGACATACATCCAGTCGGTCACATCCAGCGCCCAGCCGCCCGCATGTTCAGGCAGGCGGATACGGTAGCGCAGATGAACGCTGGCGCCTTCCTGCTGGCCGGTGCCGGTGCCGATCAGGTCGTCGGCCTCGGCGCGGATGGTGCCGTCATTGCCCAGCGTCAGCCGCCACTGGCGGTCTTGCCGGTTGCCGCCCGCGTAGTGGAAATGCTCATCCAGCGTGCCGCGGTTGCCGTTCCAGCGCCCTTCCATCTGCGCGGTAAAGCGTGAGGTCACCCGCCCGGTGGGGCCATAGATGACGCCTTCGCAGTGCAGCGGCCCGCTCAGGTGCTGGCGGATATCGGCGGCGGGTACGGTGCCGCTGTAATCCGCCGGGCGCTGGGCCATGAAACCCGTGCGCCATTTCAGCACCCCCAGTGCCAGCAGGATCAGGGCAAGGATCAGCGCAAGGGGTTCAGCCATGGTGGGGGTCACTTTCAAGCGGGGTGGTGGCCAGAGTGGCGATGGCAAGAAGTTTCAGCGCGCAGGGCAGCGCTGCGTAGAGCAGGCCCAGGGTCAGCAGTGCCTGTGGCGGGCTTTGCGGCCCGGTGAAGCCCTGCCATTGCAACAGGGGCAGCACGGTGATGGCGGCCAGTGCCAGCGTTGCTTTGGAGACAAAAGCCCAGAGCGCAAAGCCGGTGCTGGCATCGGGCAGCACCTGCGCCATGCGCCGCGCGAACAGGGCCGACAGCAGCGTCAGGTCAGCCCCCAACGCCGCGCCGGTGGCGATGCAGATCAGGGCAAAGGCCGTGGTGTCGCCTGGGCCCAGAAAGCCGGTCAGGGCAAAGGCCGCAATCGCCAGAGCCATCCCGCAAAGCAGCGCGGGCTTTGCGCCATAGCGGCGCGCGGCCTTTGCCCAGAGGGGCGCCGCCGCCGCCGACAGGAAAAACAGCAGCAGCAGCGGCCCCTCCTGTCCCGGGGCCTGCAGGCGCGATTCGACAAAGAACAGAAACAGCGTGGAGCTGACCGCGACGGGGGCAGCATTGAGCAGCGCCACAATCAGCAGGCGCCGCGCCACCCGGTCGCGCAACACGATGCCAAAGCCGTTGAGGGCCGGGGGCGCGGTTGTGGCCTGCGCGGTGTTTGTCTGCGCGGTGAAGGCATCGCGCATCAGCCAGAGCGCACCCATGGTGAAGGCCGCGAACAGGATGGCGAAGGCTTCAAACGGCGGGTTGGGGCCAAGCGCCAGCAGCGTCGGTGCGGCGGCGGCGGCGCAGACGCCCAGCAGCGCCCCGGCCTCGCGCCAGGCGGCAAGGCGGATATGGCCGTTTTCGCCCATGGTTTCGCCCTTGGTCACGCCCTGCGCATAAAAGCAGATGGTCAGAAAGCTGAACGCGCTGAAAAGCCCGGTGAGGGTGAGGGCGAACCACGCCAGCGGGGCGATGGGCGGCGGCACGGCGAAAAGGCCCAGCATCGACACTGCCATCACCGCGCCCGCGCCCGCCACCATCGCCCGGCGATGCGCGGCAGTGGCATGCGCCAGCCAGCCCAGCACCGGGTCCTGCACAAAATCCAGCAGCCTGAGCGCGAACAGCATCACCCCCAGCGCCGCAAGGCTGGTGCCATATTCATCGACATAGAATTTCGGCGCATGGATATAAATGGGCAGCCCCGCCATGGCGAGCATCGCGGCAAAGGCCCCCCACGCAGCGGGGTGGGTGGAGCGGCCAAGACCGAGCCGGATCATCGGGAGACCTCGTCAGCCGGGGGCGCGGTATGCGGATGGAAGCGCGCGCCTTTCCACCAGAGCTTGAGCGCCTGCCAGTGAATCAGCGCCAGCACCCGGCGCGACCCGAAAGGCCGGCGCAGCATCGCACCCAGCAGGCCAAGGCTGGTCGCCGGGCGGCGCGGGCCGGTCAGGGTGGCGATCAGCCCGCCAGCCTCATGGCCGAAATCAATGCGGATATTCACCTTGTCCCTCGTGATATCGAACCGGAAACGGTAACCGCCCGCGATGGGCTGAAAGGGCGAGACATGGAAAATCTTGCTGGCGGTCAGCTCATCGGCAGCTGTGATCGGGCGCTGGTCTTCGTGGTGGCACAGATAGCAGTGGCGATCACCGAAGGTGTTGTTCACCTCGGCGATGACGGCGCGCATCGTGCCGTCGCGCCCGAAGCAAAGCCAGAAGGCGACCGGGTTGAACACATGGCCGAGAATACGCGGCTGGGCGAGCAGCAGAAGGCGGCCATCGGCCTGCGCCAGCCCGGCCTGCGCCAGAACCCGGCGCGCCCAGACAGCGCCCTCACCCGCGCCGCGCATGCCGCCATGGTCGCGGTCATGCAGCGAGAAGAGCGCGGCGCGGTTGCGCGCGAAAATGGCAGGGGGGCGGGCGAGGGGCGCTTCGGCGTCAATCAGCAGATAATCGACGCCATAGGTGAAACGGTTGGCGAGCGCGCCCTTGCGGGCGTGGAACGTGTGCCCGGCGACATGATCAAGGCAACTCATAGGGTGCGCCCGGTGTGCAGGGGGCCAAGGCGCGTGAGCGCGCCTTCACGCGGTTTCGAAACCGCGTGGCCGACAGCGCAAACGGGCGCGGCATGGATCATGCCGCCACCCCGACCCGCCGGGCCCGCTCAGCCATCGCCTGCACCACATCCACCGCCGAGGCAAAGCCGTCTTCATGGAAGCCGTTGCGCATCCATGCGCCGCAGAACCAGCTGTTGCGGCTGCCGTTGAAAGCGCGGATCCGGTCCTGCGCGGCAAAGGCCGCAAGGTCGAACACCGGGTGACGGAAGGTGTGGCTGTCGTAGATCAGCTCTTCCCGGATCGGTCGTGTCGCGTTCAGCGTGACGATATGCAGGTCATAGGCCGGGATCGGCTGCAACGAATTCATCCAGTAGCTCAGGCTGATGCGCTCCCGGTCAGCGGGCGCATGTTCGGTATAGGTCCAGCTTGCCCAGCATTTGCGCCGCTTCGGCATGACCGAGGCATCGGCATGCAGCACCGCGTGGTTGTCCTGATAGCCCACCGCCCCCAGCGCCGCGCGCTCTTCGCCCGAGGGGTCGGCAAGCATCGCCAGCGTGTCATCGGAATGGGTGGCAAAAACCACCTCGTCAAATCCCTCCCACCCGGCGCCGTGCAGCTTTACCTCCACCCCACCAGCAAGCCGCCGCACCGCCGCCACCGGCGCGCTGGTGCGGATATCGACGCCGCGCGCCGTCAGATCGTCCGAGAGCCTGCGCACATATTCCACAGAGCCCCCTTTGACCGTGAACCACTGATGCTGCCCCTGATAGCCAAGAAGCGCATGATTCTCAAAGAAGCGGATCATGGCGCGGGCGGGAAACCGCATGATCTGGTCCTTGGGCGTTGACCAGATCGCCCCCGAGAAGGGTTGCAGATACCGCTCACGGAACCAGCGGCCCATGCGCAGCCGGTCCATCAGATCACCGATGGTCATCGCCGGATCATCGGCCACGCTGAGCGCGCGTTTGTTGAAGCGCAGGATATCGCTGATCATCCGCAGAAAGCGCGGGTCGGCCAGATTGCGGCGGCTGGCGAACAGCTGATCGAGCGAGTTCAGGTTGTATTCGCAGGCCCCGTCATCAAACGATGCCCCGAAGCTCATGTTGCTTCTGACCGTTTCCACACCCAACTGGTCAAACATCGCGGTCAGGTTGGGGTAATTGGCCTGATTGAAGACAATAAAGCCCGTATCGACCGGCTGATCGCCCCTTTTTCCGGCGATGACGGTGCGCGCATGCCCGCCCAGCTTCGGCGCGGCCTCGATCAGCGTCACCCGGTTGCCCGGCGCCAGAAGCCAGGCCGCACCCATGCCGGAAATGCCCCCTCCGATGACAGCAATGCGGCGGGGGTGCAGGCTGGGGCTTTCGAACGGCATGGGCGGCTCCTTGGGTGTTTGAAAGGGAATACGCCGGGCGGGGCATAACGGATTACATTGGCTGCAGAGGTTTTTTCGCGCTGCGACTGATCCGGTGCCGGGTGGGGCACGTAAACCGCTCATGTTGCAGTTGCTTGACGAAAGCCCGATAACAAAGCGGCAGCTGCCGCCACCTGGTCCGACGGGGGCCGGGGGTGTGCTGCAGACCGGAAGGGTGCGGGAAGTGTCGCAGGCCGAAGAGGCACAGGGAGAATGGGTGGCGCAGATATTGCGTGTGGCGCAAAAGCGCGATGAAGCGGCCTTTGCCGAGATCTTCGCCCATTTCGCACCACGGGTAAAGGGTTTCCTGATGAAGTCAGGGGCCGGTGCCGCGCTGGCCGAGGAATGTGCGCAGGATGTCATGGCGACGCTGTGGCACAAGGCGCATCTCTTTGACCCGTCGCGCGCCAGCGTGGCGACCTGGATTTTCACCATCGCCCGCAACCGCCGCATCGACGCGCTGCGCAAGGCCCGGCGGGTTGAGCCCGAGGACCTGCCCTGGGGGCCTGAGCCGGAGCCTGATCAGGCCGACGCGCTGGCGCTGCAACAGGAGAGCAAGAAACTGGGCGTGGCGCTTGCCCGTCTGCCCGAGAATCAGCGGGCGCTGATCGAACAGGCCTATTTCGGCGATCTGTCGCATGGCGAGATTGCCAAGATAACCGGCCTGCCGCTTGGCACGATCAAGTCCCGCATCCGTCTGGCGCTGGAAAAGCTGCGCCAGGCCATGACGTGAAGGTTAGACTGCGATGATCCGCCACCACCTCAATGACGCGCTTCTGATGGGCTACAGCGCCGGGCAACTGCCCGAGGCGTTCAGCCTGATCGTGGCCACGCATATTTCGATGTGCGACGAATGCCGGGCGCGGCTCGAAAGCTTTGATGCCGTGGGCGGGGCGCTGCTGGGCGCGCTGCCGGAAGCAGGGATGGGCGCGGACAGTCTGGCGCAGGTAATGGCGCGTATCCGTCAGGCCCCGCCACCGCCGCCCGCGCCAAAGCCCCGCGCGGGCGTCTTCCCCGCGCCGCTGCGCGACTATGTGGGCGGCGATGTCGAGGCCGTGCGCTGGCGGGCGGTGGGCGGCGGCGTGCGTCAGGCGATATTGCCCACCGCGCGCGATGCCTCGGCGCGGCTGCTGTACATTCCCGCCGGCATGGCCGTGCCCGATCATGGCCACCGGGGAATGGAGCTGACGCTGGTGCTGCAAGGCGCCTTCCGTGACGAGGTGGACCGCTTTGGCCCCGGCGATATCGAGATTGCTTCCGAAGAGCTGGAACATACGCCGATCGCTGAACCCGGCGCAGACTGCATCTGTCTGGCCGTGACCGACGCGCCGCTGCGGTTCAACAGCTTCATACCGCGCCTGTTGCAGCCCTTCCTCAAGATCTGAGGCGCTTGGCCCCTGCTTCAGGGTGTCGGCAGCGGGGTGATCTTGCCAGGCGTTTCGGCGGCACCATCCGCAGGCGCGATTTCCTCGAAGTCGAAATTATCCAGCCGCCGGGCGCGCCGCCCCGCCTTGTCGGCGGAAATGCGGATTTCGGCGACATCCTTGGCCGCCTGCCCGAAATGCCGGTCAAGGTTTTCAACCCGCACGCCCAGCCGCTCGATATCCTTGTAAAGCTCGCCCAGCTCACGCCGGATAGCGCCCGCCTGCTCGCGCATCCTTGCATCCTTGAGTACGGCGCGCATGGTATTGAGCGTGGCCATGCAGGTGGTGGGTGAGACAATCCAGACGCGCGCCGAAAACCCCTCGCGCACGATCTCGGGGAAATTGGCGTGGAGTTCGGCATAGACCGCCTCGGACGGCAGGAACATCAGCGCGCCATCAGCGGTTTCGCCTTCAAGGATGTATTTTTCGGAAATCGCCTTGATATGATAGCGCAAGGCGGTGCGCATGGCGCGCCGCGCCTCGGCCATCTGCGCTGCATCCGTGGCGTTGCGCAGCGCCTCATAGGCCTCAAGCGGGAATTTGGCGTCGATGACGATGGGGCCGGGCGGGTTGGGCAGATGCACCAGACAATCGGCGCGCTTCCCGTTCGAGAGTGTCGCCTGCATCGTATAGGCATCCGAGGGCAGGGCGCGCAGCACGATATCATGCAACTGAATCTCGCCAAACGCGCCGCGCGTCTGCTTGTTTGACAGGATGTCCTGCAAACTCAGTACATTGCCCGAGAGTTTCTCGATATTGGCCTGCGCCTTGTCGATGGTCTCCAGTCGCACATGCAGATCACCGAGTGATCGCGCGGTGCGCAGTGCGTTGCCTTGCAGCGATTCTGACATGGTTTCCGTGACCTGCGCCAGACGTTGCTCCACCAGCTGGATCATCTGGGTCTGCGCCTTTGCCTGCGCGTCAGAGACATGGTGCAGCCCGCCCGCCAGTTGCTGCTGGCCGTCCGACAGCGACTGCACGCGCTGGCCAAGCTGGTCCATCTGCCAGATCACCGGCTCCACCGCGCGGGCGGCATTCACGCTGGCGCGCAGCACCAGAAGCAGCAGCACGGCCAGAACACCAAGCGCCAGCGCGCCCAGAAACAGCGGGTTCAGCGGGTCAAGCGGTGGGGTCATCGGCGGCCGAACAGCTTTTCGATATCCGCCAGCTTCAGTTCCACATAGGTGGGCCGCCCGTGGTTGCACTGGCCGGAATGCGGCGTCGCCTCCATCGCGCGCAACAGCGCGTTCATCTCATCGGCGCGCATCTGGCGGCCAGAGCGGATGGAGCCGTGGCAGGCCATGCGGCTGAGGACGGCATCAAGGCGGGTGGTCAGGCTCTGACTTTGCCCCAGATCGGTGAGTTCATCGAGAATGTCGCGCAACAGCGCCGCCGCATTGACCGCGCCCAAAGCGGCGGGGGTTTCGCGCACGGCCACCGCATCGCCGCCGAAGGGCTCCACCGTCAGGCCCATGCGCGCCAGATCACCGGCATGGGCGAGCAGCCGTGCGGCATCGCCCGCCGACAGGGGCACGATTTCGGGGATCAGCAGCGCCTGCGCGGGCACCCCGTTTTCCGCCATCTGATGCTTGAGCTTTTCATAGACCAACCGCTCATGCGCGGCATGCTGGTCAACGATGACAATGCCATCCGAGGTCTGGGCGATGATGTAATTCTCATGCACCTGCGCGCGGGCGGCACCAAGGGGGGCGTCGGTGGGGCCGGTTTCAGGCTCGATCCGGGCAGAGGGGGCGGTGGCGTCGAAGGCGGCGGTCATGTCGCCAAAGCCGGGGGCCTGAAAACCCGCGGCCTGAAAACCGGGGGCCTGTGCGGCGTAGCTTTGCTGGATCGTCTCAGCCCGGGGCAGGTGAGGGCGCGATGACAGGTCCATCTGATAGATTCGCGGCCCCGTCACCTCGGGCCGCAGCGCGCCCAGCGTGGCATTGGCCACGGTGGAGGATGCACGGTGCCCGGCCTCGGCCAGCGCATGGCGCAGGCCGGAAACCACCAGCCCGCGCGCCAGACCGGGGTCACGGAAGCGGACCTCGGCCTTGGCAGGGTGGACATTCACATCGACCAGCTCCGGCGGGCAATCAAGGAACAGCACCGCCGCCGGGTGCCGGTCCCGCGCCAGAAAATCGCTGTAGGCCGCACGCAAAGCGCCGATCAGAAGCTTGTCGCGCACCGGGCGGCCGTTGACGAAGAAGAACTGCGCCACCGCCGCGCCGCGCGAATAGGTGGGCAATGCTGCATGGCCGGTCAGGTGCAGGTCATCGCGTTTTGCGTCAATGCGCAGGGCATTGTCGGTAAAGTCACGGCCCAGAAGGCGGGCCAGACGGGCTTCCAGCGCGTCAAACAGATCGCCCTGTTCGCCTTCCAGCCGCAGGATATCGCGCGCCTCGCCGCCTGACACGTCGGTGAGGGTGAAGCTGACGAAGGGCTCCGCCATGGCCAGCCGCTTGATGCAATCAGCGATGGCCTGCGCCTCGGCCCGGTCCGTGCGCAGGAATTTCAGCCGGGCGGGGGTGGCGCGGAACAGATCGCGCAGCTCAACCTGCGTGCCCCGGTTTGCGGCGCAGGGCCTGACCGGCCCGATGCGCCCGCCGGTAACGGTGATCTGCGCACCCTCCTGCCCCTCGGCGCGGCTGGTGATGGTCAGCCGCCCCACGGCACCCAGCGAAGGCAGCGCCTCGCCGCGAAATCCGAAAGTGTGGATGTTCAGCAGGTCAGAGCCGTCGATTTTCGAGGTGGCGTGGCGCGACAGCGCGAGTGGCAGATCATCCGGCGCCATGCCATGGCCATCGTCACTGACGCGGATCAGGGTTTTGCCGCCATCGGCATAGGCGATGGTAACGCGCCGCGCGCCTGCATCGAGCGCGTTTTCCACCAGTTCCTTGACCGCAGATGCCGGGCGTTCAACCACCTCGCCTGCCGCGATGCGGTTGGCAGCGGTTTCGTCGAGCTGACGAATCACCGGCGGGGTGTGGCTTATGTTGGGGCGGGTGGCATGCATGCTACCAGACATAGCATGCTACCCCTTGGTTGAAAAGCTGTCAGTCCAGCCCTTCCGGCTGACCGACGATCACGAAATGCAGCGCCTCAGGCTTGATCAGTCGCGCCGCCGTGCGCTCAAGATCGGCCAGCGTGATCGCGTTCACCAGATCGTTGCGGATGTTCACATAGTCGATGTCAAAGCCCTGAAACTGCATCGAGGCCAGGATTGACGCGATGGAGCCGTTGCCATCGAACCGCAGCGGATAGGCGCCGGTCAGATAGGTCTTGATGCGCTCCAGATCATCCTCCGAGATGCCGCCACCGGCCAGCCATTCCCACTCATTGCGCAGAATTTCCACCACCTCGGCCACACGGTTGTTGGCGGTCGAAAGGCGGCCCTGAAAGCTGTCGCCATGGCTGGCCGATGCCAGCGAGGTGCCGACGCCATAGGTCAGCCCACGGGTTTCGCGCAACTCGGTCATCAGCCGCGTGCCGAAGCGTCCGCCGCCAAAGATTTCATTGAGCACGAAGGCGGGCATGAAATCAGGGTCATCGCGCGGCAGGCCCGCATGGCCAAAGGCGATAACCGATTGCGGGCCGTCATGGGGGACAACCGTAATGCCCGGCGGGGCGGTGAAACCGGCATAGTCCGGCAGCGGCACGCTGGCCTCGGGCAGATCCGCGAGCAGGCGGTCAAGGATGGCGCCCAGCTCTTCGGCGGAAATGTCGCCCGCCGCGCCGATCAGCACCCGGTCGCGGGTCAGCGCCGTCTGATGGGCGCTGAGGATGGCGTCACGGTCCAGCGCGGCCACGCTTTCAGGCGTACCGCCGGTGGGGCGCGCATAGGGATGGCCCACATAGGCCAGTTCGTTGAAGGTGCGGCTGGCGATGCTGTTGGGGTCACGCGCCGCCCGTTCCAGCGAGGACAGCTGCTGCGCGCGCGCCCGGTTCAGCGCGGCATCGTCAAAGCGCGGCTCCATCAGGGCAAGGCGCGCAAGCTCGATCACCTGATCGCGGTTTTCCGACAGCGCCTGTATCGACAGCGAGACCGAGTCGCGCCCGGCACTGAAGGCGACACTGCCTGCCAGCGATTCCAGCGCGGCGGCGTATTCCTGCGCATCCAGATCGCCCGCCCCTTCAGAGAGCAGGCCGCTCATCAGCGACACCGCACCCTCGGCCCCTTCGGGATCAAGATTGGCGCCGCCAGGGAAGATGATTTCGATGGCCACAAACGGGATCGAGCTTTCTTCGGACAGCCAGGCGCTGAAGCCTTGCGGCGATGTGACCGGCTGAATGTCGATTTCGGCATGCAGGGGCGTGGCAAAGGCCAGCGCAAGGGCAAGCGGTTTGAGCAGGTTCATCATTCTTCTCCCATCAGCCAGCCGGTGACCGAGGCGCGCCGGTCAAGCTGGCGCGCGGCGGCGAGGATTTCATCGGGGGTGATGTCTTGCAGGATATCGATCCAGCTTTGCGAATCCTCCAGCGTCAGCCCGGTGGCAAGGTCGGCGCCGATGGTCCGGGCACGGGATGTGGCATTGTCCTGTTCATAGATCACGGCGGCGCGCAGCATCATGCGGACCCGCTCAAGCTGCTCCATATCGACACCGTTTTCGATAAAATCGGCCAGCGCGCGGTCCAGTGCATCCTCAGCCTCCTGCATGTCCACACCGGGGGCGGGCATGATGCCCAGCGAGAACACCCCGTGATCGACCGCCGTGCCCATATACCCCGCCCATGCGGACAGCGAGACACCCTCATCATAGGTCAGGCGCCGCTCCAGCACCGAGGTTTGCGCGCTGCCGCCCAGAAGCCCGGCCAGCACCTGAAACGCCGCCGCTTCGCGCTGGTCACCCGCCTGGCGGCTGGGGGCCAGATAGAGGCGGCTGACATAGGGCTGGCCCACGCGCGCATCGCGCAGGGTCAGACGGCGCTCGGCATGTTGCGGCGGCTCTTGCGGGCGGGCGCGCGGCGGCAGGTCAGGGTTGGCCGGGATCGGCCCGTAATGGCGTTGCGCCAGCTCCAGCGCCTGCGCCGCATCGACATCGCCCGCGATGATCAGCACCGCGTTGTTGGGGGCGTAATGGGTGCGGTAAAAGCTTTCCGCGATCACGTCATCCAGCTGTTCCATCTCATGGCGCCAGCCGATGATCGGCACGCCGTAGCGGTGGTTCTGAAACAGCGCCGCGCGCATCTGTTCGTTGAACACGGCATCCGGGCGGCTTTCCAGCACCTGCCCGCGCTCTTCCAGAATGACCGCGCGTTCGGGCAGCCAGTCTGAGCGGTCAAGGCGCAGATTGACCATGCGATCGGCCTCCATCTGCATCATCAGCTCCAGCCGGTCCGAGGCGACACGCTGGTGATAGGCGGTATAGTCCCATGAGGTGAAGGCATTGTCGCGCCCGCCCTGCGCCTCGACGGTGGCGGAAAACTCGCCCTGTTCCATCGTGTCGGTGGCTTTGAACAGCAGGTGCTCCAGATAATGCGCGATGCCTGACTGGCCCGGCGCCTCATCGGCGGCGCCCACGCGATACCAGATCATCTGCGTGACCACCGGCGCGCGGCGATCCTCGATCACCACCAGCTCAAGCCCGTTATCCAGCGTGAAATGTTGCGGCGTGGTGGCGCGGGCGGGCAGGGTGGCGAGCAGGACAAGCGCGAGAACCGGGAAAAGGCGTGTCAGGGGACGCATGCAGCAATACTCCGTTTCGGTGTCGCACCACAGATACCGTTCCGGGGGGTGAGGGCAAGCGGCATGGCGCAGACGTGATGGCCGGGTGGCCTGATTGACCCCGCCCGGCGCTGCCCCTAGCATCCGCCCGCCCCGCCCGGCGTGAAGGCGCTGCCCGGCGGGGCGGCAGGCACAAAGCACAGGAGAGGCAGGATGCTGAACGTGGCAATCGTGGGGATCGGCGGCTGGGGCAAGACCCTTGTGAACGCTGTGCAGGGTAAAAGCGACAAACTGCGCTTCGTCGCGGGCGCTACCCGGCGGCGCGCACAGGCCGAGGGTTTTGCGGCCGAGGCCGGGTTCCGGCTACATGACAGCTACGCGCAGGTGCTGGCCGATCCGCAGGTGCAGGCGGTGGTGCTGGCCACCCCGCATCTGGACCATGAGGAACAGATGATTGCCGCAGCAAAGGCAGGCAAGCACGTTTTCGTGGAAAAGCCCTTTACGCTGAATGCCGCCAGCGCGCGCCGCGCCCTTGCCGCCATCGGGCGTGCCGGGGTGACGGTGGCTTTGGGCCACAACCGGCGCTTCCATCCGAACATGGCCGAACTGCGCTCGCGAATTCGCGACGGGCGGCTGGGTGTGGTGGAGCATATCGAGGCGACGATGACCGGGCCAAGCGCGCTGTTCATGCCACCGGAACACTGGCGCGCCGTGCCCGAGCAGTCGCCGGTGGGGGGCATGGCCCCGCAGGGTATCCACATGCTTGACGGCATGATCGACCTCAACGGTACGGTGGCCGATGTGATCTGCCAGACCACGCACCGCGCCGCGCCCACGGGTGTGCCGGACACGACCGGCATTCTGCTGCGGTTCGACAATGGCGCGACGGGGTATCTGTCCTGCCTGATTTCGACCGCCGCCAGCTACCGGATGTGCGTCTATGGCAGCAAGGGGATCGCCGAGATCCGCCTGCCGGGCCTGGATGAATTCACCTTCCGCGCCGTACCGCCCGCGCCCGGTGTGTCCGCTCCCGCTGAAGAACGGATCCTGCGCCCCGGTTTCGATACCCCATGCGCCGAGCTGGAAGCGTTCGCCGATGCCGTGGCCGGGCACGTGCCGTATCCGATCACGCCCGATCAGATGCTGCATGGCGTGGCGGTCTATGAGGCGATGATCCTCTCGGCCATGGACCGCAGTGTGGTGGCGGTGCAGCGATGAGTGGGGCGGGGATGAGCGGGGCTGCGCTTTTCGCGCTGATGGTGGTGGTGCTGGCAGGCGCGGTTCTGGCCACGCAGGCGCCGATCAATTCCGCCCTCGCCCGGCAGGCGGGCGACCCGCTGGTCGCGGCCTGTATCAGCTTTCTGGTGGGGTTTGTGGTGCTGGCGGCGATCTGGGCCTTTCGCGGCACCGGCCTGCCGCGCGATGTGCTGACAACCGCGCCGCCCTGGGTCTGGGTCGGCGGGGCGCTGGGGGCGTTCTATATCGCCGCGATGATCTGGGCGGTGCCGGTCACCGGGGCGTTCAGCGCCACCATGGCGCTGGTGGTGGGCCAGCTGGTGGCGGCGCTGGTGCTGGACCGGATCGGCGCGTTCGGCCTGCCGGTGCATGACATCAGCCTGACGCGCCTGGCCGGGTTGGGGCTGGTGCTGGCGGGGCTGGCGCTGTCGCGCATCTGAAGCCCCGCGCGTTCAGGAGGCGGCGTTTGCGGCTGCGGACGGGACTGCGACCGGGGTGGCCGCCGCCGGGCGCAGGGGCGGAAAGTCATCCGGGGTGATGGTTTCACGCTCCATCAGCAGTTTCGCGCCCGCCTCCAGATCGGTGCGGTGCTCCTCCAGCAGGCGGATCGCGCGCTGATAGGCGGTATCCAGCAGCTCCCGTACCGCAAGATCCACCTCGCGCGCCGTGGCCTCGGAATGGTCGCGCGGGTTGAAGCTGACCCGGTCCTCGCCCAGATAACCGCCGCGATCCTGCTCCAGCACCGCCTGGCCCAGCACGTCATGCATGCCGAAACGGGTGACGATCTGGCGGGCGATATCGGTGGCGCGTACCAGATCATCGGCCGCCCCCGTCGATACCTCGCCCATGGCGATCTGCTCTGCCGCGCGGCCCGCCAGCAGCATCACCATACGGTTTTCCAGCTCAGACCGCGTGATCAGGAAGCGGTCCTCGGTGGGGCGGGTCATGGTATAGCCCAAAGCGCCGATGGTGCGTGGGATGATCGACACCTTGTGCACCGGATCGGCGCCCGGCAGGGTGGCGGCGGCCAGCGCGTGGCCCATTTCATGCCAGGCAACGGTCTCACGCTCGCGCGGGTTCAGCAGGCGGCCCTTGCGCTCCATCCCCGCCACCACACGCTCAAGCGCCGATGTCAGGTCTTCCATCGTCACCAGTTCGGCCATGCGGCGGGTGGCGTGGATCGCGGCTTCGTTCACCAGATTGGCCAGCTCGGCACCCGTGAAACCCGGGGTCAGCCCCGCCACGGCGTCCACATCCAGCGCGGGATCAACCTGCACCTTACGCAGATGCACGCGCAGGATGGCGGCGCGGCCTGTCTTGTCTGGCCGGTCAACCACCACCTGCCGGTCAAACCGACCCGCGCGCATCAGCGCCGGATCAAGGATTTCCGGGCGGTTGGTGGCGGCCAGCAGCACGATGCCTTCGCGCGGGTCAAAGCCATCCAGCTCGGCCAGAAGCTGGTTGAGGGTCTGTTCCTTCTCATCATTCCCGCCGCCAAAGCCGCCGATGGAGCGCCGCTTGCCCAGTGCGTCCAGCTCATCAATGAAGATGATGCAGGGCGCGGCCTTGCGGGCCTGATCGAACAGATCGCGCACCCGCGCGGCGCCCACACCCACAAACATCTCGACAAATTCCGAGCCGGAGATGGAGAAAAACGGCACCCCCGCCTCACCGGCCACGGCGCGGGCGAACAGGGTCTTGCCGGTGCCCGGCGGGCCGGTGAGCAGAATGCCCTTCGGGATGCGCGCGCCAAGGCGACCGAATTTCTCGGGCTCCTTGAGGAAATCGACGATCTCTTTCAGTTCCGATTTCGCCTCGTCCACGCCCGCGACATCCTCAAAGGTGACGCCGGTGTCCTTCTCGACATAGACCTTGGCCTTGGACTTGCCGACACTCATCATTCCACCGAAATTCTGCTTTTCAATCACCCGGCGGAAGACGAACATCCACAGCGCGAAGATTAGCACGATCGGCAGCACCCAGGACAGAACCGCCCCCAGCGCCGTGTTCTCCACGGTGCCGTCAAACTCGGCGGTGGAACGCTCCAGCCGCGCTGTCAGGTCATCGGGCACGATATTGGTGACAAAATGGGTGCGCCCGTCGATGGCTTCGCGGTAGCGGCCCTGAATCTGTTCTGACTGCACTGTGAGCGTGGAAATGCGGTCAGATTCCAGATGCTCCAGAAAGGTGGAATAGGGAATACGCTCGGTCACCGACGCCGTCGAGAACCAGCTCTGAAACGCCATGAGGGCCAGGAACATGGCCACGAAATACCACAGGTGGAACTGTTGCTGCTTTTCCATTGCCCGTTCATCACCCTTTGCCGGCCGCTGCCTGCGACCAGTGCCAGTATGAATGGCCCGCAAAAGTTGCAATATGATTGAAATCAAAGGCAAGTGGCGGATGTGGTATTAAAGATCGGACGATGGAGCATCAGGGCGACAGAAAAGCGGTCTTCCGCGCGCAGGGTGTCACGCGGGTCTATCGGACCGGCGCGGTGGAGGTGCATGCGCTGCGCGGTGTCGATCTGGCGCTCTATGAGCGAGAGATGGTGGTGCTGCTGGGGGCTTCGGGCTCGGGCAAGTCCACACTTCTGAATATTCTCGGTGGGCTGGACCAGCCGACCGATGGCAAGGTTTTCTTCCGCGATCAGGAGCTGACGCGCGTATCGGATGCGCGCCTGACGGCCTTTCGGCGTGACCATGTGGGCTTTGTGTTTCAGTTCTATAATCTGGTGCCCAGCCTGACCGCGCGCGAAAACGTGGCGCTGGTGACGGAGATCGCCAAAGACCCCATGACGCCCGAAGAGGCGCTGGACCGTATGGGCCTCAAACCCCGGATGGACCATTTCCCAGCCGAGCTGTCAGGCGGTGAGCAGCAGCGCGTGGCGATTGCCCGCGCCATCGCCAAGCGCCCCGAAGTGCTGCTTTGCGATGAGCCCACGGGCGCGCTGGACAGCAAGACCGGCGTGCAGGTGCTGGAGGCGCTCAATGAGGTCAACCGCGATCTGGGCACCGCGACCGTGCTGATCACCCATAACGCGGGCATCCAGAAGATTGCGCATCGCGTGGTGGTGCTGGCCGATGGGCGCATCACCCGTGACGAGGAGAATCCCGCGCGCGTTCTGCCCTCGGAGGTAAGCTGGTGAGGGCGCTGGATGCAAAACTACTGCGCGACCTGCGGCGCATCTGGGCGCAGACGCTGGCGATTGCGCTGGTGCTGGGCTGCGGCATCATGGTGCTGGTGGGCGCGCAGGGCACCCTGCGCACGCTCGAAGGCACGCAGGCGGCCTATTATGAGCGCCACCGCTTTGCTGATGTCTTTGCCACGATGACCCGCGCCCCGGCGCCGATCATTGATGAGGTGGCGCAGATTGACGGTGTCGCGCAGGCTGAAGGGCGGATCGTGCTGTCGGCGGTGCTTGATATCGACGGGATGGAAGAGCCTGCGACCGCGCGCATCCTGTCGGTGCCGCCCGACGGGGCGGTGCTGAACGTGCCGCTTTTGCGCCGGGGCCGCATGCCCCACCCTGACCGCCCCGATGAAGTGGCGATCAACGAAGCCTTTGGCGAAGAGAACGCGCTGGTGCCGGGCAGCCGGTTCCGCGGGGTTCTCAACGGGCAGATGCGCGCGCTTGAGGTGACGGGCTGGGTGCTGTCGCCTGAGTTCATCTATACAATCGCGCCCGGCGGCATCATGCCTGACAACCGCCGCTTCGGCCTGATCTGGATGAATGAAACCGCCGCCGCTGCCGTGCAGGACATGACCGGCGCCATCAATGACATAAGCCTGCGGCTGGCGCGCGGGGCCGATGTGCGCGCCGTGATAGACCGGCTGGATACCCTGCTGGACCGCTATGGCGGCACCGGCGCGCATGACCGCGAAAGGCAGATGTCGCATTCCTTTCTGAATGGCGAGATGCAGCAGCTTGGCGTGATGTCCACCTATATGCCGCCGATTTTCCTGATCGTGGCGGCGTTTCTGGTGAACATGGTGCTGGGCCGCCTGATCGCCATGGAGCGCGCGCAGATCGGCCTGCTGAAGGCGGTGGGCTATGGCACGGGCGAAATTGCATGGCACTACCTGAAGCTGGCGATGCTGATCGGGGTGATCGGCATATTGGTGGGCTGGGGATTTGGCTGGTGGATCGCTCAGGCGATGATTTCGCTTTATGGTGATTTCTTCAAATTCCCGTTCATCCTGCGCGATCCGGGCTGGGGGGCGCTGGTGCTCTCGGCTGTTCTGGGCCTGGCCACGGTGGTGTTTGGCGGGGTGCGGGCGGTCTGGGCCTCGGTCCGGTTGCCGCCTGCGGAAGCGATGTCGCCGCCCGCGCCGCCCAGTTTCAGCCGTGGCGGCGTGGACCGGGTGCTGGGCGCGCTGCGGCTGCAGCAGACCACGATGATGATCTTCCGCTCGATCATCCGCTGGCCGGGGCGCGCGGCGATCACGCTGTTCGGGGTTTCGGCCTCGGTCGCGGTGCTGGTGATGTCGTATTTCATGTTCGATGCGGTCAGCCTGATTGCCGAGAACGTCTTTGACCGCTCAAACCGCCAGCAGGTGACCCTCGCGCTGAGCCATGCCGCGCCGCAATCGGCGGTGCTGGATGCGATGACACTGCCCGGTGTGCGGCAGGCCGAGGGCGGGTTTGCGATGCCGGTGCGGCTGGTCAACGGCCATCGCCACCGGCTCAGTGCGCTGTCGGCGCATTTCGCGGGCAGTGATCTGGTGCGGCTGATTGATGATTCCGGCGCCGTCGTCGCCCTGCCCGCCGAGGGCGTGGTGCTGCCGGACATGCTGGCGCGCGCGCTGGGCATCGCGGCGGGTGACATGCTGCGTATGGAAATGCTGGCACCGCCGCGCGAGGTGCTCGATGTGCCGGTTGCCGCCGTGATCCATCAGGGCATGGGGCAGGAGGTGCATATCGCGGCCCCCGCCCTGTTTGCCGCGATGCGCGTGGCGCCGCAGGTCAACCAGATCCATCTGATGGTCGAAGCCGATGCGATGCAGGCGCTGAACGCGCAGATCAAGGTTACCCCCGCCGTGGCAGGCCTTGCCGACTGGGCCGAGGTGCGGCGCCAGTTCGATGCGACGCTGAGCGAGAACCTGCTGACCATGGTCGGCATTTATACTCTGATCGGCGTTCTGATCGCCATCGGTGTGGTCTATAATGCCGCACGCATCCAGCTTTCCGAGCGCAGCTATGAGCTGGCCAGCCTGCGGGTGCTGGGCTTCACGCGGGGCGAGGTGGCTTTCGTGCTGGTGGGCGAGATGATGCTGCTGACCCTGCTGGCCATCCCCATCGGTTGGGTGCTGGGCTACTGGCTGGCGGCAGGGCTGGTGGGGGCGATGTCAACCGACATGATACAGATCCCCTTCGTGGTCACCAAACGCACCTATGCGCTGGCGGCGGTGGCGGTGTTTCTGGCCTCGCTGGCGTCGGTTCTCATGGTGCGGCGGCGGCTGGACAAGGTCGATCTGGCAATGGCGCTCAAGGCGCGCGACTGAAGGAGCAGGCGATGTCACGGATGCGCAAGGCAGGAATCGGTCTGGGGGGGCTTGTGCTGGCGGGCGCGCTGGTCTGGGCCATGTGGCCGGAACCTGCGGCGGTGGATATGGGCACCGTCGCGCGCGGGCCGATGCAGGTGACGGTCAGCGCCGAGGGCATCACCCGCGTGCGCGAACCCTATACGATCACCGCGCCGATTACCGGCAGCCTCACCCGCTCGCCGGTGCAGGTGGGGGACCGTGTGGTGCGCGGCGAAAGCGTGGTTGCCGTGATCCAGCCCGCCGAACCGGCCCTGATGGATGCCCGCTCGCGCCTGCAGGCTGAGGCTGCCGTGACCGAGGCCGAGGCGACGGTGCGGCTGGCCGAGGCCAATGTGGTGCGCGCCCAGTCCGATCTGTCGCATGCCAGCACCCAGCTTGAGCGCAACCGCGAACTGGCCGAGCGCGGCACAATCCCGCGGCGGATGCTGGAGGATATGGAGCAGGCCCATGTCACCGCCACGCAGGCCCTGTCGGCGGCGCGCTCGGAACTGGACATGCACCGCGCGACGCTGGCGCGGATGCAGGCGCAGCTGATGGGGCCGTCATTGGTGCAGATGCCGGTGAACGGGGGCGATACCTGCTGTGTTCGCATCGTGGCGCCCGAGACCGGCACGGTGCTGGACGTGACCGACACCAGCGCGCGGCTGGTGCAGGCCGGGGCGCCCTTGCTGAGCATCGGCGATATCGCGGATCTGGAGATCGAGCTGGATCTGCTGTCGGCCGATGCGGTGCGGGTGCCGCCACAGGCCCGCGCGCTGATCGAGCGGTGGGGCGGGGACAGCGTGCTGGAAGCGCGGGTCCGGCGTGTTGAACCCGCCGCCTTCACCCGGGTTTCGGCGCTGGGTATCGAAGAGCAGCGGGTGCGGCTGCGGCTGGACATCCTGACCCCGCCGGACGCCCGCGCCGGGCTGGGTGACCGGTTCCGGGTCTTCGTGCGGGTGGTCCTGTGGGAGGGGGAGGAGATCGTGCAACTGCCGCAGGCCGCGCTCTTCCGTCATGACGGGGGCTGGGCCGTGTTCCGGGTGATCGAGGGGCGCGCGGTGCTGACGCCGGTGCAGATCGGACGGCAGGCAGGTGGGCAGGCAGAGCTGCTGGGCGGGCTGGAAGAGGGCGCGACGGTGGTGATGTATCCGGCATCGTCGCTGAGCGACGGCGCCCGGGTGGTCGCGCGGGAGGGCTGAGGGAGAGGGCTCTGGGCGCGCGGGAAGGCCCTTTGAAGGCCCTTCCTTCAAGCCGCCCGGAAGCGGCATATACCCGGTTTGCAAACCGCGTTGGCACGGCATTTTGACATCCCTTGCCCCTTGCCCGGTCTGTCAGTCCCCCTTTGAGCGCAGCGCGAGGCGGATCTGTTTTTCGGTCTCCACCACCGCAAAGAACGCCACACCAATGCCCAGGATAATCGCCAGGTCGCTCAGCGCGACAGCGCTGGTACCGAAGGCGGCTTGCATGAAGGGCAGCCATGTCATCGCCGCCTGCGCGGCCACCGCCACCACCAGCGAGATCCAGACCGCACGGGTGCCCATCGCCGCCTGCCAGGTCAGCGAGGTGCCATGAAGATTGCGCACGAAGAACAGATGGACGATCTTCAGCACCACCAGCGTATTCAGCGCCAGTGTCCGGGCCAGCTCCACCGGGTCACCGCGGTTGACAGACCAGGTGAAGACCCCGAAGATCGCCAGCGCGAACAGCCCGCCGACCATCGCCAGATGCCACACCAGCGACCCTGACAGAAGCGGCGCATCGCGCGGGCGGGGCGGGCGCGCCATCGTGCCCTTCTCGGTCGGCTCGAACGCCAGCGCCACCCCCAGCGTGACCGAGGTCACCATGTTCACCCACAGGATCTGCAGCGCGGTGACCGGCAGGGCGAGGCCCAGCAGAAGCGCGATGATCACGGTCGAGGATTCGCCCGCATTGGTGGGCAGGGTCCATCTGATCACCTTGCGGATGTTGTCATAGACCGTGCGCCCCTCGCGCACCGCCGCCACGATGGAGGCGAAATTGTCATCGGCGAGCACCAGATCGGCAGCCTCTTTCGCTGCCGCCGACCCCTTGAGGCCCATCGCAATCCCCACATCGGCCCGCTTGAGCGCGGGCGCGTCATTCACCCCGTCGCCGGTCATTGCCACGGTCAGCCCGTGCGACTGCAGCGCTTTCACAAGGCGCAGCTTGTGTTCGGGCGTGGTGCGGGCAAAGACATCGACTTCACGCACCTGCTGTGCCAGCTGCCCGTCGTCCAGCGCATCAAGGTCACTGCCGGTCAGCACGCGGTTGGTATGTTCCAGCCCCACCTGCCGGGCGATGGCAGCCGCGGTGCCCGCATGATCGCCGGTGATCATCTTCACGGTGATCCCGGCGGCGCGGCATTCAGCGACGGCGGTGATCGCCTCCTGGCGCGGGGGGTCAATCAGACCGACAAGGCCCAGAAAGGTCAGCCCGCCGGAAAGCTGTTGCTCGTCAATGCTGTCGCCCGTGACATGGGCTTCGGCCAGCGCCAGCACCCGGTGGCCATCGGCGGCCAGCGCATCGGCGCGGTGGTGCCAGTGCCTGAGATCGAAGCCTGACGTTTCAGCCTCGCCGCACATCAGCAACACACGCTCGGGCGCGCCCTTCAGGAAGACCCGGCGCTTGTTGCCCTGACCCACCAGCACGGCCATGTAGCGGTGGCGGCTGTCAAAGGGGATGATGTCATGCCGGGTCCAGCCACCGGCGGCGTTTTCCGGCAGTGCCTTGCCCGCGAAGGTCAGCAGCGCGCCCTCCATCGGGTCACCCTCAACCCGCCAGCCGCTTTCGTCCTGATGCAGCTCGGCGTCGTTGCACAGCAATGCCGCGAGGGCGAGCGCGCTCAGATCGCCCTGCGGCTCTATCGCCCCCTCGGGCGCATGGCCGGTGCCCGCAACCGAAAAGCGCCCCTCGGGCGTTTCGGCGCGCGCCACTGTCATCTCGTTACGGGTCAATGTGCCGGTCTTGTCGGTGCAGATGACCGAAACCGCGCCCACGGTTTCAATGGCGGGCAGGCGGCGGACAATCGCATTGCGCCGCGACATCGCCTGCACGCCGATGGCGAGCGTGATGGTCAGCACGGCAGGCAGGCCTTCAGGAATGGCCGAAACCGTGACCGCGATCACCGCCATGAATAGCTCGTCAAAGGCATACTGGCTGACGAAATAGCCAAACACCAGCAGCAGCCCGGCGACAAGCAGGATGAACAGGCTGAGGCTGCGCGCGAAACGGTCCATCTGGGCAACCAGCGGCGTAGTCAGGCTTTCCACACTGCCCAGAAGCCCGCCGATGCGCCCGATTTCGGTCTGCGCGCCGGTTGCCACCACCAGTCCCCGCCCCGCGCCTTGGGTGATCAGCGTGCCTGACCACAGCATCGGCGCGCGGTCACCCAGCGGCGTATCGGCGGCCACCGGCGCGGTGCCTTTTTCGACGGGCACCGATTCGCCGGTAAGAATGCCCTCCTGCGCGGCCATGCCTTTGGCGGTGAGCAGGCGCAGGTCGGCGGGGACATGGTCCCCGGCATCCAGCAGAACTATATCGCCCGGCACCAGATCGGCGGCATCCAGCGTCACCCGCTTTCCGTCGCGCAGCACCGCCGCGCGTGGCGCAAGCATATCGCGCAAAGCCCCCATGGCGGCTTCGGCGCGCCCCTCCTGCACGAAGCCGATCACCGCGTTGAGCACGATCACCGCAAGGATGACCCCGGTATCAACCCAATGGCTCAGCAGCGCCGTCACGACGGCGGCAACCATAAGCACATAGATCAGCACATTGTGGAACTGGCGCAGCAGGCGCATCCATGCACTGCGGCGGGGCCCTTCGGGCAGGCGGTTCGCACCGTGGCGTGCCAGACGTTCGCGCGCGGCCTCGCTGCTCAGGCCTTGCGGCGTGGCATCAAGGGCGGAAAGGGCGCTGTCGGTGGAAAGGGCGTGAAACGGATGTTCGGTCATTGTGCTGTCAGTCCTTCGGGGCCTGCGCCCGGGCTGCCGCTGCCAAGCTGTCAGCGCTACGCAACGGGCTGCCCGGCCTGGTACTCAGTCCAGCGAAATACCCGCCGCCTGCATCGCGCTCATTGCCTGCCGCAGCGAGCCGTCAAGGTCAATAGCGCGGCAGGCATCGGTGCGCACTGTGACAGAAAACCCCAGCCGCGCCGCATCAAGCGCCGACCATGCGACACAGAAATCGGTGGCCAGCCCCGCGAAGGTCAGCGTGGTGATGCCGCGTGTGCGCAGATAGCCTTCAAGCCCGGTGGCTGTCTGCCGGTCATTCTCAAAAAACGCCGAATAGCTGTCAAGCGCGGGGTCAGAGCCCTTGCGGAGGATCAGATCGGCTTGGTCGGTGTTCAGGCCGGGGTGAAACGCGGCTCCTTGCGTGCCGATGACGCAATGTGCGGGCCACAGGACCTGCTTGCCATAGGGCAGGGCAATCTGGCTGAACGGTGCCGCGCCGGGATGGCTGCCGGCGAAAGAGCTGTGCGCGGCCGGGTGCCAGTCCTGCGTCAGGATGGTGACGGGGAATTCAGCCATCAGCGCATTCACCGGCGCCACCACTGCATCGCCCTGCGCGACGGCAAGCGCGCCGCCGGGGCAGAAATCATTCTGGATGTCGATGGCGATCAGGGCTTCGGTTTTAGGGCGCATGGTTTACCTTCGGGCTTTCCCCCTTGGGTACGGCGCGCGGGGCGGCCCGTCAATTGCTGTGTCCGGTGCCGCGCAGGCACCCGGGGGTGCGGGCTTGTGCAAGGCCGTGCAATTGGCGAGACTGCGGGCGCGAAACAAGGAAGCGGGCGGGCATGGCCATTGATACCTGGGATGAAATCCGCACCGCCTGGCATGTCGCCAAGGCGGGCACGGTCAGCGGCGCCGCCGAGGCGCTGGGGGTGCATCATGCAACCGTGATCCGGCATATTGATGCGCTGGAGGCGCGGCTGGGTGTGAAGCTGTTTCAGCGCCATTCGCGCGGCTACACCCTGACCGAGGCGGGTGAGGTTCTGGCGCAGGTGGGCCGCACCACCGAAGAGCAGTTTGCCCAGATGGAGGCGCGGCTTTGCGGGCTGGATGCAGGCATCTCGGGCGAGTTGGTGATCACAACACTGCCTGATCTGTGCGGGCTGATCATGCCCGCGCTGGCGCAGCTGGTCATTGACTACCCTGACCTGCGCCTGCGGCTGCGCACCGAGCGGCGGGTGTTCCGGCTGGAATATGGCGAGGCGCATGTGGCCGTCCGCGCCGGGTCTCAGCCGTCTGAGCCCGATAACGTGGTGCAGTTGTTGCGCCACTGGCCCGTCGGCCTTTATGCCAGCCCCGCCTATCTGGCGCGCCATGGTCAGCCCGGCAGTGATGCCGAACTGGCGGCGCATCTCTTCGTCGGCGATGATCAGGAGGATACGCGCGCGCCCTTCCTGCGCTGGCTTGCCACGCGAGGCTATCAGCAGGTGTTCCGCAGCAACGAAGCCTCGGCGCAGCGCGCGGCGGTGGAGGCGGGGCTGGGGCTGGGCTTCCTGTTTCCTGAGCAGGCCGCGCCCGATCTGGTGCAGGTGAGGCCGCCGCGGCCGGAATGGGATGTGCCGCTCTGGCTGGTGTCGCATGTCGATCTGCATCGCACGCCCAAGGTGCAGGCCGTGCTGGCGGCACTGAAGGGTGGAATGCAGGCATGAGGCCGGAACAATTGGTGGGGGATGTGCGCGCCGAGGCGCTGAAGGGGCATGCGGCGATGCTGCTCTTCTCGGCCTCGGTGGCAGGGTCGTTCAGTCTGGGGGCGCTGGTCGCCAATGACATCGCGCCCGCCGCCCTGAATGCCGGGCGGTTCCTGATCACGGCGGTGGTGCTGGCGGCGCTGGCGATGGTCATCGGTGGGCCCGGCAGGCGCGGCTACCGGCGCGCGGATTTCCGCGCGCCCTGGCGGTATCTGCTGCTGGGAACCCTCTTTGCCGGGTATTTCGTGCTGATGTTCGAGGCGCTCAAAACCGCCTCGCCGGTTTCCGTGGGGGCGGTGTTCACGCTCACGCCGCTGCTGACCGCGGGTTTCGCGTGGCTGTTCCTGCGCCAGTTGCTCAATGGCTGGATGGCGCTGGCGCTGGCCATCGGGGCGGCAGGGGCTGTCTGGGTGATCTTTGACGGCGATCCGGGGGCGTTGGCGGCCTTTCAGCTGGGGTATGGCGAGGCAATCTATTTCTTTGGCTGCGTACTGCACGCAGCCTTTACCCCGCTCCTGCGCCGCCTGAACCGGGGTGAGCCTGCGCTGGTGATCACCTCGCTGGTCATGGCGGCGGGGTTCTGTGTGCTGCTGGTATACGGCTGGTCTGATCTGCGGGCGATCCAGTGGGCGGCGCTGTCGCCGCTGATCTGGTTCACGCTGCTCTATCTGGCGCTGGCTGCCAATGCGCTGACCGTGCTGCTGCTGCAATTCGCCGGGCAGCGGCTGCCGTCATCAAAGGTGATGGCCTATACCTATCTGACCCCCGCCTGGATCATCCTGTGGGAGCTGTCGCTGGGCCATGGGGTGCCCGGCGCGCTGGTTCTGCCCGGCATCGGGCTGATCGCGCTGGCGCTGGTCATGCTGCTGCGTCAGGACTGACGCCCGCCGGACTTTCGCACTGAGGCCGGGTCACGAAAGGAGGACACTGTTGCGCTTGATCTCAAGGTAGCGCATGTGCCAGCTTTTTACCCAGCCGGGGATCGCTCTGCCGGGCATGGGACGGGCGCAGAAATAACCCTGCGCCAGATCGCAGCCCAGCTCCTTGAGCACTTTCCAGTCCTCGATCTCTTCGACGCCCTCGGCAATCGTCTGCATGCCCAGCTGGCGCCCCATGTCGATGCTGGCTTGCAGGATCGCGCGCTTTTGCGGGTCGGCATGGGCGCCGTGCACAAAGCTGCGGTCGATCTTAAGCTCGTCAAAGGGCAGGTCGCGCAACTGCGCAAGCGAGGAATGGCCGATGCCGAAATCGTCGATCGACAGCCGCACCCGCCGAAGCCGCAGCCGCGTCAGGATATCCAGCACCGCGACCGGGTCCTGCATCAGGCGGCTTTCGGTCACCTCAAGGATCAGGCTTTCGGCGGGCACTTCGGCCGAGGCGAGCGCCGCCATGACCTTTTCAGGGAAATCGAGCGCATTCAGATTCTCCATCGAGATATTGACCGCCACGCGCAGCGTCAGCCCCATCTCGCGCCAGCGGGCGGACTGGGCCAGCGCCTTGGTCAGCACCAGATGGGTCAGATCGTCGATCAGCCCGTGTTCTTCGGCAACCGGGATGAACTGGTCAGGAAAGACCATGCCATCGGTGGGGTGCTGCCAGCGCACAAGGCATTCCGCCTCCAGCGGGCTGCCGTCGGACAGCAGCACCTTGGGCTGGTAATAGTTGATCAGCTCGTCATTCTCGATCGCGCGGCGCAGCTCGGCGGCGCTGTACATTTTATGGTCAGGCCGGGTGCTCTCAGCGCCTGCGGGGGCGGCGGCGACAAGGATCTTGCGCAGTGCATCCAGATCGATGGGCTTTTTCAGAATTCCCAGAAGCCGCAGATTCTGGCGCCGCGCAAGGCTGGCCGCGGCGTGCACCGTGCGGTCATCCTCACCGCTGAACAGAACCAGCTGGCCGCCAAAATCGGAACGCACCAGCCGCCGCTGAAAGGCGATGCCGTCGATGCCCGGCATCTGCAGGTCACAAAAGACCAGATCAAAGGCATCCTCGCCGACCGCATGATTGATACTGTCAAGCGCCTTGAGCGGATCGGTGAAACCGGCGACATCCTGCTGACCAAGCACCGAAAGCTGATGGGTGATCAGCTTCAGCTCGAACGGGTCGTCGTCAATCGCGATGACCTTCAGCTTGCGGTCAATGGCGGACATGACCTGCGCTTCCAACGGCGCGTGTAATGGCGCTTCCGACGGCATCCGAGGCGAGCCCGAACCGGGCGAGCAAGGGGCTGAGTTCATCAATGTCCTCCTTTCGGCAGGCGTCTTCAATTCGGGCGCAGAGCGCGCCAAGATCCATCGCGCCAACAGCACGGGAGGTGGATTTCAGGCGATGGGCCAGCGCACCGATGCGGTCCAGATCATGGGCATTGGCGGCTTCTTGTATCTGGGTGGTAAGCGGGGTCATCTGCTCGCGGAAGAGGTTGAGAAATTCGTGCTGCATCTCTTCGTCATCGCCGATCCGCGCCGCCAGTTCCGACAGATCCAGCACGGGCCCTTCCGCCTGCGGGTCGGTCTCTGGTTGCGCGGGTTGCTCAGCCGGAGTGGCGGGGCGGCTGTTTCGCGCGGCGCTGCGGCGCTTGTAGACGGGCGTTCCCGCCACAGCGGATTCCGGCGCGCGCTCGGCCGGGGTGGCGGGTGCGGCGTCCTTGTGCTTTCCGCCCGCTGGTGCCGGTGGCGCCGCTTCGGTCAGCCAGGGTCGCAGCGCGGCATCCAGGGTCTTGAGGGTGACGGGCTTGATCAGCAAGCCGTCCATCCCGGCCTCGCGGATCGTGTCGACCACCTCCTGGCGGGCATCGGCGGTCAGCGCCAGTATGGGAAGCCGCCGGGACGGGGCACCGTCATCCGCATCGGCCTTGCCGCCGACCCTGATCTCTTCTTCGCGGATACGCCGGGCAAGCGCATAGCCGTCCATATCCGGCATGTGCAGGTCAGTCAGCAGCAGCGAATACCGCCCGAAACGGGCCAGTATCAGCGCCTCTTCGCCATTGCAGGCAAATTCGGCGCGCAGGTTCAGCAGGCCAAGCTGGCGGCGGATGACCTTCTGGTTCATCGGGTCGTCTTCGGCGACGAGGATGGGCAGAATCGACTGGGAATCGGCATAGCCCCGCTCGGCGTCGCCACCCGCAAGGGTGTCCACATGGCTTTGCAGCCGCCCCACGCAAAGCGCGGCGGCTTCGACAAGGCGGCCATAGGACAGGCCGGCGCCATCCACTTCGGTGACCCGCTCGGAGACAAGCCGCGCCCGCGTCCGCCGCCCGCGCCCGGATGCGATCACCAGATGCGGTACCGAGGGGGGCGTCGTCAGGTTCCGGACATGCTTCAGCCCGCAGACCAGCATCGAAAGGCCCGTGGCATCCGTATCGTCGGTCTCGTCCACCTTCACCTCGGCGCCGGCGTGTTTCAGATAGGCGGCGATATCCTGCGCGATATAGGAACTGCTTTCGCGCACGACGCAGCGCAGACCCGCCAGCGGTTTTTCGCGCGGCATGGCCGGGTCAGGAGCGATCTCTTCCAACGGCAGGTTGAGCGTGAAGGTGGAGCCCTCGCCGGGTGTGCTGAACACGGAAACCCGGCCGCCCATCATCGCCACAATCCGGCGGGTGATGGCAAGGCCCAGACCCGTGCCGCCATACCGGCGCGTCAGCTGTGAATCGCCCTGCGCGAAGGGCTCGAAAACCCGCTCCATCAGCTCTTCGGACATGCCAATGCCGTTGTCGCGCACGGTGATCCGCAATTCCTGCGTCACGCCCTCATCGCTGTCAACGCGCAGTTCCACCTTGCCGGTGCGGCCCTGGATTTCGGCCGAGAACTTGATGGCATTGCCAAGCAGATTGTAAATCACCTGCCGCAGCCGCAGCCCGTCAATCAGAATGGTCGAGGGCAGCTCGGGCGCGACGAAGCAATGGACCAGAATGCCCTTTTCGGAGGCCGTGCTGATCAGGCTGCCGACAACGGCATCAACGGTTTCATTGAGATTGATCGCCGAGGGCAGCATCTTCACCTGCCCGGCCTCGATCTTGGAGATGTCCAGAATATCGTCGATCAGGTGCAGCAGATGGCGCCCCGCATCATGCATCGCGCTCAGCAGGTCTGCCTGATCGTCTGACAGCGCGCTTTGGTTCAGCACCTCGGACAGGCCGATGATCGCGTTCATCGGGGTGCGGATTTCATGGCTCATGGTTGCCAGAAAAGCCGATTTCGCCTGATTGGCCTCTTCGGCGACAACGCGCGCCAGCCGGTCTTCCTGCTGGCGCCGCCGCTCGATGGCAGACGCGATGGTATTGGCGGCAGCGCGCAAGGCCTCCTGTTCGGCCAGTGACCAGTGGCGGTCTGTGGCGCAGTCGTCAAAACCAAGGATGCCCCACCATTCGCCATGCACGAACACCGGAATGGCGATGATCGCCTTGATGCCCCTCGGCTCCAGCACGGCCTGTTCGGCGGGCAGAAAATCGCGCGAACGGGCCTGCATGACGCCGCCCAGCTGCATCCGCTCCGCCCAGTGGCCCAGCCCCCGGGACATGATGTCAATGCCCTTCGACGCGCTCCAGATCTCAGTCGGTGTAATGCCGGGCGCGCTCCATTCATGCAGGACCGAGGCAAACATGCGGTGGTTCCGGTCCGTCCTTGCGCGCAGCACATAGGAGCGGCTGGCATGAATGGCTTGCCCCAGCGTGGACAGGATGGTGTCAATCTCCTGTTCCCAGTCCCAGGTTGTCAGCAGCCGTTCGGCGGCAAAGGCGACCGCGCTGAGGATTGCGTCGCGCTGGCGCAGATTGGCTTCGGTCAATCGCTGGCGCGTCACGTCGCGCATGATCACCATCGCGCCCAGCTTGCGGCCGCTGGCGTCATGGAGCGGGGCGCCGCTGCAGATGACGTGGCGCCGTGGTTTGCCCTCGGTGATGATCGACATTTCGGAATCGCGCACCGTTTCGCCGTTCAGCGCCCGCAGGAGCGGGATGGACCCTGCCTTGAGCTGGCGTTTTCCGTCGGCGGAAAAGAGCGAGAAATGATCGGCCCATTCCTCGGGCGGGATGGTGAGGGCGTCGGTGCCGTGCCATTCGCGCGCCGTGCGGTTGAACATCTTGAGCTTGCCATTGGCATCGCAGGCGATCACCGCGAAATGCGACGATTCCAGCAGCGCGTTCTTGAATGCCTGCTCCTCAACCAGCGCTTGTTCGGCGCGTTTTAGGTCGGTCACATCCAGCGTGGTGCCCACCGTGCGCAGCGGCCTGCCCTGCTCATCGAAGGTTGTTTCGCCGCGTTCGGCGATATGGCGCACCTCACCGTCCGGCCGGATGATCCGGTGCACGGAATTATAGGGCGCGCGCGCGGCCAGCGCGGTAGCCAGCAGCGTGGCCTCGCTCTCGCGGTTCTCGGGGTGCAGGGCCTTCTGGAAATCTTCCTGACTGGGTCTGAAGGTTTCCGGATCATGGCCGAAAATGCGATAGGTCTCTGCCGACCAGATCACTTCACCTGACATGTGATCAAGCTCCCAACGTCCGAGCCCAACAAGTTCATGCGCCTCGCGCAGTTCCTGCTCGCTCCGGAAAAGGCGTTCCTCGATTTCTTTCTGCTCGTGAATATCGGTGATCAGCCCCTCGATGGCGCGTATCAGGCCATCTTCACCCACCACGCCGCGCATGGTGATGACCATCCAGCGGTAGCTGCCGTCCGGCAAAAGGCCACGTACCACATTCCTGGACGTTGTCCGCGTCTCAAGCGCCTCAGCGATGCTTGAGCGCAGTGCCGTGCGGTCGTCACGGTTCAGCAACTGGTCGATCCTGACCTTGCCGCTGAGCAATTCCTGCGGCTCCACGCCAAACAGATCGCGCACCCCGTCGCTGACATAATCAAGCCAGTATTCCGTCGCGGTGCCGCACAGACGAAAGGCCACCCCGACCAGATTGGACAGCAGCGCCTTGTGCTGCCGCTCACTCTGGATCAGGGCGCGTTCGCTTTTGCTCAGCCGCTCCTCGATCAGCTTCTGCTCGTGGATATCGGTCAGATACCCTTCCAGCGCCTCCAGGCGGCCCTCGGCGTCATAGACGCCGCGACAATTCTCCAGCACCCAGCGGTAGCTGCCGTCAGGCTGACGTATGCGGAACAGGTTGCGCACCGTGGTGTGTTCGTCCAGCGCGATCAGTGTCGCGTTGCGCATACGGTCAAAATCTTCCGGATGCACCACATCGGCGGGCGTGATCAGCCCTTTTATCATATCCTTCGGGTCGATGCCGCACAGATCGCGCATGCCTTCGCTGACATATTCCAGTGTAAGGCCACCCATTCCGTCGCTGACAGAGCGATAGGCGACACCTGCCAGATGGGCGAGAAGCGTCTTGTGCCGGCTTTCACTGGCGCGCAGCGCCGAAACCGTCTGCGTGTAGCCGGGCAGCGCGCTGATCACCAGCGCGTAGTCGCTGTCCTTGACGCCAAGCGCGCGGATCGGAAGAACCTGACAGACCGACCAGATCGGCGCGCGCCCGTTCGGTACCACCTGAAGCTCCATAGAGAAGCCCTGGATCTGATCGGCAAGCACGGCGTCGATGCGACTGTGAAGCCGGCACTGATCATCCGGGTGAACAATGTCCCCCAGCGTCATGTGGCCGAATTCTTCCGGCGTGAAGCCAAGGAAATGGCACAGGCTTGAATTGGCAATCGAAAAGCGCCCGTCGCGGTCAAGCCGCCCGACACCGAACTGCCCGCTGTCTTCGGGCTGCGGGCGCGGGTAACCGCCTGAAGGTGTCGCAAAGCTCATATCATTGCATCCGTTGCACCAGAAATGCGGCAAGTGGACTGTGACGCCTTTCGCACACAGAAGCGCCTGAGGGCCGCGCGTGGCCCCTGGAAACGCTTTTCATATCCCCGGGTCCGCGCCTGCGTGACCCATGCTGCACTGCTCATCTCTGCCTTCCTTGGCCCGGGCGTTCCGGCTTTTCTGACCGTTCATTGTTTCGCCTGCGGGTGCGTTCATGCCTCTGCGCGGCTCATTGCTTTTCTGCGGTTCTTCCTGAGATCTGCGCAGCTTCAATGCCTTTCGCAAGGTGTCAGACATGCAATAGAGGGTCCAATTACGTTCATTTTTGGGCGAAAAAGCTGCAACAATCCGCTACTCAGAGACATTTTCCACACGATTCAGGAACTCTTTTGCCGACACGCGCAGCGATTGTCGATATCCCTGCGCGTGATCGCGCTCAGGTTGTGCGCGGGTGCTGCAAAGGGGCCGCGCGCGGGTGCCATGACAGGGCTTGCGCCGCGCGACGACAGCTTCTAGTAAACGCGCGCCCGGTCAAAGCCCGCTGGCCAAGTCTCCGACCACCTTGTCAAAACGGAATACATCATGTCCCGCTCTTATCTGCCCGGCATTCTTGCCATGGCCGCCATCGTCGTGGCCTCGAATATTCTGGTTCAGTTTCTTCTGGGTGATTACCTCACCTGGGGTGCACTGACCTATCCGCTCGCTTTTCTGGTCAACGACGTGATGAACCGCGTCTATGGCCCCACCGCCGCCCGCCGCGTTGTCTGGGCGGGTTTTGCCACCGGCGTCGCCTGCTCGCTGATCGGGACGCAGATCGTCGGTGAATTCGGCCCGCTGGTGACGCTGCGCATCGCGATGGGCTCAGGCCTGGCGTTTCTCTGCGCGCAGATGCTGGATATCGTCATTTTCGACCGGCTGCGCGATCAGCGCTGGTGGAAAGCACCGCTGGCTTCGACGATGGTAGGGTCAACCGTGGACACCGCGCTCTTTTTCACGGTCGCCTTTGCCGCCACGCTGACCTTCCTTGAGCCCGGGAACGATGTCTCATGGGCAGGCGGCTCATTGCCGCTTCTGGGCTGGGGTTTCAGCGCGCCGCTCTGGGTCAGTATGGCGGTTGCTGACTGGATGGTCAAACTGGGTCTGGCGCTGCTCGCTTTGGCGCCGTTTCGGATACTCGTTCGAAAATTGACGCAACCTGTCGCATAAAAACTTTTGACAAACACAAAATCTGTGCCACCATGTCCTTACAAGTCAACCCAGCGAAAGGAGGTGGTCCAGTGTCTAGAGTGATATTGGAGAGAGGTGTCGGAACAGTCGGAGGAAGCGTAAGCTGACGGCAGCCCGAGGCTGCGCAACCCTCTGATTGGGCAGGTCCCTAACCGGCCCCATCTCCTGAAAGCTCGTGAGGGCCGTCCGAACGCCGGGCGGCCCTTTCGATTGACCCCGGATTTGATTAACCCCGGATTTGATTAACCCCCAGACTGGCCCTCTATCCGGCCCGGACCCATGCTGCGCATCAACGATCAGATCATCATCCGTGACTGGGAGCTGTCAGAAAGCTTCACCCGCTCCTCCGGGCCGGGGGGGCAGAATGTCAACAAGCTCTCCACCGCCGTGGAGCTGCGGTTCGAGGCTGAAAGCAGCCCCAGCCTGCCACCCGCCATCAAGGCGCGGCTGAAAAAGCTGGCGGGGCGGCGCTGGACGCTGGAAGGCGCGCTGATCATCCGGGTCGAAGATACCCGCAGTCAGGCCCGGAACCGCGAGATTGCGCGCGAACGGCTGGCCGCCCTGATCGAACGCGCGCTGGTTGCGCCCAAGCGGCGTGTGGCCACCCGGCCCACGCTTTCCAGCCAGCGGCGGCGCGTGGATGCGAAAAACCGGCGCGGAACCGTTAAAAACCTGCGTGGAAGGGTTGATCCGGCGACCGACTGAGCACAATTGTTGCGGGTGCAGACCAGAATCGAAAGTGAAAGCGAAAGCAAAACGCCAGATCCGAAAGGCGAGCAGGCCATGAAGCAGACCCCTTTGCAGGCCCTGGTATCGTTGATCGAGCCGGTGTTCCGCCGCCCTGAGTTCATTCAGGCCGCCGCCCTGTGTCTGCGTGAAGGCAAGCGGGGGCGCGAGGTGCTTCTGGTCTCCAGCCTCAGCTCGGGCCGCTGGATCCTGCCCAAGGGCTGGCCGATGAAGAAACGCACGCTGGCCGGCGCCGCCCTGCAGGAGGCTTGGGAAGAATCCGGCGTCATCGGCAAGGTCGAAGAGGTGCCGGTCGGTTTTTACACCTATCAGAAGATCCGCGCGGGCGGCCTGCCGGTTTCCTGCCGGGTCGAGGTGTTCCGCGTGTCGGTGGCCGATCTCGCGCGCGACTGGCCTGAACGCACACGCCGCAAGCGCAAATGGATGACCCCCGAAGCCGCCGCCGCGGCGGTTCAGGAACCTGACCTGAAGACGCTTCTTCTGTCGCTCTGACGGCCGGCCCGGCCCGGCTTTGGTGCGCAGCGCCGCGTTGCGTGGCAGGGAACCCCCCGGATGGCAGGATGTTGCATTGAATATCGCACGGAAAGCCTTTAGGGCCCCGATTGTAACAGTTTTATGACGCTCCGGAGCCCGCTCATGCCCGCCCCTGCCGACCCCAACGCCAAGGGGATCAAGACGCTCGACAAGGATCTGGGCCGGATCAGCCTGATGGAGCAGGCGCTGGTCTTCACCGCACGCCCCCTGATCGCGCCGGGGCTGGCGCTGGCCTTTCTGGTGCTCGTGGCCATCGTGGTCACCGCCTTCATCGGGGCGCAGCAGGGCGCCCTGGTCGTCATCGCGGCGGCGGTGATCGGCGGGTATATGGCGCTCAACATCGGCGCCAATGACGTTGCCAACAACATGGGCCCGGCGGTGGGCGCCAATGCCGTCACACTGGGCGGCGCGCTGGTCATCGCGGCCATCTGCGAAACGGCAGGCGCGCTGCTGGCGGGGGGTGATGTGGTCAGCACCGTATCGCGCGGGATCATCGCGCCCGAAAGCGTTGCGGCACCGCGCGTTTTCGTCTGGGCGATGATGGCGGCGCTGCTGGCCGGGGCGCTGTGGATCAATCTGGCAACATGGTTCGGCGCGCCGGTCTCCACCACGCATTCGATCGTCGGCGGGGTGATGGGGGCGGGGATCGCGGCGGCGGGTTTTGCGGCGGTCAACTGGCCGGTGATGGGCGCCATCGCCGCCAGCTGGGTGATCTCGCCGGTGGCGGGCGGGCTGATCGCAGCGCTTTTCCTCGCCTTCATCAACAGCCGGATCATCTACCGCGACGACAAGATCGGCGCCGCCCGCACATGGGTGCCGGTGCTGATCGGCGTGATGGGCGGCGTGTTCGTGACCTATATGGCGCTCAAGGGCATCTCGCGGATTGTCAGCTTCAGCCTGAGCGAATCGGTGATGATGGGCCTTGCCGCAGGGCTGCCGCTGGCGCTGGTGATGCGCCCGGTGATCCGCCGTCAGGCGCGGGGGCTGGAGAACCGCAACAAATCGCTCAAGGCGCTGTTTGCGATCCCGCTGGTGTTTTCAGCCGCGCTTTTGTCTTTCGCACATGGCGCCAATGACGTGGCCAATGCGGTGGGGCCGCTGGCCGCCATCGTCCATGCCGTGCAGCACGGCGGCGCAAGCGAGCAAGTGATAATTCCGATCTGGGTGATGGTCATCGGCGCGGTGGGGCTGTCGTTCGGGCTGTTGCTGTTCGGGCCGAAGCTGATCAATATCGTGGGGTCCGAGATCACGCGGCTGAACGCGATGCGCGCCTATTGTGTCGCGCTGTCGGCGGCGGTGGTGGTGATCATCGCCTCATGGCTCGGTCTGCCGGTCAGTTCGACGCATATTGCCATCGGCGGCATCTTTGGCGTCGGTTTCTACCGCGAATGGTATCATGAGAAAGTGCTGAAGGAAAACCGTGAGCTGTCTACCCTGCCGGTAGAGGAACGGACGCGGCGCAAGGTGGTGCGGCGGGTTCATCTGCTTACCATCCTGACCGCCTGGGTTGTCACGGTGCCCGCTGCGGCCACCCTGTCTGCAATACTGTTCCTGCTGCTGGTCGCGGTGGGCGGCGCGGCATAAGGGCCTGACCGCCGTGCGCTACCCTTCTGTCGGGGCTGTGGACGGAAAGAAAGAGAGGGGGCGCTGCCCCCGCCCGCCCCTCTGCGAGGGTCGGACTCCCCCGGGATATTTCTGAACAGGTGAAGCAGGGGCGCGGCGCCTCCTTTCATCTTGCCGGAAATACGCTGGGGGGTGAATTGGCCGGCAGGCCAAGAGGGGGGCAACGCCCCCCCTCTGCTTTTTCGTCACGAGGCGTCGCGGCTGCTTTCGCCCTGCGCGCGGGTGGCCGCAAGGCTTTGGCCGGGGGAGAGCGCTTCGGGGTCAAGGCGCAGTTCGATCACCGCGGGCAGGCCGGATGCCTGCGCGCGCGCGAACGCTGCCGGGAATTCATCGGTGCGTTCGACCAGTTCGCCATGCCCGCCATAGGCGCGCGCCAGCGCGGCGTAATCGGGGTTGAACAGGTCGGTGCCGCTGACGCGCCCCGGATAATGCCGCTCCTGATGCATGCGGATTGTGCCGTAGCGCCCGTTGTTGCACACCACCGTCACCACCGCCGCGCCATACTGGCGGGCAGTGGACAGCTCGTTCAGTGTCATCTGGAAATCACCGTCACCGGCCACGCAGACCACCGGGCGCTCAGGGTGTTCCAGCTTCGCCGCGACCGCCGCCGGAAAGCCGTATCCCATGCTGCCCGAGGTTGGGGCCAGATGCCCGGGGAAGGCGCGGGCGCGGAAGTAGCGGTGCAGCCAGGCGGCGAAATTGCCCGCGCCATTAGTGATGATCGCGTCGTCGGGCAGGGTGTCTGACAGGTGTTTCATCACCTGCTCCAGCTTCACGGCGCCCGGTGTTTCGCGCGGCGTGACCCAGCTTTCGTAATCGGCGCGCGCCGCGGTTGTCCATTGCGCCCAGTCCGGATGCGCCGGTGCCTCGCGCCGTGACAGCCGGGCGATCACGTCGATGGCGGGCGCAGCAAGTGCCAGATCGGGGCGGAACACGCGGCCCAGCTCATCGGGGTCTGGATGCACATGGATCAGCACCTTGCCGGGGTTGCCGGGCTTCACCAGTTCATACCCGCCGGTGGCGATGTCACCAAAGCGCGCGCCCAGGATCAGCAGGCAATCGGCCTCTTGCAGCCGTTTCGCCAGCGCCGGGTTCATCCCGACGCCCAGATCGCCCACATAATGGCTGTGGCGGTTGTCCATCCGGTCCATGCGGCGGAAGGTGGCGACCACGGGCAGATCAAAGTTCTCGGCGAAACGCGCAAGGTTCTGCGCGGTTTCGGTTGACCAGACCGAGCCACCGGCCACCACCAGCGGCGCCTTTGCCTTGCACAGCATCGCCAGCACCGCGTCGATCTGCTCGGAGCAAACCGAGGGCGGGCAGGGTGCGACGGGTGCGATATCGGGCACGTCTGCTTCGGCCGAAAGCATGTTTTCGGGCAGCGCCAGCACGACAGGCCCCGGTCGGCCCGAACGCGCGGTGTGGAAAGCGCGGCTGACATATTCGGGGATGCGGTCGGTCTGGTCGATCTCGGCGGCCCATTTGGCGAGCGGGGTGAAGAAGGCGCGGTAGTCCACCTCCTGAAAGGCTTCACGGTCGCGGTGGTTGTTGTCTATCTGACCGACGAACATGATCAGCGGTGTCGAATCCTGTTTGGCGACATGGATACCCGCCGAGGCATTGGTCGCCCCCGGCCCGCGTGTGACGAACACCACGCCGGGTTGGCCGGTCAGCTTGGCATGGGCTTCGGCCATCATCGCGGCGCCGCCTTCGTGGCGGCAGACGATATTCTCGATCCCGCTTTCATGCAGCCCGTCAAGTGCAGCGAGGAAGCTTTCGCCGGGCACCGAGAAGACCCGCCGCACCCCCTGCGCCTTGAGTTGATCGACGAGTATCTGCCCACCGTGGCGCGTATTGCGATGCATGATCTGCTCCTTGCTGCTTCAGCGCCGCAAGATCGCGCATCGGCATGGCGGGTGCAAGCTTGTCGCGCCGGGATGCGCGCGCTAGGTGAGGGGAAACGGAGAAAGACATGACAGAACCAAGGCTTCTTTGCCTCTGCGGATCGCTGCGCAAAGGCTCTCTCAACCGCAAACTGATGACAGTGGCGGCCGCCCGTTTTGACGGAAGTTTCGAGGAGGGCGATCTGCGCCTGCCGCTTTATGACGGCGATCTGCAGGAAGCGCAGGGCCTGCCTGAAGGCGTGGCGCGTCTGGCCGCGCAGATCAGCGCCGCCGATGCTTTGCTGATCGCCTGCCCGGAATACAACAAAGCCCCGCCCGGCCTGCTGAAGAACGCACTTGACTGGGTGAGCCGGGCCGAAGGGCAGGTGCTGGAGGGCAAGCCCGTCGCGCTGGTTTCGGCCACAGCAGGGCGCGCCGGCGGCGAGCGGACGCAATCCATACTGCGCTGGATGCTTCAGCCCCTGCGCGCCGAGGTGCTGACCCATCCTGAGGTGCTGGTCGGCCCGGCGGCGGATGCGTTTGATGCCTCGGGTGCGCTGGTGTCCGAGCGGTTTCAGAAGGCGGTCGATGCGCTGATGGCCCGGCTGACAGCGGCGGCGCGGGAAAAGCAGGCCCGCTGAGCGTGTCAGAGGGCCGGGCGGCGGGGCGCGCTGGTGCGGCGGGAACGGCGCGGCGTTGCAAGCGCCCTTCAGGGCGCTTGCAACGCGATTGCTTAATCGCGCTTTACCGGCCTCTGCCAAGGCTCCCGCCCCGAGTCAGATGGGAATCTGAGGGGCATCTGACAGAAAAACCCCCGGCACAGGCCGGGGGTTTCGGGTCTTGCTGCAAGGCTTCCCAGTGATCAGTTCGGCACTTCGCCCGACATGCCTTCAACATAGAAGTTCATGCCCAGCAGGTCACCATCCGGTGCCACTTCGCCCTCGGCCAGCCAGGGCGTTCCGTCCTGCCGGTTGATGGGGCCGGTGAAGGGGTGGTAGGCGCCGGTGCGGATGTCTTCGATCATCGCTTCGGCCTCGGCGCGGACATCGGCGGGGATGCGCTCGTTGAACGGGGCGAAGGTCACTTCACCCTCGGGGATGCCCGCCCAGCTGTCGCCGGCCTCCCAGGTGCCGTCAAGACGCTCCTGAATGCGCTTGACGTAATAGGGCGTCCAGTCATCGATGATCGCGGTCAGGTGCACATCGGGCGCGAATTGCGTCATATCCGATGCCTGACCGAAAGCCAGCGCGCCACGGTCCTGCGCCACCTGCAGCGGTGCGGTGGAATCGGTGTGCTGCATGATGATGTCCGCGCCCTGATCAATCAGCGCCTCGGCTGCGGCGGCTTCCTGCGCCGGGTCAAACCACGAATAGACCCAGACCACCCGGAACTGCACATCCGGGTTGACCGCGCGGGCATGCAGATAGGCCGCATTGATGCCCATCACCACTTCCGGAATCGGGAACGAGGCGATGTAGCCGATGGTGTTTGTCTCGGTCATGCGCCCGGCGATATGGCCGATCACGGCGCGGCCCTCATAGAAGCGCGCGTTATAAAGCGAGACGTTCGGCGCTTCCTGCATGTAGCCGGTGGCATGCTCAAACGCCACGTCCGGGAAGCGCTGCGCCATGGCATTGACCGCCGGGCCATAGCCGAAGGAGGTGGCAAAGATCATATCCGCGCCCGACAGCGCCATCTGCGACAGAATGCGCTCGGCATCCGGCCCTTCGGGGACGTTTTCGACATAGAAAGTCTCGACCGCGTCGCCGAAATGCTCCTGTGCCGCCAGACGTGCCTGATCATGGGCATAGGTCCAGCCAAAGTCACCCGGCGGGCCGATATAGATGAAGCCCACTTTCAGCGGGTCATCGGCCAGTGCCGGGCCGGCAAGCGCGCTGAGGCCCAGTGCGAAGGCCGATGCGGCAAGTAGAGTTCTGCGTTTCATTCAGGTAGCTCCCTGTTGATGCGGGTCAGGCCCGCGGGGTGGACGCGCCAGTTTCAACTGGCGGCATGGAACGGTCTGCCCAACGAGCCGGGGGCGGCAAGCGATCTGCGCGCCCGGCCAGACGACATGATGGCAAGGACCAGAATAGTGATCAGATACGGCGACATGGCAAGATATTCCACCGGAACCCGGATGCCCGCAGCCTGCAAATTCAGCTGCAAGACAAGGATGCCGCCGAAAAGATAGGCGCCCAGCAGCGCCCGCCACGGCCGCCACGAGGCAAACACAACCAGCGCCAGCGCGATCCAGCCCGCGCCCGCTGTCATCCCCTCGGTCCATTGCGGCACGCGGATCAGCGACAGATAGGCCCCGCCCAGCCCCGCACAGGCGCCGCCGAACATGATAGCCAGCAACCGCACCCGGATCACATGATAACCCAGCGCATGGGCGGCGTCGTGGTTTTCGCCCACCGCCCGCAGAATACGGCCGCTGCGCGTGTAGCGCAGCCAGTACCAGACCGCCGCGATGATCACGATGGACAGATAAACCATCGGGTCATGGCGGAACAGAATGGGGCCAAGCACCGGAATGTCGCTGAGAAACCCGAAGTTCATCTTGGCCGTGCGCGGCGGCACCACGCCCACATAGCCCTGCCCCAGCAGCGCCGAGAACCCCAGCCCGAAGAGGGTCAGTGCCAGACCTGAGGCCACCTGATTGGCTTTCAGAAGCTGGGTCAGCACCCCAAAGATCAGCGACAGTGCCGCCCCGCCGCCCATCGCCGCCAGCATGCCCAGATAGGGGTTGCGGGTGATCACCGCGATGGCGAAACCCACCACCGCGCCGGTGATCATCATCCCCTCGACGCCAAGGTTCAGCACGCCCGCCTTTTCCACCACCAACTCGCCGATGGCGGCCAGCAGGATCGGCGTTGCCGCCACCATCAGCGCGGCCACCAGCACCACCGGGTTGATTGACGAAAAATCCATCACACGGCCTCGCGCACAGACAGGCGGATTCGATAGTTTGACAGCACATCGACCGCCAGCAGGAAGAACAGCAGCATCCCCTGAAACACCTGAATCGCGGCCGAGGGAAGGCCCAGCATGAATTGCGCCAGCTCGCCGCCGATATAGGTCAGCGCCATCAACAGCCCCGCCAGCACGATGCCCACCGGGTGCAACCGGCCCAGAAACGCCACGATGATCGCGGTGAACCCGTAGTAGGAATTGAAGTCGATGGAGATCAGGCGCGCGGGGCCTGAAACCTCGAACATGCCTGCCAGCCCGGCCATGGCGCCGGAGAAACCAAGACACAGCACCACCAGCCGCGCCGGGGCGACACCGGCAAAGCGCGCCGCGCGCGGGGCCTGACCAGCCAGTTGCACCTGAAAGCCCAGAATATGGCGGTGCAGCATGATATAGGTGAAGATCACCGCAATGAAGGCCGCGACCACCCCCCAGTGCATCCCGGTATTGGCGATCAGTTCCGGGTTCGCCCCCGCCGGATATTGCGAGATATTGCGCGAGCCGGGAAAACCCGCGCCATCGGGGTTGCGCATCCGGCCCACGGCCATCGCGGCAAGGATCTTTTCCGCGACATAGACCAGCAGCAGCGAGACCAGAATTTCGTTGGTGTTGAAGCGCGTCTTCAGAATGGCCGGGATCATCGCCCAGGCCCAGCCGCCGAACGCCCCCGCCAGCACCATCAGCGGGAAGATATACCAGCCCGGCGCGGGCCAGAACCACAAAGCCACCGCAGCGCCGCACAAGGCACCGATGATATACTGCCCCTCGGCGCCGATGTTCCAGATTCCCGCGCGGAAACCCACCGCCAGCCCCACCGCGATCAGGATCAGCGGTCCGGCCTTGACCAGCAGTTGCGGCCGCGAATAGGCCGCGAATTGCGGGCTGAAAAGCGGGTCCCAGAAGATCAGCTTGATCGCGACGAGAGGGTCTTTGCCCAGGGCCATGAACAACAGCCCGCCCGCGATCATCGTCAGGAACACCGCCAGAACCGGCGTCGCCCAGTTCCATGCTTTCGAGGGCATGACGCGTTTTTCAAGCCGCAGCATCGCTCGCTCCTTCCGCGCCACCCAGCATCAGGCCGATGGCCTCCATCGTCAGGCCCTGCACCGGGCGCTTCGCGCTCAGCCGCCCGCCGTTCAGCGCGGCGAATGTATCGGCGATTTCAAGGATCTCATCCAGATCCTGACTGATGACCACCACCGCCGCGCCGTTCTGAGCCAGATCCATCAGCGCCTGCCGGATCGCCGCCGCCGCCGAGGCATCGACCCCCCATGTCGGCTGGTTGACCACCAGCACCTCAGGGCGTTGCATGATCTCACGCCCGATGACGAATTTCTGCAGATTGCCCCCTGACAGCGCGCGCGCCACCACATGCGGGCCGGGTGTGCGCACATCGAACCGCTTGATGATACTCTCGGCAAAGGCACGGGTGCGCGCGGCGTTGATGAAGCCGTTCTTCACCAGCTTCTCGCGCCATGCGCCGGTCAGAAGGGCGTTTTCCGTCAGGCTCATGTCCGGGGCGGCGGCATGGCCCAGCCGCTCTTCGGGGGCGCACAGAAGCCCCAGCGCGCGCCGCGTATTGGGGCCGGTATGGCCTACCGGGTCACCCTTGAAGCTCACCGCGCCGGACGTGCTTCGCAATTCGCCCGAAAGCGCGCCCAGCAACTCATCCTGACCGTTTCCGGCCACCCCGCCGATGCCCAGTATCTCGCCCGCCTGCACGCTCAGCGACACACCCTTCAGGCTGGTGCCAAAGGCCGAGGGGGCGGGCATGTCCAGCGCTTTCACCTCCAGCAGCACCGGCCCGCGTGCCTGCGGGGCGCGCTCTGGCTGGTGCAGCGCGGTACCCACCATCATTTCGGCCAGCGCGCGCGCGCTTTGTGCGCGCGGGTCGCAGCGGGCCACCACCTTGCCCAGCCGCAGCACGGTGGCATTCTCGCAAAGCGCGCGGATTTCCTCCAGCTTGTGCGAGATATAGAGGATCGAGCGGCCCTCAGCGCGCAGCTGACGCAGGGTGCGGAACAGGATCTCCACCTCCTGCGGGGTCAGAACCGAGGTCGGCTCGTCCATGATCAGCAGATGCGGGTCTTGCAGCAGGCAGCGGATGATCTCAACCCGCTGGCGTTCACCGGCAGACAGATCACCTACCAGCCTGCCCGGGTCCAGCGGCAGGCCATAGGCGTTCGATACCTCGCGGATACGCGCGGCCAGCGTGCGGATCGGCGGCGGGTTGTCCATCCCCAGCGCCACGTTTTCGGCCACATCCAGCGCCTCGAACAGGCTGAAATGCTGGAACACCATCGCCACACCCGTCGCGCGAGCCTGTGAGGGGGCGGCGGGCGCATAGGGCTGCCCGCGCCACAGCATGCGCCCGCTGTCTGGCCGGACCAGCCCGTAGATCGCCTTCACAAGTGTCGATTTTCCCGCACCATTCTCGCCCAGAAGCGCATGCACCTCGCCCTTGCCGATCTCGAATGTGACATCGCTGTTGGCAATGACCCCCGGATAGGCCTTGGTCAGGCCTTCGATGGCAAGCAGGGGTTCGGTCATCCGGCGGCCTCCCGTTTCTGCGCGCCATCTTTGTTGCGGGCGGCGCTGTCGTTCAGTAGCGCGGCGGCCACCCCCACGGCAATGGCCTGCGGATGCTTGCCCAGTTCCGGCGCGCCGATGGGGCAGCGAATGCGTGAAATCCGGGCATCCGGATGGCCCAATGCGCGCAACCTGTTGCGAAACCGTGCCCATTTGCTGGCCGATCCGATCAGCCCCGCGCTGGCAAAGCCATGGCCCAGAAGCCGGTGGCACAGTTCCAGATCCAGCGCATGGGAATAGGTCAGAATCAGGTGTTCGGCCTCAGCCGGAGCGTCGGTCACCAGCGCTGCGGGGTTCGTGCAGGTGCGGATGGTCACGCCGGGGGGGATGCAGGCGGGGAAACGCTCCGGCGCGGTGTCGATCCATGTCAGCGCAAAGCCGGGCAGGGGATGGAGCACCGAAACCAGCGCGCGGCCTACATGCCCCGCACCCCAGATCCACAGGTCACGGCCGGGCGCGGCCACGGGTTCTGCCAGCCAACCCGCTTTCCACAGGGTCTGCGCCATGCCCTGCCCGCGTGCATTGCGTTGCGCGCGGGTCATCGCCAGCGGCATCTCCGCCGCCCCCTCGATGCGCCGGGTGTGAAGGCCACTCTCCGGCATGACCGCCAGATCAGCGGCGGTGAAACGCTCGTACACCAGCGTCACCGCCCCGCCGCAGCACTGCCCCAGCGCCGGACCCAGCGCAATGCGCGCCACTTTCGGCCCGCCGCCCGCCAGCAGCGCCCGCGCCGTTGCGGCCGCCTCATACTCCAGCGCGCCGCCGCCGATGGTGCCCTCCTGCCCGGTTTCCCAGACCAGCATCGCCGCCCCGGCCTCACGCGGGGAGGAACCCTGATGCGACGCAATCACCACCCGCACGAGCACCGGCACGCGCGCCAGAACCCCTGCGATGGCAGCGCGATCAATCATGCGCCCACCCTTTGCCGCGCCACGGCGGCCAGAATGCGCTCAGGCGTTGCAGGGGCATCCAGCGCCGGATAGACGCTGCCGTCACCACAGGCCGCCACGGCATCAGACAGCGCCATCAGCACCGAGATGCCATGCATGAACGGCGGCTCGCCCACGGCCTTTGAACGGTGGATCGTCTCTTCCCGGTTGCGCCCCTCCCAAAGCGCCACGTTGAACACCTGCGGACGGTCGCCAAAGGCCGGGATCTTGTAGGTCGACGGCGCATGCGTGCGCAGCCGCCCCTTGTCATCCCAGACCAGTTCCTCGGTCGTCAGCCAGCCCGCGCCCTGCACATAGCCGCCCTCGATCTGGCCGATATCCAGCGCCGGGTTCAGGCTGGCACCGCAATCATGCAGGATATCCGCGCGCAGAATGCGGTTCTCGCCGGTCAGCGTGTCGATCACCACCTCGGTGCAAGCCGCGCCATAGGCAAAATACAGAAACGGCCGCCCGCGCCCGGCGATCCGGTCCCAGTTCAGCCCCGGGGTGCGGTAAAAGCCGGTGGCCGAAAGGCTGACGCGTGCCTGATAGGCCCGGGCGATCACCTCGGTGAAAGCGTATTCCGTCCCCGCCACGCGCACCCGGTCATCCGCAAAACTGACCTCGGCAGGCCTGCACTGGTGCTCATCGGCGAGCATTTCCGCGATGCGGTCGCGGATGGTCACACAGGCCGCCTGCACCGCCATCCCGTTCAGGTCTGAGCCCGAGGAAGCGGCGGTGGCCGAGGTATTGGGCACCTTCCCGGTATCCGTGGCGGTGATTTTGACGCGCGAGAGCGGCACGCCGAAGGCATGGGCGGCAACCTGCGCGACCTTCTGGAACAGCCCCTGTCCCATCTCGGTCCCGCCGTGGTTCAGATGGATCGAGCCGTCGTTATAGACATGGACCAGCGCCCCCGCCTGATTGAGATGCGACAGTGTGAAGGAGATGCCGAACTTCACCGGCGTCAGCGCAATTCCGCGCTTGAGGATCGGATTCATGCTGTTCCAGGCGCGGATCTTCGCGCGCCGCTCAGCATAATGGCTGGATTTGTGCAATTCCGTCACCAGCTCATGCAGGATGAAATCCGTCACCGGCATCAGATAGGGTGTGGTCTGCGCGCCATTCGCGGGCGGTTTGGGGACAGAACGCGAGACGGCCTCAACCGCCCCGCGCGAGGTAGGATCAGCTGAGCGCACCGGCGCCTCGGCCACTTCCGGCCCGGCAGGGGCTGGGCGGCTGGAGGGTTCATAGAAATTCGCGCGGCGAACCTCCAGCGGATCACGGTCGAGCGCATGCGCGATATGGTCCATCACCCGCTCGATCCCCAGCATCCCCTGTGGCCCGCCAAAGCCGCGAAAGGCGGTGGCGGACTGGGTGTTGGTGCGCAGCCGGTGGCTTTCAATGCGCACATGAGGCAGGAAATAGGCGTTGTCGGCATGCAGCATGGCGCGGTCGGCCACCGGCAGCGACAGGTCCTGCGCCCAGCCGCAGCGGGTGTATTGGGTGAATTCGATCCCCTGAATGCGCCCGTCTGCGTCAACCCCCGCGCGGTAGGCAATGCGGAAATCGTGGCGCTTGCCGGTAATCATGAAATCATCGTCGCGGTCATAGCGCATCTTGCAGGGCTGGCCGGTCAGCGCGGCGGCCAGCGCGCAGGCCACGGCAAGCTGGTTGCCCTGACTTTCCTTGCCGCCAAACCCGCCACCCATCCGCCGCACCTCGACCCGGACGGCATGCATAGGCAGGCCAAGGGCATCGGCCACCTTGTGCTGGATCTCGGTCGGGTGCTGGGTTGAGGAATGGACCAGCATATCGCCGCCTTCCTGCGGCAGGGCGAGGGCGGCCTGCCCTTCCAGATAGAAATGCTCCTGCCCGCCCATTTCGATCACGCCGTCGATCACCCGTGCCGCCCCGGCAATGGCACCTGCGGCATCGCCGCGCGCCCAGATGCGCGGGCCATCCTCGAACCGGCTGTTGGCGGCAAGGGCGTCCTCGATGCTCAGCAGCGCGGGTTTCCCGGCATAGCTGACCTTGCCCAGCCGCGCGGCCTTGCGGGCAGCAAGGTGGCTTTCGGCCACCACCAGAAAGACCGGCTGGCCCAGATGATGCACCACACCCTCAGCCAGCAGCGGCTCATCATGGTTGGAGGGGCTGCAATCGGCGGGGCGGGGCAGGTCGATGAAGGTCAGCGCAGCCACCACACCGGGGGCGGCGCGCACGGCATCAAGGTCCATCGCGGTGATATCGCCATGCGCGATTTCCGACAGCCCGAAGGCCAGATGCAGCGTGCCTTTGGGCGTGGGGATGTCATCGACATAGCGCGCCGCGCCAGTGACATGCAGGCGCGCCGCGTCATGGGGAAGCGGGCTGTGCACGCTCATGGCGTCACCGCCAGTACATTGGTGGGCGTGCCATTGCTGTCATGGAACGCGCGCCAGAGCAGGTTCTGCGCCACCTCCAGCCGGTAACGGGCCGAGGCGCGCATGTCTGACAGGGGCGTGAAGCTGTCTTTGAATGCCGGGATTGCGGCGGTGATGGTCTCAGTGGTCCATGGCTGGCCCATGAGCGCCGCTTCCACCGGCCGGGCGCGCATCGGCGTGCCTGCCATGCCGCCGAAGGCGATGCGCGCTGCGGTGACGGTGCCATCGTCTACCGTGATGTTGAAACAGCCGCACAGCGCCGAGATATCCTGATCGAAGCGTTTGGATATCTTGTAGCAGCGCAAATGGTCGGGCTGACGGGGGATGGCGACGGCCTCGACAAATTCGCCGGGCAGGCGGTCTTGCTTGCCGTAGGAAAGAAAGAAATCCTCCAGCGCCATGCGCCTGCGCTCATTGCCCCGGCGCAGATGCAGCACCGCCCCCAGCGCGATCAGCGCGGGCGGCGCGTCACCGATGGGCGAGCCATTGGCGATATTCCCGCCGATGGTGGCGGCGGCACGCACCTGTGCAGAGCCATAGCGGCGGATCAGCTCAGTGAAGCCGGGGTGATAGGGGGCGATGGCGGGCATCAGCTCCGCCAGCGTGGTGGTGGCGCCGATATGGATTTCCGTGTCGGTGACCGTGACGCCGCGCAGATCATTGATGCCAGCGATGAAGGCCACCGGCCCCAGATCGCGGAGTTGCTTGGTGACCCAGAGGCCGATATCGGTGGCGCCCGCCACCAGCCGCCCTTCGGGGTGGTTCAGGCACCACTCGGCCAGTGCATCAGCGGTCTGCGGCAGCGCGGGGTGGTGGGTGTCGGACGGGGGGCTGTCTGCCCCCCACGGCCTGCGGCCTCCCCCCGAGGATATTTTCGAACAGATGAAATCAGGGTCGGTTTGCTGCTTCAGCCAAGCGGGCACCGGGTGGTCGGCGGCGGCCCCGGCGGCGCGCAGGATGGGGGCGTAGCCGGTGCAGCGACAGAGGTTGCCCGCCAGCGCGGTGTCGTGATCGGTCTCATTGTTCAGATGGTTCACCACCATCGCCATCACGAAACCCGGCGTGCAGAAGCCGCATTGGCTGCCGTGGTGGGCGATCATCGCTTCCTGCACCGGGTGCAGCGTGCCGTCGGGGGCGGTCAGCCCCTCGACCGTGCGCACGGCCTTGCCGTCAAGCTGCGGCAGCAGGAGGATGCAGGCATTGAGCGCGCGGGTGCCGCGTTCGTCTGACACCATCACCGAACAGGCGCCGCAATCCCCTTCATTGCAGCCTTCCTTGGTGCCCTTGAGCGCGCGGTTCTCGCGCAGCCAGTCCAGCAGGGTGGCTGTGGGCGGCGCATCGGTCAGATGCACGGGCGCGCCGTTGAGGAGGAAGGCGATATCGGTCATGAGCCCCGGATGTGAAAAGGGTTGCGGGCGATGCCCAAGGGTTCAGTGAACAATCCCCGGCCCGCTCTGGCAAGCGGTAACTTTTCTGCGCATGCAAAAGGATTTTCAATATTTCGTTGATAATCACCCGGCGCTTGCGCCTGCGCCCCCGGAGGGTAGATTGCGGCCATGAGCAAGCCCCGATTCATCCACCTCCGCACCCATACCGAATATTCCCTGCTTGAGGGCGCTGTGCCGCTCAAAGGCCTGATCAAGCTGTGCGAGAAGCAGTCGATTCCGGCGGTGGCGGTGACCGACACCAACAACCTGTTCGCGGCGCTTGAGTTTTCGGTGCTGGCATCAGCCGCCGGTATCCAGCCGATCATTGGTTGCCAGATTGACGTGGTTCTGCCCCCCGCCGAGCCCGGCGACAAGCCGCGCCCGCCCGCGCCCGTGGTTCTGCTGGCGCAGGATGAGGCGGGGTATATGAACCTGATGAAGCTGAACTCCTGCCTGTATCTGCGCGAGGGCAGCGCCTTGCCGCATGTCACCCCGGATGCGCTGGAGGCCCATGCGGAGGGGCTGATCTGCCTGTCCGGCGGGCCGGATGGCGTGGTGGGGCGGCTGATCCGCGACGGGCAGCCCGCGCGCGCCGAGGCGCTGATGCGGCGGCTGGCGGCGGCCTATCCCGGCCGGTTCTATGTGGAACTGCAACGCCACCCCGGCGAGGGCGGCGCACCAACCGAGGCCGAGGCCCTGACCGAGCGCCCGTTTGTCGAGATGGCCTATGCGATGGACCTGCCGCTGGTGGCGACCAATGATGTGCATTTCCCCAAGCCCGATATGTATGAGGCCCATGACGCGCTGATCTGCATCCGCGAGGGGGCCTATGTCGACCAGTCCGAACCCCGCCGCCGCCTGACCCCGCAGCATTACTTCAAGACCGAGGCCGAGATGGCGGCGCTGTTCGCCGACCTGCCCGAGGCGCTGGAAAACACGGTTGAAATCGCCCGGCGCTGCGCCTTCAAGGCCTACAAGCGCCCCCCCATCCTGCCGCGTTTCGCCGAGGATGAGGTGGAGGAACTGCGCCGGCAGGCGCGCGCGGGGCTGGAGGCGCGGCTGGCTGTCATTCCGCATGCTGTTGCGCTTGAGGAATACACCAAACGGCTGGATTTCGAGCTGGGGATCATCGAGCAGATGGGCTTCCCCGGGTACTTCCTGATCGTCGCCGATTTCATCAAATGGGCCAAGGATGAGAATATTCCGGTGGGGCCGGGCCGGGGCTCGGGCGCCGGGTCGCTGGTCGCCTATGCGCTGACCATCACCGATCTGGACCCGCTGCGCTATTCCCTGCTGTTCGAGCGGTTTTTGAACCCGGAGCGCGTGTCGATGCCGGATTTCGACATCGACTTCTGCATGGACCGCCGCGAGGAGGTCATTCAATACGTTCAGGAAAAGTATGGCCGCGACAAGGTGGGCCAGATCATCACCTTCGGTGCGCTGCTTTCCAAGGCCGCCGTGCGCGACGTGGGGCGCGTGTTGCAGATGTCTTACGGGCAGGTGGACAAGCTGTCAAAGATGATCCCGGTGGAGGGGGTCAAGCCGGTCTCCATCACCAAGGCGCTGGCCGATGAACCCCGCCTGCGCGAGGCCGCGCGCGAAGAGGTGGTAGGGCGGCTGCTGGACCATGCGCAGAAGATCGAAGGATTGCTGCGCAACGCCTCGACCCACGCCGCCGGTGTGGTGATCGGTGACCGCCCGCTGGATGAGCTGGTGCCGCTTTACCGTGATCCGCGATCGGACATGCCCGCGACCCAGTTCAACATGAAATGGGTGGAGGCGGCGGGGCTGGTCAAGTTTGACTTTCTGGGCCTGAAGACGCTGACGGTCATTCAGAACGCCATTGATCTGCTGAAGCTGCGCGGGGTCGATCTGAATATCGAGCGCATTCCGCTGGACGATGAAAAGAGCTACCAGCTTTACGCCAGCGCGCGCACGGTGGCGGTGTTTCAGGTGGAAAGCTCGGGCATGATGGATGCGCTGCGGCGCATGAAACCCACCTGCATCGAGGATATCGTGGCGCTGGTGGCCCTGTATCGCCCCGGCCCGATGGAGAATATTCCCACCTATTGCGAGGTGAAGAATGGCCTGAAAGCGCTGGAATCGATCCATCCGTCGATTGACCACATCCTGAAGGAAACGCAGGGCATTATCGTCTATCAGGAACAGGTGATGGAGATTGCGCAGGTCATGGCGGGCTACAGCCTTGGCGGTGCCGACCTGCTGCGCCGCGCCATGGGCAAGAAGATCGCCGAGGAAATGGCCAAGGAACGGCCCAAATTCATTGAGGGTGCGCTGGCTAACGGGGTGGACAGGAAGAAGGCGGGCGAGGTGTTCGACCTGCTGGAAAAGTTCGCCAACTACGGTTTCAACAAATCCCACGCGGCGGCCTATGCCGTGGTCAGCTACCAGACCGCCTATCTGAAGGCCAATTACCCGGTCGAATTCATGGCCGGTGTCATGAACTGTGATGTCCACCTGACCGACAAGCTGAATGTCTACAAGCGCGAGGTTGACCGGCTGGGGATTGAAGTGATCCCGCCCTGCGTCAACCGCTCGGAAGCCACGTTCACGGTGCGTGAGGGCGCGCTGGTCTATGCTTTGGGCGCGCTCAAGAATGTGGGTGTCGAGGCGATGAGGATGATCGTGGCCGCGCGCGGCGATCAGCCCTTTGCCGACCTTTTCGATTTCGCGCGCCGGGTCGATCTGAAGCGCGTCGGCAAGCGCCCGCTTGAGATGCTGGCGCGGGCCGGGGCTTTTGATCTGCTGGAGCGTAACCGCAAGCGGGTGTTTGACAATCTGGATGCGCTGGTCGCCTGGTCTGCGGCGGTGCAGGAGCAGGCGAACTCCGGGCAGGTGTCGCTTTTCGGCACCGGCGGCGATGACCTGCCGCCGCCCAAGCTGTCGCAGGGCAATGACTGGCTGGCAATCGACAAGCTGGCGGCCGAGCATCAGGCGGTGGGCTTCTACCTGTCCGGCCACCCGCTGGATGATTATGCCGGTGCGCTCAAACGCAAGGATGTGCTGACCCTGACCGAGCTTACCCTGCGGGCGCAGCGTGGCGCGGTGGTGGCAAAGATCGCGGGCGCCGTGGCCAGCAAGCAAGAGCGCAAATCGGCGCGCGGCAACCGGTTTGCTTTCGTGCAACTGTCAGATCCGACGGGGCTTTATGAGGTGACGGTGTTTTCCGACACGCTGGAGGCCGCACGCCCGCTGCTGGAAGCCGGGCAGAACGTGGTGCTGACGGTCGAGGCGACGATGGAGGCCGATACGCTGAAACTGCTCGCCCGCGCTGCCCAGCCGATTGACGCGGTGGTGGCCGATGCAGGGGCGGCGGGGCTGCGGGTGCGGCTGCATGATGCGGGGGCGCTGCCCTCGGTGGCTGAACTGTTGCTGCGCCATCCGGCGGGCAAGGCGCCGCGCAAGGCGCTGGGGCCGCTGATCTTCTGTGTGCCTGACCCCGACACCGGCGGCGAGATCGAGGTGGAGATCGGCAGGCAGGTGCCCGTCACGCCGGTTCTGCGCAGCGAGATGCGCAGCCTTGAGGGGGTTCTGGCGGTCGAGGAGGTGTAGGATGCTGCTGTCCGGGACCCGCGGGCGGGTGCGGGTGATCACGCTGAACCGGCCCGATGCGCGCAACGCTGTCAACCCGGAACTGGCGCGCAGGCTTTACGCCGAAATGCTGGCCTTTGATGCCGATCCGGACACCGATGTGGCGGTACTGACCGGCGCGGGCGGGGCGTTTTGTGCCGGGTTTGACCTGAAAGCGGCGGCGGGTTTTGAGGGCGCGGACTGGATCGCCGCGCTGGATATCCCCGATGACTGGAGCGACCCCGCCGCGCAGCCGCTTCCCGGCCCGATGGGCCCGTCGCGGCTGATGCTGTCCAAGCCGGTGATTGCCGCCATTGAAGGGCCCGCCGTTGCAGGCGGGATGGAGCTGGCGCTGTGGTGCGACCTGCGGGTGATGGCGGAGGGGGCGCAGTCCGGCGTCTTTTGCCGCCGCTGGGGCGTGCCGCTGATCGACGGCGGCACGGTGCGGCTGCCTGCGGTGGTGGGGCAGGGGCGCGCGAATGATCTGATCCTGACGGGTCGCCCGGTTGAGGCGGATGAGGCGTTGCGCATCGGGCTGGCGGACCGGGTGGTGGCGCAGGGCGGGGGGCTGGAGGCGGCGCTGGCGCTGGCCGACAGCCTTTCACGTTTTCCGCAGGGCTGCCTGCGCGCCGACCATCTTTCCGCCCGCATGCCGGGTGCGGAATTGGCCGCCCGGCTGCGCCGCGAGTGGCAAAGCGCGGGTATGGTGCTGGCCGAGGGCGTGGCGGGGGCGGCGCGCTTTACTGCCGGTGCCGGGCGCGGCGGGGCGTTCGAGAGCCTCTGACATTCTGGCCGCTCAGCCCGCCGTCCAGCCCCCGTCCACCAGCATCGCGCTGCCGGTGACCAGCGCCGAGGCATCCGAGGCAAGGTAAAGCACCGCGCCCATGATATCCTCAACCTGCCCCGCCCGGCCCAGCTTGATCCTGCCCTCGATCCAGGCGCGGCTTTGCGGGTTGTCAAAGGTGGGTTGCGTCAGCGGTGTCAGGATGAAGGTGGGGCAGATCGTGTTCACCCGGATGCCCTGCGCGCCCCATTCCATGGCCATGGCCTTTGTCATCCCCTCGACCGCCCATTTCGTGGCGCAATAGACCGCCCGCTCAGCGCCGCCGACATGGCCCATCTGGCTGGATATCTGGATGATCGAACCGGGCCTGCCCGCCGCCACCAGCCCCCGCGCGACCGCCTGCGCGATAAAATAGGCGCCCTTGATATTGATCGCGCTCACCGCGTCAAAATCCGCCTCGGTGGTGTCCAGCGCAGGGCTGTGGCGGGCGGTTCCGGCGGCGTTGACCAGAATGTCGAAGGGGCCGTGCCGGTGCACCGCCGCGCGGGTGCCGGCGGTATCGGTGATATCCAGCGGCAGGGGCAGGGCCTGCCCGCCGGTGGCCGTGATGGCCCCGACCGCCTCGTGGAGCGGCGCAGCCCGGCGCGCGGCCATTGTGACATGCGCACCCGCCTGCGCCAGCGCCGCAGCCGCAGCCAGACCGATGCCGGAGGAGGCGCCGGTAACCAGCGCGCGCTTGCCATCCAGCCGGAACGAGGGGGTTTGAGGCAGTGTGATCATGGCGGGGCCTTCCAGCGGTGTGGCGGAAGGGGGGCGCTGCCCCCCACGGGCCTGCGGCCCTCCCCCCGGCGTATTTGGGGCAAGATGAAACGGGCCGGGCAGGGGCGGCACCGGGGCGCGATGATACGGCGTCAGGCGGGGACCGCAAGGGCCGGGGTGCGGGA
>NZ_DAIRVN010000007.1:0-87406 GCF_036802785.1 Pararhodobacter sp.
TTTCTCCGAAACGTTCTCAATGGCTTAGTCGCGTGAGCCATATGCGATTGCCCTGGCTCGCCGACGAGGTGGCGGCGGATTACGGCGCGGCCGATGCGCTGGTGAACTCCGCCGGTATCATGCAGAACAATATCGGGGTCGATGAAATGAACCTCGATGAGCACGACCTGATCTGGGACGTGAATTACCGTGGCACATTCCTCGCCAGCCGGGCCTTTGCCCGTGCGATGCGCGCGCGCGGCAAGGGCGCGATCGTCAACATCGCCTCGATCACCGCGCTGCGCCCGCTGCCGCTGTTCGCCTATGGGCCGGGCAAGGCGGCGATCGTGTCGCTCACCGCCACGCTGGCGGGGCATTGGGGGCCGCATGGGGTGCGGGTCAATGCCGTCGCGCCGGGCTATGTCGCCACCGAGCAGTTGATGGGCCGGGTCGATGCGGGGCACCGGCGGCTGGAGGATCTTACCCATCCCTCCGCCCTGGGCCGGATGGTGCGCCCCGACGAGATCGCCGCCGCCATCGCCTTTCTTGTCGACGACGCCGCCAGCGCCATCACCGGCATTACCCTTCCGGTCGATGCGGGCTGGCTGGCGGGCTCGGCCTGGGCGACATACGGGGGGATCGCGCATGGGAAATAGCACGGGTGCGGGCAGCTTCATCGACCGCCTTGTCGCGGGTGAAGGGCTGGTCGGCACCTGGTCGCAGATCGCCTCGGCCGACGCGCTGGAGGTGCTGGGCGGCGCCGGTTTCGACTTCACGGTGATCGACACCGAGCACACCGCCTTCGGCCTGGAACGCGCGCAGGATCTGTTGCGCGCGGCGGATGCCTGCGGCCTGCCCGCGATGGTGCGGATCGCGGCGCTTGAGCGGATGTTGATGACCAAGGCGCTCGATGCCGGGTTCCGGGCGGTGGTGCTGCCGGGGGTCCGCGATGCCGCCGGGATCGCCACGGCGATTGGCTGGTCGCGCTACGGCACGGGCGGCGGGCGCGGGGCCTGCCCCTGCATCCGGGCGGGCGGGCAGGCGGTGACGGACTGGCCGGGTTTCGCCCGGCGCAGCGACAGCGAGGTGCTTTGCATCCCGCTGATCGAGAACCGCGCGGCGATAGGGGGCATCCAGCGGATCGTCGCGGTCGAGGGGGTGCGGGTGGTGATGCTGGGGCCCTTCGATCTTTCGGTCGATATGGGGCTTGGCGGCGATCTGCATCACCCGCGGGTGACGGCGGCGATCGAGCGGGTTCTGGCGGCCTGCGCGGCGCATGGTGTCACCCCGGTCCTGCCGCTCTTTGATACTGATCCGGCGGCCCTGCGCGCCCGGATGGAAGAGTGGCGCGGGCGCGGGGTGCGGGTGTTCATGCTGGGCACCGACAAGCTGCTTCTCGCGTCGATGGCACGGATCCTCACCGCCTGAAATTATCGCAAATAGCTGAAAACAGGAGGCTTTCGCCTCCCATCCTTCATTTGCGAAGCTCGGCCAGAAGGGCCTCGGCCCGCTCGGTGCGCACGTCCTTGTCGCGCGCGAGCGCGGTTGCGACCTGCTCGATCTCAGCGCCCAAGGCCCCGGCGAGAATGGCGATGTTGCGCGCGTGCAGCGCCATATGCCCGCGCTGGATCCCTTCGGTCGCCAGCGCCCGCAGCGCCGCCATGTTCTGCGCCAGCCCCACCGCCACCGTGACCTCGGCCAGCTCCTGCGCCGAGCGCACGCCCAGCACCCGCAGCGCCGTCTGGGCGGCGGGATGGGTTCTGGTGGCGCCGCCCACAAGGCCGAGCGCCATCGGCATTTCGATGGTTCCAACCAGCCCGCCCTCGCGGTCCTCCTCCCAGGTGGACAGGGCGGTATAGCGCCCGTTGCGCGCCGCATAGGCATGCGCCCCCGCCTCGATCGCCCGCCAGTCGTTGCCGGTGGCCACGACCACCGGGTCGATCCCGTTCATGATCCCCTTGTTGTGGGTCGTTGCCCGGTAGGGATCGATCGCGGCAAGTTCCGAGGCGTCAAGAATACCGTCGATCATCCGGCGGCCGGAAAATTCGGCGGTAGCAAGCGAGGCTTCCGAAAGCCGCACCCGGGCGCGGGCCAGTCGCAAATCGGCCAGGTTGGACAGGATGCGCAGCCGCACCTCGCCGCCCGTGACCTTTTCGATCAGCGGGGCGGCGGCCTCGGCCATCGTGTTGACGGTGTTCGCGCCCATCGCATCGCGCACATCGACAAGCAGATGCAGCACCACCATCGGCCCCCGCCGTGTGTCGGCGAACACATGCACGTCGATATCCTTGCAGCCGCCGCCAAGCCCGACAAGCACCTTGTCGCGGGAATTGGCCAGCGCCAGGATCTCGTCGCGCGCGCCCAGCAGCGCCAGCCGCGCGCCATGCGGATCGCTTATCCCGACGATCTGCACCTGCGCGCGCATGATCGGCCCCGAACTCGATGTCTGGAAGCCGCCGTTGGCGCGTGCGATCCGCGCCATATACGAGGCCGCAGCCACCACCGACGGTTCCTCGACCGCCATCGGCACCAGATAGTCGCGGCCATTGACGGTGAAATTGGTGGCGATCCCCAGCGGCAACTGGAACGTGCCCACGACATTTTCGATCATCCCGTTCGCGCGTTCCAGCGCCAGTGCCTCGGTATCGGAAAACGCCCCGAGATCGCCCGCACCGGGCGCGGCGCGGGCCACTGCGGCCAGCCGCTCGGCCGGGCTCATGTTGCGGATACCCTCGATGCGCGCGGTTGTCGCGCCGGGGCCGGTTTCACTCGCTGTCATTTATGTTCTCCGAAAAACATCGAATCGATATCCAGTCCTGAAACCGGAAAGAATTGCCGCCATGTTCGACATCAACCGCCCTCTCGGCAAGGGGATATTTGATCCATTCTCATGTTTAAGGCGGTGCGTTGCCGACGTGTCACCAGAGAATGGGCCCGTTGGGCATAAAATACGACGCTCTCGTCAAAAGAATCGTGATCGCGGCTCTGTTTCTATTGTGAATGCGCTGCAAAGGGCTTTACCCTGACACCCGGGTTGCGACACCCATGAAAAGAATCGCCGGGGCCATCGTCGCGCCCTGTTTAAAACGGGAGGGTTGATGCGCAGGATTCGACTGGGCACGGGTGCCGGCTATTCGGGAGACCGGATCGAACCCGCGATCGAGCTTGCCCGGCACGGGCGGCTTGATTATCTCGTTTTCGAATGCCTGGCCGAGCGCACCATCGCGCTGGCGCAGGGCGAGGCGCGGCGCGATCCCCTCAGGGGCTACGACCCGCTGCTTGAGGCACGGATGCGCGCCGTCCTGCCCGATTGCCGCGCGCAGGGGGTGCGGATCGTCACCAACATGGGGGCCGCCAACCCCCGTGCCGCCGCGCGCCGGGTGCTGCAAATCGCCGGGGAACTGGGCCTTGACGGGTTGCGGGTGGCGGCGGTGACGGGCGACGATGTGCTGTCATTGATCGAACGCGCGCCGGTCGCGCTGGATATCGGCGGCACCAGCGCCGACCTTGGCGCGCGTATCATCTCGGCCAACGCCTATCTGGGTGCCGAACCGGTCGCGGCAGCGCTTGCCGCCGGGGCGGAGGTGGTGGTGACCGGGCGCGTGGCGGACCCGGCGTTGTTTCTTGGCCCCCTGATGCATGAATTCGGCTGGTCGCCCGATGATCCGGCGCGGATGGGACAGGGCGTGCTGGCGGGCCATCTGCTTGAATGCGCGGGCCAGCTCACCGGCGGATATTTCGCCGAACCCGGCCTGAAAGAGGTGCCTGACATGCACCGGCTTGGCTTTCCCATCGGCGAGGTGGGTGAGGATGGCGGCGTGACCCTTTCCAAGGTCGCGGGTTCGGGCGGGCGGATCAGCCTGCGCACGGTGAAAGAGCAACTGCTTTACGAGGTGCATGACCCGGCGGCCTATATCCAGCCCAATGTGGTGGCGGATTTCTCAGGCGTGCGGCTTGAGGAACTGGGCCCCGACAGCATCCGGGCCTCGGGTGCCGGTGGCCGGGCGCGGACGGGAAAGCTCAAGGTCTCGGTCGGCTATCTCGACGGCTGGATCGGCGAGGGCCAGATCGCCTATGCCGGGCCGGGCGCCCCCGCGCGGGCCCGGCTGGCGCGCGAGATCGTGCGCGAGCGGTTGCGGCTGATCGGGCTTGCGGCTGATGAGCTGAGCTTCGATCTGATCGGGGTCGATGCGCTGCACGGGCCGGACCTGTCGCGCGGGGCCGAACCGTGGGAAGTGCGGTTGCGGGTGGCGGGCCGCTGCGCCGCCGAGGCCGAGGCCGCGCGGATCGGCAACGAGGTCGAATCGCTCTACACGAACGGGCCTGCGGGCGGTGGCGGCGCGTGGAAATCCGTGCGCCGGATCGTCGCCATCGCCTCGGGCTTCATCGACGCGGCGCAGGTGCATGCCGGGTTCGAAATGGTGACGGAGGCGCAGGCATGAGGCTGCATGACATCGCCCATGCCCGCAGCGGCGACAAGGGTGACACCTCGAACATCGCCGTCTTTGTCTATGATCCGGCGGATTATCCCTTTCTGCTGCGCCACCTTACCGCCGGGCGGGTGGCCGAGCATTTCCGCTGGCAGGTGCGGGGCGGTGTGACGCGCTATGAGCTGCCCGCGCTCCACGCCCTCAATTTCGTCATGACCGGTGCGCTGCGCGGCGGCGTGCTGCGCTCGCTCGCGCTCGACACTCACGGCAAATCGCTTTCCTCGGCGCTGCTTGCGCTTGAGCTGCCAGACCCCGACTGACGCGGACAGGACAGACACCATGCAGATCTTTTCGAACGAACCGGCCTTCTTTTCCTGCCCCACGCGGGTGCATTTCGGTGTCGGCGCCCGCGCCCGCATCCCCGAGATCGCGGCGGCGCAGGGCTGGCGGCGGATGCTGGCCATTGTCGATCCGGCACTGGTGGAAAGCCGGATTTTCGCCGAAATCACCGCGGCGCTTGACGGGCAAGGGGTGGCGCTGGCCCGCTTCAGCGAAATCGAGCCCGAACCAAAGGATACGTCGGTCCATGCCGCGCTCGATCTGGCCCGCAGCCATGCCGCCGAGGCGATTCTGGCGCTTGGCGGCGGCAGCGCGATCGATGTGGCCAAGACCGTTTCCATCATGATGACCAACCCCGGCCAGATCGCTGATTTCGAGGGGATTTCGCGCTTCTCGGTGCTGCCGATGCCGATGATCGCGGTTCCCAGCACCGCCGGCACCGGCGCCGAGGTTTCGGGCGCCTGTGTCATCACCGATACCGGGCGCGGCGTGAAAATGGCGATCCGTCACCCGGTGCTTGGCCCGGCGGCGCATGCCGTGCTCGATCCGCTGGCGGTCAGCACCGCCCCGGCGCATGTGGCCGCGCATTCGGGGGTGGACGCCTTCGTCCATGCCTTCGAATCCTACCTGTCGAAACAATCCAACCTGATGTCGGACGCGGTGAACCTGCAGGCGATGCGGATGATCCACGATCATATCCGCCCCCATGTCGCCAACCGCGCCCACCCGGTTCACGCGTTGCAGATGCAATGCGGCTCGGCGCTGGCGGCGCTTTCCTTTGGTCAGACGGGCACCGGCAATGTGCATTGCATGGCGATGGCCGCTGGCGGGCGGTTTGCGGTTCCGCATGGGCTGGCCAACGCGGTCTGCCTGCCGCATGTGGCGCGCTTCAACCTGCTCGCCGATCCCGCGCGCTTCGCCGAAGTGGCGCGGGCGATGCGGCTTGACGTGGCGGGGCTGTCGGATCTGGAGGCCGGGCGGCGGGCGGTGGAAGGGATTGAGCGGCTTTGCCGCGACCTCGACATCCCGTCGCAACTGCGCGCGGTGGGGGTGAGCGAGGAAAGCCTGCCCGATCTGGCCCAACGCGCGTTCGATACCGATTACAACCGCTGGAACCCGCGATACACCACCCGGGCCGATTACGAGGCGCTGTTCCGGGCGGCCTATTGAGGCGGGTTTCCGGGAGGCATGGCAGGAATTGAACAAGCGTTCACTTCATGCCATGCTCGGGCTGACAAGGGGCCCTTCGGCCCGGCGCGGCGGGACGGGAGGAGAGCGATGCTTCGCAAAACCAGTGACTACGGCGCCCTGATCAGCGGTTTCCGCTGGGAGGTTCCGCCAGCCTACAATATCGGCGTGGATGTCTGCGACCGCTGGGCCGATGCCGAGCCCGACCGGCTGGCGCTGATCGAGGTTGGCGAGAATGGCTACGGGCCGCAGACCCGCATGAGTTATGGCAGGCTGCGCGCGCTTGCCAACCGCTTCGCCAACGCGCTGCAAACGCTGGGGCTTGGCCCGGCGGACGGCGGCGCGGACGGCGGGGCGGCGGGCGACCGCGTGGCGATCCTGCTCACCCAGCGCCATGAAACAGCCGTGGCGCATATCGCGGCCTTCAAGGCCGGTTGCGTGTCGCTGCCGCTTTTCACCCTTTTCGGCCCCGAGGCGCTGCTGCACCGCCTGCGCGACAGCGGCGCGCGCGTGCTGGTGACCGACCGCGCCAGCCTGTCGCGCATCGCCGGGATACGCGCCGATCTGCCCGCGCTGGAGCATATCTTCCTTGTCGATGGCTTGCCCGCCCCCGGCGCGCCGGGTGCCGGGCTCGCCGGGCTGCGCGATTTCGCCACCGCGCTCGATGCCGCCTCGCCCGCATTCACGCCCGTCGCCACCAGTGCGCAGACCCCGGCGGTGCTGATCTACACGTCGGGCACCACCGGCAACCCCAAGGGGGCGCTGCACGCGCATCGGGTGCTGCTGGGGCATCTGCCGGGGGTAGAGGTCAGCCATGATTTCCTGCCCGCGCCGGACGATCTGTTCTGGACCCCGGCTGACTGGGCCTGGATCGGCGGGCTGCTTGATGTGCTGTTGCCCGCGCTCCATCACGGCATTCCGGTCGTGGCCTGCCGGTTTACGAAATTCACCCCGCAGGCCGCGCATGACCTGATCGCCCGGTTCAAGGTGCGCAACGCCTTCCTGCCGCCCACCGCGCTCAAGATGATGAAGGCCGATCCGGCCAGTCAGGGCTGGGCGCTGAAAATGCGTTCCGTCGGCTCGGGCGGCGAGACGCTGGGGACCGAGTTGCTGGATTGGGGCCGCAAGGCGCTGGGTGTGACGATCAACGAATTCTACGGCCAGACGGAATGCAACATGATCGTCAGCGCCTGCTCGGCAATCGAAGAGCCGGTTCCCGGCGTCATGGGCCGCCCGGTGCCCGGCCACCGGGTGGAGGTGATCGACCCGGCCACCGGCATGGCCCAGCCCGACGGGGTCGAGGGCACTATCGCGGTTCTGGCGCCTGACCCGGTGATGTTCCTTGGCTACTGGAACAACCCTCAGGCAACGGCGGAAAAATTCGTCGAGGGGCCGGAAGGGCGCTGGCTGCTGACCGGCGACCGTGGCGAGCGCCGCGCCGACGGGCGGCTGCGCTTCATCGGGCGGGACGATGATATCATCTCGTCGGGCGGCTACCGGATCGGCCCCGCCGAGATCGAGGATTGCCTGATCGGCCATCCGGCGGTTGAGATGGCCGGGGTGGTCGGCCAGCCCGACCCGGTACGCGGCGAGATCGTGGCGGCCTTCGTGAAACTGGCGCCGGGCCATGCGCCGTCCGATCCGATGCGCGCCGCCATCGCCGATCATGTGCGCACCCGGCTTGCCGCCTATGAATTTCCGCGCGCGATCCATTTCATCGATGAGATGCCCGCCACCACCACCGGCAAGACGATCCGCGCCCGGCTTCGGGAAATGGCGCGGGAGCTGTCGGCATGAATGCGCCGGTGCTGTTCGAGGCGCGGGGCGCGGTGGGTGTGATCACGCTTTCGCGGCCCCGGCGGCGCAATGCCATCGACGCGGCGATGAGCGAGGCGCTCGCCGCCGCGATCAACCGGCTGGAGGGCGACCCGGCGTTGCGGGTGGGCGTGCTGGCGGGCGAGGGGCCGGTGTTCTGCGCCGGAATGGATCTGGCCGCCTTCACCGATGGCGCCCATGAGGGCATTCTTTTCGGCCCCGGCGGCGTCGGCGGGTTGACCGAGCGTGCGCGCGCCAAACCGCTCATTGCGGCGGTGCACGGCGCGGCGGTGGCTGGCGGGTTCGAGCTGGCGCTGGCCTGCGACATGATCGTCGCCGAGGAAGGCGCGCGGTTCGGCCTGCCCGAGGTGGCGCGCGGCCTGATCGCCGGGGCGGGCGGCGCGTTGCGGCTGGCCAGCCTGATACCACCGGCGCGCGCGCGCGAGATCTTGCTGACCGGACGGCTTTTCGACACCACTGAAGCCTGGGAACTGGGCTTGCTCAGCCGCCGCTGCCCGCCGGGCGAGGGCCTGCCGTCGGCGCTGGATCTGGCGCGCGAGATCGCCGCGCAGGCACCGCTGGCAATTCGCAACACCCTCGCCGCAAGCCGGTTGTCCGATGGCTTCGTGCACGACGAAGCACTTTTCGCCGGGAACCGGCGGCTGCTTGAGGAATGTCTTGAAAGCGAGGATGCCAGAGAGGGCGCCCGCGCCTTTCTTGAGCGCCGCCCGCCCCGGTGGGCGGGGCGTTAAGTGCGCCGCCCACCGCTCAGCCTGCCGTCCAGCCGCCGTCCAGCATCATCGCCGAACCGGTCATCAGGCTCGATGCCTCCGACGCCAGATAGAGCGCGGCGCCCGTGATGTCACCCACCTGCCCCAGCCGGCCCAGCCTGATCCGGCTCAGGCAATGATCCAGAAAGGCCGGGTCTTCGAAATAGGGCTGGGTCAGCGGCGTTTCAACGAAGGTCGGGCAGATCGTGTTCACCCGGATGCCATGCGGCGCCAGTTCTATCGACACTGCCTTGGTCAGCCCCTCGATCCCCCATTTGGTGGCGCAATAGAGCGTGCGGTGCGCCGCGCCGATATGGCCCAGCTGCGAGGACATGTTGATGATCGACCCGCCCCGGCCCCCCTCGATCATCTTGCGGCTCACCGCCTGCAACGCGAAAAAGGCCGCGCGCAGATTAAGCCCGGCGATGGCGTCGAAATCGTCCTCGGTCACCTCAAGCTGCGGCTTGGGGCGGTTGGCACCGGCGTTGTTGACGAAAATCTCCAGCCCCGGCAGCGCTGCCACGGCGGCCGCGAAACCCGGCACATCGGTCACGTCGCCGACCAGCGCATGGGCCTTGTGGCCCGCGCCGCGCAGCTCGGTAACCGCCGCGTCGATCTCATCCGCGCTGCGGGCGCAAAGCCAGACCTCGGCCCCCGCTTGCGCATAGACATCGGCAATCGCACGGCCGATGCCCCGCCCCGCCCCGGTGATGAGCGCGCGGCGCCCGGCGAGCGAAAAAGAGGGTTGCGGCGTCATCTGGCGGCCTCTCCACAGGATATGCCGCGCCCGCCATGGCGGCGCGCGCGTGTTGCGTTGTCCGGCGTCATCGCCCTAAAATCCAACCTGATCGCCACCCTTGAGCGCCAGAAGTTCGCGCGCCTCGTCAGGGCTGGCAACCTCCAGCCCCAGCCCCTCGATGATCTGGCGGGCGGCGCGGACCTGCTGGGCGTTGCTTTCAGCCAGCCTGCCGGGACCGGCCCAGAGCGAATCCTCAAGCCCCACGCGGATATTGCCGCCCATCGCGGCGGCCATCGCGGCGATGGGCAACTGGTTCTTGCCCGCCCCCAGCACCGACCAGCGATAATTGTCGCCGAACAGCCGGTCGGCGGTGCGTTTCATATGTGCCACATCCTCGGGATGCGCGCCGATCCCGCCCATCAGCCCGAACACGGTCTGGATGAACAGCGGCCCCTTGACCAGCCCGGCATCGTGGAAATGCTTGAGGTTGTAGAGATGGGCGGTGTCGTAGCATTCGAACTCGAACCGCGTGCCGCCCGCGCCGACGGTTTCCAGCACATGTTCGATATCGCCGAAGGTGTTGCGGAAGATGATGTCCTTGTTCGACAGATATTCCCGCTCCCATTCGTGCTTCAGCTCCTTGAAGCGGGCGAGCATCGGGAACAGGCCGAAATTCATCGTCCCCATGTTGAGCGAGGCAAGCTCGGGCTTCCACGCCACCGCCGGGCGGATGCGCTCCTTGATCGACATGGTGGGCGCGCCGCCGGTGGTGATGTTCAAAACCGCGTCGCTGGCCTGTTTGATGACCCCGAGGAAGGGGGTGAAAGCCTCGGCGCTCTGGTCGGGGCGGCCATCCTGCGGGTCGCGGGCATGAAGGTGGATCACCGCCGCCCCGGCCTCGGCCGCGCCGATCGCCGCCTCGGCGATTTCGGCAGCGGTGACCGGCAGATGCGGCGACATGGAAGGGGTGTGGATCGCGCCGGTCACGGCGCAGGTGATGACGACTTTGCGGCCTTTGGCCATGGGTTCTCTCCTTATGTCAGTCGTGCGCCGCCGCCGCGCGGCGGTCGGCGAGATGGCGGTCGAGCGCGGCAAGTTCACCGTCGCGCCAGGCCTGACGGCGGCGCACGGCCTCGCCCTCAAGGCCGGGGAAGGCTTCGCCGACCTGCCGCGCAACCTCGGGCGTGAACGCCTCGCCGCGCGCGCAATCGTCGACCAGCCGCGCCATCATCGGGCCGTAGCGCAGAAGGTAATCGGCCACGCCGCCGGGGGCGTTCAGCGCGATGGTCTCCATCGGCCCCATGAAGGCCCAGCGGCGCCCCAGCCCGTGGCGGACCGTGTCGTCAAGCCCCTCGACCGTCACCAGCCCCTCGGCGATAAGCCGCAGCGACTCGGCCAGAACCACCGCCTGCAACCGGTTCAGCACGAAACCGTCGATTTCCCGCGCCAGCCGCACCGGCACCTGCCCGGCGGCACGATAGATCTCCTCGGCACGCGCCATCGCCCGTTCCCCGGTGCCGGGGCCGGGCGATAGTTCGACCACCGGAACCAGATGCGGCGGGTTGACCGGATGGCCCACCAGGCACCGCCAGCGCCCCGCCAGACCATCGGCGTAATGCGATACCATGAGCGCCGAACTGGACGAGGCGATGACCGCCTCAGGCGGCGCGAGCCGGTCCAGATCGGCGAAAATCGCCTGCTTGATCTCCAGAACCTCGGGGCCGCTCTCCTGCACCAGATCGGCCCCCGCCAGCGCCTCTTCGAGCGTGGCGAAGGGGCGGATGCGCGCGGTCAGCCCCTCGGGCGCGGGCCCGGCGCGGTCGTGCGGCGTTGTCCCGGCGACCATCGCCGCCACCCCCTCGCCAAGCCGGTCGAGCACCGCCGGGTCATGGTCCCAGACCCGCACCTCCATCCCGGCGCGGGCAAAGACGAAAGCCCAGGCCCGGCCGATCAGCCCCGCCCCGATGATCGCAATCACTGGCATCGACAATCCCCCAATCCCCCGCATCAAGCCCCGTGCCCCGGAACCGTTTCCGATTCTCATTGTGATCTCAGATCATAGATATTACAATAGAGCGGTGTCAATCAATCCGGGCAAGTCATCCATGCCGTTCGTTTCACCGGGAAAGCTGCCTGTCCGCCAGCGCTCGCTGACCGAGCAGGTTCAGGAAATGCTCGAATCGCTCTTGTGGAGCGGCGCGATGCGCCCTGATGACCGCACCTCCATCCGTGAACTCGCCGAACAGCACGGCGTGTCGGCGATGCCGGTGCGCGAGGCCGTCAGCCGACTGGTCGCGCAAGGCGCGCTCGCGGCGGAGCGCAACCGCGCCATCGTGGTCCCGCGGTTGACAGCCGAGGAGTTCAGCGACCTGACCGAGATGCGGATTCTCACCGAAAGCCACGCGGTGCGCAAGGCCACGCCCAGGATCACACCCGCCATCATGTCCGAGCTGCGCGCCCTCAGCCACGCCTTCGCCGAGGCCATGACCAGCCCGGGCACCGATGAGGCGGTGATGCTGAACCAGAAGCTGCATTTCTCGATCTATACCGCGTCGGAATCGCGCACGCTCATGCAGATGATCTCGACCAACTGGCTGCGCGCGGGGCCGATGATCAGCCTCGACATCGGCCTGCCGACACGTCGGATGCGCAACGCCCATTCCGTGCGCGCCCATGCCGCGATGCTCGACGCCATCGAGGCGCGCGATGCCGATGCCGCCAGCGCCGCACTGCGCAGCGATATCCAGACAACGGCCGATTACATCCTGCGCGAAGTGCTCAGGGCCAAAGAAACATGAGCTGAAAAGAGAGGTGGGGCGATGGATCTGGGGCTTGCGGGGGCAAGGGTGATCGTGACAGCCGGGGCGGCGGGCATCGGTCGCGCCATCGTCGAGGGGTTTCTGGCCGAAGGGGCGCGGGTGGCCACCTGCGACATCGACGCAGCCGCGCTGGCAACCCTGCCAGCCAGCGTGATCGCCGAGCGGGTGGACGTGGCCGATGCCCCGGCCTTCACCGGCTTCATCGACCATGCGATCGCCGCGTTGGGCGGGCTCGATTGCCTGGTGAACAACGCCGGCATCGCCGGGCCGACCGCACGGATCGAGGATATCGAACTTGCCGACTGGGACCACTGCCTGCGTATCGGGCTGACCGCGCAGTATCTGGCGGTCGGGCGGGCGGTCACGGCCCTGCGGACCTCGGACAACGCGTCGATCGTCAACATATCCTCGCTTGCCGGGCGGCTGGGGTTCGCGCTGCGCACGCCTTACGCGGCGGCGAAATGGGGGGTGATCGGGCTCACGAAATCGCTGGCGATCGAACTTGGCCCCGACCGGATCAGGGTCAACGCCGTCCTGCCCGGCCTCGTCGCCGGCGACCGCCAGCGCCGGGTGCTTGAGGCCAAGGCGCAAAAACAGGGCCACGGCTTCGCCGAGGTCGAAGCCGCGGCCTTCTCGCGCACCGCGATAAAATCCTATGTCGAACCCGCCGAAATCGCCGGTCAGGTCCTGTTCCTCGCAAGCCGCAACGCCCGCACGATATCGGGCGAGGCGGTATCGGTTTGCGGCCATACGCAGATGCTCGCGTAAGGGTGCCCCCTGCGAAGGTTCAGGCCGGGCGGCAAGATCGCGCTGGTGGTCGATGGCGGGGCTGGGGCACCGGTCAGACCATCGCCGCCCGCATAATAATCGACCGGTTGCAACGATACCCTCGCCTGCCCTTTCCTGTCTGGAAATATCCCGGGGGAGTCCGCTCTGCGCAGCAGGGCGGACGGGGGCAGCGCCCCCCCTTTTCTGAACAAACAGACTTCTGCGAAGCAGGCATTCAGGTCACGAGCAGATCACGGGCACGAAAACGCAGGCGGCCCTATTTCCCCGGTTTCGACAGCTTCGCGCCCCGGGAACATTCGGCCAGCCCGGCATCATGGCGTGGCGACACATCAAGGGGCTCTTTGGCATTGCGCAAAGCCATGAACATCAGGGTATCGCTGCCAGTGATAGTCGATAATGTCCTTGCCCATGGTTTTCCCCCTGTTCCGCGCCTCATTCCATGGCAGAACAGGGGCAGGAAACGGCGTCAACAGAATGAATTCAGGTCAGGGAGAAAAGACGCATGCTGGGTGTTGCTGTCAGGCAGATTGAACGCGCGGAACCTGCGGTGATTGCCGCGCTGGCCGGGGCTGGTGTGGCGACCGTGCACGAGGCGCAGGGCCGCACCGGTTCAATGGGCGCCGGTCTCGGTGCCATCGTGCCCGGCGCGATCATGGGCGGCTCTGCCGTGACGGCCCTTTGCGCGCCGGGCGACAACTGGATGCTGCATGTCGCCATCGAACTGATGCAGCCCGGCGATGTGCTGGTGGTGGCAACCACTTCGCCCAGCGATGACGGCTATTTCGGCGATGTTCTGGCAGAATATGTCAAGCAGCGCGGCGGCGCGGGCGTGGTGCTTGATACCGGGGTCCGCGATGTCGCCGTGCTGCGCGCGCAGGGCTTTCCGGTCTGGTCGCGCCGGGTTTCGGCGCGGGGAACGGTCAAGGAAACCCTGGGCGCGGTCAACGTGCCGGTTGTCTGCGGCGGGCAGCGCGTGGTGCCGGGCGATGTGGTTCTGGGCGACGACGACGGCGTGGTGGTCGTTGCACGGCGCACGGCCGCCGCGGTTCTGGCAGAGGCGCAGGCCCGCATCGCCAAGGAGGAAGCGATGCGCGCAAGGCTGCGTGAGGGTGCGCATACGCTGGATCTTCTGGGCCTGCGCGAGGCGTTGTTGCAAAAGGGCTTTCGCTATGTCGATGGCCCGGTCGACCCAGATACCGCTGGCGACATCTGAGCGGCACAAACGGCCCCTTCACCGACCGGGGCACGCAAACGCGACATCCGCGCGCCCCTCATTTCCGGGTTCCCGCACCCGGTTCGCAGATGCCCGCGTCAAGCAGGATCTTGATGGTCAGCGACAGATGGGCGCGAATTCTTTCGCAGACGAGCTCGGCATCGCGGGCGATGGCGGCCTCCATCAGGGCCTTGTGTTCCTGTTCAAGGTCGCGCTGTTCCTGTTGCAGCGCCACCGACAGGCGGCGGTAGCGTTCGGAATGGGCAAACAGCGTCTCGCGGATGCGCAGATACCACCGGTTGGTGCCTCCGGCCACAAGGCTGTGGTGAAAGGCCGCGTGCAACTCGGCCCAGTGGTCTTTCATGGCCGGGTCGGCGCTGTGCACGGGTGTGTGTTCAAGCCGGTGATAGGCTGACAGCACGTCAACTTCCCAGTCCATGTTGCCTGAGCGGACGGCTTCGCGCAGGCAGAGGCATTCGACCTCGATACGGGCATCCGTAAGCTCGATCAGGTCGTCGCGGTCGATCCCCGGCACGACAAACCCCCTTTGCGACTGCGCGATCAACAGCCCCTCTGCCGCAAGCCTGCTTGCCGTTTCGCGCACGACACTCAGGCTGACGCCCAGACGCTCGGCCATCGGATTGAGCAACAGTTTGCTGCCGGGCGCCAGCCGACAGGAAAGAATGTCGTCACGGATGCTTCGGTAGGCCATTTCCCCACGGCTTCTGGGGGTGGATTCCGGTAGGGGGCAGGATCGTATCACAAGGAACTCTGTCGCTGCCGCTTCATAATATCGAGCACAGTATTTTTGCTGATCCCAAGGTCGCGGGCGATCCATCGGTATGATCGACCGTCTTCCACGGCTTGAATGACCTTTGGCGCGAGCTTGTCGGATTTTGGGCGTTGTCCTGGCTGGCGACCGAGCTTCTTTCCTCGCGCCCTTGCGGCGGCGAGCCCGGATTTCACCCTTTCGCTGAGCAGATCGCGTTCAAACTGAGCAATCCCGGCCAGCATGGTGGCCATCATTCGACCATGTGGCGTCTCTACTTCGAAGGTCATGCCGCTCATGGCTACAACGGAGACTTTCCAGCCGGCGAGCCTGTTCAGGGTATCCAGCAGGTCCTGAGTGGACCGCCCCCACCGAGAAAGTTCGCTGACCAGGATGGCGTCGATTTGTCGTGCCTGCGCCAGGTCGAGTACCCGGTTGCGCGCAACGCGATTGTCGGACGCGCCAGAGGCTTTTTCCTTGAACACTCCCACCACGTCATACCCGCCGCGCTCGGCGAACGCGGTGAGCTCCGTGACCTGCCGCTCGCAGGACTGGTCGGACGTGGAAACCCGGGCATAGATAGCGGCGCGCTGTCCCATTTGAACCCCCTTTGAATCGGGCCTTGCAAGTCGTTGGTTTTGCTGGTGCGGGAATTGTCCTGAACAGACTAATGACTAACAAGGACAATCCCGCATGCCAAGACGCTCTATTCTGACCGCCCGCCAACGCGCGGCACTGTTCGACCTTCCGACAGACGACGCCAGCATCCTCCACCACTACACGCTGTCAGATGAGGACATTGACGTCATTCGAACCCGTCGCCATGCACGCAATCGCCTCGGCTTCGCCCTTCAGCTTTGTGCGTTCCGGTATCCTGGCCGACTGTTGGTGTCGGGGGAGGTCATTCCAGAGGCCATCAGCCGCTTCATCGCCGCACAGCTTGGCGAAGAGATGGATGAGCTTTCCCGTTACGCCGAGACCGACGTAACGCGGCGCAGGCATCTGGTCGACTTGCGCCAAGTCTACGGCTTCAAGATGTTCTCCGGTCATCGCGCGCGGGAACTGAAGGCCTGGCTGGCAGGCGAGGCGGAGAACGCGACGTCCAACCACGATCTGGCCCGTCGGTTTGTCGAAGAGTGCCGCCGGACCCGGACTGTTCTGCCGGGTGTATCCGTCATCGAGCGTCTCTGTGCGGATGCGCTTGTCGCGGCGAAACGTCGGATCGATAGCGCCATCGTGGCCCGGCTGGATGAGATCATGAAAGCCCGCCTTGATGCCCTGCTCACGGAAATGATCGAGGGCAAGGTCAGCCGGTTCGTCTGGCTGCGCCAATTCGAGGTTGGTCAGAACTCGGCCGATGTTGGCCGCCTCCTCGATCGGCTGGAGGTTCTGCGGGATCTGAACATCTCGCTAGATATCCTCGCGGGCATTCCACCCCATCGGGTGACCGGCCTGCGGCGTCAGGGCGAACGCTACTTTGCCGATGGTCTGCGTGACATCAGCAGCGACCGCCGCCTGGCCATTCTCGCGGTTTGCGCCGTCGAGTGGTGTGCCGCGATTTCCGACGCGGTGGTCGAGACCCATGACCGGATCGTCGGCAAGACCTGGCAGGGCGCGAAGAGGCTGTGCGACGCCAAAATCGCCGACGCAAAGGCGGCGGTGCAGGACACCCTGCGCGCCTTCAAATCTCTCGGGTCGGCCCTGCTGGACGCCAGAAGCGATGGGTCTTCCTTGGATCAGGCGACAGAGCTGGCTTGCGGGTGGGGTCGGCTCGAAGGGCTGGTCGCCACCGCCGCCGAGTTGACGCACACGATGGCCGCAGACCCATTGACCCATGTTGGCCAAGGTTATCTTCGGTTCCGGCGCTATGCCCCGCGCATGCTGCGCGTTCTCGATATCGAGGCGGCGGGTATCGCAGCTCCCTTGCTGCAGGCGACCGCGCTGATCGCAGACGATGAAAAGCCCGAAACCCGCCCAGTTGGCTTTCTGCGGCGCGGCTCGAAATGGCACCGCCATCTGAACGCTGCCGCCGGTGACGGCCATCGGCTCTGGGAGGTTGCGGTGCTGTTTCATTTGCGGGAGGCGTTCCGGTCGGGTGACATCTGGCTCCTCCATTCCCGGCGCTACGCTGATCTGAAGCAGGCCCTGGTTCCTGCGGAGGCGGTAGAGGGCGCGCCAAGGCTGACGGTGCCGCTCGACCCGGAAACCTGGCTTGCCGATCGCAAGGCGCGCATGACCGACGGGCTGGCGCGACTGGCCAAGGCGGCTCGCGCAGGGGCGATCCCGGGCGGGTCGATCGAGAATGGCGTCTTGAAAACTGACCGCCTGAGTGCGGCGGTGCCGCAAGAGGCGGACGAGCTGGTGCTCGATCTCTACGACCGGTTGCCGACCATACGGATCACCGAACTGCTGCAGGAGGTCGATGCAGATATTGGCTTCACGGAAGCCTTCACACATCTGCAGACCGGCGCGCCCTGCAAAGACCAGATCGGGATGCTGACCGTGCTGTTGGCTGAAGGTTTGAATCTTGGGCTCAGCAAGATGGCCGAGGCGACCAACACGCATGATTACTTCCAGCTCTCCCGCCTGTCGCGATGGCATGTGGAGAGCGACGCCATCAACCAGGCCCTCGCCATGGTGATCGAGGCGCAGTCCCAGCTGCCCATGGCCACGTTTTGGGGTGGTGGCGTGACCGCGTCCAGCGACGGGCAATTCTTCCCCGCCGCCCGGCAGGGCGAAGCCATGAACCTCATCAACGCGAAATACGGCTCCGAGCCGGGCCTCAAGGCCTATACCCATGTCTCCGACCAGTTCGGCCCCTTTGCGACCCAGAACATTCCGGCCACCGTGAGCGAGGCACCCTACATTCTGGACGGGCTTCTGATGAACGAGGCCGGGCGGAAGATCACGGAGCAGTATGCCGACACCGGCGGGTTCACCGATCACGTCTTTGCCGTGACCTCGCTGCTCGGGTTCCGGTTCATCCCGCGTATCCGTGACCTGCCATCCAGACGGCTCCACCTGTTCGATCCGGCGTCAGCGCCGGGCGCATTGTGCGGCCTGATCGGGGGCAAGATCCGCGAAGGCGTCCTCATCCAGAACTGGCCCGGCGTCCTGCGTTCCGCGGCCACCATGGTGACGGGCGCTATGCCGCCCAGTCAGCTGCTCAAGAAGTTCGCTGCCTATCCGCGCCAGCACGAGCTGGCCGTGGCGCTCCGTGAAATCGGCCGCGTCGAGCGCACCCTCTTCATCATCGAATGGCTTCTCGACGCCGACATGCAGCGCCGGGCCCAGATCGGCCTGAACAAGGGCGAGGCGCATCACGCCCTGAAAAACGCCCTGCGCATCGGGCGACAGGGTGAAATCCGGGATCGTACCGCCGAAGGGCAGCACTACCGTATGGCCGGCCTCAACCTGCTCGCCGCCATCATCATCTACAGGAACACCAAGCATCTCGGTCAGGCCGTGGCTGCGCGGCAGAGGACCGGGTTGAATTGCGACCCCACTCTGCTGGCGCATATCTCCCCGCTTGGATGGGCGCACATCCTGCTCACCGGAGAATACCGGTGGCGGCGGCAAGTCGGGGCAAAGTTGTGAAGTAATCATCCCTATATCTTGCCGCCTTCACAGCCACCAAACGGGCGCACAACGCTCATCGCCACCACGAAGGCGGCCACAAGGCTCAAATTGAAGGGAAGTAGGCGCGTCAGGGCCTTGTGATACGATCCTGCCCCCTACCGGAATCTACCCCTGAAATCCTTCGCGGATCGTCTCCGCAAGGCCGGAAAACCGCACAAGGTCATCATTACTGCCGTCGCCAGAAAGCTCGCCACGATCGCGAATGCGTTGTGCAAAAGCCGTCAGAAATGGGCGGTCCCGACGACCTGACAGATACAGTTTCTAGCTTTGGCGGGCGGTCGATGCGCAAACCACTATGCGGAATCTTATTTTATTTTCTTGATCACTCCGAGGTGACTGTCTATAAGCAAGGCCTTAGGAAAACCAACCGACGGGTAAACCAGTGACCCTTGAAAAGCTGCTCTGTCCGCGTTCGGTCGCGATTGTTGGCGTATCGACAAAAAAGGCGTCTTTTCAGGTTGGTGGCCGTGCCATTTTCGACCACTTGCACCTGCATGGCTATCCCGGTCTCGTCGATATCGTAACCCGTGCGCCGGTGACCATAGACGGTGTTGAAAGCGTGACGGAGCTGGCTGCGTTGGGGCATGTGCCGGATTGCGTGGTCGTATCCGTCCCCGCCGATGATGTCCTTGTCACGGTAGAGGGGGCGCTGGGGCTTGGTTGCCGGGCTTTTGTCGTCATCACGGGTGGTTTTTCGGAAACCGACGCCGCGGGGGCGGACCGTCAGGCAAGGCTTGCGGGCCTCGTTCGGGAAAATGGTGCGGTCATGCTTGGGCCAAACACCACGGGCTATGTCAACTTCAACCAAAAGATCGCGATGAGTTCGACAAGCCGGATCAGCGCCAGCCTCGGGCCACCGGGCGGGATTGGCCTGGTGATTCAGAGCGGCGCCCTGGGCAGCGCTTTTCTGGAGGCGGCGGAGCAAGGCGCCATCGGCCTGAGCTATGTAATCTCGACCGGCAATGAAGCGGTGACCGGTCTTGCGGATTGTATCACCTATCTGGCGAATGATCCGGCAACGCGGGCGATCGCGCTTTATGTAGAGAGCTTTCGCCAGACCGATCAGCTGCTGGAGGCGGCACGGCGCGCCTTTGCGGCGGGCAAACCCATCGTGGTCTACAAGACCGGCCGCTCGGAAGCCGGTCGCCGCGCCGCTGCCGGACATACAGGGGCCCTGGTCGGTGCGCGTGCCGCCTATGAGGCTGCGGTCCGGCAACTTGGCTGGCTGGATGTGCGCTCGATCGAGGATCTCTTGCCGGTGGCGCATTATGTGGCGCAGGCCGGGCCGGCGCGCACCATGGGGGTGCTGACCGTGTCCGGCGGTTTTGGCGGTTGCGTTGCCGATGCGCTGGAAGAGACCGGGCTTGTCAGCCTTCCGGTGCCTGACCCGGCGACGGTCAGCCGGATGCGCGAGGATGTGCCTGCCTTCCTGTCCGCCAGCAACCCGATTGACATCGGCGGCACGCCCTTTCGCCGTGCGGGGGGGTTTGCCACTTGCCTGGACGCCTTGGCCGACGACCCCGGGATCGATGCCATTGCCATCGCCAATACGCCGATCGTTGCACCCTGGGCATCGGATGTGGTTGAGGCTGCCTCAAAAGCCCATCAACGGACCGGCAAACCGATTTCGGCAATCTGGCCCGCAGAAATTTTCAATGCGCAGGCGCTGGCGGATCTTCGAACCGCCGGGATCCCCACATTTCAGCGCATTGACACCTTTGTGGCAGCAGTCTCGGGCGCTGCCATTTTTGCCCGTGCGCAGGCGGCCCCCTCACATCTGTTGCGCAACGGGCGAACCGCGCGTGCGCAAAGCGTTGATGATGATCTTGTGGCGCTGGACGAACACCAAAGCAAATCCGTGCTGTCCGCCCATGGCCTCATCTTTCCTGCCGGAGTTTTTGTCCGGGGGCAGTTGCTTTCGGAACTGATCGCGGCGGCTGAGGGGATTGGATATCCGGTTACGGTCAAGGGAATTGCCGAAAACGTCGTGCACAAATCCGAATACGGGCTGGTCGCTGTCGGTCTGGCCGATCAGGCCGCCCTCATCGCCTGTGGGACACAGATGCTGGCGAGTGCGGAGCGGCACAAACTACAGTTTGAGGGGTTCTTGGTTGCCGAGACCGTGCGGCCAAAGGCGGAAATTCTGGTTGGGCTGGGGCTGGACCCTGAATTCGGCCCGATGCTCACGGTTGCTGCCGGGGGCATTTATACCGAACTCATGCATGATGCCGTCACCCGTATCCTTCCGCTCGACAAAACCGAAATACGCGAGATGATCGACGAATGCCGCATCGCACGCATTCTGGACGGCGCGCGCGGTCAACCCAAGCTCGACAAGGATGCCCTGATTGCATTGGTGGGCCGGGTTGCGGCACTTGGCGAAAGATTGGGCCCGGACCTTGCGGGGCTGGAGGTCAATCCCGTTGGTATCGGCCTGGCGGGCGAAGGGGCCTGGCTGCTGGATGCCACCGTGTTTCAGGCGCGGGGCCGGTCATGACAGCGCCCTCACAGCGCCCGCAGAAACTCGTTGCCCCGGACGCCGTTCGCGGACTGATCCGCGCATGGCTGGATGATGGCGATCTGCTGGCCATTGGCGGGCTGTTCAAACAGGGCCGACCGCTGGTCTTGGTCCGCGAGGTGATCCGATCAGGCCGGAACCGGCTGAAGCTGGTTTCCTCGCCGGGCTCGGGCTTTGACGCCGATCTGATGATTGCCGCAGGCTGTGTCGCCGAAACGTTCCTGCCAGCCGTGACACTGGAAGACCGCATGTGCCCCACGTTTCGGTCTGCGGTAGAAAACGGAGCGATAACAGCGCATTGCGTCGATGCGCTTTCGATTGTCGGCGGCTATCTCGCTGCGGCCAACGGAGTGCCCTTTCAGCCTGTCGCGGCATGGGTCGGATCGGACGTACCAAAGCATAACCCCCTGATTGCCCGCATCGACTGCCCGTTCACGGGCCAGTCCCTTTACGCCACGCAGGCGATCAGGCCGAAACTTGCTTTGCTTCATGCGCAGGAAGGGGATGTCTATGGCAATGTGCGCCACCTTTCGACGATGACCTATGCCGATCAGATGATGGCGCGGGCGGCTGAAAAGGTGATCGTCAGTGTCGACCGGATCGTCGACACCGAGACAATCGTGGCCCGGCCACGAGAGACCACCATACCCTGCATCTATGTCGATGCGATTGTCGAGGCGGCGCATGGCGCCCATCCGACCGGAAGCTTTCCGCTCTACAGCATCGATGAGGACCATATCGAGATGTATGCAACCCTGGCCGAAGCCGCGCGCAAGGGCGAGGCTGGTGCCGACACGGCCCTGCGCGCCTATCTTGATCGCCATGTTCACCATGCCCTGACACAGCAGGCCTATGTGGAAAGCGTTGGCGGTGCACAGCGCATGAAGGCACTGGAAGAAGAGGCCGCGTCGCTATGAGCCGGTATCCCTGTTCACCTGCGGAAATGCAGGCCGTGCTTCTGGCGCGCGATCTGAGAGATGGCGAGCTGGGTGCCGCCGGTGCGTCGGCGGCCATTCCGATGGCGGCGATGATGCTGGCGCGACTGACCCATGCGCCGGACCTTCAGATCGCCGGGGAAATGTTTGTCAATCCGCAGCCGCGGCAGCTGTGGAACTCCATGCTCGATGATCGCGCGCTGGGGGCTTGCGAGGCTGCGGAGACTTTTCTGGAACTGTTCGGCCATTCCCATCGCGGCCTTGATTTCTTCTTTCACAACGGCATGCAGATTGATGCGTTCGGCAATATCAATCTGCACCACATCGGCGGAACCCTTCACAAACCGAAGATGCGCGGCCCCGGCGCGGCCAATATCTCTTACGCGGCGACGTCGCGGCGTTTTTATATCTGCACGGGCAACCATTCGCAGCGCACCTTTGTGCCACGGGTCGATTTCATAACGTCTCCGGGCTATCTGGATGGGCCGGAAAGCTACCATGCAGCCGGGCTGGCAGGCGGGCCGTGTCTGTGCGTCACGCCCCTTGCCGCGATGGACTTTGACCCGGCCACATTGCGCATGCGCCTGAAATCGGTGCACCCTTGGAGCAGTGTTGACGAGGTGGTGGCCAGTACCGGCTTCGATCCCGGCATCGCCGAGCGGGTTGAGGAAACCCGCCTGCCCAGCGAAAACGAGCTTTCGTTACTGCGCACCAGGGTGGACCCGAAGGGGCTGTTGCAGCGCTGAGCGTCAGCGCGGTTTACGCGATCTGTTCACAAAGGCCGCCACTGCCGCCGCATGGTCCGGTGTTCCGTGTGCGGCAGCCTGCATGGCGCTGACCGTTGTCAGATAATCCTGAAGCTGTGTGCGTTCGGCCATACGCAGCAGGCGCTTGGTCATGCGGATCGCTGCGGGCGGTTTCGCAGCGATCTCTGCCGCAAGATCCAGGGCGCGCGGCATCAGATCGCCGGGTTCCAGAACCTCCAGGACAAGACCAAGCGACAGGGCTTCCTGCGCATCGACCGGCCGGGCCCGAAAGCTGATTTCGGCTGCGCGCTGATAACCGAGGTGGCGCACCAGAAACCAACCCCCGCCATCGCCGGAAACCAGGCCCAGATCCACGAACACCTCGCCAAAAAGCGACGTTGTCGCGGCAAGGCGCAGGTCGCACATCAGGCTCAGGTCGCAACCCGCGCCCATGGCTGGGCCATTCACGGCGGCAATCGTGGGGATGTCGATGCGCGACAGGATGAGGGGAAGTTGCTGCACATTCGCCCGGTAGCTTTCCGCAATTTCGGCCGCCGATCCGCCGAATATGCCGGTTTTCTCGTGCATGTCGTGAATATTGCCGCCCGCCGAAAAGGTGGTTCCCTGGCCCGTGATCACCAGCACCCGCGCCTTCGGGTCCTGTTCGATCCCGTGCAGACCGGCGATTAGGGCTTCGATCATCGCGCTGTCTGACAGCGGGTTGCGGTGGTCCGGGTCGTTGAGGGTCAGAACGACAACGCCATCGGGGCGTTTGTCGATAAGAACGCGCGGCTTGGGCATGGTCTAGCTCTCCCTTTCGTTGTCTTCACCGGCCTGCAACCGCCCTTCGATCTCGCGTGCGATAGCGACCAGGCGTTGCCCGATGGCGCGCTGCTTTGTTGCCGGAAGGTGGCGGGCCGGTGCCCCGCAGGCCAGCGCGTAGACCGGCGAGCCGCCAGGAAAGATGAGGGGTGCCGCAACGCCGTTGATATCGGTACTCCAACTGGCTGAGGCTTTGGTGAAGCCGTCTTGCGCGACTTCTTGCCGCCCTTTCTCGATGGACAGGCGCAATTCATCCCAGTGCTTCTGGTGGCGTTCTTTCAGGTGCAGGAAGAGATAGTCGATCTCGGTTTGAGGCAAGGGTGCGATCAGCGCATGCCCGGTCGCCGTGCCTGCCAGCGGAATGCGCGAGCCCACCTCAAGCCGCAACGTCATCAACGTGTTCAGGCTGTGGCAAACCTCGAGCTCGATCACGTCAAGACGGTCGCGCCCGGCAAGGGAGGCGTGGACATTATAGGTATCGGCCAGCTCTTTGAGATAGGGGCGTACCAGATCGTTGATGCTGAAGGGTTCGCGCGCCGCAAAGCCCAGACTGAGAACCGCAACACCAAGCCGATACTGCCGACGGCGCGTCGAATAGTGAAGGTAGCCAAGGCCCGTCAACGCCTGTAGCAGCCGCGAAGTGGTCGGCTTGGGCAGGCCAACGCGCTCGGCCACCTCCATGCCGCTCATCCAGGTGATGTCTCCGATGCAAAACGCTTCCAGAACCACCAGTCCGCGACCCAGCGCATTCACGAAATCGCGGTCCTTTGACACGATACCGCTCTGACGACGGCGGCGAACCCGATCGCGCGGAGACAGGGCGCTGTCATCCGGAGTTTCTGGACGATCTGATCTCGCGCTGATGTCTTCGTGGCTTTTCATTGTCATGCGTCCCAGAAACTCGCCTGAAGCTGATCCATCCGGTTTCCCAGCTCGCTTGACAGGGCCATCAACTCAGGCCCCAGCGTTTCGAAGAAATGTGCCTTTTCCAGACCACGGCGGCGCGCACCGCAATTCAGCGCCAGGATGGTCTCGCCCCTGTCCAGCCAGACTGGCGCCCCGACGGCAAAGATCTCTCGGCGCCAGTCTCCGAAGGACACCGAGAAGCCGCGTTGATCAACCTGTTCGATCTGCTGGCGCAGATCGGCCTCCACGGTATCGGCGGTATCGCCCGCAGCGGCTCGAATTGCCTGCATATGTCGTTCGGAAGCCTCCTCCGGAAGTGCCCACATATACGCCCGGCCGATCGCGGACTGCGCAATCGGTACCAATGTGCCAACGCGCAACCGCATGGTCACGGTTTCTGGCCCCGAACAATAGTGCAGGTAGACCATGTCTGCCCCATCGCCGATGCCCAGAGCCACAGACATTTCGTATTTGTCGGCCATCGCCTGCATGAGCGGCTCGGCGACACGGCGCACTGGCATCGTGCGCAGCAGCGCATGCCCAAGGGCCGTGACCTTGTCGCCAAGATGGTATCGCCCGCTTGACCCCATCTGGCGCAGATAGCCCATTTTCGAAAGGGTATAGGACAGCCGCGCAACAGTTGCTTTGGGCAGATTGGTCCGTTCGGCGATTTCCTTGTTCCCCAAGGGTGCATCAATCGCGCGGAATGCGCGCAGGATACCAAGGCCGCGCGTCAGCGAGACAACCTCAGAAGCGCTTTTCCCCTTCAATTCCGCCATATACCTTCAATCCCATACCACTATGTTCCCGTCCAGATCGGTGCGCGCTTCTCGGCGAAGGCGCGCGGCCCTTCCTGAGCATCATTACTGTCATACACCTTTCTATAGATATTCTTCGCGTGCTCCAGCCCGGCTTCGCAACCTAGGTCCATTGTTCGCAAGATCGCCTCTTTGCCGACGACCACCGACAGCGGCGCATTGTCGCGAATCGTTTCGGCAAGGCTTTCTGCCCGCGCCAACACGGCCTCGATGGTGGGTTCGACATGATTAACGAAGCCCAGTGCCTGCAACCGTTCGACCGACTGGAGCTCGCCGGTGAGCACCATTTCCATGACGACAGGCTGTGGGATCTGCCAGAGAAGTGGCATCGCCCAGGGCGAGCCGCGCCCCCGTTTGGCTTCCGTGATGCCGCCGCTGGTCCCGGCCAGACCGATGCGCAGGTCGGCGTTCAGCGAAAGCATGAAACCCCCGGCGGTAAAATGGCCGGTCATCGCGGCAATAATCGGAACACGCACCTTGCGCATGCGTTCATGAAAGGGATCGCGGATCTGGGATAGCACATCCAGCCCCTGGCTTGCGCGCATCGCGCTTGCCTCCTTGAGGTCCATTCCCGCGCAGAATGTGCCACAGGGTGTGGCTGTCAGGATAACGGCACGAATGTCGTCGCTGGCATCAACCCTTTCCCACAAGTCGTGAAGCCGTTCGGCAGCGGCGACAGAAAGCGCATTTCGCCGTTCGGGCCTGTTGAGCGTGATGGTTGCGATCCCGTCAGATTGTTCGAAGCGCACAATGTCCTTTGGGTCTTCTGCCTGCATGCCGTCACTTTCCAGTTGCTAAGGTCGTCCTTCGGAGACGGTAGCACAAAAACTCACAGTGCGGAACGTCATTTCAAAAATACTTGTGCGATTTCCAATGCTGTGCCATCCTTGCGACGTCGAGCCTACTCGGCACCCCTCGTTCGCCTGAACCAACGGCGAAGCGTGGCGATCGCTGGAGAAGCTTCGACCCGGCCCGCCTGCGGTTGGGCCGCCAATCTTAGGGAGGGAAGAAATGATCTGTAGAATGAGCAAGTCGATGGCCCTGGCGGCGACGCTGGCCACGATCTGGGGAATCGCCCCGGTTGCGGCACAGAATCTCAGTCTCGGCGCGACCAATTCGACGTCGAGCCACTATCAGATTGCCGTGGCAATGTCGCAGGCGATCGAAGCGGGCAACCCCGGCAGCACCGTCACCGTTGTCGAAACCGGGGCGAGCGTTGACAACGTCCGCCGTCTGGTGCGCGGAGAGATCGATCTGGGTCTTGTCGCAGGCGATGTGTTCGTCCAGGCGCGTCAGGGGCTGGGGCAGTTCGAAGGCAATGCGGTAGACGATCTTGTCGCACTTTATCCCTACGACAATTCGGTGATCAACGTGGTCGTGCGCAGTGATTCGGGAATCACCGAACTGGCGCAACTTGATGGCAGACCCTTCACGCCGGGCATTCGTGGTAGCGGTGGTGAACTGCTCATCACGCAGAGTTTCGCTCTGTTCGGGATCTCGCCGGAATTCTCCTATGGAACCGTGAATGACGCCATCGAGGGCGTACGAAACAATCAGCTTGTCGGCTACAGCAAGTATGCGGCGGCGGCGAGTGTCGATGCCACGCTTCAAACCCTTCTGACCTCGGTTGACATGCGCATCCTGGGGTTCACGCCCGAGCAGCAACAACGCGTCATGGACAATATTCCCGGCGTGGGTTTTGCCACGCTGCCTGAGGGCTTCATCAGGAACAACCCCGAGGTTGTCACGCCCTCGGTGCCGATTGTTTATGCAACGCGCCTTTCGCTCATGGATGATGAAACCGCCCGTCAGATCGCGGAAGCGATTGGCGAGAACAGGCAGATTCTGATCGATGTGTGGCCACAGCTGGGTGGATATGACTTTGCCGGCTCGATCATGGAGACGATCGATATCGGTATTGCGGTACATCCCGGCGCGCTTTCCTACTGGGAAACCGCCCAATAACAGCGCGCCGTTGCGGCCATGCTCTGGTGCTCGCAACGCGGCAGTGACCTGACAGATATGATCGATTGCCCTTGCTTCCGCGAAGCGCAGATTTCGTGCAAGCAAGGGTCCGGCCAGCGATCATGAAGGGAAACCTTATGCCGCGCGGGTGGCCGCAGGGCCAGAGCATGCGCAGCCGCTGTCAGGCTGCGCAGACTATCGGGCAAACCGCAGGCCCAAGTGTGTAAAAGATCCGGCCTGCTTGGTGTCTACTGAAATTCAGGGCGCGTGGCATCGTGAAGCTCAGGGTTCGGGGCCTGCGTGATTTCAACGCTCTCATCTGCAATCTCACGAAAGTTGAGCAAAAATGGCCAACACGCGGATCAATCGCCTGGCGCATGACGGGATAAGCAACTTATTGAAAGTTGTTCTCGTCGGATATGCGCTGTTTCAGCTCTACACCTCCTATTTCGGGATGCTGGAGCCGCTGGTGCAGCGTGGCGTTTTTCTCGGGCTGGGCATTGGGTCAATTTTCCTGATGACGGCCCAGCGGCGATTGGCCGAAAAACAGGTCCGCGCCCTTGTGCCTCTGGATATCGCCCTGGCGATCATCGGTTATTATGTCTGCTTTCATATCGTGTTCAGCGCCAAGCGGATTTCCAATTTCATGGTCGAGCTGACCACCTGGGACATGATGCTTGGTGCACTGGCAATCGCCGTGGTGCTGGAGGCGGCGCGGCGAACCATCGGTTTCTTTTTGCCGCTGATCGCGCTTGCGGGTCTGGCCTATTACTATTTTGGCCACCAGTACATCACCGGTACCTGGCAGCCGCCGCGCGTGTCTGCGCTTACCTTTATCGAGACTTACTACGCCTCGACCGAGACGATCTTCGGTTACATGGTCGATATGGGCACCCGCATCATTGCCATTTTCATCATTCTGGGTGCGCTGCTTCTGAGCACCGGGGCCACGGAGATATTCATCAAGCTTGCCACCAGAATTGCCGGGCGCACCTATGGCGGGCAAGCGAAGGTCTGTACGGTTTCATCGGCCTTGTTCGGCACGGTAACGGGCTCGGCTGTGGCCAATGTGATGGCGATGGGGCCGGTTACAATTCCCACCATGCGCCGCGCGGGCTACAAGGGCAGCTATGCCGCAGCGGTCGAGGCGGTGTCCTCGGCCGGCGGCCAGATCATGCCCCCCATCATGGGCGCGGGGGCGTTCATCATGGCCGAAATTCTGAACATACCTTTCTCAAGTGTCATGACGGCGGCCGTGATCCCGGCGCTTTTGTATTTCATGGTGCTCTGGTTCAGCGTCGGCCTGCGGGCGCGGCGGTATGGCATGCGCCCGCTGGAACGTAGTGAGCTGCCGCTTTGGAAAGACCTTGCCGAGCCTTTCGCGGCCTTGCCGATGTATCTGCCGGCCGCGGCCCTCATTGCCTTGCTGATGATGGACTACTCACCCACCCTGGCCGGATCGATGGCCATTCTCGTGTTGGTGGCCACCCTGCTGGTATTGCGCACGCTGAAATGCCTGCTCGAAGGGCGGGCACGAGACTTGCCAGAGGTCTACCGCACCCTTCTGAAGGAAATCTTCGAGGGGCTGTACCTGGGCGGCAAGGCCATCACCATGATTGCGGTCCTGCTGGCCTGCGCTGCCATCGTCGTCAAGGTTCTGACCGCCACCGGGGCAGGGGTAAAGGTTTCAAGCCTGATCCTGTCCTTCTCAAACGACAGCCTCGTCATTGTGCTTGTCCTTACCGCCGTTCTGGCCATCTTGCTTGGAATGGATGTGCCGACAACGGCATCCTATATCCTGGCGTCGGCCATTGCCGGACCCATCCTGATCCGGCTGGGGATAGAGCCGCTGAATGCCCATCTGTTTATCTTCTACTTTGCGATCCTGTCGGCGATTACGCCACCAGTCTGTGCAAGTGTCTTTGCTGCGGCCTCGATCGCCGGAGAAAGCTTCTGGCGGGTTGCGGGGCATGCGGTGGTCATGGCAATCGCCCTTTACCTGATCCCGTTTCTTTTCATCTTCCGAACAGGTGTGCTGATGGAAGGGACGGTTTTCGACATTGTCTATGACACGACCATCACGGGATTGGCCGTGTTTGCGATCACCGGCGCTTCTGCCGGATTTCTGCTCGGACCGCTGACTTGGGTAGCGCGGATCATTCTGTATATGGGCGGAGGTCTGCTTTTCTTCCCCGCAGCCTGGAGCGATGCAGGAGGGGTCGCCATCGTTGTCGTGATGGCTGCTTTCAGCCACTGGTTTCCGAAGGAAGATCCGCCACACCAGCCAGTCGCCGCGTCGTTGGAGGGGCGACGGTAGCGCCACCTCGCGCGCACCTTCCCTGACACGGCCTTGCTCAGCGTGTGTCAGTGGCGTGTCGCCGCCGTCCAAGCCACCAGCCGAATTGTCTGGGCCAGTGGTCGTATGAGTGGTCGGCAGACAAGGCCGTTTCGGCTTCCAGCGCCCAATTAGGGTTCACCAGCATCTGGCGACCGATGGCGACCAGATCTGCTCGCCCGCTGGCGATAATGTCGTTTGCTTGCGCCGCGTCGGTGATCTGGCCAACGGCGATGGTCGCAAGCCCGGTATGACCGCGCAGATCAGCGGCGAAATCCACCTGAAAACCGGGGCCGCGCGGAACGAGCATGTCACGTTCCGGCAGGATCATGCCGCCTGATGAACAATCGATCAGGTCAACGCCGATCCTGCGCAGCCTGTCGGCCAGGATGCGGGAATCAGCGATGGACCACCCCACCGACACGCCATCGACCGATGAAATCCGACAGGCCAGGGGCTTGTCCGGCGCCCAGTGCGTGCGCACCGCTTCGACCACGCGAAGCGGAAAGCGCATCCGGTTCTCAAGCGCGCCGCCGTAGTCGTCTGTGCGATCGTTGGACAGAGGCGACAGGAAGCTGTGCAACAGGTAGCCATGCGCCATGTGAATTTCGACAAGGTCAAAACCGGCGCACGCAGCCATGCGCGTGCTGGCGCTATAGGCGTCGATCAAACGCGCCATGTCGTCGGCATCCATCTGCCGTGGCACATGCGCGCCCGATGATGCCGGCTTGTCGGAGGGTCCTATCACCGCTTGACCTTGAGGGGCCGGAACCGGGGCAAACCCCCGCCACGGCGGCGCGGTCGAGGCTTTGCGGCCCGCATGCTGAAGCTGGATGCCGATACGCGCGCCGCATTCATGTACGGCTTTCGTGAGGTCCGCGAAGGCCTGCGCGTGCTCCTCTTCCCAAAGGCCCAGATCCATGTTGGTCGAGCGCCCCTCGGGGCTGACCGCCGTTGCCTCGACCATGACAAGCCCGGCACCGCCAAGTGCAAACCGTGCCAGATGGGTGCGGTGCCAGGCCCCGGCAATCGCGTCGGGGGCGCAATAAGTCTGCATCGGCGACACTACAACCCGGTTGTCCAGTCGCAGATTGCGCAGGGTGAACGGCTCAAACAGCGGTGAGGTCATCGGCGGCGCATCGCCTTGCTGATGATGGTGCGCTGTATCTGAGATGTGCCGCCGCCGATGGTGCACTGCATGCCTTCGCGGAAGTAGCGCTCCATATCGGCTTCCGGCAGCATCGAATGGCCGCCCAGAACCTGCATCCCCTGACGCGACACGGTTTGCAGCGTCTCTGATGCGAAAAGCTTGGCCATTGCTACTTCTTTCGCGCAGGGTTCATGGCGTGCTGCCATTTCCGCCGCCCGGTAGACCAGAAGCCGCGCGGCATCGACTTGAGTCTGCATATCGGCAAGCATGTGTCGAATGACCTGGAAATCAAAGATCGGCTGATCGAACTGCACGCGCTGATGTGCGTACTCCAGCGCATCATTCACCGCTGTCTGCGCATTGCCGACATAGGCCGCCGCCACGGCAATTCTTTCTAGTTCAAGATGGTCGGTGATGATCTCCCACCCCTGACCCTCGGCGCCCAGACGGTTGGCGACGGGCACATGCGCCTCATCCACAAAAATCTCGGTCGTTCCGGTGGACCGTCGGGCAAGGGTCGGCAGTTTGCGGATGTCCAGGCCGGGCGTCTCGTTGGGAACGATGAGGACCGAGAGCCCCTTGTGCTTCGCGGCCTCGGGATCGGTTCGGACCAGCATGGCGATCTTGACATCGCGCGCGGCGGCCCCGCTACACCACAGCTTCTGGCCCTTGATCACATAACTATCGCCGTCGCGCCACGCCCGAGTCCGGGTCGAGGCTGCGTCTGATCCTGCAGAGGGTTCCGATATCGAGATGGAAAAGCGGATCGCGCCGGACATGAAAGGTTCCAGATACGCCTCCTTCTGTGCATCCGAGCCGAATTTGACGATGTTCATGGCGGTGAAGGTGGGCACCAGAACCGAAGTGGCAAAGTCAAAGCCGAATTTGCCCAATCCCTCGCACATCAGGGCGTAGTCAAAGATATCGCCGCCGAAACCGCCATGATCCTCGGGGATCAGAAGCCGAAGCCAACCTTCACTGGCAATCTTTTCATAGGCTTCATACGGATATGCCCGCTCCATGTCGCGCTCGCGGATGTATTCGCGCGTGATCTCTTTTTCCATGAACCGGTCAACGGTTTCATGCCACGCCTTTTGCTCGCTGGTGAGAAAGTTCATTTCGGATCGAACTCCATATCATGCACAGGATTGCTTGCCGGCGGTTCCAGACGTTCGCCGCGTATCAGGAGGCTGAATTCACAGCGCAGGATCTTTTCCCGGCGATGATTAATGCCCAGCAGCTCACAGGTCACCACACCGTTGCCGTTGTCTTTGGGCCGAAGCCCGATGATACAAGACCTTGCCCAGACGGTGTCACCGATGAAACTTGGTTTCAGAAATCGCAGGCGATCGACGCCATAGAAAGCCTCCACCACGGCCGAGTCGAAGGGAAGAAGCGCGTTTACGATGGAAAACACCAGCGAGCCCTGCACGATCCGCTGGCCATAGAGCGCCGCGCGCGCAAATTCGACATTGGCATGAATTTCCAGCCAGTTGCCTGTGAGCATGCAAAAATTGACGACATCGGTTTCCGTGAGCGTGCGCCCGCGTGAAACGCGCACATGCCCAAGTTGCAATGCGTCGAAGGTTTGGTCGATCATAGGCACTCCTGTTTTTGGTGGCAGCTTCAGCGCCCGGTCCAGCGTGGCGCGCGCCCTTCTGAAAACGCGCGCGGCCCTTCACTTGCATCATCACTTGCATAGACATCGCGGTGCAACTCGGCCGCTCGGGCCAGCCCTGCGACACGCCCCAGATCCATGCCCGCAGCGAGGCTTGCCTTCGCGGCCCGGACCGAGAGCGGGGCATTGCGCGCGATCCGGCGTGCGGTTGCAAAGGCGTGGTCTCGCACGTCCTCGACCCGGTCTTCCAGATGGTTGACAAAGCCATAGCGCGCCAGGTCCTCGACCGGCACGGGGTCGCCGGTCAGCATCATCTCTGACAACACCGGCTGCGGCAGCATCCACAGCAGGGGCACCGCCCAAGGCGTCCCGCGCCCGAACCGCACTTCAGAGATAGCGGCCGTTGTTCCGCGCATCGCAATGCGAACATCAGCCCCCATCGCCAGCAGCATGCCCGCGCCGGCGAAATGACCGACCAGCGCGCAGACAACCGGTTTGCTCAGCGTTTGCAGGCGTTGCTGAAAGGGGTCGTGCATTAGAGCCAGCGGGTCATCACCCTTGGCGCGGATTGCTGCCATTTCCTTGAGGTCCATCCCGGCACAGAAAACCCCGCAATCCGCAGCATCCAGAACCACGGCAAGGGTATGGGGATCTGCTTCGATCCGCGACCAGAGGGCAGTCAGGGTGTTCGCGGTTTCAACACTGATCGCGTTGCGGCAGTGGGGGCGGTTGAGCGTGACATGCGCAATGCCATCGTCGAGCGTGAAAAGAACAGCTTCGTTCGCCTCGTCATTCCTGGCTGGCATGTTCATTTCTCCCGGCCCCGGTGGTGGCGCACGCGCAAAGCGTCATTCCGGCGCGCTGCATCCCTCTTCAGATCATCCTATGAGTGTTCGGCAAGGGCGGTCAACAAATTTCCATCTTGCGGAACTAGTTTTCGAAAAAGTGTTGACTTGAGAACAGCTCTGTGAGAACCAACCCATATGTTCAACGCCGCCCGGACTGAATTCGGCGCATAGCGCAGACCGTATTCCGACGGGCCTGCACGGCCCGGCGGGGGAAACTCTGGAGCTTCGAATGACACAGCTGGTAAGGATCGGAGCGGGATCAGGTTTTTGGGGGGATGCGCTTGATCCTGCTGTCGAACTGCTCGAACGCGGCGACCTTGACTATCTGTCCATGGACTACCTGGCAGAGCTGACGATGGCGCTTTTGCAGCGCCAAAAGCTCAAGGACCCGGGGGCCGGCTATATCCCTGACTTGCCTACACACATGCGCGCGCTGATGCCATTGGCCAGGCAAAAGGGCACCCGGATCGTGTGTAATGGTGGTGGCGCCAATCCGCGGGCCGGGGCAGAGCGGGTGCGCGCGCTGGCCCGCGAACTGGGTCTGCATGGAACGCGCATTGCCGTTGTCGAAGGCGATGATCTTCTGCCGCAGCTTGACGAACTGATGTCCGCTGGCGTTGATCTGACCAACATGGACACCGGCGAGACGAACTTTGCGGCCATCCGCAATCGTGTCGTTGCGGCGAATGCCTACACCGACAGTTCCGCCATCATCTCGGCGCTGGAGCAGGATGCCCATATCATCGTTGCTGGCCGGGTGTCAGACAATGCGTTGTATGTCGGCCCGATCATGCATGCATTCGGCTGGGAGCATGACGCGGCGCATGTCGACCGGATCGCGGCTGCAATCACCGTGGGCCATGTTGTCGAATGCGCGGCTGGCACGACGGGAGGCATGTCCTCGCGTTTTGCCGAAATGCCGCGAATGGGACAGGCCGGGTTTCCGATTGTTGAATTTTCTGAAGACGCACAAGCCGTGATCACCAAGGTTGAGGGGACAGGGGGCCGTGTTGATGCCTTTACGGTCAAAGAGCATCTGGTTTACGAAATCGGCAATCCGGCGCGCTATCTGATGCCTGACGGAGTCGCCGATTTCACCAGTGTCCGGATCGATGAAATCGGCCCTGATCGCGTTCGCTTGTCGAACATGAAGGGCGCCACGCGCCCGGATATGCTGAAGCTTGTCATAGGCTATGAAGATGGCTGGATCGGCGAGGGCACGCTGTTCTTTCCCTGGCCCTATGCCATGGAGCGCGCCGAAAAGGCGAAACAGACGCTCAGCGAGCGCTTTGAGCGGCTGGGGTTAAAAGCCGATGCCATCCATTTCGATTTCGTCGGCGTCAACATGCTGCATGGCCCCGCCGCGCCGCCACTTGACCACGATCCGGCCGAGATCGGCTTGCGCGTTGCCGTCCATACCGGGACCAGAGATGAGGCCGAGAAGGTTCGCCGCGCCTGTTCACAATTGTGGATCATGGGGCCAGGAGGCACCGCGTTCGGAACACCGCTCAAACCCCGCCCGGCCTATGGGCTTTGGCCAACCCTGGTCCCGCGCTCTTTCGTCAGGCAGTCCGCCGAGATTCTGGAGGCATGATCATGCAATTACTTCGTGATATTGCTTATGTTCGCTCAGGTGACAAAGGCGATGTAGTTTCTGTCGGCGTTCTTGCCCGTTCAAGCGAACACTACCCCGCCCTGTTGCAAAGCCTGACGCCCCAAAGTGTGAAGGCTCTGTTCGGGGATTGGGTGCGCGGCGAGGTCGAGGTTTACCCGATGGACAATATCGAAGCGGTGGTCGTCATCATGCGCGGCGCTTTGGGCGGTGGTGCGACGCGCACCTTGCGGCTGGATCAGACGGGGAAGGCCATGGGCAACGGTTTGTTGCGGCTGCCCGTGGTTTCAAAAGCCTGAATCCTCCTCGCCACGCCGTTCCTTGCTTCAGCCGAAGCGCCGTGTTGCTTAACTGTGTCATCACTTATAGCTCCAGAATGTACATATTAATCAGCGAATGGCTGCCTTTGATCGTAAGTCTCCGGCGGCGCTTGCAGTTACCCATAAGTGTGGTGCGGCGAATTGATTCACCCGTCAGACTTGGTCTTGTTCGAAAGGAACCAATCATGATTCGTCATGTGGCACCAAATGATTGAGGTGCAGACATGGGTCAAACTTGGGTGGAAACGGAAACTGCCGGATGCGATCTGGGAGATGTCCGGTTGAACCGGCGACTCGAAGCAATGCTTGAGGCCCTTGGTGAACGGTCGGGAAAATCGCTGCCGACGGCGTTTCAGGACTGGTCGAACACCAAGGCCGCCTACCGCTTCTTTTCCAATGGGAATATCAGCGAAGACAAGATCCTTGAGGGCCATTTTGCCGCTTCTGCCCTCCGCATTCGAGCAACCGATGGTCCCATCCTGATCCTGCAGGACACCACGGAATTCTCCTTCAAGCGTTCGGCTCCAGAGAAGGTGGGGTTCACAAAGATATCGACCGGACGCAAGCTGAAGGAAGGCCGATTTCAAAAACATGCGGTCTGCGGGCTCCTGATGCATGCCAGCATGGCCATCACGCCAGAGGGTTTGCCGCTCGGACTGACGGCGGCGAAATTCTGGTCGCGCAGCAAGTTCAAGGGAACTGCCGCCCTCAAACGCAAGATTAATCCGACCCGGGTGCCAATTGAACAGAAGGAAAGCATGCGCTGGCTCGACAATCTGCGCCTGTCCACCGAATTGACTGGGGCGCCAGAGCGTTGCGTGCATGTCGGGGATCGGGAAAGCGACATTTACGAACTCTACTGCCTGTCCGAAGAACTCGGGACGAGGTTCCTCGTGCGCAGCTGCGTCGACCGTCTGGCTGATGATGGCGGCACAACCATTGCCAAGGTGATGGCAAAGGTGCAGTCCAGCGGCACGCACAAGGTTCAGTTCCGCGATGCGCAAGGCAAGGACCATTGCGCCGTGTTGTCAGTTCGACATGCCACGATGACGGTCCGCCCGCCGATCGGAAAGCAGAAGAAATATCGGCACCAGCACCTCCAGATCATCCATGCCGAGGAACTCAATCCGCCAGATGGCAGAGCGCCCGTCTTCTGGAAGCTGATCACGAACCTACCGGTCACGACCCATGCCGACGCTGTCCACATGCTCGATTGGTACGCGTTGCGCTGGAAGATCGAGACATTCTTCCGGACCCTGAAGACCGGGTGCCGGATCGAGGAGCTGCGTTTGGCCACGGCTGATCGGCTGGCAAACTGCATCGCAATGTGCTGCGTCGTGGCCTGGCGCGTATCATGGCTGACGATGCTTAGCCGAGAGGTGCCAAGAGCATCGCCTGATGCCGTCTTTACCAACGCTGAGCGCAGCCTGCTTGAACGCGTGACGCCAGAAAGCAAAAGAAAAATGCCCCGCGACCTGAACTTCTATGTCAGCGCCGTCGCGCGGCTTGGAGGATACCTTGATCGCACATCGGATGCGCCACCAGGGACAACGGTCATATGGCGTGGCCTCTCCCGCCTCGCTGACCTTGCCGAAGGTGCCCGTCTCTCGGAAACACCGCCATCATTGACTTATGGGTAACTGCAAGACGGTGAGGATGATATACGCAAAATATTCCGGGCACTTCAGAAGGAGCTCGATGCTGCCAAGAGTCGCTTTGGTGGCGAGGCAGACACGCGGGAAGAAGGGTTTCGTCTCGAATGAATTTACTTGCCACGAAATCCTGGAGCTGGATTTGGCCCAACGTCGGCGCGACGCCGATCAATCAGGGCCTCGACTCGGAAATGTTCGACCGATCGGACTTTCCATACTATGAAACCTTCGTGCGCGAGGCCATTCAGAACAGCCTCGATGCTCGCCTCAATCCGGCGAATCCCGTCTGCGTAAACTTCACCTTCCATTCGGATGGGATCGGCCCGCGCCGGGCATTTCTTGAACAGGTCATAGAGCACCGGAAGAGGGCCGGGCTGGATATACCGCCGGAATGGGACAACGGAAACGTTCGATGGCTTCTGGTCGAGGATTTCAACTCCAGGGGCCTAAGCGGTAATCTGACCAGCCGTACCAGTGATTTCTGGAACTACTGGCTCAACTTCGGGCTTTCCAACAAGAACGGCGAGGGCCGTGGAGGTCGCGGCATCGGGCGCGTAACCTTCCTCATCGCCTCTCGCCTGCAATCAGTGATCGGATACACAAGGCGCGCCGACGACGGAGCAAGCGCGATCTGCGGCATGGCCGTCCTGCGACCGCAGGAAGATGGCCATGACCTGAAATCCACGCACGCTTATCTGGCCGAAAACGAAAACGGCAACATTTATACGCTCCACAACTCACCAGAGTTTCACAGTCGCATACGCAGTGCCTTGGCATTTACAGGATATGACGGCGAGCATCAGAGCGGGCTTGGCCTTGCCATCCTCTATCCGCACGCTGAACTGACCGCGAATGGAATACTTGCGGCCGCCGTCGAGAACTTCGCCCCTGCGATCATGAACGGAACTCTTGTGTTGCGCGTAAACGGCCGTGTTCTTGATGCCTCATCCATAGAAGAAATAGCCCTTGATGTCGCAGAGCACCTGAACGACGAAGCTGTCAGGGCCGATGTTGCAAGATATCTGGGCCTTGTCCGCAGCGCCCAGAATGAGGCCACGCCACACAAGATCAATCTGCCAAATGCCCTCAAGGGCGATCTGGAACCACTTCGGAAGATGGCCGCCATCAAGACCCTGCAAAAGCAGATCGCCAATGAGCAGGACGTGGTACTGGAGATCGGTTTCCCTCTGGCGCGCAATGGGGCCACGAAGGAAGTTACCCTCAAGGTATCGATGGGTTCTACGCCGTCCGGGCAACGGCCGATTGACCGCCTGTTCCGCGAAGGGATGAGCTTGCCAGACGTCAGGGCCAAAAGCCCTGGTGAACTGGATCTCGTCATGCTCGTTGAGGAAGGGGAACTGGCGACCTATCTGGGGTCTGATGCCGGACGGTGCAGGATCCTACGGTTAGGCTGGGTCAGAGGTGGCTCCGGGAATCTGAACAGCCGGGATAGGTGGATTTTCCGCGCAACAGCAGCATGATGCTCCAAGCAAGGAGAAGACCATGGCCAGACGACCACGCAGGAATCACAGCCCGGCATTCAAGGCGAAAGTGGCGGTAGCTGCGATCAAGGGCGAGAAGACCTTGATTGATCTGGCGCAGGAATTCGACCTTCATCCGAACCAGATCAAACAGTGGCGCGATCAGCTGCTTGAGGGCGCGACCGGGGTGTTCGGCGACGCCCCGAAGGCCGATCCGGAGCCGGTGATCGACGTGAAGACCCTGCATGCGAAGATCGGAGAGCTGACGCGGGAGAACAATTTATATGAGGGAGATTCTGTCAAGGGGCGGGTTTCAATCGCTCGCCCGCGGGATCACGGGCGCCATGGTGGTCTGGCAATGGCGGTCAGATCGGTTCGTGTTGGGCATGCGATCCGGGTCGCATCAACTTATATCCGGCAGCTCCATGACGGCTGACCACAATCCTGCATACACGTTAGCCGATCGGGAACGGGTTCACACTTTTTGTCGGCATGGTTGAAATGCCAATCGTTGACACGACGCCCGTCGTCCCGCCTTCAGACCCCTGGCCAGGGGTGCGAAGCTCGCAGTCCCGAGTATTACGCTCCTTTCCGCGACAGTGTGGCGCCGCTTGGCAGCACGCCGGTCTCGACATATCGCCAAAGCACCACAGCCAGTTTGCGGGCCAGTGCAACCAGCATGACGCGTCGGACGCGCTGGCCCTGTCTGCGGGTGCGCTGCCCATACCATTGCGCCAAGGCTGTCTGGGGTTGGTATCGCAGCCAGAGCCAGGAAATCTCGATCAGGATCCGCCGCGCCCAGCTGTTGCCCGCCTTTGAGATGCCTTGGCATCGTGTGACCGAACCACTGTCATAGGCGCTTGGCGTTAATCCCAGATAGGAAGCAAGGTGGCGTCGCGAAGCAAAGGATCGGGCAAATACCTCCCGTGCCAATATGGATGACGCCGCTCCGCCGACACCTTGAAGCTGTTCTAGCCGCTGACGTTTAACTTCAACTGCCGGATCCTGCGCGTCGGCCAGATCCCGTTCCTTCTCGACGGCCCGCAATTGGTCTTCCACCATGTCCGCGTAACAGGCCCGAGCGTGCATATTTGATCGTTTGATGGGATAAAAGGCGTACAAACTATGCGCCTGAACGCTGCAGGTACATGACGACGTTTTCGGCGGGGAACTTGAAGCCTCGGCCATCGGAGACGCGTTCTGCGCTGATCGGATATTTTGGCCTGTTTGGATTGATGGCGACGATGCGGAAGAGTTCATCCTTCGATCGGAAGGTGCGGCCATGATCCTCGGGCTCCAAGCCAAAATGAGGCGCGAGCACCTCGAACAGGGCCTTCTCTGGTGAGTAGATCTCGCCGCTCTCTTGCGGGATGCCGACGCGGAAGCTGATCTCGAAGCTATGGCGCAGATCGATATCCGAGAGATCCCCGCCTTCGACCGTCAGCCCGTGGGTTTCTGCCACGGCGAGGCAGGCCTTCATCATGTCCCGGCGCAGCCGGTCGCAAAGCTCTGGGGTCAGGTTGCGTGGTGGTGGGACCTTGGCCCCTGTTTGCACAGGCGCTTTGGGCGCGGAAGGCTGTCGCTTGCGTGGGGGCTTTTTCATGCAGTCCGCCCCTCAATGATATCATTGCCCGTCAGCATTTCAGCCTTTGCTTTATAGACAGTACCGCGCGAGATCCCCATTTCGCGGGCAATTTCCGTTGGAGAGAGGCCTGCACCAAGCTTGGCCTGAATGGTGGCCATGTCGATCGTGGGTGGGCGACCGCGATAGACCCCTTTGCGTTTCGCGGCCTTGATCCCTTCAGCCTGCCGCTCGCGGCGGAGATTGGTTTCAAATTCCGCAAAGACGCCAAGCATGTCAAAGAACGCTTTGCCCGTCGCCGTGGAGGTGTCCACGGGCTGCTCGGTGGCCGCCAGATGCGCGCCCTTTTCTTTCAGCCGCGCAACGATGGTCTGAAGATCCTGCATTGAGCGGGCAAGCCGGTCGATCCGCGTCACCACCAGGGTTTCGCCTGGGTGAATAAAGTCGAGGATGATTTTCAATTCAGGGCGGCCTTCAAGCGTCGCGCCACTGCGCTGTTCTTGGCGCACCATCCCACATCCTGCGGCTGTCAGCGTCTCAATTTGGGCATCGAGGTTCTGATCGACGGTCGATGTTCGGGCATAGCCGATTTTGGGGCTCGATCTGTTCATTTTGGGTGTGCCTCTGAGATGATGTGTTCATTATCTCGAAACGGATCCAAAGTGAACATAAAAATAGGTGCTTTCGCTGTTCATGCCTTGCGTTACTTTGGGTATACTCATAATGACAATCTTCATTGCACCGGCCCACGCCCCCGCGGTTCGGGTATTAGGCCTTTGGTGACCTCAACCAGCCAGTCGATGGCACCTGGGGTCCCCTTCCAGGCAAACCCATATTCCTCAAGGTAATAGGCTGCCTCGTCCTCGCCGCCCCAAGTATAGTGGCCGGTGTCTTCGAAGCGAGCGCGCTTTGTTCCGGCGAGCAGCTTGGGAATGTGGCTGTTGCAATGCCAGGCCTCCCGCGCTGCCGTACGCGCGGCGCCATCATCACCGTTCCGACGAAACGCATAGAGGGCCTGAGCATAGCCCATGAAGGCACTTGCCTCGTCGCTATGCTCCTGGAGATGAGCCTCGACAGCAGCGTGGTCTTCCGTTGCCATGAGCCATCCGAGCAGGACGTATCGAAGCCCCTGATTGTCGCAGGGATTGAGAGCAAGCATTTCGCGCAGATGCGTGATGGCAGCTTCCCGGTCGCCTGCCTGCCAGAGATCCTCGGCCAGGCTGTGGCGAGCACGCATATAGGGTCGGGTCTCGAGGAACCCCCAAAAATGGCCGGCATACTCGGTGAAGCCGTCCGCTCCGAGCGCCAGCTCGCCGGCCTTGACCGCGCGCTCGAGGAACGTCCGGCGATCCCGCGCCGACAACGACGGGCGTTCGGACAGTATGAGCCAGGCATCCGCGCAAAAAGGCGAGATCTTCAAGGCCCTGCGGGCCAGGGCGTATCGGCTGCGGCCATCAACGGCCTCCCACGCCTCATAGGTCAGGTCCTGGGCCTCGCCCAAAGCGTCATCCTTCGGTCCCACTCCGAGCTCTCGCCACATGGCTTCGAGGGTAGCCTCGGGCAGCGCCTCCAGGTCCGGCGGGGATGCCCATCGGGTGGATTTCTTGCGGGGCTTTCTTGAAACGGGCATCGTTGCGTGACCTTTCTTATGCAGCCTGCCTGTCGATATCGATCCTTGTGCCAAGGTCGATATCGTAGCGGCCATAGGGTGTGATGTGCGCATAGATCAACGGCGTCAGGCCGCGATAGTCCTCTGGAGACAGTCGATCCTGCCAATGCGGGTCCGACAGGACCGATTGGACCATGCGCGTGTTCACATAAACCATCGACGCCTGGACCAGTTGCAGCGCCAGGACGGAGATTTCCTGATCGGCGATCCGGTTCGAGGCAATCTCGCCGCCTTTGCCGAAGAAGACGAAGCCGTTCGCACTGTTCCAGTTCTCGACAACGTTCAGGCCTTCGTGGATTTCCCGGCGAACGGCTTCCGATAGCAGATAGCGGCACAGGAAGATCGTCTTGATGGCACGACCCAGTTCAGCCAGCGCCTTGTAGGTCGGGTGCATCACGTCGGTCCGGGCAAACCGGCGCAGGATCGCTTCGGGGTCGGCGGTGCCGTGCTGCATGGCGGCGGCGTATTTGACCATCTCGTCGTATTGCCGCTCGATCTCGGCCCAATCGACTACGTTCGACAAGATCGGCGCCAGATGCGGCAAGTGCGTCCGCATGCCCGCGGCGGGAAGGACCAGCTTTTGGCGGGCAATCGCCTTCAGGCGTGGTGCCAATTCGAACCCGAGCAGATGGCAGAAGGCAAAACCGACAGCAGTCTGACCATGGCTATCGACGTACTGGCGCTGGATTTCCATGTCTGTGCAGTGGCGGAGCACCCCTCCAATCATGGCGGCCACTTCAGATGACGAGCAGCGTTTCAGCTGCGAATAGATACAGGTCGCCTGACGCTCGACATGCCAGTAGATCATCACCCCGCGCCCACCGTAGCGCGCGTGCCATTCAGTCATCAGGTTACGGTCCCAGGCACCGAACTTGGTGGAATCCGAACCGCAAGCCGTGCCCGCCGCGCCCCAGATCGCGGGATTGCGGACCCTCAGTGTCGCATCAGCCACGCGCGCCGCGGCGGCACGCAGCGCGTTTGGGTCGATATAGCGGCGGTGGATGTGGAGCAGTTCGTCATAACTAATGTCACCGACACCGGCGGCGACGCGTTTGATCCCGGCATTGGTCCCCGCAGCATAGAGCGCCAGCAGTAACCGCCGGTCCCGGTCTGCGTGGGCCAAGGCTTCGCGGCTGGCGGACGTCTCGAAGCAATCCAGAAACCCCGTGTCCAATGCCGTTTCCTTCAGGACATCGAGCAGGCCGGTCATCGGCCAGACGCGTTCGACCTCGCGCTTGAGAGCTCCCAGCCCCGGTGGTTCCGGCACCGGGGCAAAGGGCGTTACTCTGATCCGGTTTTCCCCGAATGTTCGCAACCGGACCTGTTCGTTTTCCGGCAGGGTTCGGTTCAGAAGGTGGAGTTCGCGCGTCAGCTCATCGCGCACCTGCGAGACAAACGCTCCGGCATCCTGGGTGAGGCCAAGGCCCTGATAATATATGTGTCTTTGCGCCTCGAAATCGGTCGGCAAGTCATTGTCCGGGTTGCGGTAGCGGTCAGCGCCATCGACCCAGATTTCCTTCGCGCGCACCCTCTCACGTAACTGTGCCAATACGCAGAGCTCGAAGGTAATCACGTTCAGACGGCCGGATGCATCGATGACGGCCTCGCGCCATTTGGCGGGAATGGAACCCTGAGGAGCCAGATCGACAGGCACGACCCGTCGTCCATCCTGTTGCCACCGCTGAATCAAGCCGAGCGCATCCAGGATCGGGCGCCAGTTTGCGTTATTCGATCGAAACCGCAGTGCGGCCAGAAGCGGCGGCACCATCCGACGGTAGTGGCTGGCATAGGAGCCACGCATCACCGTTTGAATTCGCCGGTCCAGCGTACCCTTGGCGCGGTCTTCCTCGATCACGGCCTTCAACCTGGCCACGCTCGCGACCGGGTAAATGACCTCAAGCACCCGACCCTCGGGGTCGTCCACGGCTGCAATGGCCATATCGACCAGCAGGCGCTCCTTGCCATGGACCCGCTCGATGTCCCGCGCAATCGCCCCAAAGAGCGCTGCCAAACGGCTTCGCGACAGCACGCGATTATATAGAACCGCCCCATCCAGTCCAATTGCGCAGACTTGGAAACTGCCCTTCGCCAGGTCGATCGCCAGCATACTGATCTTCATCGTCATAAATCCGCCCTCCGCTTGGTTGCCATGCAACCATCATGGCACAAGAGATGCCGTTGGGTGGGGGCATCCACCGCATCAGTTCAAACTCAACGAGCGCCAGCACTGGTTTCTGGCCCGAGTCGCGGAAGGCGGTCGCTGCGGCGCGAGGGATATTATGTCGATCTGGGAGGTGAGCCTCAAGACAGCGCGCCGCGACATTGCAGTTTTGAAAGCAACGAATCTTATCTACTATGCTGGATCTCGACGGAAGGGGCGGTACAGACGACATGCCACAGCATGATGCGCACCTTGCGCTGGCCAAAGGCGACGAGCCTATTAAAGGTCGCTTACTTTAGCATTCTTGCTATTTAAGTTTTGGCAGTATTGCTTGAATAGTGCCGTGCTGCCATGATGATCCCATGACCGATTCCGAACGTAACCAGCGGCTTGGCCGCTTCGTCGAAACCCCTGTCGCGGGCGAGATCGTGCGTGCCTTCGTTCCGCCGCCCCTGCCGCCGAAGCCACAGATCGACGTGCTGGCTCTTCTGGACCGGCTGAGCCTCGCCGAACGCGCGCTCGGGCGGCTTGACGGCATTACCATGCTACTGCCGCGCCAAGAACTCTTCCTCTACATGTATGTGCGCAAGGAAGCGGTGTTGTCGTCCCAGATTGAGGGCACGCAATCCACACTGACCGATCTTCTGCGGTTCGAGACCGAGGCGCAGGCCGGGGAGCCGATCGACGACATCCGCGAGGTGTCAAACTATGTCAATGCGATGATGTACGGGCTGGAACGGCTGGAGGAACTGCCGCTGTCCTTGCGCCTGATCCGAGAGATGCATGCGCGGCTGCTGCAAAGCGGGCGAGGCGGCACGAAAAGCCCGGGCGAGTTCCGCCGCACGCAGAACTGGATCGGTGGCTCGCGCCCGGGCAACGCGCTTTATGTGCCGCCGCCCGTCACCGAACTCGACACCTGCCTCGATGCGCTGGAGCGCTTCATGCACGAAGATAGCTCGCGTCTTCCGGCGCTGATCAAGGCCGGATTGTTGCATGTCCAGTTCGAGACCATCCACCCGTTCCTCGATGGCAACGGCCGAATCGGTCGCCTGTTGGTGACCCTTTACCTTTGCGTCAATGGGGTGCTGCGCAAGCCGTTGCTCTATCTCAGCCTCTATCTGAAGACGCATCGTGCCGACTACTATCGCTTGCTCCAGGAGGTGCGGGAGCACGGCAACTGGGAAGCCTGGCTCGACTTCTTCCTGGCCGGAGTGGCCGAAACCGCGAACCAGGCGTTCGAAGCCGCCACCCGGATTGTCGACCGCTTCAAAGAAGACCGCGAGCGGATCACCACTGAAAGCGATCGCGCCGGATCGGCACTGCGCATTCACGATCTTTTCCAGCAGAACCCGTTCCTGACCTCCAACCAGCTTGTCCGGCAAACGGGCCTGTCGGCACCGACGGTCAACGCAGCCTTAGCGGATTTGGAGAAAATGGGCATCATCGACGAGATAACCGGGCGCAAGCGGGGGCGGGTATTCAGCTACCGGCACTACCTTGCAATTCTTAGTGAAGGGACTGATCCTTTGCCTGTTGGAAGTTGAAACTCTCCACGAACTGTTCCCACGCCACGGTATTCGCCACACCGCGGCGTGGAGTGGCAGATGTCCTGGCAGGAAACCCGGAAGCGAGCGCTCGCAGGCATGATCCCGGAAGTTGTTCGGGAACTGGAGGGCGTCGCCGAAAATTTGGCGCGGAAAGCAATCGCGGCCGATGAAGCTGAAGCACAGCGACAACGAGAGTGGGAGGAGCCCGTCGCCGCCACCCCGCCCCTCGGTCTGTTCCGAACAGATTGACGCAGTGCTGGCGATGCTGTGCAAGGCGAAAGCGCCGCTGGTGATCGCCGGCGGCTCCGTCTGGTCAACCGAGACCGCGCAGAACCTTGCGGGTTTCGCCGAGAAATTCGACCTGCCTGTCGCCGCCACCTTCCGCCGCATGGACCGGATGGACAACCGCCACACGCATTACGTGGGCGATCTGGGCGTGGGCATGAACCCGGCGCTGGCGAAACGGCTGCAGGAGGCCGATTGCCTGCTGATCCTCGGCGCGCGTTTTGGCGACATCGCCACCGGTGGGTATGAACTGGTCAAGCCCGGCAACCCCGGCAAGGTGCTGATCCATGTCCACCCCGACCCGGATGAGCTGGGCCGCGTGTTCCGCCCCGATCTGGCGCTGGCTGCACCCGCCATCGACGTGATCGCCCGCCTGTCGCGGCGCGACGCCCCGGCGCATCCGGACTGGACCGGTTGGACCACCGGCGCGCGCGCGGACTATGAGGCCTGGGTCACGCCGCGGGAAACGCCGGGCGCGGTGAAGCTGGAACAGGTGATGAAACACCTGTCAGACACGCTGCCCCACAATGCGATCATCACCAACGGCGCCGGCAATTTCGCGGCGTGGCTGCACCGCTACTTCCGCGCGCGCGCCTTCCCCGGGCATCTGGCGCCCACCTCGGGCAGCATGGGCTATGGCTTTCCCGCCGCCGTCGCCGCCAAGCTGGAACACCCCGAGCGTCCGGTGGTCTGTGTGGCGGGTGACGGCGATTTTCAGATGACACTGAACGAGATGTCCACCGCCCGGCAATACGGCGCGGCAGTGGTGACGGTGGTGTGCAACAACGGCCGCTACGGTACGATCCGCATGCATCAGGAACGCCACTACCCCGGGCGCGTCAGCGGCACTGAACTGTTCAACCCTGACTATGCGGCGCTGGCGCGGGCCTATGGCGGACATGGTGAGCTTGTTGAACGCACCGAGGACTTCCCGGCGGCATTCGAGCGCGCGCAGGCGTCCAACCTGCCCGCCGTGATCGAGCTGCGCCTTGACCCCGAGGCGCTGTCGCCGGGCCAGAACCTTACCGACACGCGGGCGCAGGGCGAAAAGAACCGCGACAAGGCGTGAACCGGCGCCACGTGCCGCTTTCATCAAGGCGAAAATGCGGGATCGCTGAGCGGCGGGCGCCGGAAAGCGGCGCCCCACTGTCGCGGAAAGGAGCGTAATACTCGGGACTGAGAGCTTCGCACCCCTGCTGGCCAGGGGGCTGAAGGCGGGACGACGGGCGTCGTGTCAACGATTGGCATTTCAACCATGCCGACAAAAAGTGTGAACCCGTTCCCGATCGGCTAACGTGTATGCAGGATTGTGGTCAGCCGTCATGGAGCTGCCGGATATAAGTTGATGCGACCCGGATCGCATGCCCTGTTGCGCCCTGGCCGAACGTGATCTCTCGAGACCCTCGTCGACGAGCCGGCGAACGAGTTCCGAGACGGGCACACCCTGCGCCTTCGCCTCCGCGTCAAGAGCGGCCTTGCGTCTGTCGCCTATGTCTCGGATGTTCAGCGCAAACATGAGTGAGCTCGTGCAGTTAATTGACTACACATATGTGTAGCATGGCTGGCCGCCATGGTCCATTGAAAATCGTAATGCGTGGGATGTCCCTGCATCGCCCCCGCCGACCCGCCAATCCTGCTGAGACAATCATGCAGGGCAATCGCAGGATGTTGATTGTCACTGAGAACTGACCCACCCAGTCGTTATGATCTTCTGATTATGATGGCGTCATGTATGGATACCCCCGCTCGCGCAAGTTGGCTTTTGAACAGCATTGACGTGTGATCGGGTGCGGTCACGTATCAGGCCTGTTGCGCGGGGAACACATGACCGCTGGCCGGTATGGAGCTGCGCGGCTCTGGTGCAAAACCAATTCTGCGGGCTTGCTGCCCTGTGACCCATCTGCGTTTCCAGAACCATCGTCATCGATCTTTTGTCCTTACTGTCTATGACCTGGTCAAGACCGACTTGGTGATCCTGGATGAGCTGGGATATCTACCGTTCAGCGCCTCTGGCGGCGCGTTGCTCTTCCATCTTCTGAGCAAGCTGTATGAACGCACCAGCGTCATCATCACCACCAACCTGAGCTTCAGTGAATGGGCCAGCGTCTTTGGCGATGCCAAAATGACCACGGCACTGCTCGATCGTCTTACCCATCGCTGCCACATCCTCGAGACCGGCAATGACAGCTACCGCTTCAAGGCCAGCTCCGAAACAGCGAAGAAAAAGCGAAAGGAGGCAACAGCATTGACGCCATCTGTTAGTTGCCCGCATTCGCAATCGGAAAATCGAGACAATTCCGTATAATATGGCAAGCATCTTCCGGCAGGCGCATGTCGCGGCGGGGATCACAAAGATCGAGCACGTTCTGCGCGACCATGGCGAGCGTAGCCTCGGATGCAGGGCCGGAGGTTCTCGACGATAACTTAATAGCCGCGTCTAGCAGTTCGACCTCGATACGTTCGGCCTCAAGCTCTTGCAATTTTATCGCTTCGCGTAGAGTCGGCACATTCGGATGAAGGTCAAGAAAATGCTGCTTTTTCATGTCGCGGCGGATGCGTCTTAGCGGCCGGATCACTGCCTCCCTCCACACCGCACAGTCCCTGTCGATCATGATGGTCGTCTGGGCGTCAAGAGCATGCCCGCGCAACCCGCCATAGAGCATGGCAAGAAAGAGCGGCACGTCCAGGCCATGAGCCTCTTGCAATCGTAGACAAGACGCAGCCACGCCGGGTCGGGCATAGATCCCCAATATGAAGGTCCAAAGATCCGCCGACTCGACACCTTCCGTCATTTTGAACCCGCTCCTGTAGGGCGGCTGAATCGTATGCCGCTGAGATCATATCAACTGGGCAGTACCCGCGCGTTTTGCCCCGAACTTGAGCGCGCCCATGGTCAACCACCCGTGGGTATCGGCGTGTAGCGTCCGTGCATTCCGGTCAAGATGCGCCACCGTCACAATGCTAATCAGCGCCGCCGCCGAGCGCATCCTTCAACCCGCTCCACCTTTTGACTGCGCCGGTGTCGATATCGAAGAGATCAAGCGCCCGGGCCGAGGAATGCCGCACAACATCGCTGAGGCTTTGCGGTTTGGTATAGAAAGCCGGGACAGGCGGCATGATGATCGCCCCAGTCCGCGTGAGGGCCGACATCGTTTCCAGATGGCCAAGATGCAGCGGCGTCTCGCGCAGCATGAGCACCAGACGACGACGCTCTTTTAACACGACATCGGCGGCCCGGCTCATGAGCGAGGAGGTGACGCCGGTGGCGATCTCCGACATGGTCTTGATCGAACAGGGCGCGATCAGCATACCCATGGTGCGGAAGGATCCTGAAGCGATGCTCGCCCCGATATCTGCGACGGGATGGATCTCATCGGCGCGCCCCACAAGGTCTGCAGCCCGGAGACTCAGCTCCTGATTCAGGGTCAGGAGCGCCGAGCGAGAGACGACAAGATGGGTCTCGACCCCTGCTGCCCGCGCCAGTTCCAGCGCAGCGATGCCATAGGCAGCGCCGGACGCACCCGAAATTCCGACAATCAGTCGAGGCGCGCTCATATCAATATCCCGGAAACCAGTCTTCGACGCGGACACTGTCGCCCAGTCTCAGACGCTTGCGCTCGAACTCGTTTTCGCGGCCCCAAGGCTTGGTTGCATCAACCAGCAAGCGGCCCCAATGATCCTTCTGCTCGTCGCGGTAGAACGACGGGGTTTCAGGAATGATCAACATGTCCTTGTCCGGGCGGCAGCGGGTCAGGATCGCCCATTGCACGTCGTCCATATCATAGATGTTTACATCCGTATCCACGACCGTGATCTGTTTGGCCCAGATTGGCTCTGCACCAATAGTGGCCAGCATGACTTGCCGGGCATGGCCTTCAAACTGCGGCTCGATCTGCACAATGGCGTGGTTCACGAAGGGCTGGCAGGTGACGTTCACGATCCCAGGCAGGGCCGCGGAAAGACGCTGGTAGATATTAGCTGAGACCGATAGCTCCAACGTCAGAACCTCTTCCGGTGAGCCGCAGAGAATGGAGTGGAACATTGCATCCTTGCGCACCGTGACGCCCAGCACCTCGAAAACCGCATTGTCGCCAACATCGACGTAGTAACCCATGAACTCGCCAAAAGGGCCCTCCGGCAACCGGACATTGGGCAGGAAGCGGCCTTCGATGACAACTTCGGTTTCGGCGGGCACCTCGATGTCGATATGGTTGCATTTGCGCATGGCGATGGGCTCGCCGCGCAAACGTGCCGCAACCTCAAGCTCGTCAACGTCATAGGGCAGCGGGGCAGCCGCGGTCAGGAAGGAATGGGCGGGCGGGCCGATCAGCATGGCGGCCTCCAACGGCTTGCCCATCTTCTCGGCTTTCTCGTGGTAGATCGTCAGATGGTGGCGCGGAGCAAGACGACAGCGCAGCTCTGAGTCGTTGATATACATAGAGCGGTGGTAGGAGAGATTGCCCACCCCTGTCTCAGGGTCCTTGGCAATGAACATCGCTGATGTGAAATAGGCACCGCCATCGCGATCCGAATAGGTGATGAGCGGCAAATCTGAGAGCTTGACCTCTTCATAGTCCGGCAGATCAGCCTGTTCCGAGGCTATCAGCGGCTCTTTCATGTCAGCCGCACCGAGCGAGGAAAGCTTGCTCCACTGGCGGCAGAAATCGGCGGCTTTGATGCCAATAACCTCGCCCAGCCTTTCGCGCGTGCTGTAGATGTTGCTCACAACCGGAAATCGCGTGCCTTTGACATTCGTGAACATCACAGGCTTGGCCCATTTTTTTTGCGCCAGCGCAGTAACGGCGGCAAGTTCGTGCGCTGGGTCAACCTCGCGGTCGACAACCAGCAGATCGCCACGGGACTTAAGTGTGCGGACGAATTCTCTCATGTCAGGCTCCTTGCGGCGCTTGTGTGTGTTCGATCAGCGGGTCTTTCCGGCGTGTGGTGTCGCGATGATCCGGTTGCTGCGCGCCTCATGGCTGGAGCGCAGGCGGTAGCGGTCACCCGGATAAATGAAGCGACTGCGGGTAACCGGAACGCCATCGCGCCATGTTGACCGGTCAAGCAGCAGGCAGGGCTGGCTTTCGTCGATCTGAAGGTACTTGCGCACCTCTTCGTCGGCGCGGATGGCGCGGATCGTGTTGTCTATCGTGGTGACAGTGGTCTCACGCAGAAGCCAGTTATGCGGCGTGATGCGCGCGAAATCCTGCATAAGATAATCCGGTGCCTCGGATGCGTTCACAAAGCGCTCTTCAAGCTGGATAGGGGTTCCGTCCTCCAGATGCAGCAGACGCGAATGAAAGACCACCTCATCAGGTCCAAGCTGAAGCATGTTGCGCGCCGGGCTGTCACGACCGAGGATCGCGTGATGCAACACGCGGTAGGAATGCGCACCGCCGGAAAGAGAAACCTCCTCGGCAATGTCGGGCAGGTTGAAGACAGCGCATTGCATGCGCGGCCCGATGACGAAGGTGCCGCGCCCCTGGACGCGGATCAGCAAGCCTTCGGACTGCAACTCGCGCAGCGCACGCCGGACCGTCAGGCGCGATGCACCAAACTCGTCGCCCAGAATTTCCTCCGACGGAACCTGAAAATTCGCCGGCCACTCTTCGGTTTCGATTTTGCGGTCAATCGCGCTGCGTATCTGTTCGTAAAGAGGTTGATCGGAGTTCACGGGGCCATCCAAAATGATATCATTAGCTAGGCGCTTTTGTGTGCGATTCGAGCGCGCTTCGCAAGCCCAAATCGCGGGTTCGTTCGAGAAAGGGCAATGTTTGCCTGTTATGTATGCATTTTGGCGCATTTTGGGCGAAAAAGTACTCATATAGGCCTATTTCTAGCTGTCTGAAAATATGTTGTTGACAGATCATTATAATATCACTTTTCTAAGATGAATCGAAATGTAAACCGAATCGACGTCACTGCAGGCTGATCAGAACTGTTGTGAAGGTCACCGCGATACCTACGGAGAAGTCATGTCCATCGAAGCCTTGCCGAAACTGTCCATGTATATTGATGGCGAGTGGGTCGCCCCGGCCTCAGGGCAGTACCTTGAAACGGTGAACCCTTTCACTGCCAGGCCTTGGGCACTGGTGCCGCGAGGCAATTCGCAGGATGCGGACCTGGCCATCCAGGCTGCACATCGCGCCTTCAAGGAAGGGCCATGGGGCAAAATGCATCCCAGTCAGCGCGGACGCATCATCGCCAAGTTTGGAGATCTGATCGAAGCAAACGCCGACGCGCTGGCCGAAATCGAGGTGCGCGACAACGGACGCCTATTGGCTGAGATGCGCCATCAGATCCGCTATATCCCACGCTGGTATCACTACTATGCAGGTCTCGCCGACAAGATCGAAGGCGCCGTTCACCCCTGCGACAAGAATGCCCTGAGCTATTCGCGCCATGAGCCGCTCGGCGTTTGTGTCGGCATCGTTCCCTGGAATGCTCCGCTTTTCTTGTTCTCACTCAAGGCGGCGCCCGCTTTGGCTGCAGGCTGTACGCTGGTGATGAAACCCGCTGAACACACCTCGGCCACCGCGCTCAAGCTCATGGAACTGGTTGAGGCGGCGGGTTTTCCAAAGGGTGTCATCAATATTGTCACCGGCTATGGCCCCGAAGCGGGCGAGCCGCTGGTCACCCATCCGCTGACCCGGCATGTCGGCTTTACCGGCTCAACAAAGACGGGCGCGCATCTCTACTCACTTGCCGCAAAAGACATCAAGCGCGTCAGCCTCGAGCTGGGCGGAAAATCCCCCAATATCGTCTTTGATGACGCCAATCTGGACAATGCTGTCCGCGGCGTGGTGGGCGGGATATTCGGTGCCGTTGGTCAGACATGCATCGCCGGCTCGCGCCTGCTTCTGCATCGCAATGTGCATGACGCGTTTCTTGAAAAGCTTGTGGCCTTCACGAAGACCGCGCCCATCGGCGACCCCAGGCATGCAGACACCCGTATCGGACCAATCGCCAATGCCATGCAGTATGAAAAGGTGCTGGGCTATATTGATATCGCACGTCAGGAAGGCGCCGAACTTGTACTGGGCGGAAAGCGTCCTGAAATTGCTGAATGCGCGGATGGCTACTTTATTGAGCCGACCATTTTCGCGGGTGTAAACAGCGAGATGCGCATCGCCCGTGAAGAGGTCTTCGGCCCCGTTCTGTCCGTCATTCCGTTTGATGAGCCCGAAGAGGCCGTTGCCATTGCCAATGACAGCGAATTCGGCCTCGCCGCCGGTGTCTGGACGGCTGACATGCGCCGCGCGCTTCTCATGTCGGAACAACTGGAGGCAGGGAGCGTCTGGATCAACACCTATCGCGACGTATCGTACACCACGCCCTTCGGTGGCTACAAGAAAAGTGGAATTGGTCGTGAGAACGGCATCGAAGGGATCCGCGAGTTCCTGCAGACGAAAGCGGTCTGGCTCTCCACTGCCGAAGAAATCGCAAACCCGTTCGTGATCGGATGATCTACGGCACGCTTCTTTGGAACCGGACCGGGCGGTTTCTGACAAGGCGCGCTTCGCTCACTTGAGTTCAACAAGGAGAAATTTCATGAATGTTATGAAGAAACTGGCAACTGCCTGTGCAGTTGCCCTTGGTCTGGCAACCCCGGCCAGCGCCGAAGCCACCACAATCCGCATGGGGGTCATGCAATGGGAAACCATGGTCATGACGTCCGCGATCACCCAGGAGATGCTGGAGCGGCACGGCTTCGAGGTTGAGACCGTCGAGTTCCAAGAATGGGGTGTGGCCTTCGCCACGCTCGCACGCGGGGATGTCGATATCATGGTGTCGCATCCTGACTATGCTGCTGCCGACTATTGGGAGCGCTTCGCTCGTCGGCTGGAGAAGCTGAGCGTGGTTTCCTATGGCTACAACGCTGGCCTGATCGTGCCCTCCTATGTTACTATCAACTCCATTGACGAACTGAACGATCATCGCGACGAGTTTGGCGGCCGCATCATTGGAGTCGAACCTGGTTCTGGCATGATGCGCCAGTCCGAGAACGTAGTGAACGAGTACGAGCTGGATTACGAGATCATCGAAGGCTCCGGCCCTGTTGCGGTCGCCGCGCTGAGATCAGCGATGGACCGCGGCGAATGGATCGTATCGATGTACTGGACCCCTTCCTGGGTCTTTCAGGATTTCGACATCAAATTTCTGGATGATCCCCTTGGAGTGCAGGAGCCGACCGAAACATATGTCTGGATCGCTCGTCAGGGCTTCTCGGTCGAAAATCCTCGCGCGCGAGAATCGATTGCTTCGGTCTTCGTGCCTGAACCCGCGCTGACGCAAATGACAGGCTGGGTCATGGAAGGGTCCTCCATTGAGGAGGCCGTGACCCGTTGGATCGATGCCAACACAGCCCGGCTGGACCGTCAGGCCGTAATCGGAACCGAATGATCCAAACCCGGACGCGGCCGAAGACCTTTCTTCCTTCGGCCGCGTCCCTTGTTGCCGACCATGATTGCCTGGCACTTTAAAAAAGGCCATCCACGCACGGCATTCTTGCCAGCGGCGCATATGAGACGAACCCTCATGGAGGACCAACCGTGAACGACAGTCAGCCCGTTATTTCCTGCCGAAATGTCTGGAAAGTATTCGGCTCACGTGCCTCCGAAGCGCTTTCCGCGATCCGAAAGGAAGGCGTCGGCAAGGCCGAGGTTCTGCGCCGTTTCCAATGTGTGGTGGGTGTGGCCGATGCGACCTTCGACGTTCAGCGAGGCGAGATTTTCTGTATCATGGGCCTGTCCGGCTCAGGTAAATCGACGCTGCTTCGCCATATCAACCGCCTGATCGATCCAAGCGACGGCAGCATCCTGATCGACGGACGCGAGATCAACAAACTCAACGCCGCCGAATTGCGCGCGCTTCGCGCAGAGAAGATCGCCATGGTATTTCAGAGCGTTGCGCTGCTGCCGTATCGCACCGTGCTGGAGAATGCCGCACTGGGTCTTGAGTTTCGCAAGGTGCCGAAGCCCGCGCGGCTGGAGGCGGCGAAGCGCGCGCTGGAGGCCGTGCAACTCGGCGACTGGATAAACCGCTACCCCTCGGATCTGTCAGGCGGCATGTTGCAACGTGTCGGCCTGGCCCGCGCGCTGGCCAGTGACAGCCCGATTCTGCTGATGGATGAGCCCTTCTCGGCACTTGATCCGTTGATCCGGCGCGAGCTGCAGATCCAGTTTGTCGAACTGTCGCGAGCCTTTCGCAAGACGACAGTCTTTATCACCCATGACCTTGAAGAGGCGGTTCGCGTCGGCAATCGCATCGGTATCATGCGCGATGGTGTCATGGTGCAGATTGGCGCACCGGAAGAGATCGTGATGGCACCGGCTGACGATTATGTGTCCCGCTTTACCGCCGGGATTGCCAAGAACCACCTCGTCAGCGCCCGCTCGCTCATGACCCCGGTGCCTGAGATTGATGCCGCCAAGCTTGAAGCGCTGCCACGTGTCGCTGCAAGCGCCGATATTGACCAGCTGATCGGTCTGTTCCTGAGTAACGAGAACGGTGCCCTTGCCGTCGAGAGTGAGAATGGGCAACTGATCGGTCGTGTCACGCAAAGCGATCTGTTGCGCGGCATCCGTGGCCCGAAAACCACCGCCGCATCCGGGGGCTGACGGATGGATTTCCTGACCTCCTTCCGGTTCGACGCAGGTTTTGATCGCTCGATTGACCGCGGCCTTGACTGGTTGAACGACAATCTCGGCTTCGTGTTCGCGGCCATCCGGGCGCTGCTCGACAACCTGCTCTGGGTGCTGACGTGGGGATTGTCGATACCGTGGTGGCTTTTCATCATACTGGCTGTGGTGGCGAGTTGGCGTCTTGTCGGCGTTGGCCTTTCGGTTTTCGCAGCAGTGGCTTTGACAATGTGCTGGTCGGCGGGCCTGTGGGACATGCTGATCCAGACCCTCGCACTCGTCATTCTCGCCACACTGATCGCCTTAATGTTCGGCATCCCTTTGGGTATTCTGGGCGCGCGTCAGCCGGGGATCGGCAAGCTTCTGGGGCCGATCATGGATACGCTTCAAACCCTGCCGCCCTATGTCTATCTTCTTCCGGCCATTGCGCTCATCGGTTTTGGCGGGGCTTCGGCAGTAGTGGCGACCATGATCCTCGCCCTGCCGCCCTCCGTGCGTCTGACCATGCTTGGCTTGCGGCAAATTCCCGGCGAGCGCATCGAACTGGCGCAGTCCCTCGGGGCGTCCTCAATGGCGCGCCTATTCCGCATCGAGCTGCCCTCGGCAATGCCCTCGATCATGGCGGGCGTGAACCAGAGTTTGATGATGGCGCTCGGTATGGCCGTTATTGCGGGTATCATCGGGGCTGATGGTCTCGGCGGCGAGGTCTATCGCGCCGTACGCTATCTGGAAGTTGGCCGCGCGATTGATGCCGGCCTCGCCATCGTCGTGCTGTCAATCTTGCTGGACCGGCTTTCTGCAGGGATCGGCACACTTTTCATGAAGAACGGAGGCGCGCATGGCTGATTTGCAATTCTCGCTCGGCCGCCATTTCGCCGTCGCCGTCGACTGGATGAACAGCAACTGGGGTGACGGGCTCCGCGCGATCAGCAACGTGGTGGACGGGGCTGTCAGGGGGCTGGAGTCGGCATTGCTCGCCATTCCACCGGTTGTCGTTGTGGCCCTCGTGGCCTTGGCAGCCTGGCGGGTCTCGGGGCGGGGGCTGGCGGCTTTCTCGGTCGCAGGGCTCGCCTTTTGCTGGTTCGGCAACCTCTGGGCGGCGACCATGCTGACCACGGCGCTTGTGTTCATCTCGGTCTCGCTTTCGCTCATGATCGCCATTCCCGTGGGTATCCTTGCCGCCTCGAATGCAACGGTCGAACGAATCCTGAAACCGCTTCTTGATCTGATGCAAACTCTGCCGCCCTGGGTTTATCTGATCCCTGCGGTGATCCTTTTGGGCGTTGGGCGGCCACCCGCCGTTCTGGCGACCATGGTTTTCGGCATTCCACCCGCGCTGCGCCTTACCGTTCTGGGGCTTAAGCAGGTGCCGGTTGACCGGATCGAACTGGGGCTTGCCTACGGCGGCAGCCCGCTGCACATCCTGACCAAGATCCGCCTTCCTTCTGCGCTTCCCTCAATCATGGTGGGCGTAAACCAGACCATCCTTCTGTCACTGGGCATGGTGGTGCTGGCCGGGCTGATCGGCGCGGGTGGTCTGGGAGGCGAGGTGACGCGCGGTTTGTCGCGGATGATGCTTGGTCTTGCGCTGCGTGCCGGGATCGCTGTCGTGATCTTGTCAATCATCCTCGACCGATTGACGCAGGGCCTCGTCCGGCGCGATCAGGACTGAGACAATGGCCCCTCTGACAGCAACGGCAAGCCGGGATTTCGATCTCATCGTCATCGGCGGTGGCATCATCGGGTGCGCTGCGGCCCTTTATGCGGCTCAGCAGGGGATGACCTGCCTGCTGGTTGAGCGCGACATGCCCGGCTCAGCGCAGTCGGGCCGCAATCTCGGCTTCGTACGGCAGCAGTCGCGCGATTTCCCCGAACTCGCGCTGATGATCGGCGCCGTGCGGCTGTGGGAGGGCGCCGAGGCGGCCTTGGGGCGGTCGGTTGGCTGGCGCCAGGGCGGCAATCTCTCCCTTGCCTTTACAGAAGAAGAGATGGAGACGCGACGGATTTGGCAGACACGCGGCGTGGAAGAGTTCGGCCTCGATACGCGGATTCTCTCGCGCGTGCAGACCCATGACCTCTTGCCGCATCTTTCAACCGATATCGGCATTCTCGGTGCCATGTATACGCCCTCTGACGGTCAGGCAGAGCCGCCACGTGCCACGCGCGCCTTCTTTGAAGCGGGGCTTGATGCGGGCGTTACAGCCTCGCTGGGCGGGGCCGTCACCCGTATCGAGACAAGCGGCGGTCAGGTTAGCGGCGTCAGGGTAGGCGAGCGATTGTATCGCACCAGGACCGTAGTCTGTGCGGCGGGGACAGGCAGCGCCGCGCTGTTGCGGGCCGTCGGTCTTACGCTGCCGCAGGAACGTATCCGCGCCACCGTGGCCCGCACTCTGCCACGCACCGATCTGAGGCTTGATCCTTGCCTTTCCGGGCTGCAGACAGGCATCCGGCAGGATGTGAGCGGTGCTTTCGTGATTTCGGTTGCGGGTGGTGAATATGATCTGCGACCAGATTCGTGGCGCAACATGCGGTGGTATGCCAAAACCCGCAAGGAAAACCCTGAGGCGGTGCGGATCAATTACCTGGCGCCCCTGCAACGCTTCCTGGGCCGTAAGGTTGCCCCACCGCTGACCGATATTCCACCTACGCGCGAATATGTTCCGACCGACGCCACTCGCGCACAGCAGGCTCTGGATGACTTTCGCAGAATTCTGCCAGCGGCTTCTGACCTCGTGGTCGAGACATGCTGGGCAGGGATCATAGACACCTTGCCCGATGTCCTTCCTGCGCTCGGTCAGATCGAGGGCGTTGCAGGTCTGCTGGTGGCGACCGGTTTCAGCGGCCATGGCTTCGGCCCCGGCCCAATGGCAGGTAAGGTGCTGGCTGAACTTGCGGCGGGACGTGACGCGCCGGTCGATATCTCTGAACTTTCGCCAATGCGGTTCCGTGGCGGCCCACACGGGCGATCACCGGTCCTTTCGCGATAACAGGCAATGACCCGATTCAACCCGAACCAGGAATGACGAAATGAAACAACGCATCTTCACCAATGCGCCCTCCGAGACCATAGCAGGTTATGCCAAGGCGGTTATCGATGGGCGCACCATCCATGTCTCTGGCACCACTGGACGCGATCCGGAGACTGGTGATTTTTCTGAAGACGCGGCGGAGCAGGCGCGCAGAGCGCTGGTCTCGATCGACGCCACCCTGCGGGAGGCGGGCTCCAGCCTCGCTGATGCGGTTGTGAGCCGGGTCTATGTCACCGATCACGATGCCGCCGCCGCCGTTACCCCGGTTCTGGGCGAGGTCTTTGCCGAGATCCGCCCGGCCAGCACCTTCCTCATCTGCCAGATTCCCGCGACCGGCGCAAAGGTCGAGATCGAAATCACTGCGTCGAAAGGTGACTGACAAACACACCCACCGCAAGCAGCCAGGAGACCCTGATGAGGTGGAACGGCCCGCTCCGACGGCATCGATGTGCTAGCGTGGTCGTTGTTGCAAACGCCACAAGGAGGGACCGTTCCATGGAAAAGGTTACCACAGTCGGATTGGATCTGGCCAAACAGGTTTTTCAAGTCCACGGCGCAGATGAGGCTGGCGCGCCGTTGTTCAATCGTAAGCTTCGGCGAGCCGAGGTGTTGCGGTTCTTTGAGAAACTGCCGCCTTGCCTCGTGGGCATGGAGGCCTGCGCGAGTTCGCATCACTGGGCGCGGGAAATCTCGGCCTTCGGCCATGACGTCAGGCTGATCCCGCCGCAATACGTCAAGCCTTTTGTGCGACAGAAGAATGACGCTGCAGATGCCGAGGCGATCGTGATCGCCGCGCAGAGACCGGAAATGCGCTTTGTCGAGCCGAAGTCTGAGGAACAGCAGGCCATGGCCGTGCTGTTCCGGGCCCGCGAACGCTTAGTCCATCAGCGCACAGATCTGGTGAATGCCATCCGTTCGATCTTCTATGAATACGGCCACGTTATTCCCGTAGGTATCCATCAAGTCAAGCGCATTGCGGCGATCCTGGAGGAACCGAAATGCGACCTGCCCAAGCTGGTGCAGGACGAATGCCGGGACATTCTTGCAGAGATCGCGGAGAAGACCGTTCAGATTGAGGCCAAGACCCGAAAGGCCAAGGAACTCATGGCATCCGTCGATGTAGCAGAGCAACTGCAGACGATGCCCGGAGTCGGTCCGATGACCGCGCTGGCGATCATGGCCTTCGTTGCCGACATCGGGAGCTTCCGACGGGGCCGCGACTTTGCCGCGTGGCTGGGTCTCGTGCCACGGCAACACTCTTCCGGCGGCAAGGTGCGGCTTGGCAAGATATCAAAGGCTGGCCAAAGCGATATTCGGCGCCTGTTGATCATCGGCGCAATGTCACGGCTGAACTGGATGGGACAGAAATCTATCCGCGAGGGATCGTGGCTGTCGCGCTTGCAGGCTCGCAAACCGAGAATGCTGGTCGCGATCGCGCTTGCGAACAAGATGGCCCGTGCGATCTGGGCCATGCTGACGAAAGGGCAGAACTATAAGGATCCGGTGCTGGCTTCGGTGGCGTGATCGACTCACCGCAATGAACAGCCAAACGCCGGTGATGGGGGTGTAAGGAGTCGACGACCAGAATGGGCTAATGATCGAAGCGATCCGGATGAGGAAAACCAGCAGATGCACCGGAGCCCCAAAGCTCGCGCGCAAGATTTTGGACCTGATCCGCAGATCACCATCCCGGCCAGCGGCAATGAAAGGCCGCACATACAGGCCTGACAGAAGACCGCACTTCGAGCACCTGCCAAATGGTTTGGAAACCTCTTGCACCACGGGCGGCAACCACAGAAGGTGCATCTGGCCATGGACACTGCCACCTCGGACATCCGCGCGGTGGAGTTCACCTCCAGCCGCGATGGCGACAGTCCGGTCCTGCCGGAACTGCTCAACCAGATCCCCGAGGACGAAGACATCGGCACCGTGACCGCCGATGGCGCCTATGACACCCGCCGCTGTCACACCGCCATCATCGACCGCCAGGCCACCGCGATCATTCCGATCCGCAAGAACGGTCGACCCTGGAAAGCGGACTGCCCCGCCGCAATCGCCCGAAACGAAACCCTACGTGCCACCCGGCACTATGGCCGGGCGTTCTGGAAGCGATGGACAGGATACCATGTCCGAAGCCGGATCGAGGCCAAGATGCGGTGCCTGAAGGCCTTCGGTGAACGTATCGCCGCCAGAGACCCTGAACGCCAGACCGCCGAAATCCACATCCGCATCGCACTGATGAACCGCTTCTCGGCCCTTGGAACGGCCGAGATCGTTCGCGTGGCATGATGCTGACGGGGAAAGGGGCCATCATGACTCAGGCGTGAGTTACGCAACAACGCCCAATGATCACACTTCCGGCCGCAGGCCGATGATCAGCCTGCCGCAGCCCAAAACGACGGCACACGCTACCGGCAGCTCTTGACGCTTGCTTACAAGAGCAGGTGGCGGGGCAGATGAGCGGTGGTCGGGTTACCGTGCGGATCGCTTAGTCAGGAAATGCTGTCGTCTTCAAGGTCTGCGCGGGCCACGACGCTGTGCAGAAGCACATTCAATCCCGGCTCCAGGTCCGCGCGCCCGGCATTTTCGTTATTGTTGTGCGTGATGCCGCCGCGACAAGGGGTGAAGATCATCGCGGTGGGGCAGATGCGGGCAAGGAAATAAGCGTCATGCCCGGCCTGGCTGGGAAGATCGCGGTGGCTGTACCCAAGATGACTGGCGGTGCGGCGTATCTCCGCTACAAGCGCGTCATCAAAAATCTTCCCGCCCCAGTCCCAGCGATCAAGCGTGGTGGCCGTGCAGCCGGTCCGGGCAGCAGCGGCGTCAATGGCGGCCTCCACCCGGCTTGCCATGATCGCGGCGGTCGCGGGGTCATCGTGGCGTACGTCGCATACTGCTTGCGCCCAGTCCGACAGAATGCCTGCCTTGTTCGGCCAGGCCACCAGGCGTGCGCCGGTGCCCTTGCCGCCGGTTTGCGCGTACTCCCAGCCGATATCATCGACCGCGACCAGAAGACGCGCGGCGGCGATCAGGGCGTTCCTGCGCCGTTCCATCGGCCAGGGGCCGGTATGGGCGGTCTCGCCATGAAATTCGACCAGATAGCCATGGGAGCGAAAGCCATGGGTGACAACGCCCACCTGCACGTTCCCGGCATCGAGGACCGGCCCCTGCTCGATATGCAGCTCGAAATAGCTGTCGATGGCGCGGCCGCCGGGGGCGGCGTCGCCCAGATAGCCGATGCTGCGCAGGGCCTCACCAAAGGTGATGCCGTCGTCATCCTGCCGGGCGTGGACCCAGTCCACTTCATAGGCTCCGGCAAAGCAGCCGGACGCTGTCATCGGGGGCGAGAAGCGCGCGCCTTCTTCGTTCGTCCAGTTCACGATCTCGATGGGGCGGCGGGTGATGTGGCCCGCGTCATTCAGGCTGCGCACCAGTTCCAGCGCGCCGAGTGTGCCCGCAATCCCGTCAAAACGCCCACCGTTTTCCTGCGTATCCAGATGACTGCCCACCAGCACCGGCGGCAGCGTATCGTCGCGCCCGGCACGACGGGCATGGATGTTGCCGACCCTGTCGATGGTCACCGACAGCCCGGCATCGCGGCACCAGGTCACGAACAAATCGCGCATTTGCCGGTCGGCATCCGACAACGCCAGCCGCGAGAGCCCGCCAGAGCGGCCCGTTCCGATCTCGGCAGAGTATTCGATGGTTTTCCAGAACCGGGGAAAATCGGCCCGGACCGAGGCGGCGAGAGTCATGGCTTCCCTTTCATCGACAAGCGGTGCAGCGAGAGGGCCTAAAGGACGGACCATTCGTGCCCGCGCGGGGTTTCTACCCACTCGGGCCAGCGGTAATCAACGGGCGCTTCGAAATCCTGTGGCAAGAGTGGGGCGACCCATTGCGCGCCGCCGACACCGCCGCCAGTGCGTTGCTCGAACTCGGCGCGGGCGTCGCGCAGAAGTGTTGGATCGGTGAGCAGTTCTACCAAAGTGACCGAGATGACCTCGGCGGCCTTGTGCCACATCGGATCAATACACGCGGGCGTGCCCCCCATCGCATGGCGCACCCATTCGGGGCAGCGCCCGGCTTCGGGCGGCATGCGCAGCGTGGGGCGCGCCACATACAGGCGCACCGTAGGAGCGTGCCATGTGTATTCGACATAATCATCGGCAGCGAAATGCATCTGCCATTCGGGAAGCTGGCTGCGAAAGGCGGCCTCGGCCTCGTCGGGCGGGGTCAGGCGCGACAGGTTGGGGATGAACGGGTCATCCATCGGCGCCACGTTGATTGACTGATGCGCCTGCCGGGCAAAATCGCGCGCTTCATCCGACCAGACCGGCGGTCCGACACGTTCGAAATTGCGAAATGTCGCGCGGGCGAGCGCGTGGTTGGGCAGGCCCAGACGCGTTTTGGTGACCCAGCGCGCTTCGGTGGTGCAATGCGTCATGGCTGCGACATGTGCTGCGTTGCGATCAAGCACCTCGAACACCGCTTCGCACATATCAAGCTTGGGCGCGCGAAGCGAATACTGTATCTGGGAATAGCCCGGGGCGATGTTGTCGGCTGCGGCCTGCCCCGCCACCGGAATGAACTCGTTGAGCGACCACGAGCCGCGATGCGGCAGCATCGACTCTTTGAGCATCTTGGAGCTGGTATACATCATGCAGACCGCATCAATCGCGCCGGGCGCACGGGCGGTGGCATGGGGATGCGGCACCACGCCATCGGGCCGTGCCTGCCACGTCTCGGGGTTGCGGCACTCGAACGTATAGAGGCGGCTCCAGTATGCGGCCGAGGTGGTGTCCCAGAAAACACCGTTGGTCAGGGTCTCAAAAGAATGCGGGTGAAAGCTGATGGCGGCATCAATGCCCGCATAAAAGCCGTGCGCGGCATGGACCGGCTTTGAGCCGCAAAACTTCTCCGCCGGTTCGCCAAAAAACACCAGCGTGCCGGGCAGGTTATGGCGCTCCATCGCGTGTTTGGCGGCCAGAAACCCGGCGAGTTGCCCGATACCGAGCGCCGAATGCGGATCGGTATGACCTGCGGCGTGGTGCGAGGTTCCGGGGCGTGGCGCGCGGTAAGGGGCGGCGATCTGCGACTGGCCGGGCACCGCGTCGTATTCGGCATAGCCTGCCAGCACCGGGCCTGCGCCGCCGGGCCCGGTCCATGTGGCGCGAAAGGCCGTGGGCATGCCGGCGGTGCCCTGTTCAACCTCAAATCCTTCGGCGCGCAGGCGGTCCACATACCATTGCGACGAGCGGTATTCGCGCCACGAGGGTTCGTGAAAATCCCAGATCGTCATGTGATCGCGTGAGAAGGCGTCGCGCGTTGCGGCAAGAAAGCCAAGCGCGCTTTGCTGGGCTTGTGAAAGTTCGGTGCTGTTGGTCATGGGGATCCCCGTTGTTGTGCTGGCGGCGGTCAGGTGGCGTAGTCAGACCCCTCCGCATCAAGGATTGCGCGAAGCTCGCCGAAATGCGCGCGCCCGGGATTTGTGTAGCGCGCCAGTTCTCCTGCTGTCTTGCGGGCGACGGTGTCGGAGAGCATGCGGATCGGGCGCCCGGTTTGCAGCGCCAGAATATAGCTGCGCGCGGCACGCTCAAAATAATAGAGCGTGTTGAACGCTTCGGCGACGGTCGCGCCCACGCACAGAATGCCGTGGTTGCCCATGGTGAGAACCTTCACCGCAGGATCAGCCAGCAATTCGGCACAGCGCGCGCCCTCATCCTCGAACGCCAGGCCGCCGTACTGCAGATCGACCGCCTGTCGGCCATAAAAGCTGCAGGCGGTCTGATCGATCGGCGGCAGCAACGGATCATCGAGGCAGGACAGCACGGTGGCATAGGTCGGATGGGCATGCACCGCACACCGCACATGCGGGCAAAGCCGGTGCAACGCGCCGTGCAACCCCCAGGCCGTAGGGTCCAGGGCGTCAGAGCGTTGCGCCGTTGCGGAATCGCTGGCATCGATCTCCAGCAGATCCGAGGCCCGGATTCGTGCGAAATGGCGCCCTGCAGGATTGATGAGAAAGCGGGTGCCTGTCTCATTCACGGCCAGGCTGAAGTGATTGGCCACGGCCTCGTGCATGTCAAGGCGCGCAGCCCAGCGAAAGGCCGCCGCAAGATCGGCACGCGCGTTCAGGGGGGCGTCCGGCGCCCCTTTCGGGTTGATCAAATTGATATCTCCTCAAATTCGCAGCGCCCGGGCCGGGGCGCGTCAGGTCAGGTGCTTTTCCTTGTAGCGCCGGATGATCTCGTCGCGCCCGCTCTCGATATGTTCTGCAAGCGCCGCCAGGACCGCTTGTGCATCACGCTTTTCAAAGGCATGCAGGATCGGCAAATGGGTCTCGGCGTTGTAGACGGGATCACGTGAGATGTTGCCGATCAGAGTGATGCCCGCCAGTGTTTCGGTGGCCAGCGTGCGCATCAACCTGTGAATACAGGAATTTCCTGCAATCTGGACGATCATCAGGTGGAAATCGAAATCCGCAAGGACCTGTGTCTGGGTGTCGGCGGCAGTGGCGGCGGTGCGGATGGCTTCGAACTGGCGCCAGAGGGCGGCCATGTCATCGGCGGTCATACGCTCCACCGCGACCTGGGCTGCGTGCAGTTCAAGACACAGTCTCGCTTCGTAGATCTCGTGCAGTTCCGTCGAGGTGTATTCGCGGACGAAGAATCCATGCCGCGGGCGTGAGACGATCAGCCCCTGACTTTCCAGCTTGCGCAATGCTTCGCGCACCGGGCCACGGCTGGTGTTCATTTGTTGAGCAATATGCACCTCATTGATGCGCTCGCCCGCGCTGAACCCCCCCGAAAGGATTGCCGCGACAAGTTTGGAAGCAACCTGGCTGACGAGATCGTCGGTTATGATAGCCTTGAAATCCACGTCACCGCTCCAGAAAAAAATATCCTTCAGCCACGTAACATAGAAAACGATTTCCTCCACGCGGTCTAGCTTTCAAAAAAACTACACCTACAGTTAACTGTCAACAGTTGATCTTGGGAAAAGTGTCATCCATAATGCAACGAATCAGGCAACAAACCCTGGTTCGAAAAAAAAGCGCCGGGACAACCGGCCGGACCCGCATTGACTGCTTTTCAATAGCCAGACAGCGGAGGTTGGCATGAAGAAGGCCCAAGACAATGAATACGCGAAACTAAAGCGCGCTCACACATCGGGGCGGCTGGACCGGCGCAGCTTTCTGCGCGCCGCCGCGGCAATCGGCATCGTGCCGCTGGTCATTCCTGTGCATATGCGGCCGGCTTTTGCCGGGGCAGATGAGCTGGTGATAGTCAACTGGGGCGGCCCGGCTGAACAAGCCTATATGGATGCGTTCGGCACCCCCTTCGCCGAGGAAACCGGCACACCCGCTTTTATCGACGGCACCGGCCCGACGGTCGGTCGCATCCGCGCCATGGTCGAGGCGAACGCGGTGGTGTGGGACGTCTGCGATTCGGGCGTAGCAGGGGCGATCTCCCTGGGCCCAACCGGGCATCTGGAACCTATTGACTACAGCATCGTCGACCGCGACCGCACGCGCTCTGCCTTTGTTTGGGAGCACGGGATCGGCAATTATCTTTTCTGCAATGTGCTGACCTACAACACCACCATGTTTGACGAAGAGCCGACGACCTGGGCTGACATGTGGGATGTCGAACGCTTCCCCGGCAACCGCACCATGCGGCGCAACGTCCTGGGTGGTGTGCTGGAATCGGCACTGATGGCCGAGGGCGTGGCGATTGATCAGGTCTATGCCGAACTGGGCACTGAGAACGGGCGCAACCTTGCCTTTGAAAAGCTCGAAGCGCTCAAGCCGCACACGATCTACTGGAGCTCGGCCTCGGAAAGCCAGCAGCTTTTCCGGGACCGCGAAGTGACGATCGGCAATATCTGGCACACCCGTTCGCGCGGGTTGCGCGACGACACGCGCGGCGATGTCGTCTGGACCTGGAATCAGGGGCAGGTGACCAGCGGCGCCTGGCTGGTGCCGCGCGGCAACCCGGCTGGCGCGGAAGCCGCGATGCGCTTCATCGCCATCGCGCAGGAACCTGAAAACCAGATCCGTCTGCTGGAGGCGATGGGCAATGGCCCGATCAACCCCGAGGCGTCGGAACTGGTGCCCGAGGATCTGCGCGCCGATGATCCGGGGCAGCCCGCGAACTTCGACCTGATGTTGCCTGATTCCGAAGAGTTCTATGCCGAATACTACGACGAGGTTCAGGAGCGGTATCTGGAAATGATTTCCTGAACCACGTCATGAACTGCCAGGGGGCCGCGCAAACACCGGCCCCCTGTTGCGACCGGCGCCGCGCCCCTGTTGGGCTGCCTGCCCGAAAGGCTTCTGACCATGCGATCAAACACGCACCCCTACTGGTGGCTTGTCATACCGGCGCTGCTGGCGATGGGTTTGTTCTATATCTATCCGCTGACGCAGGTTCTGTGGCTAAGCGTGACCGAGCCTACGCCGGGGTTTGGCAACTATACCACGCTCTATGAAAGCCAGACGGTGCGCAATGTGATCTGGCGCACGGCCTGGATTTCGGTGGTGACAACGATCATCACAGTTCTGCTGGGCTATGTGGTGGCCTTTGCGCTGGCGCATGTCGCGCGGCGGCAGTTGGTGATCATGTTGTTTGCGGTCATCATCACGCTCTGGCTTTCGGTGCTGATCCGGGCTTTTTCATGGGTTGTTCTGTTGCAGACCAATGGGTTGGTCAATGAAACGCTCATCTGGATCGGCCTGATCACGCGTCCACTGCCACTGCTGCGCAACGAGATCGGGGTGATTATCGGCATGGTTCACTTCATGCTGCCTCTGGCGATCCTGCCGATGTATGCCAACATGAGCGGGCTTGACCGGCGCGTGATGCAGGCGTCTGAGGTGCTGGGCGCGCGCGCATGGCAGGGCTTCCTCTGGGTCTATCTGCCGATGAGCCGCCCTGGCGTGATCGTATCGACATTGCTGGTTTTCGTCTTTTCGCTGGGCTTCTTTGTCACCCCCGCAATCCTGGGCGGTGGCCGGGTGATGATGCTGAGCGAATACATCAGCTTCCAGTTTCAGGAAACGCTGCGCTGGGGACTTGCGACCATGCTGGCCTCATCGCTGCTGATCGGGGTTCTGGCGATCCTGGCAGTGTCGTCACGCTTCGTTGACATGAAACGCCTGTTCGGAGCGCGCGGATGACAGACCGTCTGACCTTTGGCCGGGGGCTGATGCTGTGCGCAGCCTGGACCATTATTGCCTTCCTGATCCTGCCGCTCCTTGTCGTGGTGCCGGTGTCCTTTACCGACACCTATTATCTGGGCATGCCGCAGGAGAGCCTGTCGCTTCAGCATTACCGCAACTTCTTCGAGAACCCGCGCTGGCTCAGCTCGATCGGGCAGAGCATGCTCATCGCGGCGGGCGCGACCTTTGGTGCGGTCGTTCTGGGGACGCTGTGCGCGATCGGTTGCTGGCGGATCTCGTCGGGCATGTCAGACTTTGTGAGGCTGATCATGCTGGCGCCGATCATTGTGCCGCAGATCGTGCAGGCGCTGGCCTTCTATCGGGTCTGGATAGACCTTGGCCTGCTCGACACCTATCTGGGCGTCATCATCGCGCATACCATGATCGGCATTCCCTATGTGGTGATCACCGTATCGGCGGCACTGGCCAATTTCGATCTGCGCCTTGAACAGGCCGCGCGCAATCTGGGCGCGACCATGGTGCAAACCATCTGGCTGGTGATCCTGCCGCGCATCATGGCCGGCATCGCCTCGGGGGCCATCTTCGTTTTCATCCTGTCGTTCGATGAAATCGTGACTGTCCTCTTTATCACCAGCCGACGCATCTACACCCTGCCCAAGATGATCTGGGACGGAATTCAGGAGCATCTGGACCCGACCATCGCGGTGGTTGCGGTGCTGTTCACACTGGTCGTGGCACTGATCGTGCTGGCCGACCAGCTTCTCAAGTCACGGACCGGCCGCGTGGGCCGCCGGTGATCACACTCTCTCGAAAGGACCCCCGATGAGCGCTATCAGCGAAAACGAGTATCGTTACAACGAGACGATGAAACTGTTCCCCGCAGCTGCCGAGCCGGTGTTTGAGAGCCCGGAGCAGCAAGCCGCGCTCTGGGGCCGCGAGTGGGGTTGCGACAACGATGTCGGCAAGCTGCGCATGGTGCTGATGCACCGGCCCGGCGACGAGCTGAAAATTGTCGATCCGAACAAGCGCATCCCCGAAATCAACTCTTTCGGCGATGTCGAGCAGGGCTGGTTCTGGCGCGGTGATACGCTGCCGCCGCTTGATGTGCTGCAGGCAGAGCATGACGCGCTGGCAAAACTGCTGGAAGACGAGGGTGTCGAGGTCGTGCGCGTCGATGGCGTTGGCCACGACCGGATGAAATCATGCTACACACGCGACAGTATGATCGCCGTCAAGGGCGGTGCGATCGTGCCGCGGCTTGGCCCCAAAATCCGGCGTGGCGAAGAGGCGCAGTCTTATCGCACCGTGTCGAAAATGGGCATGCCGGTTCTGCGCACCATCCACGGCTCAGGGCTGATGGAGGGCGGCAGCTTCATGTGGCTTGACCCGAAAACCGCCGTCGTCTCGCGCTCGACGCGCGGCAACGAAGAGGGCGCGCGCCAGATCGAAGAGGTGCTCAACGCGCAGGGCGTGGACCTGATGCGTGTCGATGTTACCGGCTACCGGCTGCATATCGACGGCATGATCGTCATGCTTGATGTCGACAAGGCTATCATCAACCCGTCGCAACTGCCGTTCTGGTTCCTTGGCGAACTGGAAAAGCGCGGCATCCGCACCATATCAGTGCGCCCGGACGACCCGGTTTCGACCGTCAACTGTCTGGCCATCGCCCCCAGCCGCGTGGTGATGAGCGAGGGGGTCAGTGCCCGCACGCTTGACGCGCTGGACAAGCTTGGCGTGACGGTTCTGCAGACGCCATACAACAACATGTATCTCGGCGGCGGCGGCATCCATTGCTCCACCGCGCCCCTGATCCGCGACAGCGTATAAGACCCTGTCCTGTCAGGGCGTGGCGGCCCGTTTGCGCCGCGTCCTGACAGGGTTAAACGATTGGATTCATAGACATGGCAGACACCCGGCACGACGACGCGATTGTCAGGATCGAAGGCCTGAGAAAGAACTATGGTTCTGTCACCGCGGCAGATGATGTTTCGCTGACCATCCGGCGTGGCGAGTTCCTGACACTGCTGGGCGCCTCCGGCTCAGGCAAAACGACGATCCTGATGTCGATTGCAGGCTTCGTGCAACCGACGGCGGGGCGCATTCTGGTCGAGGGGCGCGACATCACCCACACCCCGCCCAACCGGCGCGGGCTGGGCATGGTGTTTCAGGGCTATGCGCTGTTCCCGCATATGAGCGTGGGCGACAATGTGGGCTTTCCGCTGCGCGTGCGTCACGGGCGTAAAGCGGTGGACCGTGAAAAGGTGCGTCGCGCCCTGGCGCTGGTGCAGATGGACCATCTGATTGACCGTATGCCGGATGAACTTTCGGGCGGCCAGCAGCAGCGCGTCGCCCTGGCCCGTGCGCTGGTGTTTGAGCCTTCGATCCTGCTTCTGGACGAGCCCTTGTCGGCCCTCGACAAAAAGCTGCGCGCTGATCTGCAGTGGGAGCTGAAAGAGCTGCACGAAAAGATCGGCACCACCTTCATCTATGTCACGCATGATCAGGACGAGGCGTTGTCGATGTCGGACCGGATCGTCATCTTGCGCGATGGCCGGGTAGAGCAGAGCGGGGAACCCGGCGCCTTGTATCACCGCCCTAAAACCCGCTTCGTGGCGGATTTTCTGGGCAAGAGCAACTTTGTCACGGGCACCACAGAACAAGGGCCTGCGCCCGATCTGCTGATGGTGACCACCGCCAACGGCGAGAAGCTGGCGAAGCACCTGCGCGCTGACGAACAGCCTGAGGGTGGGTCTGCACTGCTGGCGCTGCGTCCTGAGAACATTCAGGTGAGCGAGGAACCGCTTGCGGGGCTCAACAGCGTCGCGGGCACGATTGTCGGGGTCAGTTTCTTTGGCTCGGACTACCATTTCATCATCCGCACCGAGGGTCTGGGCGATCTGATCGCGCGCAGTCATGCGATCCGTTCGGCGGTGACGCCGGTTGAGGGCGCCAAAGTCCGCGTGAACTGGCGCCCCGAGGATTGGGTGATCGTCGCCAACAGCTGATCCCCGTTTCCAGACACCAAGGGAGGAGAGACCATGACCCTGCACGCTGATATTGTGATCGAAAACGCGCGCCCTGTCAGCCGGGGCTTGCGTGGTGGCCAGATCGCCAGCATCGCCATCCGCGATGGCCGCATCCTGTCGCTTGGGGCGCCATCCGCGCTGGCGCATCTGATCGGGCCGGATACGCGGCGGATCGATGCGCAGCAGAATACCGTCATCCCCGGCATCATCGACAGCCATTGCCACGCCGACCGCCATGCCGTGCGGCTGCAACGCTGGATTGGTGTCTCGCCCCCACAGGCGCCGGACCGCGCCGCGCTTTTGTCGCGGTTGCGTCAGGCTGTGATGCAGGAGCAGGGCGCGCCCGGCGGCGGGAAACCCGGTTGGGTGGCAGCCTGCCGGTTTGACGACCAGCGCTCGGGCGGTTATCCGGATCTGTCCGAGCTGGACGCGGTCAGCCGCGACATTCCCATCATCGTCATGCGCACCGACAACCATCTTGCCGTGGTCAATACCGCCGCCTTTGAGCGGCTTGGCCTGCACCCGGATGTGGCCGACCCGCCCTTTGGCCGCTTTGACCGCGCCGACAACGGGCGGCTGACCGGGTTGGTGCGCGAGGCGGCAATGCAGCTTTTCGTCAATGAGGCACAGGCCGACGACCGTATCGAGGATTTCGAGACCGGGCTGGAGATGGTCTATGCCGAATGGGTCCGCTACGGCATCACCTCCATCCAGAACTCGCTGACCGGGCGCAAGCCGATGCGCGCGATGCAGAACCTGCGCGCGCGCGATGCGCTGCGCATCCGCACCGGCATCATCGCCAGCGGGCGTGAACCGGGGCTGGTGGAAAGCCTGATTTCGGGCGGTATACAATCCGGGCTGGGGGATGACTGGTTGCGCCTGATCGGCGTTGAATGGTGCCCCGACTGCTCGACCAGTGGCAGAACTGCCGCCTATTACGACCCTTATGTCGGAACGCCCGTCCCCGGCGAGCCGGTGCCGAACACCGGAATGCTGCTTTACGATGCCAGTGATCTGAAGGAACGGGCGGCGGCGGCGCATGCGGCAGGGCTTCAGGTGATGATCGAGGGCGTGGGCGACCGGGGCATCGACTTTGCGCTTGATGCGATCGAGCATGCGCTGAGCGTTGCGCCGCGCACCGATCACCGCATGCGCGTAGAGCATTGCTGCTACGTCACCCCGGCGATTGAGGCGCGGCTCAAGGCGCTGGGGGTGATCTGCTCATCGGCCACCGGGTTCATGTATGAGTTGGGCGGCGCCTACCGGCGCAACAGGGGCGGCGACGCCATGGCGCGGATGTGGCCGCACCGTGCGATGATCGACGCGGGCATCCCTGCGCCGGGTCATTCGGACGCTATGATTGTCGGCCCCAACCCGTTCGAGGCAATCTGGTCAATGGTCAACCGGCAAAGCCTGTCGGGCGACGATCTCGACGCCGCGCAGGCCGTCAGCGTCGCCGAAGCCATCGACGCCTACACTTGGCTTGGCGCCTATGCCGGGCGCGAGGAGGGGGCGAAAGGGTCGCTCGAACCCGGCAAGCTGGCCGATATCGCGGTTCTCGATCGCGATATCGAGGCCTGTGACCCGCTGGTTCTGCGCGATGTGAGCGTGCAACAGACACTGATCGGCGGTGCGGTGGTCCACGCCGCCTGACGAGGGAAGGATCGAAAGATGCCAGCCATGACATGCGGCGAGGCCGTCTCCCACCTGCTGGCGCGCTACGGGGTGAAGCAGGTATTCGGCATTCCTGGTGTGCATAATCTGGAACTCTATCGCGGGCTTGCGGGCGCAGGGATCGCCCATGTCAGCCCGCGCCACGAACAGGGCGCGGTGTTCATGGCCGATGGCTATGCCCGGATGAGCCGCAAGCCGGGGGTTTGCTTCCTTATCACCGGGCCGGGCGTGACCAATGCGCTGACGGGGATGGCGCAGGCCTATAATGACTCGGTGCCGATGCTGGTGATCGCGTCGGTGAACCGGCGCCGGGAACTGGGTATGCGCGACGGTGCATTGCACGAGATGGTGGACCAGCATGCCGCCATGTCAGGGGCGGCGGGTTTTGCACACCGGCTTCTGGATCCGGCCAATCTTGAGACTGTCATCGCGCGGGCCTTTGCCCTTTTCGCCGCCGGGCGGCCGCGCCCGGTGTATATCGAAATCCCGGTCGATGTGCTGGAGATGCCCTTTGACGGCCCGCTTGCCGGACCGGCGACGATCCGCCCGCCTGTCCCCGCGCCCGAAGCCATTGAAGATGCGGCAGAGAAGCTGGCCCGCGCGCGCAGACCGCTTGTAGTGGCGGGCGGCGGCTCAGTGCAGGCGGGTGCGGCGCTTAAAGCGCTTGCCGAGCGCTGCGGGGCGCCGGTTATCCTGACCACCAACGCGCGCGGGCTGCTACCGCCCGACCACCCGCAGCTTGCGGACAACGGGATCATGCACCCGCAAGCCGCTGATCTGCTGAAGCGCGCCGACCTGCTGCTTGCCGTGGGTACTGAGCTGGGGCCTACGGATTTCCCCGGCCACTCCGCCGCGACGCTGGGGGGCCTGCCCTCTATCCGCATTGATATCGACCCCGCACAGATGCGCCGCTGCCGGGCGGGCGATGTGGCGCTGGTGGGCGATGCTGCCGGGGCCCTTGCGGGACTTGACGCGGCGTATGCAAACCATGGCGGGCGCGTGGCTGATCCCGGCTGGAGCGCCGAGGTGGTGAGCACTTTGGCAACATTGTCAGGGGAAAGCGCGCGCGCTGACGGGGCCGATATCGACCAAATGCTGGACGCGCTGGCCAGCCACCCCGCGCAGCCCGTTGTGGTGGGTGATTCAGCGGCGCCTGTCTACCGGGGATTTCGCCGCTACCGTGCACCGCAGCCGTTGTCATGGTTCAACTCGGCCACCGGGTACGGCACGCTGGGCTACGGCCTTCCCGCAGCCATCGGCGCCAGACTGGCAGCGCCCCACCGGCCGGTCGTAGCGCTCATCGGCGATGGCGGCTTACAGTTCACATTGGCCGAGCTGGCCTCGGCACGTGATGCGGTCGCCGATTTGCTGGTGATCGTGTGGAACAACGAAGGCTATGTCGAAATCGAGCAAGCAATGACCCAGACAGGGATCAAGGGCATCGGGGTTGACATCCGGCCGCCCGATTTTGAAGCCGTGGCACGGGCGATGGGCATTGGCTACGCCCGGGCTGAAGATGCCAGTACACTGGCAGCCCTGGTCGAGGCCGAGCAGTTTGTGGGCGTCCGGCTGCTGGAGGTTCGCTTGGGCCCTGAGAGACCATGAAGAAGACAGGCGCAGCCCGCGCGCCCTCGAACCGGCGGCACTAAGCATGCCGGACCTCCGCCCCCGGCATCATGGCGCTCATCTCAAGGCGCTGCTGGCGATGGCCTGCTGGGGGCAGATGATTCCGATCTATGCGGTCTTGCTGCATGTCTATGACCCGCTGACGCTTTCGGTGCTGCGCTACGCGATCGGGGTGCCCTGCATCCTTGTTCTGGCGGTATTGTGGCGCGCGCTGCTTCCCCTGCCGGGGCGTACTGACGTCATCCGGCTGGCCTTGCTGTCGTGGCTTGGAATGGCCGGGCTGGTCGTGTTGTCCACGGTAGGGCTGGCGCTGTCGGACCCGGTCACGGCGATCTTTGTCTCGGCTGCCGCGCCGCTGATCCATACTTTGATCGCGGTCCTGGCGTATGGTGAACGCATGCTGCGCGGATCACCGCTTGCGCTGGTAATCGCATCATTGGGAATGGTACTGATCACGTTTGAGGGCGGCAGGGGGCCTGCCGGGCCAGGTTTTCGCGGCGGCGAGTTGCTGCTTCTGGGTGCAAGCGCGTGCTGGGCATGGTACTCACTTCAGGCCCGGCGTTGGTTTCCGGCTCAGTCCAGCGTGCGGCTTACTGCATATTCCATGCTTTTATGCCTGCCCTTTCTGGCTGTCGTATGGCTTGGGGGACTGGAGCTGGGATTCACGCAACTTCCACAAAATGACCTCATCGGCAGTTCGCTGGCACTTCTGGTATGGGTTGTTTTTACGGGCACCTGCGTGGGAGTCACGCTTTGGAACGGGGCTGTGTCAGTTCTCGGCGGCACCGTCACCGCGATCTATCTCGCGCTCGCACCCTTGTTCGGCCTGTTCATCGGCCTGCTCTTCGGTTTCGTGCCCGATGTACTTCAACTTGCTGGTGGCGGCCTGATTATTGTGGCGGTACTGCGGACGGTTCTGACGGCAGCCGAAATACGCCGCGCGTAGCGAACACCGCTAGGGTTTACGCCAGATAATTCGGTCATCTTTTCCTCAAACACCACTGCGATCGCCGCAGCGAAGCGCCCGGTTGTCAGCACAACATCCCGGTCCGGAAAAGCTGTCTTTGAACAAGCCGGCGGTGCAGGGTGCCCGGGTGGCGTAGCACATCCAGAGACACTGCCCTGCGCAGATATTGAGTCAGGCGTGCCGGTGAACCGCTTTTTCCGCTCTGTGGTCGGCTTGTTTTTCTTGATTTTATTGCCATTCAGTATAGATTGAATCTACTTAAGATAGGTTTAGTTAATGACTGGTGGCGATCTAGAGCTTTCCCGACGACATGCTCGCGAAGCTGAATCCGAGTCATTCCGTTGGGACTTCTGGCAGCGGCTGCTGAATTATTTGCGGAATTTTAGCTGATTCTCGAAGATCAGGCCGTTTGAGGTTGGAGTTTCCCCAATACGGTCGATTCCGCCTTGGACAGAAACGCTTGGGTTTTGTCCGGGCAACTGTCGTGAAGAGCCCATTGCTGCACTTCGATGCCAGATGCTCTGAGTGGACTGAACTCTTGTTCACGGCCTCAAGAGGTTTCGGTCCATCTGGGGTCGAATGCCGGAGAGTGTTAAATCCTACGGCAGCGAATGAATGCTCCCCGCATACCTTTGATTTGCTTTGGATTTGTGGATGAGCCTCAGTCGGACTGTATTGCAAACGAGGGTTTGTGAAACGGGGCTAAAGCTGTCCAAATTGAGCGAGATTCAGTATCATAACCCATTTCTCAAAGAAAACTTCACAAAGGGATCGGCCTGCTGTGCTGTGATCCAGCCTAATCGTAGGATCCTGCACCGTCCGGCATCAGACCCCTCCCGGACCTCGAGGGTCTCACGCAACAATCCGGGCTGTGGCTGCCATGTGAGAAGCTCGCGATCCTTTGAGGCGGTTTCCCGCATCCGGAAGAAATGCTTGAACTGGCCCCCGTTTCGACCGGACACTCGGGCATAACCATGGAGGCTTGGGCATATGCCTGAGCGCGTGCTTATGTCTGAGATAGAGATCATCACCGATGGCGGCCGTCGCCGCCGCTGGACTGCCGCCGAGAAGCTGCGGATCGTGGAAGAGACGCTGGACGACCGAGCCAGCATCTCGGTGGTTGCGCGCCGCAATGGCGTGGCGCCAAACCTTCTGTATCGTTGGCGCCGCCTGATGCTTGATGGAGGAGCCGTAGCCGTGTCCGAGGATGACGATGTGACCAGCAATCGCGCCGTCCGACAAATGGAGGACCGCATCCGCGAGCTTGAACGCCAGCTCGGCCGCAAGACGCTGGAAGCAGAGATCCTGCGAGAGGTATAGCCGACCTTCACAAGCGTATTGTCGCGACTCCCGCGAAAGATATAGAGCGCGGTCGGCCGACGCTTCCGCGAGAGGAACGGAACCGGGCTTCCGGACCTGCGCAGACCAGTGACGCTGATCAGGAGGACAGGGACCAGGGCCAGAAGGATGAGCCACACCGGAATGTTGAAAATCGTGGTCGGCATCCGGGGTTCCATTCTGGAAAATGACTGTCAGACCAGAGTATATTCGCGAAACAGCTTTTTGCGCTGGGATGATCGTGCTACATTCGCGAAAATCGCCGGAGTCACCATGTTCTATCAGTCAAACAAGTTCAAATGGGGGGTCTATGCCGCCTGTATCCTCATCGGCTTCGGGCCGGTGGCTTATCGCATGGCGCAGACACCGGCACCCGGACCTGCAGAACCCCGGATCATGGAACCCCGGATCGCGGCGCCTCTGAATTCGGATCTGACCTCGCCGGTTGTCATCCAGGATATTCCGACACCGCCGACACCGGCAGCCGCCCTGGAGCTTCCGGCGGAACCCTCTGTCACCGTTGAAGCCGGGCCGGCCGAAGAGCCGCCCGCCGGGCCTGTCGTGCTGGCCGTGCCTGAGAATGGCGACATTCAGGCCGGTGGCGCTCCTGACTGGAGCGTCGGTCTCCCCGGCTATGGCCCCGCTGACGCCGCCCATGTCTTCGTCATGTTCAGCGATTTCCTCTGCGCCGGCTGCCAGACGGCCAGCGACGCATTGGGCGCGGCCATGACGGACCGCAACGACATCCGGGTCGTCATCGTCGAATACCCGTTCATCGGCCCCGAGAGTGAGCAGGCAGCGCGCATCTCCCTTGCGGCCCTCAGCCTGCGTGGTATCGGCGCATGGATGCACGCCCATGGTTTCCTTTTCTCGGCCGGCGGCCATATGGCCGAGCGCACCTTCGATGCCTTCGCGGCAGCGGAGGACATGGAGCCCGACGAGCTGCGCCTGGCGATGACCTCACCCGAAGTCGATGCCCTCCTCGCGGCAAACCGTGCTCTGGCAGAACGCTACGGTGTCGTCGACCAGATGGCGCTGATCCATGCGGGCCGGATCATCCCCGCGCCGGCCGATGCCGATGCGGTCGCGGCCCTGATCGACGGAGATGCGCGGCCATGAAGTTCCTCTTCTGGTCGGACCTGCATTGCGAGGTCGCGCCATTCGAGATCCCGGTCCCGGCCTGCCAGCCGGGCGCCACGCCAGGCGCCCCCGCGCGTCGCGACATCGACGCCATCCTGCTGGGCGGGGACACCCATACCAAGGGCCAGCATCTCGCTGTCGCCCTTATGGCCTGGGATCTGTGGCGCTGCCCGGTGCTCTGGGTCTGGGGAAACCATGAATCCTATGGCTCACGGTTTCAGAAGCTGTTCAGGCAGGAGGCAGAGCGGGTCGAGGAAGTGCGGATGCTCGGCGCGGACCTGCGACCGCTGCATGGCGATGTCACCCGGATCGGAGACGCGCGCATCATCGGGGCAACCCTCTGGACAGACTTTGCCCTCTGGCAGGGTCAGGAACTGCAGGCCAGAATGACCGCGCAGGACACCATGAACGACTATCGCAAGGTGCAATGGCACGATGAGAAACGGGGCATCTATCGCCGGATGATCCCGGGCGATACGGCCACCATGCACCGCCGGGAGCGGCAATTCATCCTCGAGACGCTTGCTCAGCCCCATGACGGCCCCACGGTGGTCATGACCCATCACCTTCCTGTGCCGGAGCTTCTCGAAGCCCGTTACCGGGATCGCCGCGATCTGATTACCGCGGCCTATGCCTCAGATCTGCGGGCCGATCTCCAGGACATGGATTTCGACATCTGGCTCTCGGGACATTCGCACAGCGCCACCGAGGTCACCCTCGATATCGGCTCGGGTCCACGGTATTTCGCGTGCAATCAACGTGGCTATCCGGGCAGCGAAACCGCGTTTGATCCGCTGCGGGTCTTCACCGTCGGCGCCCCGGATCCTGAGCCGGGTATGAGGCCGTGAGCGGGCATATCCTCCTGCAGGCAGAAATCACCGGCGCCACCGCACCGGGGCCTGACCTGCGCGCAGCCGGCTTCACGGTTCATGATTTCACCGCGCGCGACACCGGATGGCGCGAGGCGCTCGGATGTCTCGACCGGGAACTGCAGGGTCAGCCCCTCCTTGCCTTCGTGTCGCTCGATGCCGCCGGACATATCCGGCGCCGGTGCGCAACGCTGGCGCGCGGTCTCATCTTCCGGCCGGAACGGCTGCGCCATCATATCTGGTCATCGCTGGTCCCCGAGCCCCTGCAGCTCAACCGCCGCTATGTGATGATGCCGTTCGGCCATCTGGCAGGGCGTGCCCGCGAGATCGGCGTGCTGTTCGGTGCGCGCGTCTTTCTGCGGCCGGACAGCGCCCTGAAGGTCTTCCCCGGGCAGACCGTCGATGTCAGGGATCTGGACAGGACCGTCTCGATGCTGCGCCAGCTGCACGCCGTGCAGGATGAGGAGCTGGTCGTTGTCGATCGCAGCCGCCTGATCAACCGTCACGAGCACCGGTTCTGGCTCTCGCAGGGCGCTGTTGTCACGCAGGCTGCCTATACCTTTGGCGCGTCTGGTGTGTCAGGCGACCACCCTGCCCCGGCCTGTCCGGCTGTCGTGATGGAGATGGCGGCGACGCTCTTTGAGCGCGCACCAATGCTGGCATCGGTCGATGATGCGCTGGTTGCCGATTTCGCGGTCGAGACCACGGGCCGGGTGTCGCTCGTCGAGCTCAACGCCTGGTCGACCTCCGGCTTCTACCCGGGCATGGACGTGGTGGCGGCGGCCCGTGCCGGCCTGGATGCTCTCGGGTCACCCTGAGCGAACCAGGCCGCCCTGATCAGTAGGGCGACGGCTCCGGGAGCGCGCAAACATCGTACTCAGCGGGATTTTTCGCATCATCGGCGGCACGGGCCGCCAGCTCGGCCGCGGCAAGATCGAGACGCCCATCGGGGAGCGTGCCGGCCTCTGGGCGGCTTGCGTGGTCTGCCGCGGACCCGGTGCGGGTGCTGGTGAAAACCGGTTCTTTTTCAGGGTTGGGCATCTGATTTCCTGTCGTGTGTCGGATGAGCAATTGCATTCTGACAGAGTGCAATCGAGGTTGTCTGGCGTGCGCGCCATTCCTTCAGGGACTGGGGCAGATTGTTCCGCTCCACAGATCCCCGCGTGTGGCGGAGTAGTTGGCGGACCCGGGTCAGGCCACCGCGCATGAGATTTCGCCCGGCACCGTGGCTTCCTCCAGCCGTTTCACGGCCCGCATGATCATCCGGTACTGGGTCATCGGAATGACCACGTATTCTTCGCGCCCGTATCGGGTGATGATCGCACCACCCTCATCTGCACTGCAAAGCAGTTCGCCGGGCCTCGTGGTCATCGCGGTCGAGGTAAATTGACGCATCAGGTCCTCCAGCAGGGCTTGCGATTATTCTATGTGCGGAACTCGTAAAAGCAAACATGTACAACACGGTCCGAATGCCCCGCGCGCCAGTGTACAACTGGCTGCAGAAGACCTTTCGCAAGTCGTCCCGGTGAAGCCATGATGACAGGAGTATGCGAAAAACTCCACGGGGCAGCGGAGGAAACCTGTGGATGATGGCGGTTTTCCGTGAGCAGGGCTGGATGCCGGGATCTGTCCCGCCTTTGACTTTTCGCCCTGCGCGCGGATGATGAGGAAAAGGAGACCATCATGGCCCACAAGGTTCATTTCTACGATGCGGATAAAGGCTTCGATGAGGATGGCCTGCTGCGCCCCACCCGCACCGTCGAGACGGATGATCCTGCGGAAATGCTGTCACTCGCAGCGGCAGCGATCCAGGAATCCGGATCGATCATGAGCGCCTCGATTTCCGCCGACTGGCGGCTGAGCGAAACGCTGGAAGAGCATCTTCGCGTCACCAACATGCTGGCGCGGTGGCATGAGGAAAACCCGATCAAGGACGCATGGATCGGCGCGCTGCACGAAGACATTGACGCGTGGAATGCCTCCGGGGTGGATACCCCTGAAGATCTCGAGAAATACCTGATGCTGCAGAGCTTCTCGGATCACTACAAGGAGATCCACGGCTTTCGGCCTGGCAGTGGTCAGGTCTCGATGGATATGTCCATTGAGGAGATCGAGGCGGCCCTGGAGGGGGAGATCGGCGATCCCCGGCCCGAGTGGCCGGGCCCCTGAGTGCTCTACGACCCAGCCCTGCCTCGGACATGTCCTCAGGGGTCGGGGTCTTCCCTGCTGTCAGGACGGTCAATCCGCATCCCCTCCAAGACGGCAGGACTGTGGATCACGATCGCGCCCGGGTGGCGATCATGAACGCCGTCCACCCCGGTCCTGAACGCAACCCGTCATCCCCTCGCCTGAATGGCCACGATCGATCTCGATCGTGGTCCTGGAGCCATGGACACTCACGTTGAACTGCACATCACCCTCTTCATCTGGCATCTTTGCGGAGAGCGCCGAAGCGGCCTTCATGATGGCCTGGATCGGGCGCCATGCCACCCAGTCCTCATGGGTAAGGAGGTTGGCACCGCAGGAAGGGCATTTCGATCCCACATGCGCCTCGGTGATCGCGTCGAGGTGCTCGATGTGGCCGCAGCCCTCCACGTCGCATTTCAGATATTCACTCATGACTTACTCCAGTCCGGATCTGAGCTGCGCGCTGAATCGCGCCGCCTGTGCATCAAATAACGTGCCGCATTCCGGGCACTCACCGTAATCATGCGCCGGATCGACGCCGCCGTTGTCCTGATCGAGCGCCTCGTATTCGATAAGGATGCCGTGACCGCACATGCCGCACCGGCACAGAAGTGCGGCCACTTCGACAGCCTCGATCGGCTCGACGTGCAGATCTGCCGGCAGGCGCGCTCCCGCCATATTATCGCAAATTTCTGGTCATGGCGATCATCTTCGCGTCCTGGTTCAGCTTGTCGTCACTATCTTATCCTGATAACATAGTGTCAAGTACAAAGGATCACCCTGCCCCGGATCCCTGAGCCCATAGAGGAAAGCCAGTGCCCTATCAGATCGACCTCGAAGACCGCGGCCAGGACCTTATCCGCCTCACGGTCAATGAAACCACCGGTGAGATCACGGATGCAGGCTTGTGCTCGCATCTCTATGCCGATGGCCAGCACCACGTCATCGTGGATGACCTCGTGACCGACCGGATTGTGAATTTCCGCCGCGCCGGGACCGACGCCACCCAGAGCTTCCACTACCCCATGACCAGGCTCTCTCTGAATGGCAAGGTTCTGGCTGAAGTGGCCAGGTCCAGATGATCCGGGAGAGAAAAAATGGCTGACGGTGACCTTGTCGACCCGACCGACTACGGCAGTATCGTGCGCAACAACCTCATGAAGCGCCCGTTCTATGCGCCCTATTGCATGTGCTGCTCCGGGTTCAACCGCATGAAATGGGATGGAGAGCAGTTCGCCTGTCTTATCACGCGCGAGCGCACCGAATTTCCGGCGGCTTTCATCGAAGGGTACAAGGCGCGCTGGCACGCGCCGGTGCAGGCATCCGCCGGCCAGGCGGATGCGGTGAAAGGCGATATTTGATCCGGACTTGACCGGGGTTCTCAGAAGGGTTCCGGGCTTGCGATTACCTCGGGCATCTCCTTCTCCGGCAGTCCCTCCCAGAGCTCCCTGAGATGCGGATCCTGCGGCCCTAACCAGAGGCTCTCATGCGGCGAAACGGACTGACCGCATTCCGGACATTCATCGTCGCACTGACACGACCAGGTGTCGGTCCATGACGGAGGCGCCTCGCCAGCTGCGACATCAATAGCGGTGCATTCCTCATGGACATAGTGGTTCTTCCAGACGCAGGGATTCCCCGACGTGTCGACCTCCAGTCCATAGAAGTCTTCCATCGCCATCAGGTCGGCGCGCGTCCGGATCTCATCGGGGATGCCATGGAAATCGAAGGGCACGGCGACGGCGGGCTCCTTTTCCGGCGCATGATCAAATCCCCGGAAATTCCCGCGCATGATCGCCCACAGGCTTGTGCGTTCGGGATAGTAGATATCCGGCGAGCCGAACACGGGACCGGCATCCATATGCCCGGGCAGTCCGATCGAGACCAGGACGGTCATTTCCTCGTCGTCCATCCCATGACTGGCATGCGCCGCCATTAGCATCAGCCGGTCCGCCGCAGGCGTACCGGGATCGAGACACATGTCCTGACCGTCGGAATCCTGAGTAATGAACTTGCCATCCTGCAGACGAGCACCAATGGTCTCGAGCGCGGCGGGCAGGTTTGCTGCAGACACGAATACCGATCCCTGCCGCAACCTGAACACCCTGTCGCGTCCACCGGCATCGGTTTCCGGGTTCACTTCGACGATCTCGGCGGTGTAGTCACCACCGGAGGATATTTCGGCACTGCCCTCGCGCATCAGTAAGGCGCCGTGCTTCGGATTTACATCACTCAGGCTGATCCAGCTCATGTTGTTCTCCATGCTTTTTCCGATGATAGTCTGTGCGCGCGAAAAAATGCGCCCAGCCTCGGGGAATGGGCACATTTCGCAAAACGATCTTGCTTTGCCGGGCACTTCCTGCCTATGATCAGGCAACAAGACCCGCCACGCCTCGGGCGAAGCCTCGGCTTCGCACTGCGCACCCAGGCGGGTTACTTCATTTCAATATTTGACTGGTTTCGTGTCCGAGCCCCGCTGGCCGGGACACTCAAGAACCATAAGATCTTGATGACTCTAACGCTTGTTGACTTGAAAACGCCAATGTCATCGGCAAAGTGGAGGAGTCAAGATATTGGATGCAGCGTATGGCTCTTTTTTATTGTTCCGAATGCGATAAAGAGATCTCTGATAAAGCGCCGTCCTGCCCAAACTGTGGCGCAGTCTATTTCGATACCGCTTCGGAAAATGACGGGTCAGGGTTCTTTTCCGGCATTTTCAAGATGATATTAAGTGTTGCCGTTGGCTCATACCTTCTCACTTATGGCTTGAACTGGCTCGCACAAGGAGAGCCGCCACATCCCATCCACATGGTGACTGACCTCCTACGCCAGGCTGGTGTTCCTGTCGGAAACTTGGACTGCGAAAGCATCCATCGGGATGTGATATCTCTTTCTGTCAGCGGTGCTGCACAAAATAATGGTATCGCCATCCGGGATTTAGTTAACATTTCGACGTCATCTCAGTCACCAAGTGCAGTTTCATGTATTGGAAGAGCCACATGGAGCACGGGACATAATAGCCGGGTCAGTTATTCAAAGACCTTGCGTGGTGGGCAGTATTGGATCGAATTCAGGGAGCTCCTGTTATGAGTTATCGGTGATTGATGCGATAGTGGACAGCTCATGGGTTTTCGGCGTGACAGAGGCGCTGAACCCAGGTTGCGATACGAGGACTGCAAAGATCACCCACGTCCGGCTCATGCATGTCATCCGGCCCTGCCAGTGCCATCCACCCGATGAAGGTGTCGGCATCGACACCCATTTCCTCAAGGAAAAACCTTAGTATGTAGTATATTGCTGACGTCATGGGTTCTGGGCCATCACTGGAATATATCTGATGGAACCCGAGGGATGAATCGCTTGGCCAATAGATATCCCTGTCCACGCCGCCGACGAACACCATCGGACAGGCGGAGTAGCATTTCCCGTAAAGCTGGGTGCTGAGACCACGCTCACGGATCAATACGCCAGATTGCAATGCATCGATAACGCTGCCGCCTCCGCTGCCCAGCGACACAATTCTCACTTCCGGATGCTGGTCGAGAGTCTCCCTGAAGCGATCGTAAAAACCGACGTCGATTTCACCGAGAACATTCAGGAATTCTCCATGGGCGACCATGTCGGCCTGGCCTGGATCGTCCTCGCGGTAAGAACTGAAAGGAATACCGAAGCTCCCAACGCACTCGAGATTCCAAGTAGAAATCCTCTGGGCCTGACTCATCATCACGACACTCTCTGCCGTTCCCATCCAGACTCCAAGCTCGACACTGATCTGCAGGAACGCATGTGGATCGTCACCCGGGCTTAGATACTGAAAGCTGCTACCTTCGCCAAGCGATCCTGTCATGCCAAGGGCGCGGCCGAGGTTGGCACACTGATAAGGTGACCACATATCAAGGCCTACCGTATTACCAGGAGACCCTGTGCCCATGCTTATTGCGTGGTCGTAAAAAATTCTGCGCATCCTCTCGACCTGCGGGATCATCTCCTCCAGCAGCCCTTCGCGGATCGGTTGTACGCCGAGTATTTCTTTCGGAGATACGGCACGTATGGGTGGGATGACAAGATCGACCCCGGCAGAGCTTGGCTGAGGGTGGAGCACCTCTCCGAAAATCGGGATCGGCCCTTCAGGCGGTTCGAGAGCCAGGCCCCAGAACCTATCTCCGCCGGAACAAAAAGCATCACCCATGATCACCCCGTTCTCCAGTAGCTCTACGAGAACTTCTTCCCTTCCCTCCGTGCTGGTGATGCCAATTATTGCAGCAAAGGCACCCCTATTGGTGCCGAATACCCAAAAATCATGGTTGGCGTAGACTGAGAGGTTCGGGCTTGCCATCAGCAACGGCAAGGATGTTTCAGAGGCCACAACAACACCGCAGTATTCTGGCGGGATAAGATACGTGGCATCCGCGTATGCAGGCTCAGCCGATGATGAAAAGGACGAAACTGCGGCGATGATTGCCCAGATTGTCGGTCGATGACGCTTTGAATGTGAGTTTTTCAGCATTGCCAAGCTCATGTTGCAGATGGCGCTATCCTCGCGGCAGATCAACAAATTGGCAAGCCTGATACGGCCTCAGCTGCGGCGTGGGCAGCTGGGGCCGGAAAACTGACGGGTCGCGTACTACCGCAAAGCCCGTCAGTGATTTTTCGCAACGCGCGTCAGCCCTGCGCCACGTCCTTCAGTGCCTTCACGACGGTTGCCTTGACGGCCTTGTCTGCGGGCTTGACCATGACTTCGCCGGTCGCCGGGTTGCGCACATTGCGCTCTGCACGCGAGCGGACCGAGATCTTGACGACCCCGGGCAGCAGGATCGTGCCGCCAGTGCGCACTTCGCTGGTGATGATCTCAGCCAGCGTATCGAGCGCAGCCCGTGCCACCTTGTGCGTGGTGCCCATGCCCTCAGCCATGGCGGCAATCAGCGCGGTCTTGTTCATCGACTTTTCCATCAGGTCGTCCTTGATTGGTTGTTTTTCGCAAAACCTATTGTCGGTCAATGATCAGAACAAATCAATACGCAAAATACGGTAAAACACCTTTCTCTACAGGAGAATATCAAACTTCACGGGGTCTGATGGCCGGATTCTCTCAAAGCACGGCGTAGACGGACAGGTCCTGAGCGTGTACGCATCTCCATCGGGTAGCAGAAAAGGTGAGCGTAATGTCCAGTGCTGAGCACGCAAATGGTAATCCCCTCGACGATATGGTCATCTATCAGATCGGCGCCCCGCTTCCCGACGATATCCGCGCGACATTCCTCTCGGCCGGAGGGAATGAGACCGGCGGGGCATTGCTGCTGCCCGCCAGGATGTTCATCCTCCTGCTGTCCGACATTACCCCGCGGGATATTTCAGCCTTCCTCGGTCCGGCCGTCATGCGCATGGCGCGCGAGACGAACTGCATGGTGCTGAGCCTTCTGTTCAGCGGGTTGAGCTATGACATGGTCTGGTCACCCCATACTGCCCGCCGGACTGGCGAGCCGCGTCTGGCGAAGCCCGATCCGGGCGAACACATGCTCTTCACCTTCATTCTGGTGGACGAGACATGCGTCATCCGTGCCATCCGGTCGTCCAGCGTCGCCCCGCAGATGGGACAGGCTCTGGTGCGCGCCCACAGGGAGCTGCTTGCGGAGCCGCATACCAATGAGGCCATCAATGCCACGGTCGCGGAACTCTTTGCCCGGTACCCGAAGAAAATTCCGGACGAGCGGTTTCATGAGATCTCGCATCTCGGCGAGTAAGGGGAACAGGCATGCGTCCTTTCCCGGTCACGGCATCGACCCCGCAAGCCATAGGCAGGATCCTGGACATCCTGGCGGCCTGTCCTGATTTCACCGAGGTCAGGCGTGCGGGCCTGCTGTTCCATGGCACCTGCGAGACCATCACAGGCCCGCTGCACGGCGGCGCACATGACGGGGTGTTGTGGTGTGCCGAAACCCCTTCCGTCGCCCAGGCCTATATTCCGCGGGCCGGGATGACGCGCTACCTGTCGATGCCAGGCGCGCATCACGGTGACGAGCTGGTCCGCCCCACGGATCCGGATGATCCGGTCATGATCTGGGCGCTCGGACGCGCTGGCGCCACCTGGGCGGACCTCGAGGTGGAGCACGACCCGCAGAGAGCGCGAACCATCCTTGCGTGGCGAAACCTTCCGGGATGGCCGGTCAAGCGGGACCTTGGGACCTGGATCGCCGATGAGCTGGGCTATGGCCGGCCCTCCATCGGCACCTGGTCCATCCTGTGCGATCGCGATGAGGTGGGTCGGGAGATTTTCCGTCCTGCAGACTGGTACCTGTCGGGGACGCTCCTCGTGCTGCATGTCCCGGATCTGAAGGCAGAGCCCGCTACCTGGTCGCCCGACCTGACCCTCTACAAGCCTCACAACCGTCTCGCCGATTTCGCGCGCTTCGCCCGGGAAGGTCTTGAGGCTTTCAGCATGCAGGATCGGCTGCAGTCGGATCATCTTGGCAATGTCGGCCACCGCGCCGTGGGGCTGCTTGCGCCGGCCCTGGAGCGCGCGGACTGGATCGCCATTCCGGCGCAGCGTCATGATGGCAAAGATATCGCCATTTTCAGCGAACCGATGACGCGGGAGTTCTCCGGACTGATGCGATACGCGCACGCGTGCCGGAGCGACCCCTCCCCCTCGCCATGACCGGCGCGATTTACTGTTGCGAAAATCCGCTCAATCGGTCATGATTGCCAGGAAGTCCGGAAAGACGAGCCATGCGACAGAAATTCATGCCCGACGCGACCAGAGAGCCAGGCACAGCCCGGGCGACCGGCTTGCTGTGCGGGCTTCCCAGATCAACCTGTTAACCGGCTTGAGGTATCTCGAGCCGGTCCTGTGACCGGCTCGAGCCTCGATATCACCAAGGCTTCCGGTCTCCCAACACCTCGAGGGGACCATGTCAGAACCCGCCATCATTGCCGAACGCCGCAACGCCGCCTGGACTCCGGGCGAGGATGCTCAGCTGCTGGAGCGTCGCAAGAGCGGCGACCCGGTCAGTGTGATTGCCGCGCTCCTCAAGCGGCCTGTCCCCGCCGTCTACGCGCGCGCAATCAAGCTCGGGTCCAAGGTCATTGAGCGCAAGACCTGGACTGAGGCCGAGGACGCACGCCTGCGCTCCCTGGTGCTCACTGCCGGGCTGAACAACCGTCTGATTGCCGAGTCCATGGGCATCCGGCATTCGGCGGTATGCTGGCGCATCCGGCAGCTGAAGCTGACGGGGGTCCGGCCTGTGCCGGTCACCCCGGCGTGCAAGC
>NZ_DAIRVN010000008.1:0-85715 GCF_036802785.1 Pararhodobacter sp.
CCCCTCTTGGCCTGCCGGCCAATTCACCCCCCAGCGTATTTCCGGCAAGATGAAAAGCGACCGGGCACCTTGCGGCAGTGTTTGGGCGTTAACGGCTTTTACACGGCTCGCGGCTAGTCTTTCCAGCGACGGAGGACAGCTGATGAACCTTTACCACTGCATGATCGAACTCAAATCTGACGCGCGGGCGCTGGCCTTTGCCATGGCGCTGGAAAACTGGATGGGGCTGCTGCAAAGCGAAGGGCGGATCGGCACCTGGCGCCTTTTGCGACGCAAGCTCAATCTGGCAGGCCCCGGATGCGCCGATTTCCTGCTGGAGATCGAGGTGAAGGATCTGGCGCAGCTGGATGCCGCGTTTCGCTTTCTGGGGCGGGGCGAGGATGAAACCACACGCCGCTATGACCAGATGCGCCAGCATATCGCCTCGGTCGAGTTCGGCCTCTACCGGCCCTTCCCCGACCCCGAGAGGGCCGAGCGGCTGGCACTGGTGTAGCCTGAGAACCGCGCCTGCCCCAAGGAACGCCCGGATGGCAGCCTGTCGCCGGTCCCGGATGACCGGATGGGGCGACCGGGGCGGCCCTGTCATGACCATCCGCTGCGGCAAAGGCAGGGGCGTGGCGGCGCGGCAGGGCTTTTCAATCGCCCGGGGCGAGGCTACATCAGCCGGATGAACGATACACAAGAACTCCACATCATCGGCGGCGGTATGGCCGGATCGGAAGCCGCCTGGCAGGCTGCCGAAGCCGGTATCCGCGTTGTCCTGCATGAGATGCGCCCGCAGACCGGCACTTTCGCCCACCACACCGGCGATTTTGCCGAGATGGTCTGTTCAAACTCCTTCCGCTCGGATGATGACGAGCAGAACGCCGTCGGCCTGCTGCACTGGGAAATGCGCGCGGCGCGCGGCCTGCTGATGGCGATGGCCGATACCCATTCCCTGCCCGCAGGCGGCGCGCTGGCTGTGGACCGTGAGGCCTTTGCCCGCGCCGTCACTGACCGGCTGCGCGCGCATCCCAACATCTGCGTCGAACCCGGCGAGATCACTGCCCTGCCCGACGAGGGGCACTGGATCATCGCAACCGGCCCGCTGACCTCGGAAGCGCTGGCGCGTTCCATCCAGTCGGTCACCGGGGCCGAGGCACTGGCCTTTTTCGATGCCATCGCCCCGATCCTCCATTTCGATACGATCGACCTGAGCAAGGCCTGGTTCCAGTCCCGCTATGACAAGGGCGAAACCGAGGAACAGCAGAAAGCCTACCTCAACTGCCCGATGGACCGCGACCAGTATGAGGCCTTCATCGACGCCATTCTGGCCGCCCCAAAAACCGAGTTTCATGAGGGTGAGACGGCTGGTTACTTTGACGGCTGCCTGCCGATCGAGGTGATGGCAGAGCGCGGGCGCGAGACCCTGCGCCACGGCCCGATGAAACCAGTGGGCCTGACCAACCCGCATCAGCCGCAGGTCAAACCCTATGCCGTGGTTCAGCTCAGGCGCGATAACGCGTTGGGAACGCTCTATAATATCGTTGGCTTCCAGACCAAGATGAAATACGGCGCCCAGACCGAAGTGTTCCGCATGATCCCCGGGCTGGAGAATGCGGCCTTTGCGCGGCTGGGCGGCATCCACCGCAACACCTTCCTCAACTCCCCCACCCTGCTGGACGATCAGATGCGGTTGCGCGCGCGGCCGCATATCCGTTTCGCCGGTCAGATCACCGGCGTTGAGGGCTATGTGGAATCAGCGGCAATGGGGCTTCTGGCCGGGCGCATGGCAGCGGCCGGGATCAAGGGCGCAGATCTGCCCCCCCCCCCGCGCGAGACCGCCATGGGGGCTCTGTTGCACCACATCACCGGCGGGGCCGAGGCCAAGACATTCCAGCCGATGAACGTGAATTTCGGCCTTTTCCCGCCGATCGAGGCGCGCGGCGGGCGACGCGGGCGCAAGGACCGCTACAAGGCCTATACCGACCGCGCCAAAGCCGCGTTTCAGGCATGGCTGGGCTGATCACCCGCTTCGCCCCCTCGCCTACCGGCCCGCTTCATCTGGGCCATGCCTTTTCGGCGCTGACCGCCTGGGATCTGGCGCAGGCGGCGGGCGGTCAGTTCCTGCTCAGGATCGAGGATATCGACCGCCCCCGCTGCAAACCGGAATTTGAGTCCGCCGTCATAGAGGATCTGCGCTGGCTGGGGTTGCAATGGCCCGTCCCGGTGATGCGCCAGTCAGACCGCATGCCCGCTTACGCAAAAGCGCTGCGGCAGCTTGAAACCATGGGCCTGACCTACCGCTGCACCTGCACCCGCAGCGACATCCGCGCAGCCCTTTCCGCCCCGCAGGAGGGCGCGCCGCTGATTGGCCCCGATGGCCCGGTCTATCCCGGCACCTGCCGCCACGCGGGCCATCAGGCGAAAGATGCCGCGATCCGGCTGGACATGCGCAAGGCCCTCCTGCGTACCGGCCCGCCCGGCTTCACCGAGACCGGCCCCTTGTACCCCGGCCACCATACTTTTGAAAACATGGAAGAAACCATCGGCGATATCGTTCTGGCGCGGCGCGATATCGGCACCTCTTATCACCTGTCTGTTCTCGTGGATGATGCTGCTCAGGGCGTCACGCTGGTGACCCGCGGTGCCGATCTGTTCGACGCCACGCCGATACACGTGCTGCTCCAGCACCTGCTGGGCCTTCCCACGCCGCGCTACCACCACCACCGCCTGATCCGCGATGAAAGCGGCAAGCGTCTGGCAAAGCGCGACGACGCCCGCGCCCTGGCGCGCTACAGAGCCGAAGGCGCCACCCCCGCCGACATCCGCGCCATGGTCGGCCTGTAACCCCTTCATCTTGCCAGAAGTACGCCGGGGGGAGGCGGCGCAAGCCGACGGGGGGCAGCGCCCCCCTCTATGCTTCAGGCCGCATCAGCTCCACCTCGGCACCATCGCGCACCGCCGTGTAAAAGCACGTCCGGCGGTTGGTGTGGCAGGCGGGGCCTTTCTGATCGACCAGCAACAACAGACAGTCGCGGTCGCAATCCACCCGGAAATCGACCAGCTTCTGCACATGCCCTGAGGTTTCGCCCTTGACCCAGAACGCCTGCCGCGAGCGTGACCAATAGGTGACGCGCCCGGTTTCCAGCGTGCGGGCGACGGCTTCGGCATTCATCCAGGCCACCATCAGCACCGCGCCGGTCGTATGATCCTGCGCAATTGCCGGGATCAGACCTTTGTCGTCATAGGTCAGGGATTGCGGATCGAAAGTCATGGTCTATATCCTTCGCAACACCACAGGAGGGCCTCTAGTGTCCGATACGACCGATCTGATCAAGCTCTATTCGGCCCGCATTCTGGCGCTGACAGCCGATATCCCGCATCTGGGACGGCTGGAAAACCCGCAGGCGAGCATCCGCAAACGCTCGCCGCTCTGTGGGTCCACGGTCACGGTTGACCTTGATCTGGAGGCCGGGCGCGTCAGCCGCTTCGCTCAGGAGGTCAAGGCCTGCGCGCTGGGTCAGGCTGCGGCTGCCGTGCTGGGCGGTGCGGTGATCGGGCGCTCGGTGCCGGAGCTGGAGCAGGCCGCCGCGCAGCTGGAGGCGATGCTCAAGGCAGGTGGCCCGGTGCCGGATGCGCCTTTCGAGGGGTTCGAGGCGCTGATCCCGGCGCGCGAGTTCAAGAACCGCCACACTTCGATCCTGCTGGCGGTTCAGGCCGCCGCCGAGGCAGCAAAGCAGGCCGAGGCCGCCGCGCGCTGAGCGCTCAGCGTGCGGCGAGCCGTTCGGCCCAGCGCCGGGCGGCCGGACCCACCGCAGCGGCCAGCGGCACCGCGATCAGCCATGCCAGCGCCCAGGCCTTGAGCCAACGCGCCATGTAGCCCGCGTCGATGCCGGTGTTCACCACGGTGATGAAGGCAGACATGATGAAGGACATCATTGTGCCCATCATCAGCCCGGTCAGGATGCGAAGTTTCATGGTGTTCACCGTTGCTGTTGCGCGTGATACATTCATAATTACGCATGCAATCAGAGACAACCCCCGGCGCGAAAAATCAGCGCCGGGGGAAAGGTGTCAGCCCAGCGCGTCGCTGCAGCGTTTGCAGGTGCCGGGGTGCTTGTGTGTGCCGACATCGGGCAGGATCTTCCAGCAGCGCTGGCATTTCGCCCCCTCCGCCCGGGCAAAGACCACGGCCACGCCCGGCACATCCTCCATGGTGAAGGCCCCTTCCGGGGCGGGGGCGGTGGTCAGGGTCAGCGCGGAAGTGATGCAGAGCGTGGCGAAGCTGTCAGCGTCGGTGATCAGCGCTGCCAGCGCGGGGCTGAGATGCACCACCGGCGCGGCCTCAAGGCTGGCGCCGATGGTCTTGTTGCGCCGCTCCACCTCCAGCGCACCCGTCACCACGCGGCGCACGGCCCGCACCTTCACGGCGCGTGCGGCCAGTTCCGGGTCCAGCCAGCTTTCGGGCGTGGCGGGCATATCGTGCAGATGCACGCTGTCATCTTCCGACGGGAAGCGCGACAGCCAGACATCCTCCATGGTGAACGGCAGGATCGGCGCGAGCCAGGTTGTCAGCCGGTGGAACAGCGCGTCCATCACCGTCAGGCAGGCCTGCCGCACCGCGCCATCCGCCGGATCGCAATAGAGCGCGTCCTTGCGGATGTCGAAATAGAAGGCCGACAGATCGGTGGTGGCGAAGGTGAACAGCGACTGGAACACGCCCTGAAAATCGAATGCCGCGTAACCCTTGCGGACCACGCTGTCGAGTTCCGCCAGCCGGTGCAGCATCAGCTGTTCCAGTTCGGGCATCTCCTTGCGCGCGACGGCCTGCGCCGGATCATAATCGCCCAGCGCGCCCAGCATGAAGCGTAGGGTGTTGCGCAACCGGCGGTAGCCGTCAGCGGTGCCTTTGAGGATCTCCTTGCCGATCCGCTGATCGACGGTGTAATCCGCCTGCGCCACCCAGAGCCGCAGGATATCGGCGCCATACTGGTCGATGATCTCTTGCGGGACGATGGTGTTGCCGATGGATTTGGACATCTTCATGCCCTTCTCGTCCAGCGTGAAACCGTGGGTCACCACATTGCGATAAGGTGCGCGCCCCTTGGTGCCGCAGCCTTGCAGCATCGAGGAATGGAACCAGCCGCGATGCTGGTCGGTGCCTTCCATATAGACATCGGCGATACCGTCCGGCGCCCCGTCCGCCCGGTCGCGCAACACGAAAGCATGGGTGGAGCCTGAATCGAACCACACATCCAGAATGTCGAACACCTGTTCATAGGCATCCGGGTCATGCAGGCCGCCCAGCACACGTTCCTTGAAGCCTGCGACATACCAGCAATCCGCGCCCTCGGCCTCGAACGCTTCGACGATACGGGCATTGACCTGCGCATCGCGCAGCAGGAAGTCAGCGTCGGTGGGTTTCGCGCCCTTTTTCACAAAACAGGTCAGCGGCACGCCCCAGGCGCGCTGACGCGACAGCACCCAGTCCGGCCGCGCCTCCATCATCGAATGCAGGCGGTTGCGGCCCGAGACGGGGGTGAATTTCACCAGCTCCTCAATGGATTTCAGCGCCCGCTGGCGGATGGTGTCGCCGTACTGGCCCATCCCGTCGTCGAGCGGCTTGTCGATGGCGGCGAACCATTGCGGCGTGTTGCGGTAGATCACCGGCGCCTTGGAGCGCCAGGAATGTGGGTAGGAATGCTTCAGCTTGCCCTTGGCCAGCAGCGCGCCTGAATAGGCCAGTTGCTTGATGACCGACACATTGGCCGGGCCTTCCTTGCCCTCATGCGTGATGATGTGCTGCCCGCCGAAGAGCGGCAGATCGGCGCGGTAGCTGCCGTCCGGCTCAACGTTGTAAGTCATGGGCAGGCCGTGCTTCTGACCCAGAACATAGTCGTCATCGCCGTGGCTGGGCGCGGTATGGACAAAGCCGGTGCCCGCCTCGTCGGTGACATGGTCGCCGGGGAGCATGGGGACATTGAAATTCCAATTATTTCCGTCGTCAATATTACCCTCGACAACGGCACGGAACGGGTGAGCCAACCGCAAACCGGCGAGTTCCTTTGCTGTAACATCGCCGAGGCGTGTCCATCCTTCCACCTTGGCAGCAGAACTGACGCTGTCGGCCAGCGCGTCGGCAACCAACAACCGCTCGCCAACAACTGCGCTCGACGTTTCGGCTACTCCGTCGACTCTATAAAGACCGTAAGAAACCTCAGTATTGAAGGCCACGGCGCGATTCTGTGGGATTGTCCAAGGCGTTGTCGTCCAGATTATTACAGATGCGCTTAGCAATTCACCTTTCCGCGCAAGCTGCGCATCCAAAGCATCTTCGACATCCTGATCATTCCCCACCCAAGCGGCTTCAGTCGCAGCAGCAGCAATTACCTTAAACCGCACCCACACCTGATGGCTCGTATGGTCGTGATACTCCACCTCCGCCTCGGCCAGCGCGGTTTTCTCCACAGGCGACCACATCACCGGCTTGGACCCCTGATACAGCGAGCCGTTCATCAGAAACTTCATGAATTCCTCGGCGATCACCGCCTCGGCGTGGAAATCCATCGTCAGATACGGGTCATCCCATGTCCCGGTCACGCCCAGCCGCTTGAATTCCTCGCGCTGGATGTCCACCCATCCCTCGGCGAATTTGCGGCATTCCTGACGGAAGGCGACGATATCCACATCGTCCTTGTCCAGACCCTTGGCGCGGTATTGTTCCTCGATCTTCCACTCAATAGGCAGGCCATGACAATCCCAGCCCGGCACATAGCGGGAATCAAACCCCATCATCTGGTGCGAGCGCACGATGATGTCCTTGATCGTCTTGTTCAGCGCATGCCCGATGTGCAGATGGCCGTTCGCATAGGGCGGGCCGTCATGCAGGATGAAGGGTTTGCGCCCCCCTTCCTGCGCTGCGGCACGTTCGCGCAGGCGGTCATAGATGCCGATCCGCTCCCAGCGGGCCAGCCATTCCGGCTCGCGCTGGGGCAGGCCCGCGCGCATCGGAAAGTCGGTATCGGGCAGAAAGAGCGTATCCTTGTAGTCAGGCACAGAATCGGACGTGGTTTCAGGCGTATCGGCGCACATGGAAAAACCTTGGATCTTGAGGGGCATGGGGCATTCTGCGGTGCGACGGGCTCGGCACCTTGGTCCCGGCGGCTGGTCAGCGCGCCGGGCCGGTAATTCGCGGAATATGCGCGCGCCGGGTCCACATGAGCGCGCTTATAGGCCGCGCCAAGGCCACGGTCCAGAGGGGGCACCGCGCGAGCCCCGCAAGAAATTGCTTGCTTTTGCGCCCGCAGCAATGATTATTACCGGATGAAAACAGATGATCGACGCATGACGGATCAGACACAGCAGGACATCCTCTCGGGCAAGGATTATTATGAGCGGTCGCTCACCGTCGCGCTGCTGCGGGCGCGCGAGGTGACCATGCGCCGCTTCAAGCGTTTTTCCGACGCCCAGAACCTGACGCTGCCACAATGGCGGGTGGTCCGTGCGCTGGCCGATGGCGAGCCGCTTGATGCCGGAACGTTGTGCCAGCGCTGCGTGATCCTGCCGCCATCGCTGACGCGCATTCTACGCGCGCTGGCTGAACGGGGGCTGATCGCGCAGGTTCCCAGCACGGATGCGCGCCGCCACACTGTCAGGCTGACCGCGCAGGGCAAGGCGCTTTATGACCGGCTTGTCATCCAGTCCGAGGGGATCCGCCACCAGATCGACGCATCCTTCGGCGAAGAGCGGATGCAGATGCTGCTCGACATGCTCAACGACCTGCGCATCGTCGCCGAAACACTGCCTGAAGAGGATGAGCAGCAAGGCTGAAAGGCTCAGCCCCGCCCGGATGCCGACGACAGATGCATCGGGTTGATCCCCATGAACTGCAGCGCGCTGTGCCAGAGCCGCCTGTCAGGATTGGCTGAAAATACCAGCGCGCTGGCCGCGTCGCAGGTCAGCCAGTCATTCTGGCTGATCTCGGCCTCCAGTTGCCCCGCCCCCCAGCCGGAACAGCCCAGCGCCAGAAGCCAGTCCGAAGGCCCCTCCCCCCGCGCGATGTCGGCCAGTATCAGCGGCGAGGCGGTGACCGACATGCCGTCGGCCAACTGTTCACTGTCAGGCGCGTATTCCTCACCGCCCCGATAAAGCACGAAACCGAAAACGGAATCGACCGGCCCGCCCGCCAGAACCGGCTTGTCGGGCAGGGGCCGGGTGACCGGGATCTTCAACTGTCCCAGCACCGACGCAAGGGTCAGCCCCTCGATCGGTCGGTTTATGACAAGCCCGAAAGCACCCCTGTCGGAATGGGCGCAAATGTAGACCACGCTGTTGGAAAAACGCGGATCACCCATGGCAGGCGTCGAAATCAGCAGCTTGCCGGTCAGATCGAAGGATACAACCTTCTGTGCCATCAATATAAATTCCTGTTCGAAATAATGAACCAATCATGCCCTGAGCGGTATGAAATGCCAAGTACGTGATCCGGGCGGAAGGGCCACAGCGGCGGATTATGGCCGGATATCGCCGAAATGTGACTTCCTGTCGGCGGGGCGACTTTGTATCGCTTCAGGTATGAAAGACATATGCCCCCCCTTTTCTGCCGCCCTTTGCGCCACGCTCAGGGGCTTCGCCCTTGGTGCGGCAGTGCTGTCGGCACCGGGCATCATGGCCCTGACCTCCGCGCCCGCTCAGGCCCAGCGCCTGAGCCAGGCGCAGCTTGTCCAGGCGGAATTGCGGCCGGGCTGGCGCACCGAGCGCGGCACGCATATGGCGGCGCTACACCTGCGGCTGGCCGATGGCTGGAAAACCTACTGGCGCATTCCGGGCGAGGCCGGGATTGCCCCGCAACTGGACTGGTCGCAATCGCAGAACGTGGCCTCGGTCACGGCGCACTGGCCGCGCCCCATCGTCTTTGATCAGAACGGCTACCGCTCCATCGGCTATGCGGGTGAGCTGGTTCTGCCGCTGGAATTCACCCCCCGGCGCGACGGCCGCCCGATGGCGCTGATCGCCGAGGTGACGATCGGTGTCTGCCGTGACACCTGCGTGCCGGTCGATCTGACGCTGACCCTGCCCTTGCGCGACGCAGGCGCGCATGACCCGCTGATCGCGGCGGCGCTGGCGCAGCGGCCTGAGGCGGGCACCGGCGCGGGGCTGACGCGGGCCACCTGCCGGGTGGAGCCCGGCGCGCGCGGTGTGGAGCTGACGCTGCGCGCCTCCCTGCCCCGGCTGGGGCCGCAGGAACATATGGTGATGGAGCTGCCGGGCACCGGCTACTGGGTGTCCGACAGCGAGACCTGGCGCGAGGGCAGTGAGCTGGTCGGTCGCGCCCGTGTACGTGCGCCGCAGCAGGCCGCGGTCAGCATCGAGCGGGGGGCGGTGGCCTTTACCATCATCAGCGGCGACCGGATGGTCACGCACCGGGGCTGCACCGGGGGGTAACGCCCGGTCTTCCCCGGGCGGCACAATGCCGCCCCCTCAGCCCCGCGCCGCGCCCTTGCGCCCGCCAGCCATCGCCAGCGCGCCCAGCAGCCACAAAAGCGCCACCCCGCCCGCCGAAAGCAGCGCAAAGACACCCAGCGCCGGTGCCAGCGCCCCGCCAGCGCCCGGCCACAGCAGCGCGGTCAGCGGCCCCGCCGCACCCGTGACAACCGTCCACCCCAGCGTGAGGGCAAAGACCGCCACCACCACCAGCAGCGCCAGAACTGGCGCGCCGCGCACCGCCAGCCCGGCCTGCCCGCCCCGCAACCGCAGCGCGCGGCGCAGCGAGCGGGTCATGCCGCTGACATCATGCCCAACCGCCAGCAGCGCGGGTACGACCAGCAGCACCAGCAGCATGCCAAAGCCCAGCCCATAGACCAGCGTCACCACGGTGGGCTTGAGGAACTGCGCATCGGCAGAACGCTCGAACAGCAGCGGCCCCAGCCCCAGAACCGTGGTCAGCGTGGTCAGCAACACCGGGCGCAGCCGGTCGGCGGCGGCGTCGATGATCGAGGGGATCAGGCCGCGTTCGCGCTCATACTGATCAACCGTGGTGACCAGAACGATGGAATCGTTGATGATGATCCCGGCCATGCCCAGCATCCCCACGACCGAGAACATCGACATCGCCATACCCCAGCTTGCATGGCCGTAGATCACTCCGATCAGCCCGAACGGAATGACCGCCATCACCACCAGCGGCCTGAGCCAGCTGGAGAAGATCCAGGTCAGGGTGGCATAGATGATGAGCAGGCAGGCGATCAGGCCCAGAAGCGCATCGCTGAGAAACTCCTGCTCCTGCTGCGCCAGCCCTGACAGCCGGGTTGTCACGCCGAAATCTTCGGCCAGCCGGGGCAGAAGATCGAATTGCAGGGCCTCGTTGATGGCCGTCGCGGCCTGCGGGTCATCTTCGGAAATGGCGCCGGAAACCGTGACCAGCCGCACCCCGTTCTCGCGCTGGATGGTCGAGAAACCCTGCCGGGCCTCGATCCGCACGATATCACCCAGCGGCACATATTGGCCTGTAGCCGAACGCAACAGCGTGCTTTCCAGAAAATCCCCGGCGCGTTCATGTTCCGGCAATTCCACCCGTATCGCGCCTGAGCGCACACCCTCCGGGAAGGTCGCGGCCTCGATCCCGGTCAGCCGCTGGCGCAATTCGCGCCCCAGCGTGTCGGTGGCAAAGCCCAGCGCCTGCCCCTGCGGTGTCAGCGTCAGGATCAGCTCTTCGCGGTCATAGGCAAGGGTATCTTCCAGCCCGGTCACATCGGGATAAACCGCCAGCTGCGCCTTCAGCGCCTCGGCAGCGGCCTTGAGCGTGTCGGTATCGGCGCCGAAAATATCGACCGAGAGCGAGTCACCGCCCGGCCCCATGCCGAAGCTGCGGAAGCTCAGCTCATCCAGCATCGGCAGGCGCCGGACCTCCTGCTGCAGCAGCGCGGTGAACTCGAACGAGGAATAGGGCCGCAGGTCAGCGTCGATCAGGTCGATGGTGATGGCACCGGCCAGATCGGCGGAGCGCGTGTCGGCCCCGGCCAGCGCGCGGCCCGCATTGCCGCCGATTTCGGCCAGCGCGTGGCGGATCGGCCAGTTGCCGTGCTCGGCCTCCAGTCGCGCGGCCAAGGCATCGGCGGCGCGCTGCAATTCGCGCATCATCGCCATGCTGTCGTCGCGCGTGGCATCGGCCGACATCAGGAAGTTGCCCGAAAGCGTGCCCTGCTCGGGCTGGGCAAAGAAGCGCCACGGCACATCACCGCGCATGATGGAGGCTGCCTGCACCGCCAGCATCAGCACCAGCGCCGCCAGCACCACATAGCGCCCCACCAGCACCAGCCGCATCGCCGGACGAAAGGCACGCTCGCGCACCCAGTCAAACCCGCGGTTGACCTGCCGCGAGGGCCAGTCATACCAATGCTCTTTCGCCGCGCCGACCAGCGCATGGTGCATGTGGTTGGGCAGGATCAGGAAACACTCGATCAGCGAGGCCACCAGCACCAGAATCACGGTCCAAGGGATATCGGCAATCATCGAGCCAAAGCGCCCGCCGATCACGATCAGCCCGGCAAAGGCGGTGATCGTCGTGATGGAGGCCGCGAAAACCGGCAGCGCCATGCGGGTCGCCGCGTTTTCGGCGGCCTCGGCGGGCGATTCACCCAGCGTGCGGAAGCGGTAGTCGGCATGTTCGCCCACGACAATGGCGTCATCCACCACAATGCCCAGCGTGATGATCAGCGCGAACAGCGAGATCATGTTGAAGCTCATGCCCGCCAGATACATCATGCCGATCGCGGCCAGCATTGCCACCGGAATGCCCGCCGCCACCCAGAACGCGGTGCGCGCATTGAGGAACAGGAACAGCAGCACCACGACCAGCCCCAGGCCCATCAGACCGTTGGTCAGCAGAAGCGTCAGCCGCGCTGAAATCATCTCGGCGCGGGTGTTCGCTAGCTCGACCTTGACGCCCGCAGGCAGGGTCAGGGCCATCTCGTCGGCGATGCGCTGAACGGTGTTCTGAATGGCAATGGCATCGCCCGATTGTGAGCGGTCCACGCGCAGGGTGATCGCCTGATCCTCCCCCGCCCAATAGGCGCGCGCGCGGTCTATGGCCCCGTCGCGGACCGTGGCCAGATCGGCGACGGTCAGGGATGTGCCATCGGCCTCGGTGCGCAGGACCACGGCGCCCACTGCCTCAGCCGTGCGCCGCTCGGTGCCGGTGCGCACCCGCGCAGCGCCGCCTGCCAGTTCACCCGCCGGATCGACGGCACTGGCGCTGGCGATGGCCTGCGCGATTTGGGCCAGCGTGATATCGTGCTGCACCAGCCTGAGCGAGGGCACCTCGACCATGATCTCGGGGCTGGCGATGCCCTGAATGGTGCTGCGCGTGATCCCGGCATCATACAGCCGCGCCACGAATTCATCGGCAAAGCGCGCAAGCTGCTCCACCGCCACCGGGCCGGTGACAACGACATTCGTCACCCGGTCCCCCCAGTTGGAGCGCATCAGGCGGGGCTCTTCGGCGTCTTCGGGCAAGGTCGTGATCAGATCGAGCGCTTCCTGCACATCGGCGGCACCGCGGGTCATGTCCCAGCCCGGCTCAAACTCAAGCGAGACCCGGGCGCGCCCGTCAGAGGCGGTGGCCGCAGTCCCCGCCACCCCCTCAACCGTCATCATCGCCGGTTCGACAAGCTGGACAATCGCGCGGTCAACATCCTCGGCGCCCGCGCCGGTCCAGGTGACCGAGACGGTGATGCTGTCAACCACGATATCAGGGAAGAACTGCGCATGCATGCGCGGCGCGGCGAACAGACCGCCTGCCAGCATCAGCACCAGAAGCAGGTTCGCCGCCGTGCGGTGGCGCGTGAAATACCGGAAAAGGCCATGCGCCGTGACCGTCAGAAAGCGTGCCCGCGACATGCCTCAGCCCCCCTGCGCGCCGTTTTCAAGCCGCTCAAGCAGCCGGGCGGGCACCTGATCTTCCTGAAGCTGCGCCAGAATGCGGCTGCGCACCGGCTCCGGCATCCCGGCGTTGCCTTCGATCCGGGCGATCAGGGCGGCGCGGCGCTCGGCGTCCAGCGGGACAAGGCCCGGCGCCTGCGCTTCCGGTTCCGCTTCGGGCACCGTTTCAGGCGCGGCATCGCGCAGCGGGCGGATGCGGATGCCCGCACCCAGCAGCGGGTTGCGCGCGGCAATCACTTCGCGCCCTTCAAGATGCGGCGCGCGGATCAGCACATTGTCGCCCTGCCGGCGAAGCACTTCGACACGCGCGGTTTCAAGGCGTTCATCGGCGGCCAGCACCAGAACCCCGCCCTCGGCATCGACCGCCGCCGCCGGAAGCAGCGCGACATCGGGCAGCAGGGGTTCGGTCATGCGCAGGGTGACAAAATCGCCGGGGCGAAAGCCGCGCGGCGCGGCCAGATCGGCAAAGACCAGCCGCCCCGACTGCCCCTCACCCACCGAAGGGCTGACGCGGGCAAGCGTTGCGGGCGAGGAAATCTCCAGCCCGCCCAGTTCCAGCGCCACCTCGCCCGGCGCCCGGATCAGCGCGCCGTTGTCATCAAGGAGCCGCAGATACTGCGCGGTGGAAAGGCGGAACGCGACCTCAAGCGCATCGGGGTCAATCACCTGGCCCAGCCGCTCATTGGTGCTGACCAGCCCGCCGGGCTGCACAAGGAAATCGGTCAGAACACCGTCAAACGCCGCCACCAGCTCGGTCTCGGCCAGCCGCCGCTCGGCCTCGGCAAGCGTGATGCGCTGCCGCTCCAGCGCGTTCTGCGCGGTCTCGATGCGGGCTTCGGCCTGCGCCTCGGCCTGACGGCGGGCGATGACGGCGGCGCGGGCGGCGGCAAAGGCCAGCTCGGCCTCCTCCACCACGCTGTCACTGCCGACACCGCGCTCGGTCAGGGTGCGGCGGCGCTCAAAGGCGCGCTGGCGCAGTTCGGCCTGCGCCTCGGCCTCGGCGCGGTCCATCTGTGCCAGTTCCTGCCCCCGCTCAGCATCGCGCAGCTCCGCCTCGGCGCGGGCCAGATCATTGCGCGCCAGATCGCGCGCGGCGATGGCATCGGTCGGATCAAGGCGCAGCAACCACTGCCCCGCCGTCACACTGGCACCGTCCGCCACGCCTTGCCCGATCTCCAGCACCCGCCCGGCCAGCGGCGCGCGCAGCTCCAGCGTACGGCGCGCGCGCACCTCGCCGAAAGCCGACAGAACCGGGGTCAGCGCCCCGGCCTCAACCGGGACCACCCGCGCCGCAAACACGCGCTCACGCTCAACGCGCGGCATCTGGCTGCGCTCGGCGCGCTCTTCAAGCGTGGTGCGGATGGTGCCTGCCGCCAGCCCCAGAAGGCCCAGCGCCAACGCGGCAAGGAAGACAGCAACAAGGCTGCGGGTCAGAAAACGCATTGTGGCTCTTTCGCTACAAATGGGCCCCGAAATCTGGCGGCCCGGTCAGTTCAACGCGCTACTGGTTCATTTCCGTCGCAGATGTTCATCAAGCCGCGGCATGATCTCGACAAAATTGCAGGGAAGATGGCGATAGTCGAATTGCGGCAGCAAGATATCGTCCCAGGCGTCGCGGCAGGCACCGGGGCTGCCGGGCAGCGCGAACAGATAGGTGCCCCCCGCCACGCCCGCACAGGCGCGCGACTGGATGGCCGAGGTGCCGATCTTCTGCATCGAGATATAGGTAAAAAGGGTGCCGAAGGCCTCGATTTCCTTTTCATACACATCGCGATGCGCCTCGACACTGACATCGCGCCCGGTCAGTCCCGTGCCGCCGGTGGACAGCACCACATCCACGCCCGCGTCAGCCACCCACAGACGCAGTTGCGCGGCGATCTCCGCACGCTCATCACGGCAGATCGCGCGGGCAGCCAGTTCGTGGCCCGCCTGCGTGATCCGCTCTGCCAGCGTATCGCCTGAGCGGTCATCGGCGGCGCTGCGGGTGTCAGACACCGTGAGCACGGCAAAGCGCACAGGCACGAAGGGGCGGGTTTCATCCAGTCGTCGTGGCAGGGTCATGGCTGCTCTCTCAGTCGCGCCTTGAGGGACAGAAGGTCTGCCCATGCCTCGCGCTTGGCGTCAGGATTGCGTATCAGATAGGCCGGGTGCAGCATCGGCAGGGCCGGGCGGCCCAGAACCGTCTGCCACTGCCCCCGCAGCTTCAGGATCCCGCGCTGCCCCAGCACCGACTGGCAGGCAACATTGCCCATCAGCACCAGCAGGTCCGGCTCGGCCAGTTCAACATGGCGCATCAGGAAGGGGCGCAGCATCGCCAGCTCTTCCGGCGTGGGCTCGCGGTTGCCGGTGGGGCGCCAAGGCACGGTATTGGTGATGTAGAGCGCCGATTCGGGGGCCGGGGCATTGCGCGCCAGCCCGATGGCGGCAAACATCTGATCCAGCATCCGCCCGGCCTGCCCCACGAAAGGAAGGCCGCGCTGATCCTCTTCGCGCCCCGGCCCTTCGCCGATGATCATCACACGCGCCGCCGGGTTGCCATCGGCAAAGACGCAGTTGCGCGCGCCCTTGCGCAGCTCGCAATGCGGATAGGCGGCCAGCGCTTCGGCCAGCGCGGGCAGATCGGCGGCCGCACCGGCCATGCGCGCGGCCTCGGCGACCGGGTCGATGCTGGTGGCGGGCGCGGGCTGGGGCGCGGCCGCTGCGGGTCTGGGGGCCTCGTCCACTTCCGCAAAGCGGTCGATCGGCGCATCCGTCATCGCCTCGGTCACACCGAGTTCCACCTGCCATTCCAGCAGGGCCTTTGCGAGGTGCCAGTCCATTGCCGCGTTCATGGTGTGAAGCTAACTGATTGCCGCGCGCGATGGAACTGCCCGCGATGCCGCAGCGCACGGCTTTGTGCAGCGTCGGGGCATTTCCCCCTGCCCGCTTTCCCCCTCCCCGCTTTACCCTTGCCCCATCGCCCGGCGCTTTCTATACCCCGGCCATTCCTCTCGCCTCCCATCCCACCGCGATCCGGAGACCGGCCATGACCTTCACCGCCCGCCACCTTCTGGGGATCGAGCACCTCCACCCCACCGAGATCACCACGCTCCTTGACCTTGCCGACCGCTATGTCGAACTCAACCGCTCGACCGCGAAACACTCCGACGTGCTGGCCGGGCTGACGCAGATCAACATGTTCTTTGAGGCCTCGACGCGCACCCAGGCCTCGTTCGAGCTGGCAGGCAAGCGGCTGGGTGCGGATGTGATGAACATGGCGATGGCGCATTCCAGCGTGAAAAAGGGCGAGACGCTGATCGACACGGCGCTGACCCTGAACGCGATGCACCCTGACCTGCTGGTGGTGCGGCACCCGGCCTCGGGCGCGGTCAACCTGCTGGCGGAAAAGGTGAATTGCGCGGTGCTGAATGCGGGTGACGGGCGGCACGAACACCCCACGCAGGCGCTGCTGGATGCGCTGACGATCCGCCGCGCCAAAGGGCGGCTGCACAGGCTGACCGTGGCGATCTGCGGTGATATCGCGCACAGCCGGGTCGCGCGGTCGAACCTTTTGCTGCTGGGCAAGATGGAGAACCGCGTGCGCCTGATCGGACCGCCGACCCTGATGCCCGCCGGTGTGGCAGAGTTCGGCTGCGAGGTGTTCGACGACATGCGCGCCGGGCTGGAAGGCGCGGATGTGGTGATGATGCTGCGCCTGCAGAAGGAGCGGATGGACGGCGCGTTCATCCCGTCCGAGCGCGAATATTACCACCGCTACGGGCTGGACGCCGAGAAACTGGCGCATGCCAAGGACGATGCGATCGTCATGCACCCCGGCCCGATGAACCGTGGCGTGGAGATCGACGGGACACTGGCCGATGACATCAACCGCTCGGTCATTCAGGAGCAGGTGGAGATGGGGGTTGCGGTGCGGATGGCGGCAATGGACCTGCTGGCACAGAACCTGCGGCGCGAGCGGTTGAAAAAGGCGCTGACGACGGTTTGAGGGGCGCAAAGAGCCATACGCACACAGTCGCCACGGCGCACCAGCGGCCAAGGGGCGGTTTCCGGGAAGCCGGACTTCCTGTAGAGCCGGTCTGCCGGAACATCGGCAATGCCCTTCGGGCTGCTTGAGGGAGCAACATTAATGGCCAAGATACCAACCTCCCGCGTTGACAGACTCCTGTCCTCCATGGGCTATGGTTCGCGCACCGAAATGGCGCGCATGGCCAAGGCCGGCGGTATCACGCTGGACGCTGCCGACCTCGTGGATGTCACCAGGCGCATCCCGGTCACGCCGGATTTGCCGAAGCGCATGGAAATCGACGGCGAGCCGCTCGACCCCGTCGCGGGCATGGTCATCCTTCTGAACAAGCCTTTGGGCATGACCTGTTCGCACAAGGAAATCGGCCCACGGGTCTATGACATCCTGCCCGCGCGCTGGAAACGGCGTGACCCGGTGATCTCGACCATCGGTCGTCTGGACAAGCAGACCTCCGGTCTTCTGCTCCTGACCGATGACGGCGACCTGTTGCACCGTGTCATCAGCCCCCGGCGCCACGTCAAGAAGACCTATCGCGCCAGACTGGCACGCCCGCTCAAGGGCACCGAAGGCGACCTGTTTGCCTCGGGCCAGTTGATGCTGGAGGGCGAGGAAAAGCCGCTGGCGCCCGCCGGACTGGAAGTTGCCTCGGAAACCGAAGCCCTGCTGAGTGTGACCGAGGGCCGGTACCATCAGGTGCGCCGCATGTTTGCCGCCACCGGCAACCACGTCGAGGAACTGCACCGCGAACGTCTGGGCGGTCTGACACTGCCTGATGAACTGGCTCCCGGTCAGTGGAAGCTGCTGAGTGACGAAGAGATTTCGTTGATTTTTCAATAAATAAAGGGCCGAGCGATCTCAGCAGCAGAGGCCCGGAGCAGGGGCTGGCCGGCTGAATGTCCGACCAGACTGCAGCAATGACCGGGCTGTCCCGCAGGCGGTTCCTCGCCTCGGATCACACCGCAAGCGACCGGGTCAGCCCCCTATTCCGCCACCTTCTTCACGAACTGCGACTTGAGGCCGATCTGGCCAATGCCGGGTATGCGGCAGTCGATGTCGTGGTCTCCGGGCACCAGACGGATGCCTTTGACCTTGGTGCCGACCTTGACCACCGTGGATGAGCCCTTGAGCTTGAGATCTTTGATCAGCGTCACTGTATCGCCGTCCTGCAACACATTGCCGATGCTGTCGCGCACCACATCTGCACCCTCGGCCAGCGCCTCGGGTGACCATTCGTGGCCGCACTCAGGGCAGGTCAGCAGGGCGCCCGCCTCATAGGTATAGACCGAGGCGCATTCGGGGCACGGGGGCAGGGTTTCGCTCATGGCGGTGGCTATAGCGCCGCGGGGATGGTTTGGCCAGATGGGATGGCGCAAGATTGCGGCGGCAGTCGCGGGCGGGTAGCGTGCGGGCGACTGTTCAAGGAATTTTGCAATGCGTCTGATGCTCCTTCTCGCCACACTGACGGCCGCCGCGCTGTCCTCCGCCCATGCTGAAACGGTTGAGATCAGCGGCCCGCTGGGTCCGCTGGCCGGGGAGCGGATCACGGTGGAGGGCGCGGAGCATGTGGTGGTGATCATCCCCGGCTCCGGCATGACCGACCATAACGGCAACGGCCCGCCTGGCGGCATGCGCAGCGACACCTACCTTCTGCTGGCCGAGGGGCTGGCGGCGCGGGGCGTGGCCTCCCTCCGGGTGGACAAGCGCGGGACATTCGCCAGCGCGGGCGCGATCTCTGACGGCAATGACGTGACGATTGCCGCCTATGCGCAGGATGCCCGCGACTGGGTGAATGAGGCCGCGGGGCTGGCGCCCTGCGTCTGGCTTGCCGGTCATTCCGAGGGCGGGCTGGTGGCGCTGGTCGCAGCCCAGACACCGCCCGAGGCGTTGTGCGGGCTGATCCTGCTGGCCGCGCCCGGGCGGCCCGTCGGGCAGCTCCTGATCGAGCAGATCGCCGCCAACCCGGCCAATGCCTTCCTGCTGCCCGAGGTGGAGGCCGCTGTCGCCGAGATCGAGGCCGGGCGCAGCATTGACCCCGAGGGGCTGGCCCCGCCGTTGCAGCCGCTGTTCACGCCGGGAGTGCAGCGCTACATGATCGACCTTTTCAGCCATGACCCGGTGGCGGTGGCGCATTGGGAGGGGCCTGCGCTCATCGTGCAGGGCGATGCCGATCTGCAGGTGCGCCCGCTGGATGCCGGGCTGCTGGCCACCGCCCTGCCGCAGGCCGAACGGCTGGACCTGCCGGGCGGCACACATATGCTGAAGCCCGATCAGCCGGGCCAGCCCTTTGCCAGCTACTCCGACCCCTCGCTGCCGTTGCACGCGGCGCTGATTCCGGCAATTGTCTCGTTTCTGGAGCGGGCGCCGGGGCGGTAAGCGCACGGGGCCGGAAGAGCAGAGGGTTCGGCATGTATATTCCCCCCCATTTCAACGAGGTAAGCCTTGAGGCGATCGCGGCTGTGATGGAGGCCGCGCCGCTGGCCTGCATCGTCGCGCAGACCGGCGAGGGACTCGTAGCCAATCATATCCCGCTGCTGGCGGTGCCGGACAATGCGCTGATCGGCCATGTGGCCCTCGCCAATGACATGCATCGCGTGATGGACGACGGGCAGGAGGTGCTGGCGGTGTTCCGGGGAGCAGAGGGCTATGTCTCGCCCAATTTCTACCCCTCGAAACAGGAACATCACCGCCATGTGCCGACGTGGAATTATCAGGTGGTGCATGTCCATGGCACGATCCGGTTTCAGCATGACGAACGCGCCAGACGCGCCGCTGTCGGCCTGCTGACCCGCAACCATGAGCGGCGCGTGAACGGGACCGATGCCTGGCGGATGGCCGATGCACCCGCTGACTATATGGCGCAGATGCTGGCGAATATCGTGGCGTTCCGTATTGATATCAGCCGGGTGCTGGCCAAATCGAAGCTGAGCCAGAACCGCGAGGCCGGGGATTATCAGGGGGCCATCGAAGGGCTTCGGGCCAGCGGGCAGGAGGATCTGGCGTTGCGGATGGAGGGGCGGTTGACGGATGAGCGCTGAGCAGTCCCTGCCCCTTGCCAGCCGCCCGGTTGTGGCGGTGCTGGCGGTGGTGATCCGCGACGGGCAGGTGCTGCTGGTCCAGCGCGCCAACCCGCCCGATGCGGGCCTCTGGGGCTTTCCCGGCGGCAAGGTGGAATATGGCGAAACCCTGCTTCAGGCCACTGAGCGCGAACTGCTTGAGGAAACCGGCGTCAGCGCCACGGCACAGGCGGTGATCACGGCGCTGGACGCCTGGGATCACGGCACCGACGGCCTGTTGCGCCAGCATTTCGTCCTGATCGCGGTGCGCTGCCTTTGGCAGGCAGGCACACCACTGGCCGCCGATGACGCGCTGGATGCGCGCTGGGTGCCGCTGGCGGGGCTGGAACGCCATGGTGCGCTGAGCCGCGATGTCGCCCGTGTCGCACGGCAGGCAGCGGGTTAGCCCCGCCGCACTGGTCCCGGTGCACTGGAACCGCAGCATAGGGACCGCAGCATCAGGACCGCCGCACTGACTTCAGCGGCAAAAAGCTGCGGGAAAATAACCGGGTAATGCTGCCGGGTGGCCTTGTTGCGGCGACGGGGGCATCTTACATCGGAGCGATGAAAAACGCGCTCGCCCTGCCTGCGCGCCTGTTCCGGCGCGCCCCCCGTATCAATCTGGTTCGCCTTCAGGGCATGATTGCCGCGCAAGGACGGGGCCGGTTGAATGATGCCGAACTCGCCCCGGTGCTGGAACGCGCCTTTCGCGCCGGAAAACCCAGAGCGGTGGCGCTGCTGATCAATTCGCCCGGCGGCTCGCCGGTGCAATCCTCGCTGATCGCGGGCCGTATCCGGCGGCTGGGGGATGAGACCGGGGTGCCGGTCCATGCCTTTGTCGAGGATGCGGCGGCCTCGGGCGGGTACTGGCTGGCGACGGCGGCGGATGACATCCATTGCGATGCCTGTTCGGTGCTGGGGTCAATCGGGGTGATTTCGGCGGGCTTCGGCCTGCAGGAGCTGATCGCCCGCCACGGGATCGAGCGGCGGGTGCATACTGCCGGGCGTTCCAAAAACCAGCTTGATATGTTCCGCCCGGAAAAGCCCGAAGATGTGGCAAAGCTTGATCGCCTGCTTGAGCAGATGCATGAGGCTTTCATCGCTCAGGTCCGGGCCCGGCGCGGCACAAGGCTGGACAGCGCGACCGAGCTGTTCGACGGCAGCTTCTGGCTGGGCGGCGAGGCGGTGCGGCTGGGGCTGGCCGATGCGATCGGGCATGCGGTGCCGGTGTTGAAGGCGCGCTACGGCGACAAGGTCCGGCTGGTGCCCTATGGTGTGCGCCGCCCGCTTCTGGCACGCTTCGGCATGGCGCTGGCCTCGGATGCGATGGCAGTGGCGGAAGAGCGCGCGCTTTGGGCGCGGCTGGGGGCATGACATGCTGCTGAAAGTCGTCGCGCTGTTTCTGGTTTTCATGATCATCATGGCCAGCGTTCAGAAATTCCTGCGCCGGGGTAAGCCGCCGAAAGCCCGCGCGATGGACCGGCTGCGCTGCCCCACCTGCAAGCGCATCCAGATTGCCGTCAACCCCGGCCCCTGCAAACGCGCTGACTGCGAGTACAAATAATGCTTCTTGATCTGGTCATGATTGCGGGCGGGCTGGTGGTGCTGGTTCTGGCCGGTGATGCGCTGGTCAAGGGCGCGGTGAACCTGAGCCTGCGGCTGGGAATACCGGCCCTGATCGTGGGTCTGACAGTGGTGGCCTTCGGCACCTCGGCGCCTGAGCTGATTGTGTCCATCCAGGCCGTGCTGTCAGGCGTCCCCGCGCTGGCGCTGGGCAATGTCGTGGGCTCCAACACCGCCAACATCCTGCTGGTGCTGGGCATTCCCGCGCTGATTTCGGCCATCCCGGTGGCGCGCAATCTGACTCGCGACTACGCGATCATGATCGCCGCAAGCGTGCTTTTCATCGCACTGGCCTTTACCGGCAGCTTTGGCCTCTGGCAGGCGTTGGTGCTGCTGGCGGGTCTGACGCTGATGCTGGGCGACTGCTATCTGCGCGCGCGCCGCCAGCGGGCGGGCGCGGTAGAGCTGGAGGGCGCCGAAGACGGCATGCCGGGGCTGAAGATCGCCGGATACCTGCTCGCCGGGCTTGTGGGCCTGCCCGCCGGCGCACATTTCCTTGTCGAGGGCGCGGTAGGCGTGGCAACGGTGATGGGCGTCAGCGAGGCAATCATCGGCCTGACGTTGGTGGCCATCGGCACCTCGCTGCCGGAACTGGCCACCACCGTCGCCGCCGCCATCCGGCGTGAGGCCGGGGTGGCGCTGGGCAATGTGCTGGGCTCCAACGTGTTCAATCTTCTGGGCATCATCGGCGTGGCGGGGCTGGTCGGCCCCATTCCGGTGCCGCTGGAGATGCTCCAGATCGACCTTTGGGTGATGCTGGCGGCCTCCCTTCTGCTGGGCGGGTTCATCTGGCTGAAACGCGATATCAGCCGCCTCTGGGGCGTGGTCTTGCTTTTTCTCTACATCGCCTATGTCGTATCCCTGTTCTACTGGTAGGGGATTGTGATGAAGGGCAAGGCACTGATCACCGGCGCGGGCAAGCGGCTGGGCCGGGCAATGGCGCTGTATCTGGCCGGGCGCGGCCATGATCTGGCGCTGCACTACGCCACCAGCCGCGATGAGGCCGAGCGCACCGCCGATGAGGCCCGCGCGCTGGGGGTGCAGGCGGCGGTGCTGCAGGCTGACCTGCTGGATGAGGGGGCACTGGCCGGGCTGGTGCCGCAGGCCACTCAGGCACTGGGCGGGCCGCTGGACGTGCTGGTCAACAATGCCTCGATCTTTGAATATGACACGCTGCACAGCGCGACGCTGGAAAGCTGGAACCGGCACATCGGCTCCAACCTGCGCGCGCCTTTCGTGCTGACGCAGGCTTTTGCCGCGCAGGCCCCTGAGCCCGGGCAGGACGCGGCGGGTGAGCCGGTCGCGCGGGCGCTGGTGGTCAACATGATTGATCAGCGGGTGCTGAAACTGACGCCGGAATTCATGACCTATACCATCGCCAAGATGGGCCTCTGGGCCTTCACCCGCACCGCGGCACAGGCGCTTGCCCCGGCGATCCGGGTGAATGCGATCGGCCCCGGCCCCACCCTGCAGGGCGGGCGGCAAAGCGCAAGCCACTTCGCCCGCCAGCGCGCCAGTACCCTGCTGGAGCGCGGCGCAAATCCGGAGGATATCACCGCCGCGCTGGGCTATTTTCTGGATGCCCCAGCGGTAACCGGGCAGATCCTGATGGTCGATGGCGGCCAGCATCTGGGCTGGAAAACCCCGGATGTTCTGGGGGTTGAATGACCCGGACCCCGGCGGAGGGCACCTGCCCCGCCCTGAGGGCCGCTGGCACCGGGGCATGCAACCTGCGACAGCTTGTCCACTGGCCGGAGGAATGTCACGATTCTGTTAAGAAATCCTTAGTTTTTTCAGTAGTTTGCAAATCTTCAGAATAAATATTTATGTATTTCAGACACTTGTAAATTTGCCTATTTTTTGGGCACCTCAAGGAAGCCGCAAGTAAACAATGGTTTTTCGCCTCTCCCCCCATTGCATCCACAAACTTATCCACAGAAACCGTGGACAGCTTTTCCCTTGAAATCATGTCCGTTCCCGTGCAGCGACACACAGAATCACTCTTTGGCCACCATCCATGACTGAACCCAGCCTGACCAGCCACGCCCTGATACAATCCTATGTGCGCACGCTCGACAATTCGCCGGGCGTGTACCGGATGCTCGATGCCGAAGCGCGGGTTCTGTATGTCGGCAAGGCGCGCAATCTGAAGGCGCGGGTGTCGAATTATGCCCGCCCCTCGGGCCATTCGGCGCGGATCGCGCGGATGATCAGCGAAACCCGCTCGATGATGTTTCTGAGCACGCGCACCGAAACCGAAGCGCTGCTGCTGGAACAGAACCTGATCAAACAACTCAAGCCCGTTTACAACGTGCTGCTGCGCGACGACAAAAGCTTTCCCAATATCCTGATAGCCAAGAACCACGCATTCCCCCAGATCCGCAAGCATCGCGGCAGGCGCAGCGACAAGGGTAGCTATTTCGGCCCTTTCGCCAGCGGCTCGGCAGTCAACCGGACGCTGAACCAGTTGCAGAAGGTCTTCCTGCTGCGCAACTGCGCGGACAGCGTGTTTCAGAACCGCAGCCGCCCCTGCCTGCTTTACCAGATCAAGCGCTGCTCAGGACCCTGCGTGGGGCTGATCTCGCCTGAGGATTATGCCGGGCTGGTCTCGGATGCGGAAAGCTTTCTGTCGGGCAAGACAAGCCATATCCAGGCCGATCTGGCGCGGCAGATGCAAACGGCGTCGGATGCGATGGAATTCGAGCGCGCCGCCGCCCTGCGCGACCGTATCCGGGCGCTGACGCAGGTGCAGCAGACGCAGGGCATCAACCCGCAAAGCGTGGCCGAGGCCGATGTGATCGCGCTGCATCTGGAAAAGGGGCAGGCCTGTGTGCAGGTCTTCTTCATCCGCGCGAACCAAAGCTGGGGCAACCGCGATTTCTACCCGCGCACCGGCTCCGGCGCCGAAGAGGGCGAGATTCTGGAGGCGTTTCTGGCGCAGTTCTACGATGACAAGCCCCCGCCCCGGCAGATCCTGCTCTCGCATCCGATCGACAACGAAGACCTGATCCACGAGTTACTGTCAGCCCGCGCCGGCCGCAACGTGGAAATCCGCGTGCCGCAGCGGGGCGAAAAGGCCGAACTGGTGGAAAACGCCGCGCGCAACGCCCGCGAAAGCCTTGGGCGGCGGATGGCCGAGGGGGCCGCGCAGTCACGTCTGCTCGCCGGGCTGGCCGAGGCCTTCGGGCTGGAAGCACCGCCGCAGCGGGTGGAGATTTACGACAACAGCCATATTCAGGGCGCACATGCCGTCGGCGCCATGGTGGTGGCCGGGCCCGAGGGGTTCATCAAAAGCCAGTATCGCAAGTACAATATCAAGGGCGATGCCCTGACCCCGGGCGATGATTTCGGCATGATGAAAGAGATGCTGAAGCGACGCTTCGAGCGGCTGGTGCTGGAAGACCCCGACCGCGAGAGCGGCGCCTGGCCTGACCTGCTGCTGATTGACGGCGGGGCGGGACAGGTCTCGGCCGTGGCCGGGATCATGCGCGAGATGGGGGTTGAGGATATTGCGATGGTCGGTGTGGCCAAGGGTATCGACCGCGATGCGGGCAAGGAAGAATTCCACCGCCCCGGCGCCCGCCCCTTCGCGCTGCGCCACAATGACCCGGTTCTGTATTTCATCCAACGGCTGCGCGACGAGGCACACCGCTTTGCCATCGGCACCCACCGCGCCAGCCGGGCCAAGGCCACCACCAGCACCCCGCTGGATGAGGTGCCGGGCGTGGGTGCCGCTCGCAAGCGCGCGCTGCTGGCGCATTTCGGCTCTGCCAAGGCAGTCACGCGGGCGGGCCTGCCGGACCTGATGGCGGTGCCCGGCATCTCGGAAGCGCTGGCGCGCAAGGTCCACGATTTTTTCAACGCCCGGGAATAACCGCAACCCTTGCCGGAGCGGGCGCCCCACAAGCGGCCCCTCAGGGTGATCGCCCTGCCCGCCCGCCAAGACCCCGCGCCGGATGACATTTTCCCGCCACCGCACCCCTGCCACGGGTCCGATCCCTCTTCCCCCGCCGCGGGTTTGGGCCTAGATAAGGCCATGCGCTGGACGATCCCGAATACGCTGACCACCCTTCGCCTGCTCGCCGCCCCCGGTGTTGCCGTGATGTTCCTGTATTTTGCGCGCCCCTGGGCCGACTGGCTTGCGCTGGTGCTGTTTCTGGGGGCCGCCATCACCGATTACTTTGACGGCTATCTGGCGCGCCTGTGGAAACAGGAAAGCCGCATCGGCGCCATGCTGGATCCGATCGCCGACAAGGCGATGGTGGTTATCGCGCTTCTGGTGATCACCGGCTATTCCGGCATGGACCCCTGGCTGATCCTGCCCGCCACCATGATTCTGTTCCGCGAGGTCTTTGTGTCCGGCCTGCGCGAATACCTTGGCAACACCTCGCGCACGCTGGCTGTGACCAAACTGGCCAAGTGGAAAACCACCGCGCAGATGGTGGCGATTTCGGTGCTCTTTGGCGCGCTGGGGCTGGAATACATCCGCGAACAGGCGCTGGCCCGCAACCGCGCGCTGATCAACGAGATGGAAGCGACGGATATTACCCCGGGCATGAACCTGTTGCAGATGGCCACCGATGGTGGCGAGATTGTCTGGACGGTGGGCTTGTTCCTGATCTGGGTCGCGGCAGCGCTCACGCTGGTTACCGGCTGGGATTATCTGCGCAAGGCCATGCCACATCTGAAGGACAAGGGCCAATGACGCTGCGGGTGCTGTATTTCGCCTGGCTGCGCGAGCGCATCGGTCTGGCGAGCGAAGAGGTTGAGACCGGCGCAGAAACCGTCACCGCGCTGATCGAGGAGCTGCGCGCGCGCGAAGAACGGTACGCGCTGGCCTTTTCCGACCTCGCCTCGGTCCGCGTCGCGCTTGATCAGGAACTGGCCGATTTTGACGCCCCGCTGAGCGGTGTGCGCGAAGTGGCATTCTTTCCGCCGATGACGGGCGGCTGACCGCCATGGCGGTGCGCGTGCAGCCCCAACCCTTTGATTACGGCGCGGAATGCAACGCCTTCGCGGAAGCCGCGGTTGATGCGGGAGCCATCGTGACCTTTGCCGGGATCGTGCGCAACGAGGGCGGCACACTGCGCGCCATGGAGATCGAGCATTACCCCGGCATGACCGAACGCGCCCTGAGCGCGATCGAGGGCAAGGCCCGAAGCCGCTGGCAGCTTTCAGACGCGCTGATCATCCACCGCCACGGCCCGCTTGCCCCCGGTGAGACCATCATGATGGTCGCCACCGCTTCCCGGCACCGGGCGGATGCCTTTGCGGCGGCGGCGTTCCTGATGGATTACCTGAAATCGCGCGCCCCCTTCTGGAAGAAGGAAACCACCGCCAGTGGCAGCACCGGCTGGGTAAGCGCAAAAGACGCGGACGAAGCGGCCCTGAAACGCTGGTAGCCGGCACCGTCATTTGCTGAGCGGCGCCCGCCAAACGGCGGAAGGGCCCGTTACTTGCTGAGCCCCGCAGAAGGGGCGGCGCCGAAGGAAACCGGGATCGTGAACTCTGCCTCCTGACCGCTGGGCCGGTCGGTTACGCGGGTCCAGATCAGATACTCCCCTTCCGGCCCGGTGATCTGATAGGTCAGATGGAAATAGGCATCCAGCGGCCTGCTGCGCGATGAAAGCTCAACCACCCCCATCGGCGTGATATCGGTCAGTGCCTCCCCCTCCGGGGTAAGCAGCGCGAAATCAATATCGAACACCATCGCATTCAGGCCGTCAGCGCCCGGTTGCAGGCTGTAGCCAAACGGCTCCACATAGCCGAAAACCGGCGCGCCGGGGGCATAGACCGGCTGCGCGCGCGGTGTGTAGATGCCGAAGCCGGTCGCAAGCTCTTCGGTCAGCACCGCCTGCCGGACACCGAAGCCCGCCTGTGCGGCAACCTCATGGTGCAGATCGCGCGCCTGCTGCAAAGCGTCCTCGGCCGCGCCGGAGGCAAGTGCGGCCTCGATCGCGGCGACGCGGCTGGTCAGCGTCTGCGCAGAGGCCGCGGCGGCGCCGGTCAGGACGAGGACAGCGGCAAGGACAAGGAAATCAGGGGAAAATCGTACGGACATGGGGTGCGACTCGGTTGGTGAAAAAACCAGACTGAACCGCGCGCAGAACCCAAGCAAGCGCGCATTCTGCACCGCGCTGCGGGTTTCGGAGCGGGCTCTTTGCAAGAAAGGGGGCGTTGCCCCCTCTTGGCCTGCGGCCAATTCACCCCCAGCGTATTTCCGGCAAGATGAAAGGGGGGCGACGGCCCCCCTTTCATGCGGTGTTTCATGGGCCCGCACCCCAGTCATTCCTCAGCCAGAACGCGGCAGACGCGCAGCGCATCCGGATGCGACGCGCCCTCAGGCGAGGCCCACCCGTCACGCGCAATCAGCGGCGCGGTGCGGCGTCATCCTCGTCATCATCCTCATCGTCATCGGTCGATTCCGGCAGGTTGAAGAAGCTGTCGGCATCCGAGTAATCGACATGCGCCGGCTTCTCTTCCTCGGTTTCGCGGGTCAGCGTGAAATTCTCAAGCCCGGCCATGTTGCTGGGCAGTTTCGGCTCGGTCGTCATTTCCAGCGACTGCTCGGTCGAAACCAGCTTGCGCCGCTCGTCATCGTTCATCACGCCGCCCTCGGAAGCTTTCTTCTTGGCGGCTTTCTGCACCTCGGCGTCCAGCTCGGACTGACGGCACAGGCCCAGCGCAACCGGGTCGATCGGCTGGATGTTCTGGATGTTCCAGTGCGTGCGCTCGCGGATTGCCTGGATCGACGGATTGGTGGTGCCCACCAGCTTGCGGATCTGGGCATCGGCCAGCTCAGGATGGAACTTTACCAGCCAGAGGATCGAGGCCGGGCGATCCTGGCGCTTGGACAGCGGCGTGTAGCGCGGGCCACGGCGCTTTTCCTCGCCCACCGAGGCGGGGTTGAATTTCAGCTTCAGCGTATACTGCGTATCCGCCTCGCCCTTCTTGATCTCGATTTCATCGAGCTGGTTATGGGCGAGCGGGTCAAAGCCCTTCACACCGGCGGCCACATCGCCATCGGCGATCCCCTGCACTTCCAGTTCATGCAGGCCGCAGAAATCGGCGATCTGCTTGAAGCTGAGCGTGGTATTGTCCACCAGCCAGACGGCTGTGGCCTTGGCCATCAGGGGTTTTGCCATCGGTTCAGTCCTCATTCTGCCTTCGGGGGGCGCGCGAGCATGGGCGATCATCCGCCGGGGTCTCCGGCCGCAGCCGCCGGGCCGCGCATCCTCGATTTCGGGGAATGGGGGGTATATAAGGGGCAAAACGCCCCAAGAAAAGAGCAAAACATGCGAAGTGGCCATAAAGCGCGCAGTCTGCGGCCTGGCGCGATCGCAATAATGCTGCTGATCGTCGCCGGTCTGACCCTGCTGCCTGCCCGCGCGCAGGACCGGGCTGGGCAGTTTGATCACTACCTTCTCGCGCTGAGCTGGATGCCTGCTTTCTGCGCCTTGGAAGGCGACCGGCGCGCAGATGCGCGCTGCGCGCCGGGCACGGGACTGGGCTGGATGGTGCATGGCCTCTGGCCGCAGCATGCGGGGGGCGACTGGCCCGAATATTGCCAGACGGCCGAGCGCGCGCCCTCACGGCGCGAAACCGCGGCTCAGGCGGATCTGTTCGACGCGGCCGGGGCAGCCTGGCATCAGTGGAACAAGCATGGCCGCTGCACCGGGCTGAGCGCGGCGGCCTATTACGCCCTGACCCGCGAAGCGCTGGCGCAGCTGGTTCTGCCCGAAGTGTTTGACGCCATACGCACGCCCCTGAGCGTGGCGCCGGAGGTGGTGGAGGCCGCCTTCATCGAGGCCAATCCGGCACTGACGCAGGAGATGATGATCACCACCTGCCGCAATGGCGCGATTGTCGAGCTGCGCCTGTGCCTGACCCGCGGGCTGGAGCCGCGCCCCTGCGAACGCGCCCTGCTCAGGCGCGAATGCACGCTGGGCGCGGCGCGGCTGGAGGCGCTGCGCTGAGGAAACCGGGGGCTGTGCCGCTTAAAATGGCACCGGATCAACGGGTTGCCGCGCAGCGTCTCCGTCTCAGCGCGAGGCCGGAACGCGGCTGGCATGCGGCGCCTCTTCGGCCAGCTGCCACTCAGGCAGCGGGAACAGCCGGTCATAGGCCCAGTTGAAGGCAAAGGCATAGACCAGATAGAACCCGGCGAACCCCAGATCCATCAGCAGCGCGGCCCAGAGGTTCATGCCCAGATACCAGGCGATGAACGGCAGAAGCGCGGCCAGAAGCCCGGCCTCGAACAGGAGCGCATGGACAAATCTGGTGGCAAGTGTCTTGCGGGTGGTGCCGGTCAGGCGCTGCAGCGCATGATCGAACCCCCAGTTGTAAAGATAGTTCCAAAGCGTCGCCAGCGTGGCGCCGACAAGCCCGACCACCCCCATATCCTTGAGCGGCACGGCAAAGACGAGCGCCCCCAACGGGGTCAGCAGGGAAAGGCCGATAATTTCAAAACTGATGGCATGGCGCAGACGGTCAAGCGGGGATCGCATGAGAGGGGCTCCGGTATCGCCGGGCCGTCCCGTGCTGCTGTCCCGTAGTGGGGGAGGTCGTCCTCGCTTGGTGGCAGGAGAATAAGGCCTGCCCGCCCGGCGTTCAAGCCCGCAGCAATGGTCAAACCTGCGTGATGCGGCGGCGGGCGGTCAGGCCCTGAACCCGGCGTTCATTCCTCCGGGGCAGCTTCGGCTTCCGGGGCGGTTTCGGCTTCCGCGGGCGCATCCGGCTCCGTCAGGATCCCGCCGGACCAGACGCCGCTCGCCACCTGCCCCTCGGCATAGCGCAGCGTGCCGCGCCCCTCGCGCTGGCCATTGACGAAGGCGCCCTCATAGACATCGCCGGTGGCATAGGTCGCCATGCCCTCACCCTCGATCCGGCCTTCGCGCCACAGGCCCTCATAGACAAAGCCATCGGCCATTTCGATCCGGCCCTGACCGTCGCGCTCATTCCCGGCGAAATTCCCTGCGTAACGAGCGCCGTCAGGATAGGTCATCACTCCCTGCCCTTCGCGCATCCCGGCCTCGAACCGGCCCTCATAGATGCGTCCGTCAGGAAAGGTCATCAGCCCGGCGCCATGGGGACGGCCATCAAGAAACGCGCCCTCATAGGCCAGCCCTTCGCCGAACTCGGCCCGCCCCTGCCCCTCGCGCCGCCCTTCGGACCATTCGCCGGTATAGCTGGAGCCATCAGCAAAGGTCACCGTGCCGCGCCCGTCAGGCAGGCCGTCGCGGAACTGGCCCTCATAGCGCGAACCGTCCGGATGGCTGAGCACCCCTTCGCCGTCGATCCGGTCAGCAACCCAGTTGCCGACATAGACATGCCCGTCAGCCGAACTGAGCCGCCCGCGCCCGTGGCGCTGGTCATCGGTGAAATCGCCCTCATAGATGCTGCCATCCGCAAAGGTGATCCGCCCCAGCCCCTGCATCATGCCGTTGGCAAAGGTGCCCTCACGGCGATCGCCGCCGGGCAGAGTCAGCTGGCCTGCGCCGTGCAGCATCCCCTCGGCCCATTCGCCATCATACACCGCGCCGTCTGGCCGCGTCAGCCTGCCCTCGCCATGGCGCTGGTCCTCATGCATCTCGCCGATATAGACCGAGCCGTCAGGATAGGTGATCGTGCCGCGCCCCTGACGCTGGCCATGGACCCAGCCACCCTCGTAATGCAGCCCGCCCGGGCGCTCCATCGCGCCCTCGCCATGCGGTTGGCTGTCGTCAAATTCGCCGGTATAGACGACGCCGGTGGCATAGCGGCGCGTGCCCTGCCCCATGATGCGCCCGCCATCCCAGTTCCCCTCGTAAGACGAGCCGTCGGCAAAGACCATCCGGCCCTCGCCATGCGGGCGGCCATCGGCAAAGGCGCCCTCATAGACGGCACCGTTGGGGTAGCGCGCGGTGCCCTGCCCAGTGATCTGCCCCTCAGCCCATTCGCCGGTATATTCAAACCCGTTCGGCAGCCGGTAGCTGCCCTGCCCGTGCTGCAGCCCGTCCAGAAAGGTACCCTCATAGATGCCGCCATCGGCGTATTGGCGGGTCATCACATCGGTAAGCTGCGCCATTGCCACGCTGGCTGCGAAGAGGGAGACAAGCGCGGCCGTGGCCATGCCGGCGCGGGTGGAACTGGTCAGTTTCGGCATGCGGACCCCGTGCATCTGTGGCGCCGTCCGGCGCATCGATGGCGAGACCCTAGTGGAGGCATACCCCCCGTGGCAAGCCTGTTGACCTTCACGCAAATGTCACGAAAGGCCTGTGCGGGCAGGATCTTGCGCGCAGCCAGAGCACTCAGCCGTTGCCGCGAAGGGCTTCGGGGTGCTCAGTGAGAAAACCCTTGAGCGTGGTGTAAAGCGCGCTTGCGCGGGCCAGATCACCGGTGTGGAGTGCTTCGCGGATATCCTCACAGATCATGCGCTGCACCTGCTGCGGACCGTGATGAAGATGCATGAGATAATCAACCCGCTCGGCGGCCTCGACCGGGCCGATATGCTCATGCTCGGCGATGGCGCCGATCTCGGCCCGCGTCAGGCAGGCCATATCGATGATGTCACTGTCATTGATCATGTCGTACTCCTCCCTCAAGAAGGATAGCACGAAAGGCGCAGGCAGGCATTGCGCAGGATCAAGCGCGGCCAGTCAGGGCGGGGTCACCCCGCGTGCAGGCTCGGCGCTTCCAGCGCGCCGAAGCCGTAATGGCGCAGCCAGCGCAGATCGCTCTCGAAAAACGCGCGCAGATCGGGGATGCCGTATTTCAGCATCGCCATCCGGTCGATCCCCATTCCAAAGGCGAAGCCCTGCCATTCATCAGGGTCAATGCCCCCCGAGCGCAGCACATGCGGATGCATCATGCCCGACCCCAGAACCTCCATCCAGCCGTCGCCCTCACCCACCTTGAGCTGGCCGCCGACCCAGGAGCACTGGATATCCACCTCCGCCGAAGGCTCGGTGAAGGGGAAATGGCTGGCACGGAACCGGGTTTTGACGCGCTGGCCGAAATAGACGCTGAAGAACTCCTCCAGCACCCATTTGAGATTGGCCATGGTGATGTCGCGGTCGATGGCCATGCCCTCGATCTGATGGAACATGGGCGTGTGGGTCAGGTCCATATCCATCCGGTAGACCCGGCCCGGCGCGATCACCCGGATCGGCGCGCCCTGCTCCTGCATGGCGCGGATCTGAACGGGGCTGGTATGGGTACGCAACACATGCGGCGGGCGGTTGTCACCCGCGGCGCGGTGCAGAAAGAAGGTGTCATGCTCCTGCCGGGCGGGATGCTCGGGCGCAATGTTGAGCGCGTCGAAATTATACCAGTCGGTCTCGATCTGGGGGCCTTCGGCCACGGCGAACCCCATATCGGCAAAGATCGCGGCCATTTCCTCGGTGACCTGACTGACCGGATGGATGGTGCCGCGCGGGCGCGGGCGGGCGGGCAAGGTGATGTCCAGCCATTCAGCCTTGAGGCGCTCATCAAGGGCGGCATCCTCCAGTGCGGCCTTGCGGGCGCGCAGGGCGGCATCAATCTCGTCCTTGAGACCGTTGAGCGCGGGGCCGGCCTGCTGTCGCTCCTCGGGTGACATGCGGCCCAACTCGCGCATCATCAGGCTGATCTCGCCCTTCTTGCCCAGCGCTGCCAGCCGCACCCCCTCCAGCGCATCGGCCCCGGCAGCAGCGCCGATCTCAGCCAGATATTTCGCCCGAAGCTCTGCAATGCCGTCCATGATACCTGTCCCGTAACGCGCGTTGTCCGGGCTTGGCCTAGCCATATTCCCTTGCGAATGCAAGCGGGCCTGCTCTGCAATGCAGCGGCTGTTCATGTGGCTCAGGAAAGAAAGGGGGCTTTGCCCCCTCTTGGCCTGCGGCCAATTCACCCTCAGGATATTTTCGAACAGATGAAAGGAGAAGAGGCGAACTTAATTCATCTGTTCAATAAATATCCCGGGGGAGGCGCCCGGAACGGGCGGCGGGGGCAGCGCCCCCATGCCGCGCGCCGCAGGCGCGCGGCCCGGCCAAACGGGATGAGTGTGCGGGCAAAGCCCGCGTGCGAAGACGGGCGGGAGCGGCTCCGGCGCCTGCCCCCCGGCGATTTCGCCCGTGCAAGCGTTCACCCATGCAAAAGGCCGCCCGTTGGGGCGGCCTGACGCTTTGCCTTGCCGGGCCTGTATCAGGCGGTGGCAGAGCGGGCTTTTTCGACGATCTGACCGAAGGCCTCGGGCTCGTGCACGGCCAGATCGGCCAGAACCTTGCGGTCGACCTCGATCCCGGCATTGGCCAGGGCGTGGATGAAGCGCGAATAGGTCAGCGACGGGTCGATGGCACGCACCGCCGCGTTGATCCGCTGGATCCACAGCGCGCGGAAGTTGCGCTTGCGGTTCTTGCGGTCACGGGTGGCGTATTGGTTGGCCTTGTCGACTGCCTGGGTTGCCGTGCGGAAATTGCGCGAGCGGGCACCGTAATAACCAGCGGCGGCCTTGACGACCTTGCGATGGCGGGCGTGGGTAACTTTACCGGATTTGACGCGGGACATGTCTGATCCTCCTCAGCGGGCGTAGGGCATGTAGGTCTTGACGATCTTCGTATCCGGATCGCTCAGCACCATGGTGCCGCGCGCGTCGCGGATGAATTTCGTCGTCCGTTTGATCATGCCGTGGCGTTTGCCAGCCTGGGCCGATTTGATCTTCCCGGTCGCAGTGACCTTGAAGCGCTTTTTGGCGCTCGATTTGGTCTTCATCTTGGGCATTTCCGTCTCCTGTCTTGTTTGAGCGGTACTGACGCGCGACTCGGCATGCCTCGAAGGCCGGCCACGCGGGTTTGGAGCGGGCTCTATAGGATGCGCGCGCGAGCGATGCAAGTGCCTGTTGCCGCTGTGCGCTGCGCGCATTAGACAGGCGAAAAGCCGGGTGAAGAAGATTGAGGAGCCGGACGGGCATGACAGAACGCTTCGATCTCATCGTCATCGGCTCCGGCCCTGCCGGCAGTGCTGCCGCCAAGGTCGCGGCGCAGGCCGGGCTGCGGGTGGCACTTCTGGACAGGGCCGCCTTTCCGCGCGACAAGCTTTGCGGCGGCGCGGTCAGCGGGCGATGCGCGCAGCTTCTGGAGACGATCTTCGAACAGCCCGTCACGCCCTCGCTGTTCCGCACCGTGACCCGCCTGCGCCTTTCCCATGACAGCGTCCCGCTGGGCCTGATCCGGAACGCCCCGCCCCTGCACATGACCATGCGCCGCGATTTTGACGCGGTTCTGCACCGCCATGCCGCCGCTGCCGGGGCCGTCATTCACGCGCCGGTCCGCATTGCCCGGATTGACCCGGAAGGCCCCCGCGTCACGCTGGACGATGGCCGCGTGCTGGAGGCCGCGCTCATGATCGGTGCCGATGGCTGCAACAGCGCCACCGCACGCGCCCTCTTTGGCCGCCCCTTCGACCCTGCCGATATCAGTTTCGCGCTGGAGGTGGAGCTGCCCCGGCATAAGGATGCGTTCCGCACGGTCGAAATTGACCTGGCCGCGGCGAACTGGGGCTATGGCTGGATCTTTCCCAAGAACGACAGCATCACTGTGGGCGTGGGTGGCATGCATCAGCGCAACCCCGACATGAAGGCCCATCTGCGGACCTATCTGGAGCGCTATGTTTCCCCCGCCGAGGCCGACGCCGCGATGCAGGGCTGCAAGGGTGCCTTTCTGCCCGCCGGCGTCTACCGCAAGGTGCCCGGCGCGGGGCAGGTGTTGCTGGCAGGCGATGCGGCGGGGCTGGTGGACCCGGTCTCAGGCGAAGGTATCGCCTGGGCGCTGCGCAGCGGGCAATTGGCGGGTGAGGCCTGTGTGGCGGCGCTGCAGTCAGGTGCGCCCGGAACAGCGCTGCGCCTTTACGGAAAAGAGCTGGCCTATGTCCAGCGCGAGATAGACCGCGCACGGATCATCCAGAAGATGCTTTTCTTCAGCCCCAGAAGCGCGCAGGTGGTGCGCAATCTGGTGCGGAAAACCAGTGTGCAGCGCGCCTTCCTGCGCATCCTTTCCGGCGAGCGCGACTATCAGGACATTGGCCGGAAAACGCTGCTGAACGTGTCGCTGCTTTTTGGCAAATCGATTCTCGGGGGCCGAAGGCAGAAAGGCGGTGCGCGCCCGCCCGGAAGCAGCGGCCCAGACGGCGGCGCTCAGTAAAGGATGCGCGCCAGAACCGTCAGCGCCATCTGCGGCACATCGGCCCACGCATAGCCGCCGCCGGGGTGGGTGAACTGCGCCCAGCCCGCCATTCCCAGCCCCAGCGCCAGCATGATCAGCCCCGGCACCGGCCTGCGCCGGTCAGCCCAGGCTGAAACAAAGCCCACGAACGCCAGCGGCAGGAAGGCAAGCCCTGCCAGCAGGATCAGATCGCGCTCCATGCGCCCCCTTTTCCGGCTCCGGGCCGATCCCGGGGCGCCGATGGGATGATTATTCAGCCTCGGCGCGGTAAATCAAGCGTTCGTCGCAGGGGGCCACGCGCAGGATGTTCGTGGTGCCCGGCTGGTTGAAGGGCACACCGGCGGTGACCACGATCTGGTCCTGTTCGGTGGCCAGCTTCAGATCAATCGCCGCGCGCGCCGCACTCACCACCGCCGATTTGAAGCGGTCGATCGGCCCGGTCGCCACACAATGGATGCCCCAGGTCAGGCACAGCCTGCGCAGGGTCTCGGGCTTGGTGCTGAGGGCGATGATCGGCACCTGCGGGCGTTCGCGCGCCACTTTCGCGGCGGTGGAGCCCGATTCCGTGAAGCAGCAGATCGCCTTGATATCCGTCGTCTCGGCGATTTCGCGCGCGGCGGCGACGATGCCATCTGCGACATTGGTATGCGCGATCCGGCGCGAGGAGTTGATGACTTCGCGCCATGTCGGGTCCCCTTCGACCGAGATGGCGACGTTGTCCATGGTCCGCACGGCCTCGACGGGATAGGCCCCTGCCGCTGATTCCGCCGAGAGCATCACCGCATCCGCCCCCTCATAGATCGCCGTGGCCACATCCGACACTTCGGCGCGGGTCGGCATGGGGCTTTCGATCATCGATTCCAGCATCTGCGTCGCCACGATCACCGGCTTGGCCGCCGCACGCGCCTTGCGCACCAGCCGCTTCTGGATCGGCGGCACGGCATGGACCGGCAGCTCCACCCCAAGATCGCCCCGCGCCACCATGATCCCGTCTGACACGGCAAGGATTTCGTCAAAGGCCTTTACCGCTGCGGGCTTTTCAATCTTGGCCATGATGGCCGCGCGGCCGCGCACCAGTTCCCGCGCCTCGATCACATCCTCAGGGCGCTGCACGAAGCTCAGCGCCAGCCAGTCGACGCCCAGTTCGCAGGCAAATTCCAGATCGCGCCGGTCCTTGTCCGACAGCGCCGCCAGCGGCAGCAGCACATCGGGCACGTTCACGCCCTTGCGGTCCGAAATCGTGCCGCCCACGCTTACGGTGCAATTGGCAAAGTCGGGGCCGCATTCCTCAACCCTCAGGCGGATCTTGCCGTCGTTCACAAGCAGTTCCGAACCCGCCACCAGCGCCGCGAAAATCTCAGGATGGGGCATCTGCACGCGGTTGATGTTGCCCGGTGCGGCGTCCAGATCAAGGCGGAACGCGGCGCCCACCTCCAGCTCGACAGGGCCCGCGGCAAAGGCACCCAGCCGCAGCTTGGGCCCCTGAAGATCGGCCAGCAGCGCGATGGGCCGCCCCGAACTGGCCTCGATCTGGCGCACAAGGGCGTGGCGGGCGCGGATCTCATCATGGGTGCCGTGGCTCATGTTCAGGCGGAACACATCGGCGCCCGCTTCGAACAGGGCGGTGATCGTCTCAAGGTCGGAAGAGGCCGGGCCAAGCGTTGCCACGATCTTCACATTGCGGTTTCTTCTCATCTTTCGGTATCCTCCGGCCTGTTCCTGCCTCTATTATCGCGTAAATATGAAGCAACGACAACGGTCACACCGACGCCCGCACTATCTTGCGCAAACCGCGCGCGGGCGCAATTGTTATCGCAAACGGAGGACAGAATGGACGAAGCCACCCGCACCCGTATCGAAGCCGCCACCTTTCGCCGTCTGGTGCAGCACATGATGGTTGAGCGCCCCGATGCGCAGAATATCGACCTGATGAATCTCGCGGGCTTTTGCCGCAACTGCCTGAGCCGCTGGTATCAGGAAGCGGCAAGCACCGAGGGGGTCACACTGGACAAGGCCGGGGCGCGCGAAATCGTCTATGGCATGCCCTATGAGCAATGGCAGGCGCAACACCAGCGCGACGCCACGCCGGAGCAGCAGGCGGCCTTCACGAAGTCCTTTGCAGAGAATGTGGGCAAGCGCGACTGACTCTGTCGCGCGCCCGGCACAATCGACAACGCCATCTTGAAGCACCCTTGCAGACCTTCCGCGATTCACCCAAGAGGATGATTGCTCCCGGTTGACGAACAATGAAAGCGCGCGCCATTTCCCTGCGTTTTATCCGGTCCTCCCGGAACCCCGCCAGGAGTGGCTTTTCCCGTCGCCCCTGTGTGCGCATGGCTGCCACAGCAACGGGCGACACATACAACAATGAGCGCGGGCGCAGATACGTTCGCAGCACCGCTCGACATCGACGAACACACCCCGCGCATCCGGGCGCCTGCCCGCATCACCGGACTACGACCGCGCAGGGCGCGTCGCACAAGAAACTGATGCGTGCCTCGCGCGGTGGCCGGAATACGACAGACCGAAGAAAGGGCGGCCAGCGCCGCCCCTTCACGCAGGCCTCAGATCGCGGCCTTGCGTTTTTCTTCCAGATAGATCTCGCGCAGCCGCATCGCCACCGGCCCCGGCTTGCCGCTGCCCACCGCCACCCCGTCAACCTCGACCACCGGCATGACAAAGGCCGAGGCCGAGGTGATGAAGGCCTCATCGGCTTCCTGCGCCTCCGCAATGGTGAAGGGCCGTTCCTCCACCTCCATCTGCGCCTCAGCCGCACAACGCAGGACCGATGCGCGGGTAATCCCGTGCAGAATGTCATTCGACAACTGCCGCGTAATGATCTTGCCGCCCTTGATGATCCAGGCGTTGTTCGAGGTGCCCTCGGTCACCGCGCCATCCTCGACCAGCCAGGCATCATCGCAACCGGCCTTCTTGGCCATCATCTTGCCCATCGACGGATACAGCAACTGAACCGTCTTGATATCGCGCCGCCCCCAGCGGATATCCTCGATCGAAATCACCCGGATGCCGGTTTTCGCCTGTGGGCTGTCGGCCAGACCGGGCTTCGACTGGGTGAACAGGACGACTGTAGGCGCGCAGGTCTCCGGGTCGGGGAACGAGAAATCCCGGTCGCCGGGCGAACCACGGCTGACCTGCAGATAGATCATCCCCTCATCAATGGCATTCTTCTCCACCAGCGCGCGGTGGATCGCCAGCCAGTCATCTTCGCTCAGCGGGTTGCGGATATCGAGCGCATCGAGCGAGCGCTGCAGCCGCGCCAGATGGCCGGGGAAATCAATGAGCTTGCCCCCCAGAACCGAGGTCACCTCATAGACCGCGTCCGCCATCAGAAAGCCCCGGTCAAAGATCGAGACCTTGGCCTCATCCTCGGGCAGATAGTCACCATTGACATAAACTGTACGGGTCATCGCGGGCCTCTCCTATCCCCAGAGCGCGGCTTGCGGGGGATGCACCCCAGCCGCATCAAATTGCAAAGCGTGGTCGCGGTCTTCCGCCAGAAGCAGCGGGCCGTCAAGATCGGTCACCGCCACGCCCTGCGCCACCAGCACGGCGGGCGCCATGGCGAGCGACGAGCCCACCATGCAGCCGACCATCACCCGGTAGCCCGCCGCCACTGCGGCATCGCGCAGCGCCAGCGCCTCGGTCAGGCCGCCGGTCTTGTCGAGCTTGATATTGACCATGTCATACTTGCCCTTCAGCCCGGGCAGACTGGCACGGTCATGGCAGCTTTCATCGGCGCAGACCGGCAGCGGTCGCGCGATCTCAGCCAGCATGGCGTCGTCACCGGCGGGCAGGGGCTGCTCCACCATTTCCACCCCCAGCCGGATCAGATGCGGCGCCAGATCGGCGTAAACATCGGCTGACCAGCCCTCATTGGCATCGACGATGATGCGCGCCTTCGGGGCGCCTGCACGCACCGCTTCAAGGCGCGGCATATCCTCGGGCGTGCCCAGCTTGATCTTCAGAAGCGGGCGATGGGCATGGCGCGCGGCCGCCGCGCGCATGTTTTCAGGCGTGTCCAGCGACAGGGTAAACGCGGTAATCTCCGGCCCCGGCGCTTCCAGACCGGCCAGTTCCCAGACCCGCTTGCCCGCCCGCTTCGCCTCCAGATCCCACAATGCACAGTCGACAGCATTGCGCGCGGCCCCGGCGGGCAGCAGCCCCTGCAACGAAGCGCGCTCAATGTCGACCGGCAGACCCTCGATCTGCGCCGTCACCGACTCCAGCGTCTCGCCATAGCGCGCATAGGGCACGCATTCGCCCCGGCCCCGCACACCGCCGCGCTCAATCACCACCGTCAGCACCTGCGCCTCGGTGCGCGAGCCCCGGGCGATGGTGAACACCTCAGACAGCCGAAACCGCTCTGCCGTGACCGTAATCATGCCGTCCCTTTCATCTTGCCCCAAATACGCACTTTTTTTGCCCGGGGGGGTCCAAGGGGGGAGGCCGCGCCTCCCCCCTGGCGCAGGAGCGCGAGGGGCGCGCAGCCCCTCGCACCCCCGGCCAGATTCAGACCGCCGCCAGCGCGTCCACCAGCACGCCCGCGCCAAAGCGGAACGGGTCGGTCGCGGGCAGGCCGGTGCGGGCCTCCACATCGGCGAGATAGGCGCGCGCCGCCTCTTCGCCCATGTTCTGGGTATTGACCGCAACGCCCACCACCACGCAATCGGGGTTCGCCACCTTGGCCAGCGCCAGCGCCATGTCGCGCACCGCCTCGATGGTCGGCAGCTTGTAGCCCGGCAGGCCGCGCATATGGTCGCGCGTCGGTTCATGGCAGATGACCAGCGCATCGGGCTGCCCGCCATGGATCAGCGCCAGCGTCACCCCGGAATACGAGACATGGAACAGGCTGCCCTGCCCCTCGATCAGGTCCCAGTGATCGGCGTCATTGTCCGGCGTCAGGTATTCGATGGAGCCGGCCATGAAATCGGCGATCACCGCATCCAGCGGTACGCCGCCGCCGGTGATCAGGATGCCGGTCTGGCCTGTGGCGCGGAACGTGGCCTTCATGCCCCGCTCGCGCATCTCGCGCTCCATGCAGAGCGCGGTATACATCTTGCCGACCGAGCAATCGGTGCCCACGGCCAGCATCCGCTTGCCGGTGCGGATCTCGCCATTGGCGATCGGGTATTTCACCGAGGGGATGCGCACATCATGCAGCTGGCGCCCCGTGGCGCGCGCCACCGCGGCCAGATCTTCTTCATCGCGCAGCAGATTGTGCAGGCCGGAAGCCAGGTCAAACCCTTCCTCCAGCGCCTGCACCAGCACCTTTTTCCAGCTTTGCGAAATCACCCCGCCCCGGTTGGCCACGCCGATCACCAGCGTTTTGACCCCGGCGGCTTTCGCCTGCGCAAGGGTCATGTCGGGCAGGCCCATATCGGCCTTGCAGCCGTCAAGCCGCAGCTGCCCTTTGGCATATTCGGGGCGCCAGTCCTTGATCCCCTGTGCCACCTTGGCGGCCAGCTGGTCGGGTGCATCGCCGAGAAACAAAAGATACGGGGTTTCGATCATGGGACAGCTCCATTGCGTTTGGCGCCGAGACTGCCTGAAATCTCACGCCAGAACATCGGTTTTTTTGCCGCTTCGCAGCAAAGCTCTGCACGTTCCTTCGAATATTTTGCGAAAATGCGCAAGATTATTCCCTCGCCGCGCGCAGCCTCTGCCGGATGCTTCGCCGGATGCCGCGTCGCCGCGCCCGTCATGCAGCCGCAGAAAAAAGCCCTTGCGCCCCGCCACGCAAGATAATAACCAATCGTCGTTGCCCCGCGCAACTTCCTTGCCACCGACCAGTTCAGACGAGACCGCATGTCCTTCCTTATCCAGCCTGCTGCCCCTGCCCGCCCGAATCGCTGCCAACTGTTCGGCCCCGGCTCGCGCACGGCGCTGTTTGCGAAGATGGCCGCCTCGGCGGCGGATGTCATCAATCTGGATCTTGAGGACTCGGTCGCGCCCACCGACAAGGCCGAGGCCCGCGCCAATGTCATTCAGGCCACCCATGAAGTGGACTGGGGCAACAAGACGCTCTCAGTACGCATCAACGGGCTGGACACGCCCTTCTGGTACCGCGATGTCGTCGATCTGCTGGAACAGGGCAGCGACCGGCTGGATCAGATCATGATCCCCAAGGTGGGTTGCGCCGCCGATCTTTACGCGGTCGACGCGCTGGTAACGGCGATCGAAGCAGCAAAGGGCCGCAAGAAGCGCATCGCGTTTGAGGTGATCATCGAATCTGCCGCCGGCATCGCCCATGTGAACGAGATCGCCGCCGCCTCACCCCGGCTTCAGGCGATGAGCCTTGGCGCAGCCGATTTCGCCGCCTCGATGGGGATGCAGACCACGGGCATCGGCGGCACGCAGGAAAATTACTACATGCTGCGCGAAGGGGCGCAGTACTGGTCCGACCCCTGGCACTGGGCGCAGACCGCCATCGTCGCCGCCTGCCGCAGCCATGGCGTGCTGCCGGTCGATGGCCCCTATGGCGATTTCTCGGATGATGAGGGGTTCCGCGCCCAGGCCCGCCGATCGGCCACGCTGGGGATGGTCGGCAAATGGGCGATCCACCCCAAGCAGGTGGCACTGGCGAACGAGGTTTTCACCCCCTCTGATGCCGCCGTGGCCGAGGCGCGCGAAATTCTTGCCGCGATGGAGGCCGCAAAGGCCCGCGGCGAAGGCGCGACCGTTTACAAGGGCCGGCTGGTCGATATAGCATCGATCAAACAGGCCGAGGTGATCGTCCGCCAATCCGAGATGATCGCGGCAAACTGAATACCCGCGCGGCGCACTTTGAGGAGGGTTGCGCCGCCCACCGGGAGGACTGCACGCCCCGGGGCCAACCCGGGGCGTTGCTGTTTTCCGCGTTTGCTGTCACACTTTAGCGGCACATTCCGCGAATGCCCCTCGACACCCACCCCAGCGGCGGCTATGGCCCGCCCCTTCACCAGTTGACCGGACCCTTCCCCATGACCTCATCCATCCCCGAAGCGGCCACCCTGCCCGCCCCCCTTGCGCAGGCGCTCTCCGACAAGGGGTATGAAACGCTCACGCCCGTGCAGACGGCGATGCTCGATCCGGCGCATGCCGGGCATGACTTGCTGGTCTCGGCCCAGACCGGCTCTGGCAAGACGGTGGCTTTCGGGCTGGCGATGGCCGCTGACCTGATGGATGACGCGGCGCAGCTGCCGCCCCCCGATACACCCCGCGCCCTGATCATCGCCCCCACCCGCGAACTGGCGCTTCAGGTCCGGCGCGAGCTGGAGTGGCTTTATGGCCCTGCCGGTGCGGTCATCGCCTCTTGCGTCGGCGGGATGGATGCCCGCTCCGAGCGCCGCGCGCTGGAACGCGGCGCGCATCTGGTGGTGGGAACGCCGGGGCGGCTGCGCGACCATATCGAGCGCCATTCACTGGACATGAGCCAGCTGCAGATCGCCGTGCTGGACGAGGCCGACGAGATGCTGGACCTCGGCTTCCGCGAAGACCTTGAGTTCATCCTGCAGGCCGCCCCCGTCGAGCGCCGCACGCTGCTGTTCTCGGCCACCGTCTCGCCGCAGATCGAGAAGCTGGCGCGCACCTATCAGCGCGACGCCCGGCGCGTCATCGCCAATGCCACGCGCGATGCCCATGCCGATATCGCCTATCGCGCGCTGACCGTCGCCACCGAAGACAGCGAAAACGCCATCGTCAACGTGCTGCGCTATTATGAAGCGCGCAATGCGCTGGTGTTCTGCAAGACCCGCGCCATGGTCAACCACCTGACGGCGCGCTTCAACAACCGGGGCTTTGCCGTTGTCGCGCTGTCGGGCGAACTGGCACAGGATGAACGCACCCGCGCCCTGCAGATGATGCGCGATGGCCGCGCCCGGGTCTGCGTGGCAACCGATGTCGCCGCCCGCGGGATTGACCTGCCGGGGCTGGAACTGGTGATCCACGCCGATCTGCCCTCGAACCGCGAGGCGCTTCTGCACCGCTCCGGCCGCACGGGCCGCGCCGGGCGCAAGGGGGTCAGCGTGCTGATCGTGCCGTTCCCGGCGCGCAAACGCACCGAACGGCTGCTGCAATCCGCCAATCTGGACGCCGAATGGGGCCCCGCCCCCTCGGCTGCCGAGGTCAGCGCCCGCGACACCGAACGGCTTCTGACCGACGAGACCCTGACCGCCGTGGAAACGCCCGAAGAACACGCGCTGGTCACCATGCTGATCGAGCGCTTCACCGCGCGCGAACTGGCAGCGGGTGTGCTGCGCCAGTATTTCGCCGCGCGCTCCGCCCCTGAAGAGGTGGCGCAGGTCACCGCCGATGGCCCCAAACCCCGCGCCCCCCGGGCTGAATTTGACCGCAGCTTCTGGGTGAAGCTGAGCATCGGCGCGGCTGAACGTGCCGAGCCGCGCTGGCTGTTGCCGATGCTGTGCCGCGTGGGTGATCTGGGCAAGAACGACATCGGCGCGATCCGTATCTTCGACGACAACACGATGGTGCAGTTGCACGCAGATTGCGAAGAGCGTTTCTTCCATGCACTCGGCGCGGATGCCCAGCTTGAACAGGGGATCACCGTTGCGCGCGCGGCCGCCCCTGACCCCGGCTCCCGCCCCGCCCCGCGCGCGGCTCCCGCCGCCGCCGCGCGCGCACCGCGCGAAGAGCGCGCCCCCCGGCCGGAACGCGCCCCGCGCCCGGAACATGCTCCGCGGGCCGAACGCAGCCCGCGCCCCGAACCGCAGGCAGAGCGCCCGCAGGCCATCGAGGCCGAAGGCGGCGCGCAGGCCTACAGCAAACCGAAATACGCCGAAAAACCGAAATATGAGGGTAAGCCCAAGTATGAGGGCAAGCCCAAGTATGAAGGGAAACCGAAATACGAGGGCAAACCGAAGTTCGAGGGCAAGCCCAAATATGAGGGCAAACCCAAGCCATTCGGTGCCTCCGCTGACAAACCGCGCGCCGCGCCACGCGGGGCTGACAGCCCGGCACCGCGCAAACCGCGCCCCGCCGCCAGTGGTGCGAACAGCGCCGCCGCCAGAACCGACAGCAAGGCAGACGCGCCTGCCCGCCCCCGGTTTGATGCCGCAGCGGCGCGCAACCCCTCGGCACGGCTGGATGCGCCGGCCGGCAAAGGGGCCGGCAAGGGCAAACCCGCGTTCAAGAAACCGGGCGGCAAACCCAAAACCGGCGGCAAACCGGGCGGCAAACCCGCGCGCGGCCCTGACGCCCGCCCCTTCCGCCCGCGCACAAGCTGACGCAATGAAACCCGACACCGGGTTTCATCTTGCCAGAAATACGCTGGGGGTGAATTCGGCGCAGCCGAAGAGGGGGGCAACAGCCCCCCTCCCCGCCCTCACAACATGCCCGGCAGCACCTGATCAGGCGGACGGTGGCCATCGGCGAAGGTCTTGATATTCACGATCACCTTCTCGCCCATCTCCACCCGCCCCTCGATCGTGGCGGAACCCATATGCGGCAGAAGCACAACATTGGGCAGCTCGCGCAGGCGCGGGTTGATCTCGGCGCCGCGCTCATAGACATCCAGCCCCGCCCCGGCAATCTCGCCCGCGCGCAGGCCGCGTGTCAGCGCGTTCTCGTCGATCACCTCGCCGCGCGAGGTGTTGATCAGCACCGCCGTCGGTTTCAGCAGCTTCAGCCGCCGCGCATTGAGCAGATGAAAGGTCGAGGGGGTGTGGGGGCAATTGACCGAAATCACATCCATCCGCGCGACCATCTGGTCAAGGCTTTCCCAGAACGTGGCCTCCAGCGGCTCTTCCACCTCGGGGCGCAGGCGCTTGCGGTTGTGATAATGGATCTGCATGCCAAAGGCCTGCGCGCGCCGCGCCACGGCCTGACCGATCCGGCCCATCCCCAGAATGCCCAGCCGCTTGCCGCCGATCCGCCCGCCCAGATGCGCCATCGGCGACCAGCCGCGCCACTCGCCGCGCTGCATCTCGGCCAGCCCCTCGGGGATACGCCGGGTCACCGCCAGCATCAGGGCAAGAGCCATGTCGGCGGTATCGTCGGTCACCACGCCGGGGGTGTTGGACACAAGCACCCCACGCTGGCGGGCGCTGTGGACATCGATGTGATCGACGCCCGCGCCATAATTGGCAATCAGCTTCAGCCGCTCGCTGGCCTGAGCCAGCATGTTCGCGTCGATCTGGTCGCTCAGCGTGGGCACCAGAACATCGGCGCGCTGCATGGCGCTGACCAGTTCCTCGCGGCTCATCGGCGCATCGGTCTCGCGCAATTCGGCGTCGAACAGCTCCTTCAGCCGGGTCTCGACGGCGTCGGGCAGGCGTCGCGTTACGACAACACTCAGGCGCTTTGACGGCATCCATACCTCCTCAAGACTTTCAAATCGGCGCGCTAGATGGCAAAGTGACCGATAGCAAGACGAGGCACAAGCACCCCGGACAACCTTCGCGCAATAAAATGACCGAAGGGCCGGGAAATCGCAGCGCCGCCGAAGCGGCGGACAGGGGCAGAAGCAAATGGCAAGACGCAGAGGGACGGCACGCGCCATCGCACTGGTGCTGATGTTCGGCCTGATGGCGGGGCTGGGACCGTCGGAACCCGCCCGCGCCACCGGGGCGGAAAGCGCGCCGGTGCGCGGGCCGGAAACCGGCCTGCCGATGCCGCGCTATGTGTCGCTCAAAAGCGGCGAGGGGCGCGCGCGGCGCGGGCCGAACCGCACGCACCGGGTGGACTGGATCTATACCCGGCGCGACATGCCGCTGCGTGTCACCGCCGAATTTGAACACTGGCGGCGGGTCGAAGATCACGAAGGCCAGGGCGGCTGGATGCATTACTCGCTGTTGTCCGGGGTCCGCACGGCGATGGTGACGGGTGATATGGTGCCGATGCGCAGTCAGCCCCGCCCGGGCGCGCCGGAAGTTGCGCTTCTGGAACATGGGGTTGTCGCGCGGATCATGAGCTGTGAGCCCGACTGGTGCCGCCTGCGCGCCGAGAACCAGCGCGGCTGGGTGGAACGCAGCGCGCTCTGGGGCATCGACCCGCATGAGATACTGGACTGACCCGCCCTTGTGCAGGCAGTATGGCCCCCGGGGCTGAGGGGGATATCCGGCTGGCTGCGGGACGGGGGGCTGTCTGCCCCCCACGCCGCTGCGCGGCTCCCCCCGAGGATATTTTTGAACAGATGAAGGGGGAAGGGGCCGCGGATGCAGGGCGAGATGACCGAGAAGCTGACGCGCGCGGGCCTGAACCTGATCCAGCAAGCGCTGTCGATCTTTGACTGCGATCTGCGGATGGCGGTCTGCAACCAGCGCTATCAGGAGATGTTCGCCCTTCCCGATGCGCTTGTCACCCCCGGCGCCGCGTTCGAGGATACGATCCGCTTTCTGGTCTCGCGCGGCGAATACGGCCCCCAGCCTGACCCCGACGAGGCCGTGCGCCTGCGGGTAGAGACCGCGCGCGCCTTCCAGCCGCATTACATGGAGCGCCAGCGCCCGAACGGTCGCTGGATTTCCGTCGAAGGGGCGCCACTGTCGCAGGGCGGCTGGGTGACGGTCTATACCGACATCACCGAGATCAAGATGCAGGAACGGCTGTTGCGCGCGCGATCAGAGGAGCTGTCCGGCCAGCTTTTCGCCCATGCCGAGCGGCTGAGCATGGCCAACCGCGAACTCGCCGCCACCAATGCTGCCCTCGCCGAGGCCAAGCGCGAGCTCACCGAAATGGAGGCGCGCACCCGGCTGACCACCGAGATGATGCCCGCCCATATCGCCCATGTCGACCGCGCACTGCGTTACACCTATTCGAACCGGCGGCTGTCGACGCTCATGCCCGGCCTGCCGGGCGATGTGGCGGGGCTCCATGCCTCGGTCGCGCTGGGGCCCGGGACATTCGCCAAGATACAGCCGCATATGCGGCGCGCGCTGGCCGGTGCGGCCTCGGTCTGCGAGATCACCCATGATGAAAGCGGGCGGCGGATACGCGTGGCACTGACCCCCGATCCGGGGATCGCCCTGCCCGACGGCAGCCGCGCGGGCGGCGGCGTTTATATCCTGTCCACCGATATCACCGAGGAAACGCAGGCCCGCGCGGCCCTGCTGCAGACCCGCAAGCGTGAGCTGGCCGCGCAGCTGACCTCCGGCCTCGCGCATGATTTCGCCAATCTGCTGACCATCATCCTGGGCCTTCAGGGTAAGCTGGCGCGCCAGCCCGGCCTGCCCGGCGAGGCGGCCGAGCTGGCCCGCGCCACCATCGGCGCGGCGCGGCGCGGCGGGCGGCTGCTGCAACGCATCGGCGCCATCTCCGGCCCGCGGCGGATGCGCGCCGAGGCGACGGATCTGGAGGTGCTGCTGGACGATCTGCGGATGATGGCCAGCCCCTCGCTGCCCGACCAGACGCGTCTGCGGATCGAGCTGGAGCCGGCGTTGGGACTGCTGCTGCTGGATCAGGGCGCGGTACAGGACAGCCTTCTGAACCTGATCCTCAACGCCCGCGATGCGATCGGTCAGGAGGGTGGCGAGATCGTGCTGCGCGCGCGCTGCGTGCGCGACACCTGGCTGGAGCTTGCGGTTACCGATACCGGCCCCGGCTTTTCGGAACAGGCGCTCAGGCGTGGGCTGGACCCGTTCTTTACCACCAAGGGCGGCGAAGGTTCCGGGCTGGGGCTGGCAATGGTCTATGACCATGCCACGTTGTGCGGGGGGTCGGTGCGGCTGACAAACCCGGCGGGCGGTGGCGCGCGGGTGACCCTGCGCCTGCCCCTGCGCCCCGCCGATCCGCAGATCACCCCGCGACTGGTGCTGCTGGTCGAGGACAGCCCCGACATCAGGGCCCATGTGCGCGAAATGCTCTGCGCGATCGGCCATAACGTGATCGAGGCCGCGAACACTGCCGAGGCCGAGGCCCTGGCGGTGCTGGACGGGATCGGCATGATCCTGTCCGACATCAACCTCGCCGACGGCGAGACCGGGCTGGCGCTTCTGGACCGGCTGCGCGGGCGACTGCCGGGTGTGGCCATGGGGCTGATGACCTCGCTGCCGCCCTCGGACCCGCTGCATGCGGCGGCGGCGCGCAACCATGAAGTCTTGCCAAAGCCCTTCGATCCGGGCGAACTGGTAACCTTCCTTCACCGCTGCGACGCGCATCTTGCCGCCGCAGCCGCCCGATAAGGCCCCTTCCCCATGTCCCAGCCGCATGTCGCCATTCTTGATGACGAGGCCGAAATCCGGCGGATGCTGGCCGATGCGCTGACGGATGCCGGTTTCCGCACCTCGACCTACGCGCGCGCGACCGAATTCGAGGCAGCCCTCAAACGCACGGCGCCGGATGTCTGCCTCGTCGATCTGGGCTTGCCGGACCGCGACGGGCTGGCGCTGGTGCACCGGTTGGCGCTGGAATCGGGGGCGACGATCATCATCATCTCCGGGCGCGCGAATATCAGCGACCGGGTGACGGGGCTGGAGCTGGGCGCGGATGACTATATCATCAAGCCCTTCGAGCCCGCCGAGGTGGTGGCCCGCATCCGCGCCCGGCTGCGCAAATCGCGCCCGGCGGGCGGGACAGCGGGATCGGTCGCGCGGTTCAACGGCTGGGAAGCGCATTTTGACCGCTATGTCCTCATCGGCGAGGATGGTGCGGAGGTGCCCTTCAGCCATGCCGAGGGCGAAGTGCTGCGCCTGTTTCTGGAGGCGCCCAAGCGCCTGATCTCGCGCATGCAGATGCAGGAATCGCTGGGCGGCGCGGCGGGTGAAAGCTTTGACCGGGCGATGGATGTGCGCATCTCGCGGCTGCGGGCCAAACTGGGCGAAGACCCGAAGAACCCCCGCCTGATCAAGACGATCTATGGCGCGGGTTACATCTTTCTCGGGGATGTGGCGTGGCGCTGACCGGCGCGGCATGGCTCAGTAATACCCCTGCACCAGCGCCGCCGACACCAGCGACCAGCCGTCAGCCACCACGAAGAACGCCAGCTTGAACGGCAGCGAGACAATCGCGGGCGGTACCATCATCATCCCCATCGACATCAGGATCGCGGCGACCACCAGATCGATGATCAGGAACGGCAGGAAGATGATAAACCCCACTTCAAAGGCGCGCGACAGCTCCGAGAGCAGGAAAGACGGCACCAGAACCGACAGCGGCGCCTGTGCATCCAGCGCGGGCGGCTCAGGGCGCAGGGCGGCGAGGTTGAGATAGGTGTCGGTGTCTATCCGGCCCAGCATGAAAATGCGGAAGGGCTCCATCGCGCGCAGAAACGCCTCCTCCAGCCCGATGGTTCCCGCGTTCAGCGGCTCCATCGCCGCATCCCAGGCGGCGGTGAAGACGGGCTCCATGACGAACCATGTCAGGAACATTGCAAGGGTTGTCAGCACCATACCCGGCGGAGACTGCTGCAGCCCCAGCGCCTGACGCAGGATCGCCAGCACCGTGACCACGAAAGGAAAGCAGGTGATCATGATGGCGATGCCCGGCACCAGACTGAGCAGCGTCAGCAGGACAATCAACTGTACCGAACGCGCGGCCAGCCCGCCGCCATCCCCGAAAGACAGCGTTACCTCCTGTGCCAGCGCCGCGCCGGGAAGCGTGGCGACGGCCGCGGCGAGCGCCAGCATCAGCCATGGTGCGCAGGCCCTTCCCGGCATGTCAGAACCCGTCACTGAGATCGGTCACTTCCGTCAGCCGCACCGCCATCTGCCCCGCTTGATCCCCTTCAAGCTCTTCCAGAACCCCCCGGGCGATCAGACGGTCGCCGATGAACAATTCGACCGGGTCTTCGACACGGCGGTCCAGCGGCAGAACGCTGTCACGGTTCAGCCGCAACAGCTCGCGCACGCTGGGCCGGGCGCGGCCCACCGAAATGACGATCTCGATAGGCACCTGCGTAAATGCGTTGCGGGAAAGGCCGGGAGCGGGGCCATTCGGCTCGGCGGGGGCGGCGGACGGGTCATGCATGGCGGCTCTCCTCAAACTGGATCTGGTAGAAGCGGCTGATCGCGCCGCGCAGCTCTTCGGCTGCCTGCGCGAGATCGACGCGGGTTTCCTTGTGGTCAAAGGCGATTTCCGCCTGACCGGGGCCAAGATCGGCGCTTTCCTCAATCTCAAGAGGCGGCAGAACCAACCCCGCCAGCGCCGCGTCAAAACCCGGCCGGGCGCCCTGCGCGATGCGCAAGGTGACCGGCGCCTCGCTGAGGCTCTGGGCAAGCGGCAGCAGCTGCGCGATCACCCCGGGGATGACGGCGGCGCGCGCGGCCTCGGGCACCACTGTCTCCAGCATCGCGTGCAGAACCGGCTCCATCGCGCGCAGGACATGGCCGCGCGCATCGTGATAGGTGAAGCTCAGTGCCTCCAGCTGGCGTTCCACGCGCGCGCGGGTTTCAAGCGCCTCGCGCTCGGCCTGACGCTCGGAATCCTCCCAGCCGGCGACATAACCGCGCTCATAGGCATCGAGCTTGATCTCCTCCAATGCCTCGGAGGCCTGTTGCGCGGGGGCAGGCGGCTCCTCGGCCTTGAGAAAGGTTTCCAGCCGGATCGGTGAGGGCATCAGCGGCTCCCCTCAGGTTCTTCCATCCAGTTGCGCAGGATCTCGATGGTTTCCTCCTGCCGGTCGGCGATAAGCGCGCGCATCCGCTCCACCGGATCCTCGGGCAGCGGCGCGGAATCGTCACTGTCGCCAAAATCCGACAGGCTGCCTGCGCCTGCGCCCATCGGGCTGGCGAAGGAATTGCCCAGCGGCCCGGGCAGCGGGCTCAGTTCACCCGCACTGCCCCAGTTATCGTCAATCTCGCCGCTCAGCGCGTTCGGGGACAGCCCGGCCCCCATCGCCGCACCCAGCCTTGGCAGCGCCGGGCCACCTTCCTTCGCACTGGCATTGGCCAGCAGCGGGCGCAGGACGAAGAGCGCGAGGAACATCACCACCAGCGCCAGTGCGGCGAGGCGCAGAATTCCCATCAGATCAAGCCCCAGCCGGTCGAACAGGCCGGTGCTGGCGGCGGTGCCCTGAAGGGCAGAGACCGGCTCAAAAGGCAATGACCGCAGCGTGATCACGTCGCCGCGCGCTTCGTCATACCCCACGGCCGAGGCCACAAGTTCGCGCAGCGCCTCCAACTCCGCTTCCGGGCGCGGAGACCATTGCATCACGCCATCAGCATCGGGTGTGCGCACCCCGTCAATCAGCACCGCCACCGTCAGCCGCCGGATCGCGCCGGGGCCGCGTTCGATTTCGCGGCTGGTCTGGCTGACCTCATAAGCGACACGCTGCCGGCTCTCCACTTCGCGCGATTGCTGGCTGCCGTCACTGCCCGCCGCATCGCCATCCGGCAGGTTCGACGCGACCGAGACCGAGCCGGTGCGCGTGTCGCTCATCGTGGCGTTGCGCTCTTCGCTTTCCTGGCTCACGGCGACCCGGGTTTCAGGGTCAATCCGGCGTTCAACGATGGTTTCGCGGTCCGTCACCGTATCGATATTGAGCTCCACCACTGCGCGCCCGTGACCGACATGCGCCTCCAGCAGCCGTTCCACATTGCGGCGCAGCGCATCCATCCGGTCGCCGTTGCGGCCGCCGGCGCCGGTCTCCTCGGCGATTACCAGCCCGCCGTTGCCGTCGATGACCGCAACATCCCCGGGCTGCAGCCCCGCCACGGCCGATGACACCAGAAAGCGCAGCGCCTGCGCCTGAACCGGCGTCAGCATGCCGCCCGCCGGCGTCACCGTGACCGAGGCAGAGGCCTGACGGTCACGGCGGAAGGGCTGGGTCGCGCCTTGCGAGATATGCACCCGCGCGGCGCGGATATGGGGGCTGGCGACGATGGTGCGCGCCAGTTCCCCCTCTTTCGCGCGCCAGTAAGCGGCATCGAACATCTGCGAGGTGGTGCCAAAACCCGTCAGCCCGTCAAGCAGTTCATAACCCGTCGAGGAATGCGCGGGCAGGCCCGCTGCAGCCATCGACATACGCATCTCGTCGCGCATCGTCGCATCGACATAGATCGCATCACCGCGCACCTCATAGCGTATCCCGCGCTGATCCAGCGCCTGAATGACTTCCCCCGCCTGCGCGCCTTCCAGCCCGCCGTACAGAAGCGCCATTCCCGGCGTGGCAGCGATCCGGGCAAGCATCAGCACCGCCACGAAAACGGCCAGCGTTGCCCCGGCAACCATCAGCCGCCGCCGCGGCTCCAGTGCGTTCCAGACTGTGCGTAGTTGGTCCAAGGTGATTCTCCGCTTCACGGGCTTCTGCCCCGTTGGCGGTCATCCTTCGCCGATAGCGATTAACAATCGGTTAGTCACAATGTGCCAGAACGGAGTCTGAACACGACAAAGAGGCCCGACATGACAGACGCTGCCGCACCGCTCGCCCCCCCCCGGAAAAAAGGCATTCCTCCCGTGATTCTGGGGCTCGGACTGGCGCTCGCGCTGGGGGGCGCGGGCTTTTACGCCACCTTTTCGGGCCTTGTGAGCACCGATTCGGTGATGCCCGCCAGCAGCGCCACGCCGGGCGGCACATTGCCCCCCGGGGCCTTCGCGTATGTGCCGATCGATCCGATCACCATCAACCTGGGCCTGCGCGGCCAGTCCCGGCATCTGCGGTTCAGCGCCCAGCTTGAAACGGCGCCGCTTGAGGCCGCTGAGGTCACGCGCCTGATGCCCCGCATTCTTGATGTGCTCAATATCTACCTGCGCGCGCTGGAGGTGCACGAGCTGGAGGAACCCGCCGCGCTGATCCGCCTGCGCGCCCAGATGCTGCGACGCATCCAGATCGTCACAGGCCCGGACAGGGTCAATGACCTTCTGATTACCGAATTCGTGTTCAACTGAGGGGCCGGTGATGAATTTCCTGTCCGATATTCTTCTGGCAACGGCCGCCATCGGCGCGGCGATCTTCTGTCTGGTCCTGTCGCGGCGGCTGCGCGCCCTGACCACACTGGACAGCGGCATGGGCAAGGCCATCGCGGTGCTTTCCGCACAGGTCGATGATCTGTCGCGCGCGCTCAGAACCGCCCAGCAGACCGCCCGCTCCTCTGCCGAAAAACTGGATACACAGTCCAGACGCGCCGAGGCCGCGTGCCGGCAGCTCGAACTGCTGATGGCTTCACTTCATGATCTCCCGGCGCATCCACCCGCGCAACCACCTGCGCGCGAAGCACCGGAAAAGGCGACTGAACCGCCCCATTCCCGGCCGCTTTCAAGCTGGAACAGCGCGTCAGCCCGGCGCCCGCAGGCCGCACCCGTGGCAGATCCGGTTGCCGGGGCGGCCAGAGGACCGAGGGTTCTGCGGCGCAGGCCCGTTGTCGGAGGGCATGGATGATGCAACGCAACCACCGACCCGCCGCGCGCGCGCGAAAGCGACACAGCACCCCGCGTCAGGTTCTGCCCTCGCTGGCTCTGGTGTTCCTTCTGGCCGGGCTGATCCGGCTGGGTGCCGGGATCGGCACGGCTCTGGCCGAGGGGGCTGAAGGCGGCGAACCGGGCACCCAGCAGTTCGCCGCCCTGGCCGAGCCCCCGGCCCCGCCTGCGCCTGAACTGAGGGACAGCGCCACATCCGCCGCGCTGCTGGTGCAGATGACCCGGCGCGAAGAGGCCCTTCGCCTGCGCGAGGCCGCGCTGGCGGAACGCGAGCAGCTGCTGCAGGCCGCCATCCAGCGGCTGGAGCAGCAGATCGCCGCGCTTGAAACCGCCGAACAGGATCTGTCCGCGACCATGGCGCTGGCCGACCGGGCGGCAGAAGAGGACATCACGCGCATGGTGCAGGTTTTTGAGAGCATGAAGCCCGAAGAGGCGGCGGCTGTGTTCACCGAGATGGACCCCGGCTTCGCCGCCGGTTTCCTGAGCCGTCTCGCCCCCGGCTCCGCCGCCGCAATCATGGCCGGGCTGGAGCCGAGGCAGGCCTATCTGCTCAGCACCATCGTCGCCGGGCGCAATGCACTGGTTCCGCGAAATTGATCGCCGCTGGTGACCCTTTGTTAAGCCGCCGGTGCAAGGTTGCAGGCGCAAACTGGAGAAATCGGAGCAAGACATGATCGGAATTATCGGAATCATCGTCGTCTTCGTGATGGTGTTCGGCGGCTATGTCGCCGCGGGCGGCAGCTTTGGGATCATCCTCCATGCCCTGCCTTTTGAGCTGTCCATGATCGGGGGGGCCGCACTGGGCGCTTTCCTCATATCGAACGACGGCGCAAGCGCCAAGCACACGGCACGCGACATCTCCAAGGTCTTCCGGGGCGCACACTGGAAACCTGCTGATTACCGCGATCTGCTCTGCCTGCTGTTCGAACTCATCCGGCTCGCGCGGCAAAACCCCGTCCTGCTGGAAGAACATATCGAATCGCCCGGCTCATCGGAGATATTCGAGCGTTATCCGCGCATTCTGCAAGACCGGCAGGCAACCGAGCTGGTCTGCGACACGCTTCGCGCCATCACCATGAGCTACGATGACCCGCATCAGGTCGAAGAGGTTCTCGACAAGCGGCTGGAGGCGAATATGCATCATGCGATGCACTCCAGCCACGCGATGCAGACCGTGGCCGATGCCCTTCCCGCGCTGGGTATCGTTGCCGCCGTGCTCGGTGTGATCAAGACCATGGCCTCGATCGACCAGCCGCCGGAGATCCTGGGCGGCATGATCGGCGGCGCGCTCGTGGGGACATTTCTGGGCGTGTTTCTGGCCTATGGTTTCGTCGGCCCCTTTGCCAGCCGGATGCGCGCCGTGATCGAGGAAGACAGCCATTTCTATAAGCTTATCCGCGAGGTTCTGATCGCCAATCTGCACAACCACCCCGCCAACATGTGCATCGAGGTGGGCCGCCAGAACACCCCTGACAATCTCCGGCCCAGCTACGGCGACCTCGAAGAGGCGCTGCGGGCACTGAAGCGCGAGGCCGCATGACTCATCTTCGCTTCCCCCTCATCCCGCTGCTCGCGGCGCTCTGCATTCTCTCCCCCCTCCCGGTCCGGGCGCAGAATATTCTCGTCACAACCGGCGAACACGCTGACTTTACCCGCCTCGTGCTGCAATCGGCACGACCGATCAACTGGCAGCTTGATGCCGGAACAGCCGGCAGCACGGTCCGGACCCTGCGGGTCATGCAGCCCGAAGCAAGCATCGACATTTCGCGCGCCTTCCGGCGCATTCCACGTTCGCGCCTTGGCGACCTCGTCCGCACGCCGGAAGGGCTGGAGCTGCGCCTCAACTGCGACTGCCCCATCGAGGCCTGGACCGAACGCCCTGGGCTGGTAGTCTTCGACATCAGCACACCCCGGGCGGCCGAGGCGCCTTCCGCGCGCGCGGCGTCGCCAAGCGCCCTCCTTGACACCCCGGTCCTGCCCCGATCCGGAATGCCGCAACCCTTTACCGACGACAACCTGGCGCGTGTCGCCGGGCGAACGCTGGCGCGCGAATGGATTACCGATCAGGAACATCCGGGCATAACCGGCCCGGCTTCCCGGCAAGGCCCGCCGCCCAGCCCTATCAGTGAAACCGAACGGCAGGCCATCATGCAACAACTCACCACGCAGGTTGCCGGGGCGCTGACACAGGGCATCCTCGACCCCTCGCATGAGCGATCCGCAGCGGCGGAAATGATCCGTCTCGGTGATGGTGATACGCCCTCTGCCATTCCGCCGAACCTTCGGATCATGAGCGTTCTCGACCGACCCGCTGAGGATTCCGCCAGTCTTCCGGATGACTCCCCCAATGCCTGCGCCGCTGCAGCCGCCCTTGATTTCGTGACCGCCACCGCGCCCGAAAGTTTCAATGCCGCGCTGGCCGAAGGTATGTCCCGCTGGATCGGCGAGTTCGATCAGCCCGGGCAGGCGGGTACCGAAGATCTGGTCATCCTCTATCTTCAGCACGGCTTTGGTGCCGAGGCGCGGGCGTTGATCGAAAACGCCGTGCAGCCCATCGCGGGCCGCGACCTGCTGCTGGGCTTCGCCGACACGCAGGAGGGGCGGCATTCGAACTCCCGCCTGCGCCTGGCGGAGCAGCACCGCTGCGGAGGTCCTGCCGCCATGCTTGCCGCGCTCGCAGGCGCGCCTCTGCCGCAGATCAGGGCGCAGGCTGGCGAAATCGCCAGCACCTATACGCAGGCGCCCGGCATCCTGCGGACGGGCCTGGGCGCGTCGCTGATCCGGATCATGGTCGACGCCGATGCAATCGACGCCGCGCGCGTGATCGCAGACACCTTGCGCCGCACGCCGCATGCCCGAAGCGAGGACCTGCTCATGGCAGATGTCCTTCTTGAGCGCGCGCGCGGGGAATCCCTGTCGGCGGGCGCGCGGCTGAGCCATGAGGCGGGCGATGATGCCGAGTCGTTGCTGCTTCATCTGCAGATCGCGCTGGAAACGGGTGCCATGGTGCCGGAATCGGTTCTGCTCAATGCCGAAGCGATTGCCGGCATGCACCGCGCGACCCGGTTGGGAACGGATATTCTTGCCGCAGCGATCCGCAATCGCGTCGCGGCGGGTTCCGTCACCGGCGCGGTGACGTTGCTTGACCGGCTGGCAAGCTGGCAGGGCCATTCCTCGCAAGGGCGGGCGCTTGTCACCGAACTGAGCGACCTTGTCTGGCTGGGCCTCGCCCGGCAGGCATCCGACGCCGACCTTCTGGATGCGATCCTCAACCGGACGGACTGGCGCGATCCGTCTCATTCGGTCCTGACACGCACCGCACTGGCCGAGCGTTTGTTGGGTTTCGGGCTCACCGAAGCTGCCAGAATGCTGCTTGACCCGCCGCGCGCCGAAACCGAGCGTCACCTGTTGGCGCGGCTGCACCTTGAAAGCGAGCGGCCGGATCTTGCCCTTTCGGTCCTCACGGACGACCAGAGCGAAGCTGCAGCAAACCTGCGTGCCCGGGCGCTTCAGGCGCGCGGTGACGGCCGTGCCTCCAGCGAGATTCTCGCAGGCATGGGCGCCTATGAGGCTGCGGCGCAGCATGCCGTTCTGGCGCAAGACTGGGGGATGCTGGAAGAGACCCGGGAAAGCAGCGGGACCCACAGCCAGCGGGAACTCGCACGCGCACTGGCGAGCCTGGCGGCGCATCTACCCTCACCCTCCCGTTCCCCCGCAGGCCCGGGTGCCGGTCCGGCCCTGACAGCGGCACCCGTCCCCGACGGGCCTGCTTCGCAAGAGCGTGACACGCAGGACGAAACCAGCGGTCCCGGCAACGCGACGGCACCGGCACCGCTGCGCGCCATCGCTCCTGCCTCCGCCTCTGCGGCTGGGGACACCGTCCCGGCCTTGCCTGAAGCGTCAGCAGTGACGGACCTTGAGAGACCAAATGCGCCAGACAGCGCGGATCGGCCGGAGCCAGACGCCATGGCGCGTAGCGCGCGGCTTCTGGTCGAAAGCGAACGGCTGCGCGCAGCCTTCGCGCCTTTGATAAGCGGACCCGGAAGCACGCGCAACTAACGCCGCGAAGCCACACAAGCGCCCGGGCAAAGCGCGAAAGCCGGAGATGGATGAGAACCGGAATATCGACGATGAGACTGAAAGCCGGGATACCGCGAGAAACTTTGCGCAGCCATTCTCGTTGCACCTTGCCGGAAATCCGCACTGAGCGGTGTGCGTTCGGAAGACAGCAAGTCGCTCACGCCCCCCGGACAGGTTCTTGCTGAGTTTCACTCTCTGCGCGCGTGACGGCCGCCGGAGCATTGCAGGATCGAGTTCGCTCATACCTCAGGAGAACATGGGAGCCGAGCAAGGAGCGTCAGCGCAGGAAAGGGAACCGTGGTTGCACCTCTCTGGATTTCTTCAAGCTCAAAGTTATTGCAAACTTTGAAGGCTCTGCTAGCCTCCGGGCGAGTCCTCCGCGCAGACGGGGGTGATAACAGGGAGACGACGATGAGATTGAAAGCCACCCTTACCTCGGGGCTTCTCGCCTTGACGATCGGCGCGGGCGCGGTGCAGGCCGAGCCTGTGACCATTGGCATGATCACCACGCTGTCCGGCGGCGGTGCCGGGCTTGGCGTGGATGTCCGCGACGGCTTCCTGCTGGCGCTGGAGCAGGCGGGGAATGCCGACATCAGGCTGGTTATCGAAGATGACGCTCAGCGCCCCGAAACGGCGGTGCAGATCGCCGAACGCATGATCCAGTCGGAACGCGCGGATATCCTGACAGGAATCATCTGGTCGAACCTCGCCATGGCGGTGGTGCCCTCGGTCGTGGCGCAGGATATCTTCTACATCTCACCCAATGCCGGCCCCTCGCCGCTTGCCGGCGCCAGCTGCCATCCGAACTACTTCAACGCCGCCTGGCAGAATGACACGCTGCATGAGGCCGCGGGCCAGACCGCGAACGAACTGGGCTATGCCAACGCCTTCATCATGGCGCCCAACTACCCGGCCGGGACCGACGCGCTGAACGGGTTCAAACGCTACTATCAGGGTGAACTGGCGGGCGAGTTGTTCACACAGGTCGGCCAGACTGACTATGCCGCAGAAATCGCCCAGATCCGGGCCTCGGGCGCGGACAGCGTGTTCATCTTCCTGCCCGGCGGGATGGGGATTTCGTTCATGCGCCAGTATGCCCAGTCGGGCGTTGACCTGCCGATCGTCTCGGCAGGCTTCAGCTTTGATCAGGATGTGCTGCCCGCCATGGGCACCGCCGCGCTGGGGGTGATCAACACCGGCCAATGGTCGCCGGATCTGGAGAATGAGACCAACGCGGCCTTTGTCGCCAGCTTTCAGGAAACCTATAACCGCCTGCCGTCGATCTATGCCAGCCAGGGATTTGACACGGCAAACCTGATCCTTTCGGCGCTGGAAACGGCCAGTGTCAGCGACCAGGACGCCTTCCGCGAGGCCCTGCGCGCCGCTGACTTCAACTCGGTGCGCGGCTCCTTCGCCTTTGCCCCGAATCATCATCCCATCCACCGCATCTATGTGCGCGAGGTGGTCGATGTCGATGGCACCCTGACCAACCGCATCATCGGCACCGCTTTCGAAGATGATTATCGCGACATCCACGGCGCCGACTGCTCGATGTGATCGGACAAAGGTGAACCGTAACCGGCCGGGGGAGCCTTGCCTTCTCCCGGCCCACGGCCACGGACAGACCAACAAATGAGCCTTGCGCTGTTCATCGAACAACTCCTCAACGGGGTTCAGTTCGGCCTGATGCTGTTTCTGATGTCGGCGGGTCTGACACTGGTTTTCGGTGTGATGGGCCTGATCAATCTGGCCCATGGCTCGCTCTATATGATCGGCGCCTTCTTTTGCGCCGCCGCTGCCGCCGCCACCGGCAATTTCTGGCTGGGGCTTGTGGCCGGGCTCGCCGCTGCGGCTGCCGCCGGCGCGATCATCGAGATCACAGTGATCCGGCGGCTTTATGACCGCGATCATCTTGATCAGGTGCTGGCCACCTTCGCGCTGATCCTCATCCTGTCGGAAGGGGTGCGGATGATATTCGGCCCCTTCCCGCTGTATCTCAACGTCCCTGATGCCCTTCGCGGCACGCTCAATCTGGGGATCACACAGTACTCGCTCTACCGGCTTGCGCTCATCGGTTTCGGCATCGCGGTCGCGGTCGGCCTCTGGCTGCTGATCGCCCGCACCCGGCTTGGAATCCGCATCCGCGCGGGCGAGAATGACCGCGAGATGATCGCGGCGCTCGGCGTCAACATCCGGGTGCTTTATACGGTGGTCTTTGCACTTGGCGCGGCGCTTGCCGGGCTTGCAGGGGCGCTGGTCGGCGCGATCCAGTCCGTGCAGGTCGGCATGGGGGAGCCCGTGCTGATTCTCGCCTTCGTGGTGATCGTGATCGGTGGCATCGGATCGATCAAAGGGGCGATGGTGGGCGCGCTTCTGGTGGGCGTGATCGACACGATGGGCCGCTTTCTGCTCCCGCGGTTCTTTGCCCTCTTCCTCGACACGCATCAGGCGATGGGCGTGGGGGCGGCCCTTGCCTCGATGCTGATTTACATGCTCATGGCGCTGGTCCTTGTCCTGCGCCCGAAAGGATTGTTCCCCGCCCATGCGTGAGATACGCCGCGAACATGCCATCAACGCGCTTCTGGCCGCCGCGCTTTTTGCGGTGCCGGTCTGGGCCTATCTGGTGGATGAACCTTTCCTGATCACGCTGGCCACACGGGTGGCGATCCTTGCCATGGCGGGCGTCGGGCTGAACCTGGCGCTGGGTCTGGGGGGCATGGTCTCGTTCGGGCATGCGGTGTTTTTCGGCCTCGGCGGCTATTGCGCGGGGGTGCTGGCGCATCATGCTTTCAGCGGAACACCGGTGCTGCTGGGCTTGCCCGGCTCGAACCAGATGCTGGTGATCTGGCTGGTGGCGATGATCGCCTCGGGCCTTCTGGCAGCGGTGATCGGCGCGCTGAGCCTGCGGACCTCGGGCATTTTCTTCATCATGATCACCCTCGCCTTCGCGCAGATGTTCTTCTACTTCGCGCTTTCCTGGCCCGCTTACGGCGGCGAGGACGGGCTGCCGATTTTCGTGCGCAACCGTTTTCCGGGTCTCAACACCATGCGCCCGTGGGAGCTGTTCCTTGTTGCCTTTGGCCTGCTGATGATCGTGCTGGCGGTTTTCGCGCTAATCCGCGCCTCACGTTTCGGCGCGGCGCTGATGGCCATCCGCCAAAACCCGGACCGCGCGGCGGCGGTGGGCATTTCGCCCTTCGGCGTCAAGCTGGTGGCCTTTGTCATCTCCGGCATGATCACCGGGCTGGCGGGCGCGATGATGGCGGACCTGACGCGCTTCGTCAGCCCGGCAATGATGGCCTGGCAGATGTCGGGCGAACTGATCGTGATCATCATTCTTGGCGGTACGGGGCGGCTTTTCGGCCCGGTCGCGGGGGCCGCTATTCTGGTTGGGTTCGAGGTGATCTTCGGCGGCATGACCGAGCATTGGAAATTCTGGCTGGGGCTGGTGCTGCTGGCAGTGGTTCTCTTCGCGCGCGGCGGTTTCATCGGGCTTCTCGCGGGGAGGGAGCGTCATGGCTGAGCCGGTTCTGCAGCTTTCAAACCTCAACAAGAGCTTCGGCGCGCTCAAGGCCACGGATGACGTGTCGCTGACGCTGGTGCCGGGCGAAATCCACGCGCTGATCGGCCCCAACGGGGCGGGCAAGACAACGCTCATGGCGCAGATCAGCGGCAAATACGCGCCCGACAGCGGCACAATCCGCTTTCAGGGGCAGGACATCACGCGCCTCAGCGTGGCGCAGCGCGCGCGGCTGGGGCTGGGGCGCAGCTTTCAGATTTCCTCGCTGATCCCGGAATATTCCGCGCGGCGCAATGTGATGCTTGCCTTGCAGGCCCGCCAGGGCCACCCGTACCGCTTTCTCATGCCCGTGCGTCATGACCGCAGCCTGACGGAGCCAGCGTCAGCGATCCTTGCCCGCGTCGGCCTCGCCGGGCGCGCCAGCATCCCCTCGGCCGAGCTCAGCCATGGGGAGCGGCGGTTGCTGGAACTCGCCGTCGCTCTGGCGCTTGAACCGGCCTGCTTCCTGCTCGATGAGCCCATGGCGGGCATGGGTACCGAAGGGGTGGGCACGCTGGTCACCTTCCTTCAGACGCTCAAGGCGCAGGCACCGATCCTGCTGGTGGAACATGACATGGATGCCGTCTTCCGGCTTGCCGATCGTATCTCGGTGCTGGTCTACGGTCGCGTCATCGCCTCCGGCACCGTCGATGAGATCCGCAATGACCCCGAGGTGCGCCGCGCCTATCTGGGTGACGAGGTGCCTGCATGACCGCGCTTGCCCGGCTTGAGCAGCTGGAAGTCTTTTACGGCGCCAGCCAGGCGTTGTTCGGCGTCGATCTGGAAATCGGCGCGGGGCAGGCCGTGGCGCTGATGGGGCGCAACGGCATGGGCAAGACCACCACCATCCGCACGCTCTGCCGTATGCAGCCACTCTATCGCGGCAAGGTCTGGCTCAACGGACGCGATATCACCGCCCTGCCCTCGTTCAAGGCCGCGCGGCTGGGCATCGGTCTGGTGCCCGAAGGGCGGCGGTGTTTTGCCACCCTTACCGTCACCGAAAACCTGATCGCCGCCGCCCGCCCCGGCACCTGGACACTGGAGCGTGTGCAGAAATTCTTTCCCCGGCTGGCCGAACGCGCTGATCAGACCGCTTCCACCCTCTCGGGCGGCGAGCAGCAGATGCTGGCGATCGGCCGCGCCCTGATGACCAATCCGCGCCTTCTGGTGCTGGACGAGGCAACCGAGGGGCTGGCCCCCGTCATCCGGCAGGAAATCTGGGCCGCCATCGGCCAGCTCAAACGCGACGGACTGTCCCTGCTGATCGTCGATAAAACCCTTTCCGAACTGCTGCCGCTGGCCGACAGCTGCGTGATCCTTGAACGCGGCCAGTCCGTCTGGCACGGCAAACCGAGCGAGCTGACGACAGAAACCAAGACGCGCTATCTTGGCCTCTGACCCCAGAAAACCACCGACAGATTAACAAACCGGAAAAATCCGCCCCTTCATCTGTTCAAAAATATCCTGGGGGGTGAGGCCCGCAGGGCCGAGGGGGGCAAAGCCCCCCTTCGCCGCTCACGCGTAATCCGACAGTGGCGGGCAGGTGCAGATCAGGTGGCGGTCGCCATGGACATTGTCCACCCGGCCCACCGGCGGCCAGTATTTGTCCACCCGGAAGCTGCCGGGCGGGAAGCAGCCCTGTTCGCGCGAATAGGCGCGGTCCCAGTCGGCCACCAGATCTTCGACCGTATGCGGCGCGTGGCGCAGCGGGCTGTCCTCGGCCGAAATCTCACCCCGCTCCACCGCCCTGATCTCGGCGCGGATCGCCTGCAGCGCGGTCACAAAGCGATCAATCTCGGCCTTGGTCTCGCTCTCGGTGGGCTCCACCATCAGCGTGCCGGATACCGGCCAGCTCATCGTCGGTGCGTGAAAGCCATTGTCGATCAGGCGCTTGGCGATGTCCTCCACCGTCACGCCGTGCTCGGCAAAGGGCCGTGTATCAAGAATACACTCATGCGCCACACGCCCCCGGTTGCCCATGAACAAGACCGCGTAATCGCCGCGCAGCCGGGCGGCGATGTAATTGGCATTCAGGATCGCCACGCGGGTGGCCTGCGTCAGCCCCTCGCCGCCCATCATCAGGCAATAGGCCCATGAAATCAGCAGGATAGAGGCCGATCCGTAAGGTGCTGCCGAGACCGGCCCCTCACTACCGCCTGTCTCCGGATGCCCCGGCAGGAACGGCGCAAGATGGGCCTTCACCCCGATCGGCCCCATCCCCGGCCCGCCGCCGCCATGCGGGATGGCGAAGGTCTTGTGCAGGTTCAGGTGGCTGACATCGCCGCCGATCTCGCCGGGTTTCACCAGCCCGACCATGGCGTTCATATTCGCCCCGTCGATATAGACCTGCCCGCCGTATTTGTGGGTGATGTCGCAGACCTCGCGCACCGTTTCCTCGAACACGCCATGGGTGGAGGGATAGGTGATCATGCAGGCCGCCAGCCGCTCGCCCGCCGTGGCCGCCTTGTCGCGGAAATCCTCAAGGTCGATATCGCCGTTGGGCGCGGATTTCACCACCACCACCTTCATCCCGCACATCTGCGCCGAGGCCGGGTTGGTGCCATGCGCCGAAACCGGGATCAGGCAGATATCGCGCGCGCCCTCACCGCGTGAGCGGTGCCAGGCCTGAATGGTCAGCAGCCCCGCATATTCGCCCTGCGCGCCCGAATTGGGCTGCATCGACATCGCGTCATAGCCGGTGATCACGCACAGCTTGTCGGCCAGATCGTCGATCACCTCGCGGTAGCCCAGCGCCTGATCAGGCGGGCAGAACGGGTGCAGGCTGGAAAATTCGGGCCAGGTGATCGGCATCATCTCGGCCGCCGCGTTCAGCTTCATCGTGCACGAGCCCAGCGGGATCATCGCCCGGTCCAGCGCCAGATCACGGTCCGAAAGGCGGCGCATGTAGCGCATCATCTCGCTCTCAGCGCGGTTCATATGGAAGATCGGATGCGTCAGGTAATCTGACTGCCGGATCAGCGCCTCCGGGATGCCCAGATCTGCGCGATGCGGCGGCGCGCTCTCGATGCCAAAGGCGCGCAGCACCCGCACCAGAATGTCCTCATCACTGGTCTCGTCCAGCGCAATGCCGACATGCGCGGTGCCGATCCTGCGCAGGTTCAGCCCCTCTTGCCGGGCGGCGGCCAGAATGCCCGCCTGCCCCACACCAACCTCGACGCGCAGCGTGTCAAAGAACGCATCCGTCTCCACCCGCGCCCCGGCGGCACGCAGCGCGCGCGCCAGTCGTTCGGTCAGAAAATGGACCCGCTCGGCAATGGCGCGCAGCCCCTGCGGGCCGTGGAACACCGCGTACATCGAGGCCATGACCGCCAGCAACGCCTGCGCCGTGCACACATTCGACGTGGCCTTTTCGCGCCGTATGTGCTGCTCGCGGGTTTGCAGCGCCAGCCGGTAAGCCTTGTTGCCGCGCGCGTCAATCGACACGCCGACAATGCGACCCGGCATCGAGCGTTTGTGCGCATCGCGGCAGGCCATGAAGGCGGCATGCGGCCCGCCGTAGCCCATGGGCACGCCGAAGCGTTGCGCGGAACCCACCGCGATATCGGCGCCCATCGCGCCCGGTTCCTTGATCATGGTCAGCGCCAGCAGGTCGGTGGCCATGATCGCCACCGCCCCCGCCCCGTGCAAAGCCGCGATCTGGCTGGTGAAATCGCACAGGTCGCCGAAAGTGCCGGGGTACTGGAAGATCGCGCCAAAAACTTCCTCTGGCTCCAGCGCCTCAGGTGCGCCCACGATCACCTTGATGCCCAGGGGCGCGGCGCGGGTCTGCATCACGGCGATGTTCTGCGGGTGGCAGTTCCTGTCGATGAAGAAGCCCTGCGCCTTTGATTTCGCCACCCTTTGCGCCATCACCATCGCCTCGGCGCAGGCGGTGGATTCGTCCAGCAGCGAGGCATTGGCGACCGGCAGACCGGTCAGATCGGCGACCATGGTCTGGAAGTTCAGAAGCGCCTCCAGCCTGCCTTGCGCGATTTCGGGCTGATAGGGCGTATAGGCGGTATACCATGCCGGGTTTTCCAGAATGTTGCGCTGGATCGCGGGCGGGGTGATGGTGCCATGATAGCCCTGCCCGATCAGCGCGGTCATCACCTTGTTTTTCGCGCCCACCTCCCGCATCCGCGCCAGAAGCCCCCCTTCGGACAGGGGCGCCCAGTCCAGCGGCTTGTCCTGCCGGATCGACGGTGGAATCGTCTCGTCGATCAGGGCGTCAAGGCTGGCAGCGCCGACGGCCTTGAGCATCTCGTCCATCTCGGCGGGCGAGGGGCCGATATGGCGGCGGTTGGCGAAATCATAGGAATCGTAGGAGGAGGGCGTGTAGGGCATATCAGGCTCCGCAGGGGGGGAACGGGGCGCGCAGCCGCGCGCGCCCGCAAATCATCAGGGCCGGATCATCAGGCGATGAAGTCCTTGTATTCGTCTTCGGACATGAATTCGTCGAGCACGCTCATGTCAGGAAGCTGCATCTTGAAAAACCAGCCCTCGCCCAGCGGATCTTCGTTGACCAGCGCAGGGTTATCCACCAGCGCCTCGTTCACCGCGACGATCTCGCCATCGACCGGCGCCAGAATGTCGGAGGCGGCCTTGACCGATTCGATCACGCTGACCTCGTCGCCCCGGACGACCTGGGTTTCAATTTCGGGCAGTTCAACGAACACCACGTCGCCCAGTTGTTCGGCGGCATGTTCGGTAATGCCGACGACAACCAGATCGCCCTCGATACGCAGCCATTCATGTTCTTCGGTGAACTTCATCGTGAAGCCTCATTTGTGATAGGTGGAGGGTCGGAACGGAAGGGGCACAACCTGCGCAGGCAACCGCTTGCCGCGCACATCGCCCCAGACACGGGTGCCCACAGCGGCCAGCCCGGCAGGCAGATACCCCATCGACATGGGCGTGCCAATACTGGGGCCGAAGGCGCCGGAGGTGACGGTGCCGACGGGCGCGTCAGCATCATCGGCGGCAAAAAGCGCCGTGCCTTCGCGCATCGGCGCGCGCCCCTCGGGCCGCAGGCCGACACGCAGCCGCGACGGCCCCTCTGTCAGCTCGCGCAGGATACGCGCGGCGCCCGGAAAACCGCCTTCGCGCGCGCCGCCCGTGCGGCGGACCTTCTGGATCGCCCAGTTCAGACCGGCCTCGACGGGGGATGTGTCGGTGTCAATATCATGGCCATAGAGGCACAGCCCCGCCTCCAGCCGCAGGCTGTCGCGCGCGCCAAGGCCGATCGGCGCCACTTCATCCATCTCCAGAAGCGCGCGGGCAAAATCCTCGGCGCGATGCTCGGGCAGGGAAATCTCGAAACCATCCTCGCCGGTGTACCCGGAGCGTGAAACCCAGAGATTGGCATCCCCCCAGGCGAAGGTGGCCACATCCATGAAGCGCATCGCCTCAACCCCGGGAACCAGACGGGCCAGCGCACTGGCCGCCGCCGGGCCCTGCAATGCCAGAAGCGCGCGGTGCAACACGGGTTCGACCCCGGGCAGATGTGCCTCAAGAAGGGCGAGGTCTTCGGCCTTGCGGGCGGCGTTGACCACGAGGAACAGATGATCGCCCCGGTTGGCGATCATCAGATCGTCTTCGATACCGCCCGCTGCATTGGTAAAAAAGCCATAGCGTTGCCGCCCCTCGGCCAGCCCCTGCAGATCGACCGGCACCAGCGCCTCCAGCGCCTCGGCGGCGCCACGCGCGCCCAGAATGAGCTGCCCCATATGGCTGACATCGAAAAGCCCGGCCTGCGCGCGGGTGTGCAGATGCTCGCCCATGACACCCATCGGGTATTGCACCGGCATCTCATAGCCCGCGAAGGGCACCATCTTTGCACCCAGCGACAGGTGCATGTCGTAAAGGCATGTTCGTTTCAGGTCGGTCATGCCGCCTGCCCTCCTGTTCTGGCCGGAAAAACGCCCGGCACCCGTCACGGGCGCGAATGCGCCCGCTTTCTGGTGCCCCCTCTGTCCCTGCCCTGCCCGCCATACGGCGGGTGCGGGCGCCTGAGATCGTTATCCCTTCGGCGGGCGCTGTCGCGCCACTCTCCAGAGTTTTCGTGCCTGATACGGTCCCTTGCGCCTGAGAGTTTACCGGGGCGGTTGCTCCTTCGGCACCGGCGCAGCCCCGTGGGGCCCGCCGGATTCTCCCGTATCCGACAGGTTTCGAATATCAGCCCCGGAGCCCTCTAGGCAAGCCCCCCTGTGCGCCTGCGGTGCACCTCTTGCATCCCGGCGACGCTTTGGGCAGAGAAAGCGACACCAGAAGCGCGAAAGGCCCGTTTGATGAGCGATCCGTATTTTTTTGGCTATGGCAGTCTGGTGAACCGCGCCACCCATGGCTATGGCGAGGCCCGGCGCGCACGCCTCGGCGGTTGGCGGCGGGAATGGCGCTATACCAGCCATCGCGCGGGGCCGTTCCTGACCGCTGTGCCCTGCGCCCTGTCCGAGATCGAGGGGCTGGTGGCGATGGTCCCCGGCGCCGACTGGCGCGCGCTCGATCTGCGCGAGAGCGGCTATGCCCGCCTGCCGCTGGGCGCGGCGCTGCATGTCGAGGGGGCGCTGAATGCCGCCACGCAGATCTATGCCGTGCCCGCCGCCGATGCGGTCAGCCCGGCCGAGAAACAGCCGATCCTGCTGTCCTATATCGATGTGGTGATTCAGGGATATCTGCGCGAATATGGCGCTGAGGGGGTGGCGCGGTTCTTCGCCACCACCGACGGCTGGGACGCCCCGGTCCTTAATGATCGCGCGGCCCCCCTTTACCCGCGTCACCAGCCCCTCACTCCCGCTGAGCGCGCCCTTGTCGACACGCATCTTGCAGTGCTGGGGGCACGGATCGTGGCGCCCTGAGCCGGTGAAGGGCAGCGCAGGGTAACGCAGGCTGGCCGGGGCCGCTCCCGCTCCCGCCCGTCTTCGCATTCCGGCTGCGCCGCAACGCTCATCCCGTTTGGCCGGGCAGCAAAGCTGCGCCACGCGGCATCAGAGGCTTCGCCCCTTTCTTTGTTGAGGGTTCAGGGGGCTTTGCCCCCTCTGGGCCTGCGGCCCATTCACCCCCAGGATATTTCTGAACAGGTGAGAGGGGCGCGCGCTTGCGGTTTCACCGTTCAGAAAAACCCCGGACCGGAGTGCTGACTGCGATTCAGCGCGCTGCAGCGAGAGCCCGCCCTTATCGGAAACCCGGACAAAAACGGGCGGCCTTTTGCAGGACCGCCCGGGGCATTCCATTCGTTGGTGTTCAGCGCTCCAGCGACAGGGCCACGAAGCGCGGGTCATCGCCTCGCCGGACCATGAGCAGAAGGGTCCGGCGACCCGCGTCGCGCGCTTCCTCCACCCTTTCGCGGAATTCGGCAAGCGTGCTGACCGGCACCTGCCCGGCCTCGGTGATGACATCGCCGCCGCGCAGGCCCTTGGTTTCAGCGTCCGAGCCTGCTTCGACCGACTGAACCACCAGCCCGGTGGTTCCCGCCGGAAGCGCCATCTGCTCGCGCACCAGATCTGTCAGCTCTGCCAGTTCCATGCCCAGGATCTCGGCAGGCGCGGCGGGGGGCGCGGCATCCGGCCCCGGGCGCGCCGCGGCGGAGCTTTCCTCGCGCAGGCCCAGGGTGACCTGCAGCGTCTGCTCCTCACCGTCGCGGAACACGATCACATCAACAGCCCGGCCCACCCCGGCATCGGCCACCCGCCGCACCAGATCGCGCGTATCGGCAACACCGCCGTTGTCAAAGCGCAGGATCACATCACCCGTCACCATGCCTGCGTCGAGTGCCGGTCCTTCCATCACTTCGGTCACCAGCGCGCCCAGCGGGCGATCCAGCCCCAGCGCATCGGCGACATCCTCGGTCACATCCTGAATGCGCACGCCCAGCCAGCCGCGCCGGGTTGTGCCGAACTCCTGCAACTGCGCAATCACCCGCCCTGCCACGTTCGATGACATGGCAAAACCGATCCCGATGGAGCCGCCGGTGGGTGACAGGATGGCAGTGTTCACGCCGATCACCTCGCCCGCCATGTTGAACAGCGGCCCGCCGGAGTTGCCGCGGTTGATGGCGGCATCGGTCTGGAGATAGTCATCGTAATTGCCCTGCAGCGCCCGGCCCCGCGCCGAGACGATGCCCGCGCTGACCGAGAAGCCCTGCCCCAGCGGGTTGCCGACGGCGAGAACCCAGTCGCCGACGCGCGCGGCCTCGCTGTCACCAAAGCGCACGGCGGGAAGCGCGGCGTCATGTTCGACCTTCAGCAGCGCGATATCGGTGGCCGGATCGGTGCCGATCAGCTGCGCGGTCAGGGTCAGGCCCGAGAAGAATTCCACCCGGATTTCGTCGGCATCCTCGATCACATGGTTATTGGTGACGATATAGCCGTCTTCCGAGATGACAAAGCCCGAGCCGAGCGACTGGCTCTGCCGGGGCCGGGGCTGCTGCTGGCCGTCACGGTTGAAGAACTCGTTGAAGAAATCCTGGAACGGCGCGCCTTCGGGCAGTTGTGGGAAATTCCCGTTCATCTGCGCGGCGACGGTTGTCGAGGTGGTGATGTTCACCACAGCCGGGCTCACCTCTTCGGCGAGATCGGCGAAACTGACGGGGCGTTCCTGCGCCTGCACCGGCGCGACGGCCAGCGACAGCGCGAAGATCAGCATCAGCGCCAGCATGGCCAGCCACATCGGCCCATGCGCAGAAACCGGCCTGCGCGCAATCACCTGGACTCTTGGCGCATTTCTCGAATCTTGGAGCATCGATCATTCCTTCCTGGCAGCGACAGAAGGCTGAAACCTTCTGCGCGTATACCGCGAAAGATAGGCACAAATTGCGCCGCTGCAAACTGTGTTGCAATGCCTCAAGCGAAGGTGAAGTTTTCAGCCCGCCGCCGGCGCACCGCAACCCGCCCCGCCATCACCCGAAAGCCGCCGAAAAGCCATCGGTCAGAACCGTGCTGTCCGACCCGCAGATCGCCAGCGCCACCCGCCCGTCATAGCGCGCGGCATCGCGGCGGGTCATGGTGAAGATGCCCGCCGCGCACCGGGCCGAAGCTGTGGCCGTCAGGATGTCGTCAATCGCGGCTTCCAGCGTGGTGTCCCGGTCGCTGGCGGCAAGCCCCACGCCCAGATCGCCCGGGCCGATGAACGCCAGATCAATACCCGGCACGGCAAGAATGGCATCAAGCGCATCCAGCGCCTCGACCGTTTCGATCTGGAGGGCCACGACCGTCAGGCCGCGCGCGGCGCGCAGGTATTCAGGCAGACCGCGCCCATAGCCCGATGCCCGCCCCGGCCCCAGCCCGCGCCGTCCGTCAGGCGGAAAGCGGGCGGCGGCGACGGCGGCGCGCGCCTCATCGGCAGAGGAGACGCGGGGCACCAGAACGCCCGCCGCGCCGAAATCCAGCGCCTGACCGATGGCGGCCGCCTCTGGCCCCGGCACACGCACCAGCGCGGGCACGTGCCAGAGGGCGGCGGCGCGCAGCATATCCTCGGCCATGGTGGGGGAGATGGGCCCATGCTCCATGTCGATGCAGACAAAATCGGGCCGCGTGGCGCAGGCGATTTCCACCACCATGGGCGAGGGCACCGCCAGAAACGGGCCGACCAGCGCAGGCCGCTCGCCCAGACGGGCGCGGGTGATTTCCGAGCGAAGCGCGATCATGAGGCGAAGCCCTTTCCGGGGTTGAGAATGCCGCGCGGGTCCAGCGCGGATTTGAGGCGGCGCATCGTGTCGATCTCTGCCTGCGTGCGGCTGTAGGCTAGGTAATCACGCTTGATCGCGCCGATCCCGTGTTCGGCAGAGACGGTGCCGCCCAGATCGCGGATCACGCCATAGACGAAGGCCTTGATCGCGGCTGAGGGCTGATCGGGCCCCGCTTGTGGGACATTGACCACCAGATGCAGGTTGCTGTCGCCCATATGCCCGTAGGAAAGCGCGCGCGCGCCGGGCCAGCGCTGCGCAATACCCGCTTCCAGCTGGCGAACGGCGGAATCCATCCGGTCCAATGGCAAGCCGACATCAAAGGCCGTCAGCGACCCGAGGATGCGGGCATATTCCGCCACCGCCTCGCGCACCGCCCAGAGCGCGCGTTCCTCACGCAGCGAGGCAGCGAGTACGGCGTCAGCAACCGCGCCCCCCTCCATCGCCTCGGCAAGGCAGCTTTCCAGCCGCGCGCGCAGGCTGTCGTCAAAACCGCCGGCCTCGATAATCACATAGGCGCCGTGGGGGCCGGAGAGCGGATGCGTCGCCCCGATACCGGCGCGCATGAAATCGTAGAAACTGGGCCACATCACCTCAAAGGAAATCAGCGCCGGGCCAAGGGCGGCGCGCGCGCGCTCCAGAAGCGCCAGCACCGCGCCGGTATCGGGGCAGCCGCAAAAGGCGGTGGCGCTGTGTGTGGGGCGCGGTTGCAGGCGCATGACGGCCTGTGTCACCACGCCCATCAACCCCTCGGAGCCGATGAAAAGCTGCTTCAGGTCAAGGCCTGCGTTGTTCTTGATCATGGTGTTCATCGAGCTCAGCACCGTGCCATCGGCAAGCACGGCCTCCAGCCCCAGCACATGATCGCGGGTCATCCCGTAGCGCAACACCTGATTGCCGCCCGCATTGGTGGCGATCACCCCGCCGATGGTGCACGACCCCCGCGCGCCCAGATCAACCGCCAGCATCATCCCGGCATCGCGCGCGGCGTCCTGCGCGGTTTGCAGGATGCACCCGGCCTCGGCGGTCAGCGTGGCCATCTGCGTATCGACCGCCAGCACCCGGTTCATGCGTTCCAGCGACAGTGCCACCGCCCCGTGAACCGGATGGGCGCCGCCCGAAATGCCGGTCAGCCCGCCCTGCGGCACCACAGAGGTGCCGGTTTCATTGCAGAGCCTGAGGGCGGTCGCCACCTCATCGCTGCTGCGCGGGCGGATCAGTGCCAGCGGCGCAACCGGCGGCAGGCCGGACCAGTCGTGGTGGTTACGCTCAGGCACCTGAGATGTGACCACATCGGGGCCAAGGGCAGCGCTCAGCCGGGCAACAATCTCGCTCATCCGCGCAGCCCCGCGCGCTGCAAAAGCGGCAGAACACCCTCGCAGAAATAGGGCAACTCGTTGAGGAAGTTCACAAAGCTGACCGTGGTGCCCGCGAACCCGGCGCGCGACATTTCCACCATCTGTTCGGCGATATCCTCCGGTGTGCCGATCAGCGGATAGGTGCCCGCCCCGCCCGCGAACCATTTGCGGCGCAGGCGGTAGGTTTCTTCATCATGGTTGCTGGCATTGGCAGATTGCGTGCCGATCATGTAATCCAGCGCGGCGTTATCGGCCATGGTGACGGCGTAATGCTCATAATAGTCTTCGGCTTCAGCGCGGCTGGAGCGGCAGACGACATGGGTGGTGGTATAGACCCCCACCTGCCGCCCGGTCTGCGCACTGCGCGCGGCGATATCGTCGATGGTGGCGCGCCCGGCCTCGATGCTTTTGAAGGTGGTGAACAGAAAATCGGCGTGCTGCGCGGCGAAGGCCCGCCCCGGGGGCGAGAAAGCCGCGTTCAGCACCGGCGGGCGGGTGCCGCGCACCGGCTTGGGCGCGGTGGCGGCGCCGCGAAGCTGGTAATAGGTGCCCTCATAGTCAAAGGGCGCGTCTTCGGCATACAGCCGCGTGATGATGTCGATCCATTCGCCCGCCTGATCATAGGGCGCATCCACCTTGTCGATGCCGAACATGGCGAATTCATCGGGGTTCCAGCCCGCCACGATATTCACCCCTGCCCGCCCGTTCGACGCCTGATCAACCGTTGCCAGCGCCTTGGCGGCAAAGACCGGGTGGACCATCGGCACATGCACGGTAGAGAAAAGCGCGATCCGCTCGGTCACGCCGGAAAGGGCGGCGGCATAGGTGAAGGTCTCATAGGAGTGCTGGCGCGAGTTGAGTTCGCCGCCATAGCCCTTCCAGCGCGCAATCGGCAGGAAAAAATCAATCCCGGCGCGGTCAGCGATCTGCGCCGCCTGCACCACTTCGGACCAGCGGGCGGGCCAGCGCTCGGGCACCGTCGTCACCGTCAGACCGCCATCGGCATTGGCGGAAAAGACACCCAGCTTGAAGCGATTGGCGTTTTGCATGGGATGGTCGGTCATGGTTGCCTCTTTGGCGGCGGGGTTGCGGAGGGGGTGCGGCAGGGTTTGCGTTTACGAATGCCCGCTGGTGTCGTCAGGGTCGGTCACTGCGCGTTCAAACCACGACAGGGCGGCGTCGATGAAATCTTCCATCACCTTGCGCGCGCCTGCCGGGTCACGGGCCGCAAAGGCAGCGACCAGATCACAGACACCCGCCGTCGCCGCCGCCCGCGCCGCCGGGTCGCCCAGCGTGGCACGGCGCACCAGCACCACCTGATCGTCGAACTTGGCCAGCGTTTCCTGCATGCGGCGGTTGGGAATGCGCGACACCCAGAGCGCGCGGAAGGCGATATTGGCGGCGGCGGCGGCATCCTGCCCCTTGGCCGCGATCATCCGGTCGCGCCCGGTGACGAACTGCGCCAGATCGGCGTCGGTAAGTCTGGCGGCGATATCGGCCACCGCCTGCGGCTCCAGCAGGCGACGGATCTGGAAAATGTCCTGAATATCGCGCAGGGTCAGCGTGGGCACGACAAAGCGGCCCTCCTGCTGCTCGACAAGCCCGTTGAGCGCCAGACGGAACAGGGCCTCACGCACCGGGGTGCGCGAAACCGAAAGGCGGCGCGCCAGATCTTCCTCGACCATACGGTCGCCGGGCTGAAAGACATTGGCCTGCATCATCTTGCGCAAACGGTCATAGACCTGAATGCTCAGCGGTGGCTGGCGACGGATGCTGAAATCGGTTTGGGTCAAGGGTTCCTCCACTAAAAATACTGTATACAGTGCGCAAAAACCTGTCAACGCAACTGCAACCTGACCCTGCGCGCCCCCGCTCAGGGGCGCAAGACCTCGGTCCACATCGGGAAATGGGCATTCCCGCCTTCAAACGGCGGGAAACTGTTGAAATCTTCGCGCAATTCGTGGCGGACCGGCGATTGCAGTGCCCCGGTCAAGGCCTCGGGGCTGTCGAACATCACCCGGTTGCGCTGCATATGGCTGGCGCGCGCATGGGGCAGATGGCTGACCCAATCCACCCGCGTCAGGATCTCGATGGCGCGGATGCCGGGGAAGCGGCGAAAGAGCGGCGGATGGCCGGTGATGTAATGGTCCAGCCAGGCGTTCAGATCACTGGCCGGGCCGGGGTAATGCACCACATACGAGCAGGGCAGCGCACCGGGCGGGGTGCGCAAGGCCGGGTCATCCACCGGACAGTCCCGCCGCCAGAAAGCCTGCGCGGTTGCCTGCGCACCGGCCAGCGAGGGCAGCGCCGCGCCCAGCTCCTGCAACAGGCCCCCGCGCCCCGCCGCTGCCTCCAGCGCTTCCAGCCGGGCAAAGTGAAGCTGCACGCCCAGCGGCGGCGCGGCCCCGTCATCGACATAGAGGTCGCTGGCTGTGGAAGGGGTGAAGATCAGCGCCTCTTCCAGCGCGGGAACCCGCGCCAGAAGCTTGCGCAGCGCCGCCATCTCAGCCGGCGGCACCACGGCTGCACCCTCATAGAACAGGACCAGTGCAAAGCTCATCTTATCGCCCCATCAGGCCGGGCAGATAGAGCGCAAGCTGCGGAACCATCGCCACAAGGAAGATCAGGAACAGCGTCAGCAGCACATAGGGTGTGGCGGCAAGGGCCATCGTGCGCAGGCTGGTGCCCTTTGGCGCCACCCCCAGCACGATATACAGCAACAGGCCGAAGGGCGGCGTGGTAAAGCCCACCTCATAGGCCAGCAGCAGCATCAGCCCGAACCAGACCGGGTCAAAGTTGTACATATAGGCAATCGGCATGAACAGCGGCAGCGTGATCAGCATCATCGAGACCTGATCCATGAACATGCCCAGCACCAGAATGACCAGAATCATCATCAGCAGGATGCCGTAGGGGCCAAAGTCAAACCCGGTGATGGCGGCAATGAAGCCGTTCGATGCACCCGAGAACGCGAATATCTGGCTGAAGGTGGTGGAGGCGGTGATGATCAGGAAGGTCATCGCCGTGACCTTCATGGCGTCATCAAGGGTTTTCCAGATCACCGCCCAGCTGAACTTGCGGTAGACGAACAGCAGGATCAGCACGCCCACACAGCCCAGTCCCGCGCTTTCGGTCGGTGTGGCGATGCCCATGATGATGGTGCCGACCACGCAGAAGATCAGAAAGCCCATGGGAAGGATATTTTCGGCCACGGCCCTGAACTTGGCCCAGCCGCTGACCTGTGGCACGGCATATTGCGGCGCCGCGTCAGGGTCGAGCTTGGTCTGAATATAGATCAGCGCGCCAAACAACGTGACCAGCAGCAACCCCGGAATCACCCCGGCGATCAGCAGCGCGCCCACGTCGATCTGGGCAAGGCTGCCCAGCAGCACCCCTAGCGTCGAGGGCGGGATGATCACCGCAAGGCTGCCTGCGCCCAGAATGGGGCCGAAGGCCATATGCGGCTTGTATTTGCGCTTGAGCATCTCAGGCGCCATCAGGCTGCCCATCATCCCGGCATTGGCCAGGCTGGAACCCGACAGCGCGGCAAAGATCGAACCCGAGCCGAGGGTGACATAGGAAAGCCGCCCGCGCAGGTTGCCGATCGACAGATCAAGCGCGTGGATCACCCGCTCCCCCAGCCCTGAGCGGAAGAACAGGCTGCCCATGACCAGAAACATCGGCAACGGCGCCAGCGCATAGGTGGTGATCGCCTCGGAAAAGTTCGACACCATCTGCGTCACGCCACGCGAGCCGCCGAAGAACAGGAACAACCCGGCGATATTGGTGGCGAAGAAGGCGAATGCCACCGGCAGGCCAAGGCCCATCAGAACCAGAATCGAACCGATCAGAAATGAAAACGGATATAGCCAGTCCATGCTCAGTGCCCCGCTGCTTCGACAGGGTCGCTGTCATAGAAATCATCATGGCCCAGCAGGTAACGCAGCCATTCCACCGCCGAGAGGAAGAAGGCCAGCACCATGGGCGCAAAGACCACCCATTTGGGAATGTCAAAGGTGCGCATCTCATAGGTGCCGCGCTCCAGCGCCAGCATCAGCGAGTTGAGCGCCACCCAGCCCAGATACAGGCACAGCACGATACAGCCCAGATAAACGACCTTGGCCAGCATCTGCCGCGCCACCGGGGGCAGCACGATGCGCAGGAAAATCACGAACACATGCCCCTTCTGCCGCACCAGCCAGGGCATGGCGAAGAAGGTGATGTATAGCAGGAAGAATTCCGACGTGTTGACCGCCCATGCCAGCGGCCGCAGCCCGGCATTACGCACCGCCACATCGGTCACGACCAGCACCACCAGAAGCCCGATCAGCACACGCGAGATCACGGCCAGAGCCCAGCACAACCGGCCGGACAGGTCAAAGACAAGGTTCATGAAGCATCCCCGGTATCGTTCATGCCGCGACTGCCGACCGGATGGGCCGCGCGGACCATGGTGTCAGGTGAAGGCAGGGCGGGCCGCGTGTTCAGGCGGCCCGCCCTGACCGGATCACTCGAACAATTCGCGCAAGCGCGCGATGCTGGAGGGGTCACGCGCCTCCATCCGCTGCCAGGCGGCGTCAGCGGCCATCTGCAGGAAGCGCTCGCGTCCTTCGCCGGTCATTTCGACCACGGTCTGGCCGCCATCAATCATTTCCTGCGCCAGACGGTCATTCAGCGCGGCGGTTTCCTCATAGCTGCGGCGCTCGAACTCTTCCGAGACCTCAAGCACGATCGCCTGCGCCTCGGGCGAGAGGGCGTTGAACGAATCCACATTCATGGAAATCAGTACATCCATGCGGAAGAAGCCGGGATCGACGCGGTAGCGCGTAAAGCGGTCCCAGCCGAACGAGGCATAGCCCAGCACCGGATAGGCATTGGCGTTGATCACACCACGCTCAAGCGAGGTATAAACCTCAGGCGCGGGCTGGATGACCATCGTCGCGCCAACATTTTCGAACAGCTGCCGGTAAAGCGGTGAGGCGCGGATCAGGATGGGCGAGAAATCAAGCATCCCGTCTTCCAGCAGGCGGGGCTCATCCACCGTCCAGATGTGGAAACCGGCTGAGGCATTCATATGCGCCAGCAGCATCGCATTGCCCTTGCGCTGGTAGATTTCATTGATGAAATCCCAGGCGCCGTTCTCGCGCGCATCCATCGGCGACAGGCCTGAGGCCGACAGCACCTCACCCTCGGGCACCAGTTCCAGATACAGACCGGCGGGCGTGTGGATCATGTCGATCAGCCCGGCCTGCTGGGCGGTGCCGAGCTGCGGGTTGGGAATGACCTCGGGGCCGCCGCGCACGTTGATACGCACCACACCCTCGCCGCGCTCGTTCACGGCCTCGACGAAACGCAGGAATTCCTGCGTGAAATCGCTTGGCGTGGGCGCGAAATGCACCGCGTTGATGACATCTTCAGCGCTTGCGGCCGCGCCGAAGGCCGAAAGCACGGCGGCGAAGGCCGCTACTTTGAATTTACGCATTTACCTCTCCTTGTCGGTGATAGGCCGGTCGTCACAATCCTGGCGACGCGCCGGGTTTTGCAGTTGCCACGCGGCACAAACCGCGCGGTCGGGTCACTCCAACCAGCTGGGGCGCATTCTGTCGGCGGCCCTTGTTATTATTGAACACTGTATACAGTATTCTATCCAGTGCGTCAATAAATCCGTCACATTCCGAAGCGCCCCGGGCCTGTGTTTCATGGGGCAGTTTCCGGTTGTTTGCGCAGCGCTTGTTTCAGGGCGCGCAGGTCATGGCTGCGCGGATGTCCGACAGGATTGTCGGCCAGCGCGCCAAGGTCCGCCTTGCGGATTTTCTGGGTGGAGGTGGTCGGCAGGCTGTCCATGAAGGTCACGAAGCCGGGCACCTTGAAGTAGGCCAGTTGCCCGGCGGCATGCTGAAAGATGTCGCGCGCCAGCGCCGCTTCATCGCAGGGGTCTTTCGGCACCACGCAGGCCATCACCTCTTCGTCGCGCATCGGGTCGGACACCGCGACCACCGCCACCTGCGACACGCCCGGATGCGCGGCAACCGCCCCCTCCACCTCAAGCGCCGAGATATTCTCGCCCGAGCGGCGGATGATGTTCTTCAGCCGGTCCACGAAGAACAGACTGCCATCGGCATCCTGCCGCATGATGTCGCCGGTATGCAGCCAACCGCCGCGCCAGATATCGGCGGTGGCCTGCGCATCGTTCAGATAACCGGAAAAGAGGCCGCGCTGCGGGTTGCCGCCCATGGCGCGCACCACCAGTTCGCCCGGCGTGCCGGGGGGCAGCGGGCTGCCTGCCTCATCAATGATCATTGCCTCCATGCCCGGGCCGGGCCGCGTGGGTTTGCCAAGGCAGCGCTGGCCGACATGGCGCGGCGCATCCACCGCCGCCAGCAGGCAGGCCCCGCCGGTTTCGGTCATCGCCCAGCCTTCCAGCAACGGCAGGCCGAAGCGCGCCTCAAACGCGGCGTGGTGGTCCGGGTGCACCCCGCCGCCAAGGCCAAAGCGCAGGCCATGCGCGCGCTCATCCGGGCTTTCCGGCATCGCCAGCAGGATCGCGGGCATGACGCCCAGATAATGGCAGCAGGTCGCTTTGGTTTCCCGCACCATGGCCCACCAGCTTCGCGGGTGAAAGCGGTCGATGATCACCTGCGCCCCGCCCGCCGCCAGCATGCCCATGAAGCTGTTACCCATCGCATTGACATGGAAGGTGGGCAGCGGCGTGATCAGCCGCTCCTGCCCCGGCCTGAGCGCGATCTGCCCGCCCTGCGCAAGGTACCAGTCGGCCCAGCCCATGAAGTAGCGGTCTGACAACAGGCACCCCTTGGGCCGCCCGGTGGTGCCGGAGGTATAGATCAGCGCGCATTCCCCCTCGCCCGGCGCGGCGGGGGTCGTCGCCCGGTTGGGTGCCGGAGGGGGCAGCGCTCCGTCACCGATGACGGGCACGCCCAGCCCGTCAATCTGCGCCAGCCGTTCCGGCAGCGCCACCGCCAGCACCGCGCCGCTGTGCGACAAAAGATAGGCGGCCTCGTCGCGCGAATAATCCGGGTTGACCGGCACCACACTGGCGCCCAGCCCGTTCAGCGCCAGCCAGTGCAGAAAATGCGCAGGCCGGTTTTCCAGCAGCAAGGCCACCCGGTGCCCCGGCCCATAGCCCGCCGCGCGGTAGGCGTCGCGCAGGGTCGTGACCGCATCGGCCACTTCGGCATAGGTCCAGACCGTCTGCCCCAGCCCCCACATCACCGCCACCGATTGCGGCAGGATAAGGAGCGGCTGCGCGCCCCAGCGCTGTGCCTGCACCTCCAGCAGTGCGGCGGGAGAGGCCGCGCTCATGCCTCGCGCCCCTTCGCCACCAGCGTGCGGAAATCGTCGATCGCCTGTTGCGGCGCGCGCGCGCAGAACGGGCCGCGCGCCGGTTCCAGCCCGTTCAGCCGCGCAAGGCGCACCTGCATTTCCGCCTGCATCAAGGCCACCGCCGCGCAGTTCACCACCGGCGCATGGCCCACCTTCAGCCCGTGTTCGCCCCCCACCAGCAGCCCCGGCAGCACGCCCGCAGGCACAATCACGTCCGCCCCGCCCGCCACCATCGGCTCAGCCACCGCGCGGAACGCGGCAATCATGCGGTCCTTGGCAGCGATATCGCCCGCAAAAGCCGCCGAGAAATCAGACGGGTCGGCATTCAGCCCCGCCACATGCGAAATGCGGCCCGACAGCCCGTAAAGATCGCCCTGTTCCAGATGCATCCGGCAGAACACATCGTCCAGCGTCACCAGCCCGATCCGCCGACCCATCTGCGCCGCCAGATGCAGCGTGGCCTCACCCGTGCCGATCACCGGAATGCCCACGGCTGATTTCAGCTCATAAAGGCCCGGGTCCTGAAAATGGCCCATCACCACGGCATCATAGCCCGCCTCCGCCGCCGCGATGCCGTTGTCGATGGCAATGATCGCGCAGCGGAACTCGGACAGGCGGGAAAAGGCGCGGTCAGGGGGGCTGATGCCCTGCACTTCAACCACGGTGCCGGGGCTGGCGATGGTGTTCAGATAGTCGGTCAGCCGCGCGATATAGGCGGCACTCGATGTCGCGTCGATAAAGCTTTGCCAGAAGATTTTCATGCCCTCTCCCCCGCCACCAGCGCCAGCACCCTGAGCGGGCTGCCCGACCCCTCATGCACCTTCAGCGGTGCGGCCATGATCAGCGCGCCTTTGGGCGGCAGCTCGTGCAGATTGGTCAGGCATTGCAGCCCGTAACGCCCGGCCCCGTGCAGGTAATGATGCGCCGGATAGGGCGGGTCAAAATGGCCGCCCTGCCCGGCATCGGTGCCGATGGTTTCCGTGCCAAAGCCCAGAATGCCGCGTGCCTCGACCAACCATTGGATCGCCTCTGCATCCGGCCCCGGCGTATGCGCGCCATCCTCGCGCAGATTGGCGAAAGCCGCGCCCTTGCGCCCGGACCAGTCGCTGCGCATCAGCACCCAGCAGCCGGCGGGGATGATGCCATGCGCTTCTTCCCATGCCTCCAGCGCGGCGCGGGTCAGCAGGAAATCGTCATCCGCAGCGCTTTCAGCCGCGCAATCAATCACACAGGCAGGGGCGATCATATGCTCGGGCGGCATGGTGTCGACGGTACCGCGCGCAACGTCGCGCCCGGTGAACCAATGCGCGGGGGCATCGAAATGGGTGCCCGTGTGCTCACCAAAGCTGAGGTTGTTCCAATACCATGCAGGCCCCGCCGCATCGTAGCGCGAGATGCGTTCAATCCGCACCGGGGCCGAGGGGCCGAACTCGGGCGGCAGGACGATGGTGGGGAAATCCTCGCGCAAGGTGTGGGTCAGATCGACCACACGCACCGCGCCCGAGGTCAGTGCGCCGCTCATCGCCTCCAATATGGTCATCGCTCTGCCCTCACAATTTGCCCTGAGAAAGATCGCGTTCAACCGCCTTGGGGTTTTCCGCCAGCCGCGCCGTCAGGTCGCGTGCAACATCGCCCACCACCATCTCTTCCAGGCCCCGCATCAGACCGCCCACCACGGCATCGGCCAGCGCCTTGCCGGTCACCTTTGGCTGCGGCGCAAGCTGGAACCAGTCATCCTCGGTGGGGCCGGTCAGCACAGTCATCAGCCGCACCCCACCCCCGCCAAGCTGGGCGCGCAGGCTGTGCGAGAGCGAGAGCGCGGCGGCATGGGCGGCCGCGTAGCCCGCCATTTCCGGCGGCGCGGCGCGGGCGAAGACTGACAGCACATTGACCCATGCCACGGCGCCCGGCGCACCCTCGCCACCATCCGCCCCGTGCCCGGCCAGCGCCGGGCCAAAGGCGCGCGCAAGGCGCATCAGCCCGAAGGCCACGGTTTCCATACAGGCACGGGCATGGATGGCGGCAGCGGGCGCCATCAGCGCGCCGGGGCGGGGATGGTCAGCGGTGTTGATCAGGATTTCGACCTTGCCGCCGATATCGCGGGCCAGATCCTCGACCGAGCGGTCGGAGGCGAGGTCAAGCGGAACAAAGCGCAGCCCCGGCACCGCATCAAAATCGGCGCGGTTCTCCAGCGGCTTCCATTCTTCCGGCAGGCCCATGAAGATACCCGCCGCCCCCGATGCCGCCAGCCGGCGCGCCAGTGGCAGGGCGGCAATATGGCGCGCGTCGGTAATCAGAACGCGCCGCCCCCGCGGGTCGGCGGTCATCTCCTGCCATTGCTTGTCGATGCTCATATCCCCTCCGTTTTCCGGTCCCGCATGCAGCACCGCCTGCCCGGCGCGATCCAGCATCAACGTCAGTTTCAGCCGGTCGCCCGGCTGCGGCGCGGGGTGCAGATGCACCAGCGCAACCGGCCCGCAATCCATCTGCACCAGCCCCACCCGCCACGGCGCACGCTCGCGGAAATAGGGGTCGGCGGGGACTTCGGCAGTCGTCTCCGACAAAAGCACCGCGCCCGTGGGAGCCTCAGCGGCGGTCATGTCAGCAGACAGGCACCGCGCGCAGGCCTCTGGCATCGGCCAGGCATAGGTGCCGCAGGCACCACAGCGCGGCAGGGCGAAACGGCCCTCGGCGGCGGCGGCGGTCAGAAGATGCACCTTGCGGCTGCGCGCGCCGGGCGGCAACAGCGGCAGGCGGGTGCGGTGCAGCGGGTTCTTGCGGGGGCGATCCATGGTCATGCGGCCTCCAGCATAACGGCGCCTGAACCAAGGCCGCGGTCGAAATTGATCATGCCGAAGCCCGAAACCAGCGCGCGCCGGGCGTTCGCCACCTGCCGCTCGCCTGCCGTATCGGTGAGTTGCCGCAAGGCCTCGACCAGCCCCAGATGCCCGCCCGCGCACCCCGCCTGCCCCGCTGACAACTGCCCGCCCGAGGTGTTGTGCGGCAGGCTGCCGGTGGTGGTGAAATCATGCCCGGCGATGAATTCAGAGACGCCACCCTTGGGGCACAGGCCCAGATCCTCGAACTGCATGGCGCTGATGAACGGATAATCATCATAGGTCTGCACCAGATCGACCGCGCCGGGCGCGACGCCTGCCATCCCCCAGAGCACATCAACATCGCGCGCCCAGCCGCCGCGCAGCATCACCGGGTCAGCGGGAAAGCCGTTGTGGCGCTCAATGGCGGCGGTCAGGCGCACAAAGGGCAGGCCCTGCGCCTTGGCGGTTTCCTCGCGCATGACCAGAAAGGCCTCGGCACCCGCGCAGGGCATCACGCAATCGAACAGATGGATCGGCGGGGCGATGGGGCGGGAGCCCAGGTATTCATCCAGCGAGAGTGGCTTTTTCATCAGCGCATGCGGGTTTTTCAGCGCATTCGCCCGCTGCGCGACGGCGATCTTGCCACAATCCGCGCGGGTCAGCCCGCTCGCCGCCATATAGGCCTGCGCGATCAGGGCAAAGCTGACATTCGGCCCGCCCGCGCCATAGGGATAGACCGCATCCTGCGAGAAGCGCGAGAAATTCTCCAGCGACTGGCGGAAGCTTTGCGGCGCGTTGGTATCCGCCGCGATACAGGCGATCATATCAGCATCACCCGCCTGCACCGCCCGAGCGGCGCGGCGCAGGGCCACCACCCCGGCGACACCGCCCAAGGGCACGAAATCAACAAACCGGGGGGACAGGCCGAAATGCTGGGTCAGGCCGATGGTGCTGTCAGGGGCGAGCGAGAAACTGGCGACCGACAGCCCGTCAAATTCCCGGTGCGACACGCCTGCCCCCGCCGCCAGCCCCGCCAGCGCCCGGCCCACCCACCATTGCGCGCTGTCGGTGGAATGGCGGACATAGGGCACCGTCACCGGCACCGCCAGCACCACGCCGTCATATCCCCTCGGTGTGGTCATGCTGCCCTCAGACCCCATGCTTTCTTCAGACCAGTTTCAGCGTGACATCGACATTCCCGCGCGTGGCATGGGAATAGGGGCAACGCGCATGCGCGGCCTCGACAATTTCCTGCGCCTGCGCAGGTTCAATGCCGGGCAGCGCCACCGCCAGTTCCACCACCAGCGCATAGCCCGGCTCCACCGGGCCGATGCCGACAGTCGCGGTGACGGTCACATCCTCGCCCAGGGCGATCTTGCGCTGGCGGCCCACCAGCTTGACGGCGCCCAGAAAGCAGGCGGCGTAACCGGCAGCGAAAAGCTGCTCGGGGTTGGTGCCCGCACCGCCCGGCCCGCCCAGCTCTTTGGGCACGCTGAGTTCCAGCGCGAAGCTGCCATCAGCGCTTTGCGCCGTTCCGGCACGCCCGCCGGTGGCAGTCATCGTGGCGTGATACAGGATCTTTTCGGGGGTCATTTTCAGCCTCCTTCAGGATGTGACGGCGCGCGCAGCGCCCTTGATCTTGCGACAATCCACTGCGCTTCCCGCCAGCAGCGCCGCCTCGGCATCAAGCCGGATCTGGCCGCGCTGAAGCTTCTGGGTGGAGCTGAGCGGCAGTTCATCCACCACCAGCAGATAGCCAGGCAGCTTGTGATACGACAGTTTCCCGGCCAGCCGCGCCAGAAGCGGCCCGGCCAGCCCGTCAGCGGGGCCAGTGGGAACGACAAAGGCAAACACCTCCTCGCCGCGTATCGGGTCGGACACCGGGGTCACCGCAGCGGCGCGCACCGCAGGGTCAGCCTGAAGCGCTGCCTCGACCTCAAGCGCCGAGATATTCTCGCCCGAGCGGCGGATGATGCTTTTGCGGCGGTCCACGAAATACAAAAGCCCCTGCGCATCGGCTTTCACCACATCGCCGGTATGAAACCAGCCACCCTCCCACGCGGCCTCGGTCGCCGCCGGGTCGCCCAGATAGCCGGAAAAGAAACCCCGCCGCGGGTCAGCCCCGGCGCTGCGCACCAGCAGCTCGCCGGGTTGGCCGGTGACCACCTCCGCGCCCGCCTCGTCGATGATGCGCCATTCCATCCCGACGCGGGGGCGGCCGATACAGCGCGGCCCCAGCGGCCCCTGAAGCCCGGCGGTATCGGTGATGCCCGCGCCGCCGGTCTCGGTCATCGCCCAACCCTCGACAATGGGCAGGCGGAAGCGGGCCTCAAAGGCCTCTTTATGCTTGTCCTCAACCCCGGGGCTGAAGGTGAAGCGCGCGCCGTGGCGGCGCTCATCCGGGCTTTCGGGCAGTTGCAGCAGGATCGCCGGGATGACCCCCAGCGCATGCACGATGGTCGCACCGGAATCGGCCACCGCTGCCCACCAGCGGCTGGCGCTGAAGCGGTCAAGGGCCACGATGGTGCCGCCGATCAGCATCATCCCCACCGCCGTGCACCCCAGCGCATTCATGTGAAAGAACGGGAGCGGCGTCAGCGACACTTCGCAATCCGGGCGCATGGCGGCGATGCCGGGCATCGACACATACCATTGTGCGACATTGATCAGATAGTGGTTCGACAGGATGCAGGCCTTGGGCTTGCCGGTGCTGCCTGAGGTGAAAAGCAGCGCCGCCTCATCCCCGGGCAGGCCAGCGCGGGGGGTGCGGGGCGTGGT
>NZ_DAIRVN010000009.1:0-82115 GCF_036802785.1 Pararhodobacter sp.
TTCTTCACGTGTATTTTGGTGGGTTGCGTTTTTTTTGTATTTGTGACTGCTTGTGGGGTGGTGGCGTGGGAGGGGGGCCAGCCCCCCGTCGCCTGCGGCGCCTCCCCCCGGGATATTTGTGAACAGGTGAGGGGGCGGCTATGGGCGTTTTGAGCAGCCGGATCGAGGCAGGGGAGTTCGCGGAGAATGCGGCGCGGATGGCCGAGGCGGTGGCCGGTTTTCGCGCCGTCGAGGCGCAGGTGGAGGCGGCGGCCGAGGCGCAGCGCGAACGGTATGCCAGGCGCAAGATGTTGTTGCCACGCGAGCGGCTGGCGCTGTTGCTGGACCCGGGCGCGCCTTTTCTGGAGCTGTGCGCTCTGGCCGGATACATGCGCTATGGCGACAAGGACGGCACCGGGGCGGGGGCGGGGGCGATTGCCGGGATTGGCTGGGTGAGCGGGGTGCGCTGCGTGGTGGTGGTGGATAACTTCGCCGTCAAGGGTGGCACGGTAACGCCCGACGGGCTGGCCAAGAAGCTGCGGTTGCAGGAGGTTGCGCGGGAAAACCGCTTGCCGCTGGTCTCGCTCAGCCAGTCCGGGGGCGCGAATCTGAGCTATGCGCATGAGGTGTTCATTCCCGGCGGGCGGGGCTTTGCCAATCAGGCGCGGCTGTCGGCGCTGGGGATTCCGCAGATCACGGTGGTGCATGGCTCGGCCACGGCGGGGGGCGCGTATCAGCCGGGCCTGTCGGATTACGTGATCATGGTGCGGGGGCAGGCGACGATGTATCTCGCCGGCCCGCCGCTTCTGAAGGCCGCGACCGGGGAGGTGGCCACCGACGAGGAACTGGGCGGGGCAGAGATGCATTGTGCGGTGGCCGGGACCGGGGATTATCTGGCGGAGGATGATGCCGACGGGATCCGGCTGGCGCGCGAGGTGATGGCCGCGCTGCCCTGGCGTGATGCCGTCCCGCCCGCGCTGGTGCGCGATTTTGCGCCGCCGCTTTACCCGCGCGATGATCTGATGGGTATTGTGCCGGTGGACCCCCGCCAGCCCTATGATTGCCATGAGATCATCGCGCGGCTGGCGGATGGGTCGGCGTTTCTGGCCTTCAAGCCTGAGTATGACGCGCAAACCGTTTGCGGGCATATGAAGGTTGAGGGGATGGCCTGCGCCGTGATCGGCAATAATGGCCCGATCACCGCCGAGGGCGCGGCCAAGGCGGGGCAGTTCATTCAGTTGTGTGATCAGGGGGGCGTGCCGATCCTGTTTCTGCACAACACCACCGGTTTTCTGGTCGGCACCGAGCCCGAGCGCGCCGGGATCATCAAGCATGGCTCCAAGATGATTCAGGCGGTGGCGAATGCGCGGGTGCCGAAGATTTCCATCGTGGTGGGCGGGTCTTATGGCGCCGGGAACTATGCGATGTGTGGGCGCGGGTTCGATCCGCGGTTCATCTTTGCCTGGCCGAACAGCCGCACCTCGGTGATGGGCGGTGCGCAGGCGGGGAAGGTGATGCGCATTGTCTCCGAGGCCAAGATGCGCGCCGCCGGTGCGGTGGATGAGGCGAAGCTGGAGGCGCTGGAGGCGGGCACCGCGCAGATGCTGGAGGCGCAGACCACGGCACTGATGTCCTCGGCCCGGCTGGAGGATGACGGCATCATCGACCCGCGCGACACGCGCGATGTGCTGGCGATGGTGCTGGATATCTGCCGCGAGGGTGAGCCGCGGGCGTTGCGAGGCAATACATTCGGGGTGGCGCGGCTATGAGTTTTGATACGATCCTGATTGCCAACCGGGGTGAGATTGCCTGCCGGATCATCCGCACGGCGCGGGCGATGGGGTATCGCACGGTGGCGGTGTTTACGGACCCGGACGCGGGCGCGCCCCATGTGTTGGCGGCGGACGCGGCGGTGCAGATCGGCCCGGCGCGGGCCTATCTGGAGGGCGCGCGGATCATTGCGGCGGCGAAGCGCATGGGCGCGGGAGCGGTGCATCCGGGCTATGGGTTCCTGTCGGAAAACGCGGGTTTTGCGCGGGCTTGTCAGGAGGCGGGGCTGGTGTTCATCGGCCCCGGCCCGGAGGCGATTGCGCTGATGGGATCAAAGGCCGAAGCAAAGCAGGCGATGGCGCGGGCCGGGGTGCCTTGCCTGCCGGGCTATGCCGGGCGGGACCAGTCGGATGCCGTGCTGTTGGCGGAAGGCGCGCGGCTTGGCTTTCCCCTCATGGTCAAGGCCGCGATGGGCGGCGGCGGCAAGGGGATGCGGCTGGTGCGCGAGGCGGGTGCGCTGGCGGAGGCGCTGGCGCGCGCGCGGTCCGAGGCCGAAAAGGCCTTTGGCGACGGCACACTGATACTTGAGCGCGCGCTGAAGGCGCCGCGCCATGTGGAGATTCAGGTACTGGCTGATGGGCAGGGGAATGTCGTGCATCTGGGGGAGCGCGATTGCTCGGTGCAGCGGCGTCATCAGAAGGTGGTGGAGGAAGCACCCTCGCCCGCCGTGGATGCCGAGCTGCGCGCGGCCATGGGGGCGGCGGCGGTGCAGGCGGCGCGTGCCTGCCGCTATGTCGGGGCGGGAACGGTCGAGTTTTTGCTGGAGGGGGGCGCATTTCATTTTCTGGAGATGAACACGCGCCTTCAGGTGGAGCATCCGGTCACCGAGGCGGTGACGGGGATTGATCTGGTTGAATGGCAGATCAGGGTGGCGCGGGGCGAGGCTTTGCCCTGGCGGCAGGAAGAGATTGCGCTGGAAGGTCATGCCATCGAGGTGCGGCTTTATGCCGAAGACCCGGCGCAGGGGTTCCTGCCACAGGCCGGGCGGCTGCTGCGCTGGCGGCCTGCGCCCGGTTTGCGGGTGGATCATGGGCTGGCCGAGGGGCAGGAGGTCAGCGCTGATTACGACCCGTTGCTGGCCAAGCTGATCGCCCATGGCCCTGACCGTGACACCGCGCGGCGGCGGCTGATCAGGGGGTTGGAAGAGACCGGGGTTCTGGGGCTGCGCACAAACAAGGCGTTCCTGATCAACCTGTTGCGCGATGAGCGTTTCGCGCGGGGAGAGGCGACCACGGCCTTTCTTGAGCGCGAGTTTGCGGGCGATGCGAGCCTGGCGCCTGCGGTGCCCGGGGCGGCGGTGCTGGCGCTGGCCGCACTGGTGTTTGCCGCGCGGCGGGGTGGGGCGAGTGACCCGGCCCACCCGCGTTTCGGCTGGGGCAATGGCTCGCGCCCTAGGGTCCGGTTCAGGCTGGCGGAGGGGGCAGTGGTGCATGAGGTTGGTGTGAGCTTCCGGCGCGGCGCAGCGGGGTTGGCGCTTGATTATGAGGGCGGGGTTCTGGAGGCTGTCACGCTTGAGCCGGGTCTGTGCCGGTATCTCAGCGACGGGCAGGCGGGGCGGCTGATCTGGGCCTTTGAGGGCGATGTACTGCATCTGGAGGGCTTCGCCCTGCGCGATGTCACCCACGCGCCGGCGGAGGCCGCAGATACCCGAGGTGACGGGGTATTGCGGGCGCCAATGGCGGGGACGGTGATTTCGGTTGCTGTCGCGCCCGGTGATGCGGTGGAAAAGGGGCAGGTGCTGGCGGTGCTGGAGGCGATGAAAATGGAGCATCCGTTGCGCGCAGGCCTGTCGGGCCGGGTGGATGTGGTCTCGGTCACTACGGGCAGTCAGGTCAAGGCGCGGCAGGTTTTGCTGGAAATTGAGGGGGATGGGAAATGATCGAACTGTGGCATTGCAAGGATTCGCGCTCGCTCAGGGCGCTTTGGGCGCTGGAGGAACTGGGGCTGCCCCATACCCTTCATCTGTTGAAGTTTCCGCCGCGCCTTGCCGATCCGTCCTATGTTGAGAAGAACCCTCTCGGCACCGTGCCCTTGCTGGTCGATGGCGAGACGCGGATGACGGAATCGAGCGCGATCTGTCACTATCTGGGACAACGCTACGGCGACGGGGCGCTGGCGATTGCCCCGGACCATCCGGAATACGGCGGTTTCCTGAACTGGCTTTACCATTCGGATGCGACGCTGACTTTTCCACAGACGCTGGTGCTGCGCTATGGTCGGTTTGAGTCGAAGGAGCGCCGCCAGCCGAAGGTGGTGGAGGATTACACCCACTGGTTTCTGGCGCGCCTGAAGTTGGTGAATGCGCGTGTCGAGGGGCATGACTGGCTGTGTGACGACCGCTTCACCGTGGCCGATATCGCGGTGGGCTATGCGCTGTATCTGGGCGAGGTGATCGGCCTTGCGCAACATTACAAGCCGCAGACCGCCGCTTATCTGGAACGGCTGAAGGCGCGCCCGGCGTTCGGGCGGGCCAATGCCCATGGCTCCCCCTTGCCCGGAGTGTGACATGCAGTTTGACCTGACCGAGGACCAGCGCGCCATTTACGATGCGGCCTTTCGCTACGGCGAGGCCGAGCTGCATCCGCTGCTGGCGCGGATGGATGACGACGACTGGTATCCGGACCATCTGATCGCCAGGCTGGGGGCGGATGGCTATTGCGGCCTGACCGCACCGCCGGAACAGGGCGGGGCGGGGATGGACCTGATGGCGGCAGGACTGGTGGCGGAGGCGTTCGGTTACTGGAACCTGAACGCCAGCTTCATCTGGGGCCCGCATGAAAACCTGTGCCTGAATAACATTCTGCGCAACGGCAGCGACGAGCAGATCGCGCGTTATGTCCCCGATCTGTGTGCGGGGCGGAAGGTGGGTGCGCTGGCGCTGACTGAACCCGGCGCGGGTTCGGACGCGCTGGGCTCGATGGCGCTAAAGGCGGTGCGCGACGGGGATGACTATGTGCTCAACGGGCGCAAGATGTTCATCTCGAACGGGCCGGTGGCCGATGTGGTGCTGACCTATGCCAAGACCGCGCCTGAGCGTGGTGCCAAGGGGATATCGGCGTTCATTGTCGATACCGACACGCCGGGGTTCACGGTGGCGCAGGTGTTGCGCAAGATGGGCTGGCGCGGCTGCCCGACGGGCGAGCTGGTGTTTGACGACGTGCGCGTGCCCGCGCGCAACCTTCTGGGTGCCGAGAATGGCGGCGTGGGGATCGTCATGAGCGGGCTGGATATCGAGCGGGCGTTTCTGGGCCTGCCTTATATCGGTACGGCGCAGCGGTGCCTTGATCTGTCGCTGGACTATGCCGCCACGCGCAAGCAGTTCGGTCGCCCGATTGGTTCGTTTCAGATGATACAGGCGCAACTAGCGGATATGTATACGGAAATCGAGGCGGCACGGACACTTGCCTATCGCGCTCTGGCGGCTTGCGATGCGATGGCGCGTGGCGAGGGCGGGCGCGGCGAGATCCATAAGCTGTGCGCCGCGACGGTGCTGTTCGGGGCCGAGATGATCGCCTCGGTCACCGACAAGGCGGTGCAGATTCATGGCGGCAGCGGTTTTATCTGGGAGACCGAGGTGAACCGCCATTACCGCAATGCCAAGATTGCCTCGATCGGGGGGGGCACCAGCGAGGTGCGGCGGCTGATCATTGCCGAAGAACTGTTTCGCAGCAGGGGGTTGCGGCTGACCTGATCTGACGGCGCAGCACCAGCGTATCAGGAGGATAGAGAACGGGGAGGATGCAATGCCGCGTACCGTGTCTGTCTTGCTGTTGTCAGGTCTCTTATTGCTGGCCGCGCCGGTTTCCCAGGCGCAGGACGGCGCGCTGATTGAAGGGGTGATCAGTGAGCAGATCACCGCCTTTCAGGCCGATGACATGGAGGCCGCCTTTGCCCTTGCCAGCCCCGCGCTTCGCCGCCTGTTCCGGACGTCTGAGCGCTTCGGTCAGATGGTGCAGCAGGGATATCCGATGGTGCACCGCCCGCAATCGCTGCGCTTTCTCGGGCGCCGTGAGGTGGGCGGATTTGTGCTGCAACGGGTGATGGTTTCGGATGCTGAGGGGCGGTTGCATCTGCTGGAATACCAGATGCTGCAAAGCGGCCCGGGCTTTGTGATCAACGGCGTGCGGCTGATTCCCGCAGCGGGTGCAGGTGTCTGACCGGGCCTGCGAACGCTGCCGCCAAACCCTTTTAACCCTTGGTTGATACCTCTTGTGGCCTGCGCAGGACCGGCAGTTGCCCGGTTACTCTGCTGCGCTTTCAGAAGTTTCATAGACAGGGGTCTTTCATGAACAAGGCAGTCACCGAGGGCTTGATCCTGATGCCGCCACCTTTCGAGGACGGGCTTGATGTCTGGTCCAGCGGCAATGGCACGCCCGGCTCGCCGACCTATGCCGGGGCGGCCAACGCCGCTTTCGTGCCCTCCGATCCCGACTTTGGCGGCTGTCTGGAGCTGATCAAGAACGATGCCACGCAACGGCTGCGCTGGATGGGGCAGGTGCCGGTGCTGCCGGGGTTGTATGTGCGGGTAACGGCGCGGATCAAGGTTCTGAGCGGGGCGCTGCCTGCCGTGCGCATCGCCGGTTTCGCAGCGAACAGCGGCGGCGGGGCGGTGGCGGGTGTCACCACGCAGGGGCCGAGTGTCGCGCTGGACCAGTTCGGCAAGGTGTTCACCATCAGCGCCATCATCGGCACCGGGCCGCGTGGCGGGGTGAACATGAACTGGGCCGGGGTGGCGTATGGTTATCTGGGGCTGGACCTGACCGGGCCCAATGGCGGTGTTGTGCGCATCGACGATCTTCAGATCGAGGATGTGACCGCGTTTTACCTGCGCGACATGATGGACTGGGTGGATGTGCGCGACCATGGCGCGGTGGGCGACGGGGCGCGCGATGACCGCCCGGCTTTTGTGGCCGCGGCAAATGAAGCCGCGCAGAAAGGGTGTTCGCTGCTGGTGCCTGAGGGCGTGTTCTTTATCGGCGCGACCCTGACGATCGAGGTGCCGGTGCGGTTTCAGGGGCGGCTGGTGATGGCTGAATCCAGTCGGTTGCAACTGACGAAATCGTATGACTTTCCGACCTATGCGGCAGCCTTTGGCGACGACGATCTGGGCTTTCGCAAGGGCGTACAGGCGTTGTTCCATTTCACCGAGCATGCCAGCTTTGATCTGCGCGGGCGGCGGGTTCAGATCAACGCGCCAGTCGATGTTTCAGCGCTGTCAGGTCTGACGGCCTATGCGCAGCGTCGCCAGATCTGCAATGGCCAGATTGATGTGGTGACAGGTCCGGCCTGGAACACGCAGGTGGTGACATCGCAGGCAAGCTACAGCACCGGTCAGGCAACCCGGCTGAGCAATGTCACCAATATCGCCAATGTGCCCCCGGGCGCGCGGGTGTCGGGCACCGGCGTGGGGCGCGAAGTTTATGTGCGCTCCAGGAACGTCTCGGCGGGCACGCTGACCCTGAGCCAGCCGTTGCATGGCGGATCAGGCACCCAGAGCTATACCTTCACCAAGTTCCAGCATGTGCTTGACCTGTCCGGCTTTGCCACGCTGCAGCGCTTCGAGGTCGATCAGATCGAATTCCTGTGCAAGGGTGCGGCAAGCACCATCAGCTTGCCCACCGAGGGCGCGATCTTTACCGCCACCTCCTGCACGTTCAACAGCCCGCGCGACAAGGCCATCACCTCAACCGGCGGCGGTTGTCAGGGGATGCTGGTGGACAACTGCCAGTTCCTGTCGAGCGAGATGGCGCTGCCCGCCCAGAACCGCAGCTCGATTGCGATCAACGCCAATGCAAACGATGTTAAGCTGCGCAACAACCGCGTGGTGCGCTTTGCGCATTTCGCCGTGCTGGGCGGAACGGGCAACCTGATCATGGGCAACCACTTCTTTCAGGGCGACAGCGAGCAGAACGCCCCACGCACCGCCGGGCTGGTCTTTACCCGCGTTAACCTGCTGAGCACGGTGACCGGCAATTATGTGGACAACTGCTTCATCGAGCTGACCAACGAGCATACCGCCAATCCGGCGTGGAGCGGGCAGTTCTCGTTCGGCGGGCTGACGGTGACGGGGAACTTCTTTCTGTGTTCCAACGTCGGCACAGGGTTCCGGTTCTTCGTGGTCAAGCCCTATGGTCCGGGCCATTTCCTGCAGGGCCTGCAGGTCAGCGGCAATGTCTTTCGCACCATCAATGGTGGCATCGAGCGGGCGGAGGGGGTTGATACAACCCATGCCGCGCTGGATTTCGCGCGGTTCCGCAATGTGATCTGGGAGAATAACGCCTACAACGGCATCACCAACACCGCCGAAAGTCCGCTGGTGCAGCGCCATGATCAGAACACGGCCTCCAGCAACTGGACCATCTCGACCGGCAACCGGCTGCCGTTTCAGGGCTGGGCGCGCACGGTTCAATCCTTCGTCATGGAGGGTGCGCCGAACGGGCCGGGCAACGAGGTGCGCACCGGCATGCCCTATGCCAACATCCAGCAGGGCACCAACCGTGATCAGGTCAGGCTGACCTGGCCCAGTGCCACCCGGGGGCGGGTGGTGATGACGATCAGGGTGGATAACCCGCTGTGACCGGGCGGCAGCAAGGGTGACGCGGCAGGGCCGGCGCGATGCGCCGGCCCTGTGCGTTCCGCGGGGCGAATCACCTCTGTGGGCGGGATGTCTGGGGCAGGGCCGGCCCCTCTGCGCCAGACTGTCGCGGGCAAGCCGTGCTGAATATTTCTGGTGCCTGCGCGGCGGATGTGACGCAGCGTCAGCAGACTTGACGGTTCCGTGATCGGCATGGGTCTGAAAAGCATGGAGTATTCATCCGCATTGTCACGATATTTACAAAATGCGGCAGTGTAGCGAAAAACATTTACAAAAAAATCCTTTGTAAAAAAAGAGTTACCAAAAAATTGACGAATGCGTTACACTCGCCGCAGGATGGAGGAGGGTGACGCGGGAATGCGCCGTTTGGCAGCGTTCTTCCTGCGCGCCGCACGACAGGAGGAGCAGTCATGTCCGATCAGGCCAATTCCCAGCTTTACAGCGCATCGGCGGAATTCATCGCGAGGGCGCATGTCGATGCGGCGGGTTATGAAAAGCTGTATGCGGAATCGATCAGTGACCCTGACGGTTTCTGGCGTGCTCATGGCAAGCGGATCGACTGGATTAAGCCCTATACCACGGTAAAGAACACCAGCTTTGATTTCGGCAAAGTCGATATCAAATGGTTCGAGGACGGCACGCTGAATGTCTCGGCCAACTGCATCGACCGCCATGTGGTGACGCGCGGCGATCAGACCGCGATCATCTTTGAGCCTGATGACCCCAATGAGCCCGCGCGCCACATCAGCTACAAGGAACTGCTGGAGCAGACCAGCCGCATGGCCAATGTGCTGAAAGAGCACGGCATCGGCAAGGGTGACCGGGTGGTGCTGTATTTGCCGATGATCCCCGAAGCCGCCTATGCGATGCTGGCTTGCGCGCGGATCGGCGCGGTGCATTCGGTGGTCTTTGGCGGCTTCTCGCCCGATGCACTGGCCAACCGGATCAATGACAGCGAGGCCAAGGCCGTCATCACCGCCGATACCGCCCCGCGCGGCGGCAAGCGTACCAAGCTGAAATCCAACACCGACAAGGCGCTGTTCGACTGTTCCGACAAGGTGAAGTGCTTTGTCGTCAAGCACACCGGCGACCAGACCACCTGGGTCGATGGCCGCGATATCGACCTTAAGGCCGAGATGGCCGAGGCGAACGCCTATTGCCCCTATACCGAAGTGGGCGCCGAAGACCCGCTGTTCATCCTTTACACCTCAGGCTCTACCGGGCGGCCCAAGGGCGTGGTGCATACCTCGGGCGGTTATCTGGTCTATGCGGCGATGACGCATCAGTACACGTTTGATTACCATGATGGCGATGTGTTCTGGTGCACCGCTGACGTAGGCTGGGTAACCGGCCACAGCTATATCGTCTATGGCCCGCTGGCCAATGGCGCGACGACGCTGATGTTTGAAGGGGTGCCGACCTGGCCGGATGCCGGGCGCTTCTGGGCGGTCTGCGAGAAGCACAAGGTCAACCAGTTCTATACCGCCCCCACCGCCATCCGCGCGTTGATGGCCTTTGGCCCTGAGCCGGTGCAGAAATATGATCTGTCCAGCCTGCGCCTGCTGGGCACGGTCGGCGAGCCGATCAACCCCGAGGCCTGGACCTGGTATAACGAGCATGTCGGCAAGGGCAGATGCCCGATCGTCGATACATGGTGGCAGACCGAGACCGGCGGCCATCTGATCACGCCTTTGCCCGGCGCCATCGCGGCCAAGCCCGGCAGCGCCTCCAAGCCCTTCTTCGGTGTCAAACCCGTTATTCTGGAGCCCGAAAGCGGCAAGCTGATCGACAGCACCGAGGCCGAGGGGGTGTTGTGCATCGCCGACAGCTGGCCGGGCCAGATGCGCACCGTCTGGCGCGATCATGAGCGCTTTCAGGAAACCTATTTCCAGCAATACAAGGGCTACTACTTCTCGGGCGACGGCTGCCGCCGGGATGCGGATGGGTATTACTGGATCACCGGGCGGGTAGATGACGTGATCAACGTCTCAGGCCACCGGATGGGCACTGCCGAGGTGGAATCGGCGCTCGTGGCCCATGAGGTTGTCGCCGAGGCCGCCGTGGTGGGCTACCCGCATGCCGTGAAGGGGCAGGGCATCTATGCCTATGTCACGCTGATGAACGGGGTGGAGCCCTCGGACGAGCTGCGCAAGGAGCTGGTGAAATGGGTCCGCACCGAGATTGGCCCCATTGCCAGCCCTGACCTGATCCAGTGGGCGCCGGGCCTGCCGAAAACCCGCTCGGGCAAGATCATGCGCCGCATCCTGCGCAAGATCGCCGAGAATGATTACGGCGCGCTGGGCGATACCTCGACACTGGCTGACCCGTCGGTGGTGGAAGACCTGATCGAAAACCGCATGCACCGGGGTTGATCGGATGGATGACCGGATGTCGGAAACAACCACCCGCCCCGCCGTTCTGATCCTGCTGGGCCCGCCGGGCGCGGGCAAGGGCACACAGGCGCGCAAGCTGGAGGAAAGCTTTGGCATGGTCCAGCTTTCAACCGGCGACCTGCTGCGCGCCGCTGTCGCTGCGGGCACCCCTGCCGGAATGGCCGCCAAGGCGGTGATGGAGGCCGGGGGGCTGGTTTCGGACGAGATTGTGCTTGCCATCCTGAAAGACCGGATGGCCGAGCCCGACACCGCGCGCGGCGTCATTCTGGACGGATTTCCGCGCACACCCGGCCAGGCCGAGGCGCTGGATGCGCTGCTCGCTGAGCAGGACCTTGCCATTGGCGCCGCCGTCTCGATGGAGGTCGATGACGCGGCGATGATTCAGCGCGTGTCGGGCCGTTACACCTGCGCGGGCTGTGGCGAAGGCTACCATGACGCGTTCAAGCAACCCCTTGAGGAGGGGGTTTGCGACAAATGTGGCGGCACGGCGTTCAACCGCCGCGCCGACGACAATGCCGAAACTGTCGGGGCCAGACTGAAGGCCTATCACGAACAGACGGCACCGCTGATCGCCTATTACGCCGGGCGCGACGTTCTGAAGACGGTGGACGGGATGGGCCCCATCGCTGCCATCGCGGATGATCTTGGCGCCATCGTGAAACAGGTGACAGCCTGAAAGCGGCCGTCCCGTCTTGCACACGGGACGACCGTACCAAGAAGCAGGCATCCCCTTTGGGGTGCCAGCAGGAGGCAATCCGGGAGGATACACATGTCTGACAAATCCGCCAGCGCCTACTGGGCGGCGAATGTTCGGATCATCACCATCTGCATGGTGATCTGGGCACTCGTCTCGTTCGGTTTCGGCATCATTTTTCGCCCGCTTCTTTCGGGCATTCCCATCGGAGGAACTGATCTTGGCTTCTGGTTCGCCCAGCAAGGCTCGATCCTGACCTTCATTGTTCTGATTTTCTTCTACGCCGCACGCATGAACCGCCTCGACCGCGAGTTCAGCGTCGACGAACAATAAGAGGACGCGGGGACAGATGGATCAATTTACCCTCAACCTGCTGGTGGTGGGCGCGACCTTCGCGCTCTACATCGGCATCGCGATCTGGGCGCGTGCCGGTTCGACGGCGGAGTTCTACGCCGCCAACCGGGGCGTTCACCCGGTTCTCAACGGCATGGCGACGGCGGCTGACTGGATGTCGGCGGCCTCGTTCATCTCGATGGCTGGTCTGATTGCCTTTGTCGGCTATGGCAACTCCACCTACCTCATGGGCTGGACCGGCGGCTATGTGCTGCTGGCGCTGCTGCTTGCACCCTATCTGCGCAAGTTCGGCCGCTTCACCGTGCCCGATTTCATCGGCGACCGCTTCTACAGCCAGACCGCGCGGATCGTTGCCGTGATCGCGCTTCTGGTGATGTCGATCACCTATGTGATCGGCCAGATGACCGGCGCAGGCGTTGCCTTCTCGCGCTTTCTTGAGGTCGAATCCTCGACCGGGCTCTATATCGCGTCAGCAGTGGTTTTCTGCTATGCGGTTCTGGGCGGCATGAAGGGCATCACCTATACGCAGGTCGCGCAGTATATCGTGCTGATCATCGCCTATACTATTCCGGCGGTCTTCATCTCGCTGCAACTGACCGGCCAGTTCCTGCCGCAGATGGGGCTGTTCAGCACCCATACCGAATCCGGCATGCCGCTTCTGGCGCGTCTGGATCAGGTGCTGACCGAGCTGGGTTTCCGTGACTATACGGGCAACCATGGTTCGACCCTGAACATGGTGCTCTTCACCATGTCGCTGATGATCGGCACCGCGGGCCTGCCGCATGTCATCATCCGCTTCTTCACCGTGCCGAAAGTGTCCGATGCCCGCGCCTCGGCTGGCTGGGCGCTGGTGTTCATTGCGCTGCTCTACACCGTGGCTCCGGCTGTGGGTGCCATGGCGCGCCTGAACATCATCACCACGATCTATCCCAACGGCACCGCTGAGGCTCCGATCGCGTATGACGACCGGCCGCAGTGGATGCATAACTGGGAGCAGACGGGCCTTCTGCGCTTTGACGACGTGAACAACGACGGCCTGATCCAGTACTACAACGCCACCCCCGAATTTGCGGCAATCGCCGAAGAGCGGGGCTGGGCCGGCAACGAGATCGTCACCTTCAACCAGGACATTCTGGTGCTGGCGAACCCGGAAATCGCACAGCTTCCGGGCTGGGTGATCGCACTGATCGCCGCAGGTGGTCTGGCGGCTGCATTGTCCACGGCGGCGGGTCTGCTACTGGCCATCTCGTCAGCGGTCAGTCATGACCTGATCAAGTCGGTGTTCAATCCGGGCATCTCGGAAAAAGGGGAGTTGCTGGCGGCGCGGATCTCGATGGGCTTTGCCATTGTGCTGGCGACGTATCTGGGCCTCAACCCGCCGGGATTTGCCGCGCAGGTGGTGGCGCTGGCCTTTGGTCTGGCTGCATCCTCGCTGTTCCCGGCGATCATGATGGGGATCTTCTCGAAGCGCATGAACTCGACCGGCGCTATCGTGGGGATGCTGGTGGGGCTTGGCACGACGGTGTTGTATATCTTCACCTATCTGGGCTGGTTCTTCATCCCGGGCACCAACATGCTGCCCAACACCGCCGACAACTGGCTGTTCGGTATCTCGCCGCTCAGCTTCGGCACGGTAGGCGCGGTCCTGAACTTTGCTGCGGCCTATATCACGCTGTCGATGACCAAGGAGGCCCCTGCAGAAATTCAGGAGCTGGTCGAGTCGATCCGCGTGCCGCGCGGCGCAGCGGGCGCTCAGCTGCACTGACACTGACAATGGGGGAGGGCGCGGTTGCGCCCCCCTCACCCCCAGCAACGGGGTTCGCAAGAGGGCTGGTTTCATGGATATCCCGACCGAGACGGTCAAGGCCTTTCTGGAAAGCGTTCATCCCTATGACAGCCTGCCGCAGGACGAGCTGGTGCGCGTCGCCACCTCCTTCAGCCGCAGGGAATATCCCGCCGGTTCCGGCGTCTATGAGGCCGGAGAGCCGATACGCGGCCTGTTCCTGATCAAGCGCGGCGCGGTCGAGGTGATCGACCGCAACGGCGAGCTGGTCTCGCTTCTGGGGCCGCGCAATTCGTTCGGTGAGCGTGGCCTGCTGCGCGACGGTCTCGCCGTCACCTCGGCCCGCACGACTGAGGACAGCGTGATCCTGATGCTGCCCGAGACCGAACTGCGCCGCCTGATCGAGGGCTCGCCTGCCTTCGCGCGGTTCTTCAACCGCAACCGGGGGGCGGAAACGCGCGGCTCGGATCTGAGCGCGGTCAAGGTCAGCGAACTGATGGCGCGCAGCCCCGTCACCATCAGCCCCGGGGCCAGCGTGACCGAGGCCGCGAAGCTGATGCGCGACAAGCATATCTCAAGCCTTGCGGTGACCGAGGATGGCGCGCTGCGCGGTATCCTCACCACCCGCGATCTGACAGCCCGGGTGCTGGCCGAGGGGTTGCCGGGGGACACGAAAGTATCCGAGGTGATGACCGCCGACCCGCTGGTTCTGACGCCGGATTCCCTTGGCTCCGACATTCTGCACACCATGCTGGAATGCCGCATCGGCCATCTGCCGGTGGTTCAGGACGGGCAGGTCAAGGGCATCATCACCCAGACCGATCTGACCCGCTTTCAGGCCGTCAGCTCGGCGCAACTGGTGCGCGATGCCGCCAGCTGCGAAACGCCCGAGGAAATGGCCGGCGTCACCGCCCGCATCCCGCGCCTGCTGATGCAGCTTGTCGCGGCCAACAACGCCCATGAGGTGGTCACGCGGCTGATCACCGATGTGGCCGATACCGTCACCCGGCGGCTTCTGAAACTGGCCGAGGCCGAACTTGGCCCCGCGCCCGTGCCATGGATGTGGCTGGCCTGCGGCAGTCAGGGGCGGCAGGAACAGACCGGCATTTCCGATCAGGACAACTGCCTGATCCTCGATGACAGCGCCACCGACGATGATCTGGCCTATTTCGCCCGCTTCGCCCGCTATGTTTCTGACGGGCTGAACACCGCCGGTTACTATTACTGCCCCGGCGACATGATGGCGACGAACCCGCGCTGGTGTCAGCCGGTGCGCGTCTGGCGGCGTTATTTCCGTGGCTGGATCGAAGCGCCGGTGCCTGAGGCGCAGATGCTGGCCTCGGTCATGTTCGACCTGCGCCCGATCGGCGGCACGCCCGCCCTGTTCCGTGACCTGCAGGCCGAAACGCTGGCGGCGGCGGCGAAGGATTCGATCTTCGTGGCCCATATGATCGCCAATTCGCTCAAACATCAGCCGCCGCTGGGCCTGTTGCGCGGCTTTGCCACCATCCGCTCGGGCGAGCACAAGAACCATATCGACATGAAGCTGAACGGTGTGGTGCCGGTGGCCGATCTGGCGCGGGTCTATGCGCTTCAGGGCAAGCTGACGCCGGTCAACACCCGCGCGCGGCTTGAGGCGGCGGAACATGCCGGTGTCATCTCGATTTCGGGAGCGCGTGATCTGACCGAGGCTTATGACCTGATCGCCCGTCTGCGGCTGGAAAACCAGGCCGCACTGGTCCGCGCGGGGCGCAAGCCCGACAACTTTCTGGCGCCCTCGGATCTGTCGGATTTCGAACGCAGCCATCTGCGCGACGCCTTCGTGGTGGTGCGTACCATGCAATCGGCGCTCGGCCACAGCCGTGGCGCCCTCGGTTAAGGCGGCGCTGCCGTGAAACAGCGCGTTAACAGGAATACAGAATGATTTTGGAATTCATCGCTGCGCTGACCTCGGGTGTCGCCCTGATGGGCGTGCTGATCATCGCCAACCGCATGACCGGGCGGCGCATGGGGTCATGGGTGTTTCCCGCGGCTGTGGGGCTGGGGATGCTCGCCTATTCGGTCTGGTCGGAATATTCGTGGGCGGGCCGCGCGATCATGCCGGGCTCTCCCTATGTCGAGGTGTCGCGCAACCATAACAGCGTGTGGTTCCGGCCCTGGACCTATCTCTGGCCGCAGGTGAACCGGATCATCGCGCTGGACCGCCGCCATGAACGCACCCACCCCGATCAGCCACAACTGGTGCAGGCGCGCGTGGTCCGGATGGAACGCTGGATACCGGAATCGGCTTTCATGGCCGTGTTCGATTGTGACGCAGCCGCGCTCGCGCCGCTGATCGAGGGGGTGGAACTGATGCCCGACGGCACGCTTTCGGGCGCGGAATGGGTGCCGATGCCCGCCGATGACCCCATCTTGCGGGGCGCCTGCGCATTGAGGGAGGGGTGAATGAACGCTGACACGCCAGACCGCAAGCGGATACTGGTGGTCGAGGACGAGGACAATATCGCCATCGCCCTTGACTATCTGATGACCCGCGAGGGCTATGAACAACACCGCATCGCCACCGGCGCGGGCGCGGTTGAGCTGATCCGCAAGATGCGCCCCGATCTGGTGCTGCTTGATGTCATGCTGCCCGAGGTTTCCGGCTATGAGATCTGTCAGAATGTGCGCATGGACCCGGAACTTGCCGGGGTCAGGATTCTGATGATGACCGCGCGCGGTTCGGCAATGGAGCGGCGCAAGGGGCTGGCGATGGGGGCCGATGGCTTCATCTCCAAACCGTTCGAGCTGAAGGCCCTGCGCGCCGAGGTCCGCCGCATCCTGTCCGGCACGCACGAGGCGCAGCCTGACACCGGAAATGGCACCGGGCCCGGAAACGGCGCCGGCAGCAGCACGGGGCCGGGGACCGCCCGGCATGGCTGAACGCCTCAGCCTGCGGCTGCGCATCCTGCTGTTCTTTGCCGCGCTGGCGGTGGGGGCGGTGATGGCGCTGGGGCTTGGGCTGTGGTTCGCTGTGCGGCGCGTTGATGATCCGGCACTGCTGGCGGGGCTGCGCCCCGTGGTGATGCAGGGCGCCATCATCGGTGCCTTCCTGATCACCGCGCTGGTGGTCTGGGTCTGGTATCTGTTCGACGCCAATGTGGCCCGCGCCATCGACCGGCTGGCAGGCGCGATCCGGGCGCGCACCCATGCCTGGATCGACCGTGATCTGACGCGCGAAGCCGAGGGCGCGCGCTATCTCGGCGATCTGGCCCCCGCGGCGCAGGAGGTGACGCGCTCGCTGGCGCAGACCCGCAACGCGCTGGCCGAGTCGGTGGCGCGCGAAACCACGCGGCTGGCGGCGGAAAAGGCGCGGCTGGAAACGCTGCTGGCCGATGTGCCGGTGGCGGTTCTGTTGTGCACGGCCGAGCATCAGCTGGTGTTTTACAACGGGCAGGCGGTCGATCTGCTGGGCTCAGGCCAGGCACCGGGGCTGGACCGCAATCTGCTGGATTACCTGCGCGAAGGGCCGGTGCGCCACGCCTATCAGCGCCTTTCCGAAGCGGGGGATGCCGATATGGCCTCGGACCTGCTTTGCGCCACGGCCAATGGCGCGCGCATCTTTGCCGGGCGCATGCGGGTGCTGCGGCGGCGCGAAGCGGGGGGCGCGCCGGGCTATGTGCTGACGCTGCGCGATGTCACGCAGGATATCGCCGCCCATACCAGCCGCGACGCGCTGCTGGCCGAGATATTCGAGCGCGTACGCCGCCCGGCGGCGAACCTTCAGACCGTGATCGGCGTGCTGTCGGAACTGCCGGATCACCCCGCCGACAAGCCTGACCTGACGGATGCGATGCTTGACGAGGTTCAGGCGCTGACGCAGGCCATTACTGATCTGGGCGCGCGCTATGACGCCATCCAGACCGACTGGCGCCCGCTCGCACAGACCCGCAGCGCCGATCTGATGGACAGCCTGAAAGCGCGGTTCGGTGCCGCGGGGCTGGAACTGACGGTGGCCGAAGGGCCCGAACTGATCGTGCAGATCGACGGGTTCGAGATTGTCGCGCTGCTGGGCTGGCTGGCCGGGCGCCTTGCGGATGAGAGCGGCGCCCGCGATTTCCACATCGCGCTGATGGAAGAGGACGGGCCGGGCGCGCTGTTGCGGCTGGAATGGACGGGGCCTGCGCTGCCGGTGGGGCGGCTGGACGCATGGCTGACCGGGCAACTGGGCCGCGATACGGGCGAGCTGACGGCGCGCGCGGTGCTGCTGACCCATGGGACCGAGGCCTGGCCGGAACCCGCCGGGCCGGGCCGGGGCGCGCTGGCCATGCCGATCCGCGCCGCGCGCCGCGCCGGGCGCCGCCCTTCGCCCATCGCGCGCGCGGTGGTCTATGATTTTGACCTTCTCTCAAAGGCCCGCAATGCCGCCGTCGCGGATGCGCGGCTGGAAGACCTGACCTATGTGGTCTTTGATACCGAAACCACCGGCCTGTCGCCCGCCAGCGACGCCATCGTGCAGATTGCGGCCGTGCGGCTGGTGAACGGCAGGCGGCTTGAAAGCGAGGTCTTCGATACGCTGGTCGATCCCGGCAGGCCGATTCCGCCGCTGTCGACCGATGTGCACGGCATCACCGATTCCATGGTGCGCGGCGCCCCACGGATCGACGCGGTCGGCGCGCAGTTCCACCGCTTTGCGCGGGGCGCGGTTCTGGTGGCCCATAACGCGCCTTTCGACATGGAATTCCTGCGCCGCAACGAGGCCGGCATCGGCGCGCGTTTTGATCATCCTGTGCTGGATACGGTGCTGCTTTCGGCGGTCGTCTTCGGGCAGCAGGAAGAACATTCGCTCGATGCGCTGACCACGCGGCTGGGCATCACCATCCCCGAAGACGCCCGCCACACCGCCATCGGCGATACGATCGCGACGGCCGATGCCTTCCTCAAGCTGGTGCCGATGCTGAAAGCGCGCGGGCTGAACACCTTTGGCGAGGTGCTGGCTGAGGTGCGCAGGCACGGGCGGCTGCTGAAGGATATTAACGCGGTAGAGACCATCGGCACATCCAGGGGCTGAAAGCGCGCTTCGTGACCTGATTGCCTGCTGGCGCAGAAGCCTTTTGGTTCAGAAAAGGGGGCGCTGCCCCCGCCGCCCTTCGGGCGACTCCCCCGGGATATTTCTGAACAGGTGAAGCAAGGGCCGGGCGTCCCCCATTCATCTTGCCGGAAATACGCTGGGGGTGAATGGGCCGCAGGCCCAGAGGGGGCAACGCCCCCTTTTTCCTGTCAGGGATTTGCGCCGTGCTTTGCCTCAGGGGCCGGGCAGCGTTTTTGCCCGGCCCCTGAGAGGGTGCTGCGCCTGCGTCAGATCAGCGGCTTTCTTCCTCTGCGATCAGCGCCTCGGCGGCGGCGATCAGGGCTGCGCCGTCGATGCCGCGCCCCGCCATTTCTTCGGCCCAGCCGTCGCGCACCGATTGTGCGGCGTCGCGCCAGCGGGTCAGTTCCTCGCCCTCGATGGTGATGATCGTGTTGCCACGTTCAACCGCCGCTGCGCGGCCCGGGGCGTCGCCTGCTTCCTGGATACGCCCGGCCCAGGCCGAGGCCTCGATCCCGGAATTGGCGTCGATCACCGCGCGCAGGTCATCGGGCAGCGCTTCGTAGGAATCGCGGTTCATCGCGAAGAAGAAGAAGGTGGAATAGAGGCCCCGGTCGCCGCCGAATTCGGTATGGGTATCCACCAGCTCCGGCACGCGCAGCACCTGCGTCACCTCCCAGGGGATCACCGCGCCCTCGATCACGTTGCGGGACAGGGATTCGGGCACCTGCGGCACCGGCATGCCCACCGCCGTGGCGCCCAGCGTTTCCAGAAGCCGGGTGGTGATGCGGGTGGGGCCGCGCACGGTGCGCCCTTGCAGGTCTTCGATCCGTTCGACCGCCGGGGCGCGCATGTGGAAAACGCCGGGACCATGGACATGCACGGCCAGCATGTGCACATCGGCGGTCTCTTCCTGCATGTATTCCTCATAGAACCGCCATGCCGCGCGCGAGGTTGCTTCCGCATCGGCCATCATGAAGGGCAGCTCAAAGGTTTCCGATACGGGGAAGCGCCCCGGCGTGTAGCCTGCCACCGTCCAGATGATATCGACCACGCCTTCGCGCGCCTGATCATAGAGCGCGGCCGGGGTGCCACCCAGCGACATGGCCGAATACACCTCGACATTCATCCGCCCGTCCGATTCTGCGCTGACCTTTTCGGCCCAGGGAATGATGAAATCGGCCGGTACAGTGCCGTTAGGCCCGAGGAACTGGTGCACGCGTAGCGTGACGTCCTGCGCCTGTGCGCCCAGAGGTGCCATCAAGGCGCCCAGTGCCACGCTGCCGGCGAGGCCAGCGGTCAGGAATGCTCTTCTCAACATGATTCTTCCTCCCTGAAGATCATAGATGCGACCCGGTGACGGGAGTGTATCACGCTCTCCGGTGCCGGTTGTTCTTTCTGCGACGGCTCGGACAGCGGCTGCCGCCGGGCCTTGGCCTGCCCCTCCTCGGGCCGGGCAGTGATGCAGGGCGAATGTTACGAAATTTTTGCGAATGGGGCAGAATATGTCATGTCTGGCCTGTTCAGCCGAAGGGATCTTCCGGATAGCGCACCCCGGTCAGATAGAGGCCCTGCGGCGGGCTGACCGGGCCGCAGGCCGCGCGCTCGCGGGCCGCAAGCGCCTGCCCGACGCGTTCCGGCGGCCAGGCCCCGGCGCCGACGCGTTCCAGCGTTCCCACCATTGAGCGGACCTGATTGTGCAGGAACGACCGCGCCCTGAGGGTGAAGCGAAACTCGGTGCCGCCTGAAAGCGGGGCCTGCGTGATGCTCAGCTCATCCAGTGTCTTTATGGGTGAGTTCGCCTGACAGAGGCTGGCGCGGAAGGTGGTGAAATCATGTCGCCCGACCAGGGCGCGCGCGGCCTCCTGCATCGGTTCAAGCGTGAGCGGGTTGCGCACCTGCCAGACAAGCCCGGCCTCCAGCACCAGCGGTGCGCGGCGGCTGACGAGGCGGAAAAGATACTGCCGCTCGATCGCGCTGAAGCGGGCGTGGAAATCATCCGCGACTAGCGCGCAGGCGGTGACGGCTACCGGGGCGGGGCGCAGGTGGAAGTTGATCGCCTCAATCAGGCGCCCCGGCGCCCAGTCGCGGGACAGATCGGTATGCGCAACCTGACCCGTCGCATGAACCCCGGTATCGGTGCGCCCGGCCGCCGTGACCGTGGGTTGCGCGGGGTCAAGGCGGGCCAGCGCCACTTCCAGCGCGGCCTGAACCGTGGCATGGCCGGGCTGGCGCTGCCAGCCGCAGAACGGCGCGCCGTGGTATTCGATGCGAAAGGCGTAGCGGGGCATGCGGAGGCGTGACCTTAAAGGGGGGAGTCGTCAGCTTCGGCGGCCAGTATGGCGGCCAGACCGGCGCGGTAGTCAGGATAACGGAGTGTCACACCCAGTTCAGGCCCAACGCGGACCGAGCGCAGGCGCTTGTTCTCTGAATAGAAGCTGCGCGCCATCGGGCTGAGCTTTTGCGGATCAAAGGGCACCTCGGGCGGTGGCGCGATGCCGGTCAGTTCGGCCGCATGGTTTACAACATCCTGCGGGGGGCAGGGCGCGCCATCGCACAGGTTGAAGGGACCCGATGCCCGCGCCTGTGCCGCTGCTGCCACAATCCGCCCCAGATCGGTGACATGAATGCGGTTGAAAACCTGCCCCGGCTTGATCAGCCGATGTGCCCGCCCCTCACGCAGTGCCTCGATGGAAGAGCGTCCGGGGCCATAGATACCGGCGATCCGCAGCCGTGCCACGGTCACGCCGCGCGCCGCGCCCAGTGCCTGCCAGGCCTCTTCGGCCTCAAGGCGCCCTTTTCCGCGCTCCGAGCCCGGCGCCGGGGGCGTGCTCTCGTCAACCCAGCCGCCGCCTGCATCGCCATAGACGCTGGGGGCGGAGAGATAGCCGATCCATTGCAGACGCGGCGTCGCCATCCCCTGCAGGGCGGCCAGCACCGGGTCGCCCGCGCCTGGCGGGACCGAGGTGATCAGATGCGTGGCCTCAGCCGCCGCAGCCGCCAGCGCCGCCTCTGGCCCGCCGGAGTGCCACAGCACGGGGGTCACCCCCCCGCGCGCAAAACCCGCAGCGCGTTCAGGGCTGCGGGTGGTGGCAAAGACGCGCCACCCCGCGCCAAGCGCCTCGATGACCGCGGCGGCGCTGTAACCATGTCCGATGCTGAGGAATGTCGGTTGCATGCGGCTCAATATGCCCTTTCGCCCCGGTTGGGCAAGCCCGCCACCATATGCGCGCGGGCAAAAAGCGCCCGGAAAAACCGCGCTGAGCGCGATTGCCTGAGCATGGTCCTCAAGCGCCTTTTGCCTCAGCGCCGCCAAAGCGCCAGAAGCGGCTTTAATCCTCCTCCTGCCGTGCTTATTCTCTGTGCCTGAGTAACAGGAGGTTCCATGGCGCTTACGGCCTTTACCGACCGGATCGGACAGACGGTCGAGGCCGTGTCGGCGACCGTCTCGGAAGCCTTCTTCGAGCCGGTTCTGCGGTTGGGTGTCACCGGCCTCAGCCGTGCGGGCAAGACGGTGTTCATCACCTCGCTCGTGACCAATCTGATGGAGACCGGGCGCATGACCCAGCTGCGCGCCGCGCAGTCGGGCGGTATTCTGGGTGCGTATCTGCAACCGCAACCGGACCTGATGCTGCCGCGCTTTGACTATGAGGCCCATCTTGCCGCACTGACCGCCGCGCAGCCCCGCTGGCCCGAGGGCACACGCGCGGTGTCGGAGCTGCGGCTGTCATTCCGGCTGGCGCCCTCGGGGCTGTTCGGGGCGCTGGCCGGGCCAAGGCGGATGCATCTGGATATCGTCGATTATCCGGGCGAGTGGCTGCTGGATCTGGCGCTGATGCGCAAAAGCTTTGCGCAATGGTCTCAGGCTACGCTGGAACGGCTGAACACGCGCCCGCAGGCGCAGGGCTTTCTGGCCGCGCTCCGGCAGGTTGACCCCGCTGCGGCGCATGACGAGGGGGTGGCGCGCGCGCTGGCCGATGAATTTGCGGCCTGCCTTGCGGCAGGAAGGGCGGCGGGCTGGTCGGATTGCACGCCGGGCCGTTTCCTGTTGCCCGGCGATCTGGCGGGCTCGCCGGTGCTGACCTTCGCGCCCATGCCGCGCCCTGAAACGCCGCGCCGCGCCAGCCTCTGGACCCAGATGGAGCGCCGGTTCGAAGGGTACAAGCGGCAGGTCGTGCGGCCCTTTTTCGAGAACCATTTCGCGCGGATCGACCGGCAGGTCGTGTTGCTTGACGTGCTGGAGGCCGTGCACCGCGGCCCCGCCGCACTGGAAGAGCAGCGCGCGGCGATGGCCGAGGTGCTGGCGGCCTTCCGCCCGGGCGCGAACAGCTTCCTTTCGGGTATCCTGCGCGGCAAACGGGTGGAGAAAATCCTCTTCGCCGCCACCAAGGCCGACCACCTGCATCACAGCCAGCACCCCCAGCTTACCGCCCTGACCGAGGCCATGCTGCGCGAGGCCCGCGACCGTGCGCGCTTTTCGGGTGCTGAGACCGCCGCCCTGTCCATCGCCGCCCTGCGCGCAACCGTGGAAGAGCGCCACCAGCATCAGGGCGCGCCGCTCGATCTGGTGCGCGGCACCCTGCAGGACGGGCGGCAGGCGGCCTTCCACGCGGGCGCGCTGCCGCAAGATCCCGCGCGCCTGCTGGGCCCGGCGCGCGAAGGGGCGGGGGGCTGGTTGCAGGGTGATTATGGCGTGATGCATTTCGCCCCGCCGGTGCTGGACCGCCGCCCGGGCGACGGCCTGCCGCATATCCGGCTGGACCGCGCGGCGGAGTTCCTTCTGGGCGACAGGCTGTCCTGACCATGATGCATTTTCTGTCCATAAATATCCCGGGGGGAGGCGCGGCACGCGCCGGGGGGCTGGCCCCCCTTCCACTGCGCGCCAGACAACAAAGGGCAGCGCCATGAGCGAGACTGATCAACCGGGCGACCCCGGTCCCCGCCCGCGTCCGTCCGGCCCCGTCCTGATCGAACTGGGCCATGAAACCGCCGCCCCCGATGTCGGCGCGGCGCCGCCCGTTGACCCGGACGAATTTCCGCAGGGCCGCGCCATGCAGGGCGCGATTGCCCGGCTGGGTGGCGGCTTCAGTGCGCGCGCCAAAGCGTTCTGGGGCGCGGCACTGGGTTTTCTGGCGCTGGTTCTGGGGCTGGCGGCATGGGATTTCACGCTGGCACTGCTGGCACGGGTGCCCGCGCTCGGCTGGCTGGCGCTGGTTCTGCTGGCGGTTCTGGCGGTGCTTCTGCTGGGCGCGGCACTGGGGGAGGTGATGGGCTATCGCCGTCTGCGCAGGCTGGACCGGCTGCGCGACCGCGCCGAAGCCATTCTTGCCACACCGGGTCTGGCACCGGATCTGACAGAGCATCTGGCGGCGGCGCGCGCGCTGGCCGGTGATCTGGCCGCGCTCTACGGCGGCACCGGCGCGCGCGACTGGGCCGCCGCGCAGGAAGATCTGGATGCCGATGCCGTCCTTGATGCCGCCGAAACCCACTTCCTGATTGCCCGCGATGCGCGCGCCGTGGCCGAGATTGAACGCGCCGCGCGGCAGGTGGCGCTGGTCACCGCATTGGTGCCGATGGCGCTGGCCGATGTCGCTGCGGCGCTGCTGACAAACCTGCGCATGATCCGCGCCATTGCCGAAATCTACGGCGGGCGCGCCGGCTATTTCGGCAACTGGCGGCTGGCAAAGTCGGTCGTGCTGCATCTGCTGGCCACCGGCGTGGTGGCGGTGGGGGATGACATGATCGGCTCAATGGCCGGGGGCGGGATGGTGTCAAAGGTCTCGCGTCGCTTTGGCGAGGGCGTGGTGAACGGGGCGCTGACCGCCCGTGTGGGGATCAGCGCGACGGAGCTGTGCCGCCCGCTTCCCTTCCGCATGGGCCGCAGGCCTGCGGTGAGTGCGCTGGTGGGCCGGGCGCTGAAAGGGGCGTTCGCGCGCGGCTGAACCCGCGCTTGCGTTGCACAAAAGCAAGGATACCACGGTGTACTGCGCCTGCGGCCCCCATTGCGGCACGCGGGGCTTTTCAGGGCGGGGCGCGACTGGCTAAGCAGGGATATCCTCATAGGTTCGCCCATGCCGCCCCTGACCGATCATCCGCTTCGCTATTCGCTGACCAACGAATTGCACGCCCGCCCCGCGCCCCTCATCCCGGTGCCGGGCACGGCCGTGTTTCTGGCCCTCAAGCCCGAGCAGGACGCCGTGGCCCGTGACCGGGGGCAGGACCGCGCGCATCTGCTGGATCTGCTGGGCCGCACCGGCGCGACCCATCCGCCCCCGGAGGCCACGCATCACGGCTGCCAGATCGGACGGCACGGGCTGAAATGGGAAAACCACACCGAATTCACCACCTTCACTGCCTTTTCCCCCGGCCTGCCGCTGCGCCCCTTTGACCCGGCGCTGTTCGATGTCTTCCCCGCCGACTGGCTAGAGGCCGCGCCGGGGGTGCGGGTGACCTCGGTCCTGCTGATGGTCGATCATCTGCCGGTGGATGAGAACGGGAAGCTGGATGAGGAGGCGGTCGCCGCGCGGCTGGGCGCATGGTTCGTCGCCGAAAGCCTTGCGGTGTCGCTGGTGCTGGACGGCGCCGGGATCGTGGCGTCGGATTTCCGCATCGATCCGGCGGGGCATGTGCGGCTGGCGGTTTTCGTGCACCCTGCCACTGGGCCGCAGCGTGTGGGCCGGATCGTGCAGCGCCTGTGCGAGATCGAAACCTACAAGACCATGTCGATGCTGGGGCTGGCGCGGGCGCGGCAGGTATCAGAGGGGATGGGCGCGCTGGACCGGCGACTGGCGGCGCTGGTGGCGGATATGGCAGCAGGCCTGCCGCGCCCGGAAGAGGCGCTGGAAGCGCTGATGGCGGTCTCGGCTCAGCTTGAACAGCTGGAAATGTCGGCCTCGTTCCGCTTTGGCGCAACGCGGGCCTATGAGGCGCTGGTCCATGCCCGCATCTCGGTGCTGCGCGAGGTGCGGTTTCAGGGCCGCCAGACCCTGGCCGAATTCATGCAGCGCCGGTTTGACCCGGCAATGCGCACGGTCAAGGCCGCCGAGGGGCGGCTGGCAACCCTGTCGGAACGCGCGATGCGGGCCGGGCGGCTTTTGAGCACGCAGGTAGAGGTGGCGCGGTCTGCGCAGAATCAGGCGGTTCTGAAAAGCATGGACCGCCGCGCCGATCTGCAACTGCGGCTGCAACATACGGTTGAGGGGCTGTCGGTTGTGGCGATCAGCTATTACGCGGTGGGGCTGGGGGCCAATCTGGCCTTGCCCCTTGCTGAGCCGCTGGGGATGGGCAAGACCGGACTGATGGCGGTGCTGACGCCGCTGGTGGTGCTGGCGGTCTGGCTGGCGCTGCGCCGCATCCGGCGTGGGCTGGAGTGAGCCGGCGTTCATGAGGAGGCGGCGCGAAGGGGGCGTTGCCCCCTCTGGGCCTGCGGCCCATTCACCCCCAGGATATTTTTGAACAGGTGAATGGCGCGCTAGCTGTTCAATTTTCAATCAATTTTATACGAGATTGGGCGTATCCGGCGCGGATAATGTCACTTTTGCAACAACGCGGCGAGGGCGGCGGCGCGGGCACGGTCGGTGCTATCCTCGGGGCCCTTGTGGCCGGGGCGGAAGCGCAGGCGGAAGGCGGCAAGGCGCAGGTCGGGTGCAACCGCCGGGTAGCCGATCTGTGTCAGGGAGGGGGCGAGCGGGGCGTCGCGGTCACCATCCGGCCCCGGCCAGACCGAGAGGCCGAGGCGGGCGAGTCGGTGCCAGTCAAAGCGCGGGCCCGGGTCGGACTTGCGCTCAGGGGCCATGTCGGAATGCGCAATGACACCTGCGGGCGGGATGGACCAGCGCGCGAGAACGCCGGAGAGAAGCTGTTCAAGCGTCAGCATCTGGGCTGCCGCAAAAGGGCTGTCGCCGTCATTGTCCAGCTCGATCCCGATGGAGCGCGAGTTGATATCCTCCTGCCCGCGCCAGCTTCCCGCCCCCGCATGCCAGGCGCGCATCGCTTCGCTGACCATCTGCCAGACCTGACCATCGGCGCCGATCAGGTAGTGCGCGGAGACCTGTGCCTCAGGCGCACAAAGCCGGGTGAGCGCGGGCAACGCGCCTTGCATCTGGGTGTAATGCAGCACCACCAGTTCAGGGCGCAGACCGTCGCGGCGCGGGCCGGTGTTGGGCGAGGGGTGCCAGAGGGCGCCCGCAGCGTCAGGCCGGGTCATTGTCAGGCCCGGTCATTGTCTGGCGCGCATTGCCTGACGGTATGGCGTGGGGTCCCACCAGCAGGCGAAGCCGTCGCCATCAGGGTCAAGATGGTTGGAGTCGCGTTCGGGGCCGCCTGCAGCGAGGAAGGCTTCCTGCGCGGCGTCCTGATTGTGGTAGCGCAGGCAGTTGTTTTCCCACCGGCTCCAGCGCAGCGGGTTCAGGCGGCGGTATTGCTGCTCGCCGACGCGGTGGGTGGTTCTGAGCGCATAGTCGATGACATTCGGCCCTGAGCTGACCGAGCGGTCCGGCACCGTATCGACCGCGACGATCTGATACTGCGCGCGCTGCTGGTCAAGGCGGGCGCGGTCGCTTTCGATCGTTTCGCGGGCGGCGACGGCCTCAAAATCCTGTTCATCGGAAAGGCCCGGGCGCACGCCCGGCCCGGCGTTGAACGTGGGCGTGGTGCCGAAGGCGGGAGCGTTGCCAGTGGGCGGCTGGGATGACACTGCCGAACCGGCAGCCATCGGCGCGGCCATCGGAGTGCCGGAGGCGGGCATCTGCTGCTGAAGCGGGGCCTGCTGGATGGGCGCCTGCTGGAACCCGGACTGGGGCACGAACGGGGCCGGTGCGCCCCCCTGTGGCGGGACGGAATAGGGCGCGTTGGTGCCCGCACTCTCCCGCTCATGCAGGTAGCGCTGATAATCGCCAAAGCCCACGCCCGCAGAGACGCCGCCATAAGTTGCCACGCCAGTGTCGCCCATGCAGGCAGGCAGGCCAAGAAGGGCGACGGCGCCCGCCAGTGTCAAAAACCGCATTCCAATGCCTCTGCTCGCTTTTTTTCGCGAGATTACCACCATTGGGCGGGTTTGGAAACAAAACCGGCCGCTTTCTCCAAAACGTGAGCGGTGTTCAGAAGCTCCGCCTCACCCCAGGGCTGGCCGATCAGTTGCAGACCCAGCGGCAGGCCCTTGCCGTCCAGCCCGGTGGGCAGGGCAATGCCAGGCAGCCCGGCGAGGTTCACGGTCACCGTAAACACATCGTTGAGATACATTGCCACCGGGTCGGCATGGGCCATTTCGCCCAGCCCGAAGGCCGCCGAGGGGGTGGTCGGGGTAAGAATGGCGTCAATTCCCTGCGCGAAAGCCTCTTCGAAGTCTCGCTTGATCAGGGCGCGGACCTTGCGGGCGCGGTTGTAATAGGCGTCATAAAAGCCCGCCGACAGCACATAGGTGCCGATCATCACCCGGCGCTGAACCTCAGGCCCGAAGCCTTCGGCGCGGGTTTTCTCATACATCTCGGTGATGCCGTCGCCTGCCGCCAGCGTGGCGCGGTGGCCGTAGCGCACCCCGTCATAGCGCGCGAGGTTGCTTGATGCCTCGGCGGGGGCGATGACGTAATAGGTGGGGAGCGCGTATTTGGTGTGCGGCAGCGAGATATCGACGATCTGCGCGCCTGCATCCTTCAGCATGGCCGCCCCGTCAGACCAGAGCTTTTCAATCTCGGCGGGCATGCCCTCCATCCGGTATTCGCGCGGGATGCCGATTTTCTTGCCCCGGATATCGCCGTTCAGTGCGGCCTCGAAATCAGGCACCGGCAGGTCGGCGGAGGTGCTGTCTTTTGCGTCATGCCCGCACATCGCGCCCAGCATGATCGCGGCGTCGCGCACGGTTTTCGTCATCGGCCCGGCCTGATCGAGCGAGCTTGCGAAGGCCACGATCCCCCAGCGCGAACAGCGCCCGTAGGTCGGTTTGATCCCCACGATGCCGGTAAAGGCCGCAGGCTGGCGGATGGAGCCGCCGGTATCGGTGCCGGTTGCACCAAGGCACAGATCGGCCGCCACCGCTGCGGCTGACCCACCAGAGGAGCCACCGGGGGTCAGTTGCCGCTCGTCCACCTTCCAGGGGTTGATCACATCACCATAGCAAGAGGTCTCGTTCGACGAGCCCATGGCGAATTCGTCCATGTTCAGCTTGCCCAGCATCACCGCGCCCGCATCGCGCAGCTGCGCGGAAACGGTCGATTCATACTCGGGCCGGAAGCCTTGCAGGATGCGGCTAGCGGCCTGACTGGGCACGCCCTCGGTGCAGAAGAGGTCCTTGATGCCGACGGGAATGCCGCACATCGCGGGTGCATCGCCCGCTTTCAGGCGCTCATCAGCAGCTTTGGCGCGGTCCATCGCCAGATCGGGCGTTTTGTGCACGAAGGCATTCAGCGCGCCCGCACCCTCGATGGCGTTCAGGCAGGCGCCGGTCAGTTCCACGGCGGTGACATCGCCCTTGCGCAGGGCGTCGCGGGCATCGGCGATTGTCAGGGCGTTCAGCTTGCTCATTCCACCACCTTCGGCACGGCAAAGAAGCCCTCGCGGGCATCGGGGGCGTTGGACAGGATTTTCGCCTGCATATTGCCATCGGTGACGCCATCCTGACGGCGCTTCAGCCGCATCGGCGTGACCGAGGTCATCGGCTCTACCCCGTCCACATTCACCTCGTTGAGCTGTTCCATGAAGTTGATGATATTCGACAGCTCACCGGCAAGGGCGGGCAGGTTTTCTTCCGGCACGGCAATGCGCGCCAGCTTGGCCACACGGCGCGCGGTTTCCAGATCGATGGTGGACATGGGGCTTCCCTTTGCGGGTGTCATCGGACGGTTGCGCCCGGGTTTAGCCGCGCCGGGGCCAAGGTGCAAGCGATGGGCGCGGCGGAAAGCGCGCACTCTTCACCTGCGGCGCGGATTGTTGCATAGGAGGGGCCAGACCATTGCAGGAGTTCCCATGCACGACATCCGCACCATCCGCGAAAACCCTGAACAGTTCGACGCCGCTCTGGCCCGTCGCGGGTTGCCCGGGCTGTCGTCGCAGCTTCTGGCGGTTGATGAGGCGCGGCGCACAAAGATCAACGCCGCCGAGACCGCGCAGGCAGAACAGAACCGCGCCTCCAAAGAGGTGGGGGCGGCAAAGGCGCGCGGCGATGACGCCGAGTTTGAACGCCTGCGCGCGCTGGTGGCCGAGAAGAAGGCCGAGGTTGCGCGCCTGAACGACGAGGCCGGGGCCGAGGATGCGCGCCTGCGCGCCATGCTGGCCGAGATCCCCAACCTGCCGCTCGATGAAGTGCCCGAGGGGCGCGATGAGGGTGACAATGTCGAAATCCGCCGCTGGGGCAACCCGCGCAATTTCGCCTTCACCCCGAAAGAGCATTTCGACATCGGCGGCGTGAAGCCGGTGCTGGACCTTGCGACGGCGGCCAAGCTGTCAGGCTCGCGCTTCATGGTGCTGAAAGGCGCGCTGACCCGGGTGCACCGCGCGCTGGCACAGTTCATGCTGGACACCCACACCACTGAGCATGATCTGACCGAAGTCTGGACCCCGGTTCTGGTGCGCGATGAGGCGATGTATGGCACCGGCAACCTGCCCAAATTCGCCGAAGACAGCTATCAGACCACCAACGGCTGGTGGCTGATCCCCACATCCGAGGTGACGCTGACCAATATTGTCGCCGGTGAGATTGTCGAGGAAAGCACGCTGCCCCTGCGCATGACCGCGCACAGCCAGTGCTTCAGGTCTGAGGCCGGGTCGGCGGGCAAGGATACCACCGGCATTCTGCGCCAGCACCAGTTCGAGAAGGTCGAGATGGTGACGATCTGTGCGCCTGATCAGGCTTTGGCCGAGCATGAGCGCATGACGGGCTGCGCCGAAGCCATTCTGCAAAAGCTGGAGCTGCCCTATCGCACTGTGGTTCTGTGCACAGGCGACATGGGTTTTGGCAGCCAGAAGACCCATGATATCGAGGTCTGGTTGCCGGGGCAGGGCAAATATCGCGAGATCAGCTCATGCTCCACCTGCGGCACCTTTCAGGCGCGGCGGATGAATGCGCGCTACCGGCCTGGCGGCGGCAAGCCTGAGTTTGTCGCCACGCTGAACGGCTCCGGGCTGGCCGTGGGGCGCACGCTGATTGCGGTGCTGGAGAACGGGCAGCAGGAAGATGGCTCGGTTGATCTGCCCAAGGCGCTGCATCCCTGGCTGGGCGGTAAGACCCGCATCTCGCCCGAGGGTGTGCTGGTTTAGCGGCGCCTTACAGCACCAGCGCATCAAGGGTTTGGGCCAGCAGGCTCAGGCATTCAGGGTCGGAAAAGCGGTGATCGGCGCCCTTGGCCAGCGTCAGGCGCAGATCGGGGCTGGTGGCGTGGTCAAACAGACGCAGCGCAACTGCGACCGGCACATCGGTATCCTCTGATCCCTGAAGCAGCCGCACCGGGAAGGGCAGGTTGAGGGGCGCGCGCAGCACCAGCTGGTCGCGCCCGTCCTCGATCAGGCGGCGGGTGATGATATAGGGCTCATCCGCATAGTCCGACGGCAGCGCAACCTGACCGTCGCGCAGCAACGCCGCCTGCTGCGCCGCGTCAAAGCTGCCCCACATGCTGTCTTCGGTGAAGTCGGGCGCGGCGGCAATGCCCACCAGCGCCGCCACCCGCTCAGGCAGGGCGCGGGCTACCAGAAGGGATATCCAGCCCCCCATGCTGGAGCCGACGAGCACCTGCGGCCCCTTGGTCAGGGTGCTGATCGCACTCATGGCATCCCCGGCCCAGTCGCCGATGCAGCCGTCCAGAAAATCACCGCTGCTTTCGCCATGGCCCGAGTAATCGAAGCGCAGAAAGGCTCGGCCGCGCTGTTCGGCCCAGTCCTGCAGGAAGACTGCCTTGGTGCCGCCCATGTCTGACTTGAAACCGCCCAGAAACACCACGCCGGGGCCTTTGCCCGCGCTCTGGTGATAGGCGATGGTCCGGCCATGCGGCGTGATCAGGTGCTGTGCTGCGCTCATGGTGCTTCCTTCCTTTTGCGGCAGGGATAGCAGCCCGCGCCACCCGCGTCACGCCCCGCAGCCGCTTGACACGCCCGCCGCCCACGCGCAGAAGAAGCGCCGACATACCCGCAACCGGGCGTTCCGTGGGCGCCAAAACGACGAGGAGAGGCCTATGAGCCAGATTTCCCTGACATTCCCCGATGGCAATAAACGTGCGTTCAACGCGGGCGTGACACCCGCCGAGGTGGCGAGCGCCCTTTCAACCTCGCTGGGCAAGAAGGCGATCTCCGCCAGCATCGACGGCCAGCACTGGGACCTGCAATGGCCCATCGGGCGTGATGCAGCCATCGCCATTCACACCATGAATGATGATGCGCAGGCGCTGGAACTGATCCGCCATGACCTTGCGCATATCATGGCCCGCGCCGTGCAGGAGATCTGGCCTGAGGTGAAGGTCACGATCGGCCCGGTGATCAAGGACGGCTGGTATTACGATTTCGACCGCGCTGAACCCTTCACACCCGAAGACCTTGGCATCATCGAAAAAAAGATGAGGGAAATCATCAATCTGCGCGACCCGGTGAAAACCGAGGTCTGGGACCGTGCGCGCGCGATTGCACATTACCAACAATCCGGCGAAAACTATAAGATCGAGCTGATTGAGGGTATTCCCGGTGACCAGCCGCTGCGGATGTACTGGCACGGGCACTGGCAGGACCTGTGCCGCGGCCCGCATCTGCAACATACGGGCCAGGTGCCCGCCGATGCCTTCAAGCTGATGTCGGTGGCCGGTGCCTATTGGCGCGGCGACAGCAACCGGCCCATGCTGCAACGGATCTACGGCCTTGCCTTCAAGAACCGCGATGATCTGAAGGCCCATCTGACCATGCTGGAAGAGGCTGCCAAGCGCGACCACCGCCGCCTTGGCCGCGAAATGGACCTGTTCCATTTTCAGGAAGAGGCCCCCGGGCAGGTGTTCTGGCATCCCGCCGGCTGGACGATCTATACGACGCTGCAGGATTACATGCGCCGCCAGCAGCGCCGCGATGGCTATGACGAGGTGAATACCCCGCAGGTTGTTAACCGGGTTTTGTGGGAAAAATCAGGGCATTGGGAGAATTATCAGGAGAATATGTTCATCGTCGAGGTCGAGGAAGACCATGCGCGCGAAAAGACGGTGAACGCGCTCAAGCCGATGAACTGCCCCTGCCATGTGCAGATCTTCAATGTCGGGCTGAAAAGCTACCGTGACCTGCCGTTGCGGCTGGCGGAATTCGGCAGCTGCAACCGCTATGAGCCTTCGGGCGCGTTGCACGGCATCATGCGGGTGCGCGGCTTCACGCAGGATGACGCGCATATTTTCTGCACCGAAGAGCAGATCGAAGCGGAATCGCGCAAGTTCATCAACCTGCTGTCGCGCATCTATGACGATCTGGGCTTCACGAAATGGCGAATCAAACTGTCGACGCGCCCCGAAAAACGCATCGGCACCGAGGAAAGCTGGGACTACGCCGAGGCCGCGCTGGCCAGCGCCGTAAAGGCGGCAGGTTATAGCTATGAGATATTCGAGGGCGAGGGCGCATTCTACGGCCCCAAGCTGGAATTTGTGCTCACCGATGCGATTGGCCGCGACTGGCAATGCGGCACCCTGCAGGTGGACCCCAACCTGCCCGAGCGGCTGGACGCCAGCTATATTGGCGCTGACGGCGCGAAACATCGCCCTATCATGCTGCATCGCGCGGTGCTGGGCTCGTTCGAGCGCTTCATCGGTATGCTGATCGAAAACTATGCAGGCAAGCTGCCGCTGTGGCTGGCCCCCCGTCAGGTGGTGGTGGCCTCGATCGTGTCGGATGCCGATGATTTCGTGCATGAAGTGGTGACGGCGCTGCGTGCCGCCGGTATCCGCGCCGAGGGCGATCTGCGCAATGAGAAGATCAACTACAAGGTCCGCGAGCATTCGCTGGCCAAGGTGCCGGTGATTCTGGCGCTGGGCGCGCGCGAAGTGGCCGAGCGCACGGTGTCGGTGCGCCGTCTGGGCGAAAACCGCACGGAAACCGTGGCGCTTGAGGCGCTGGTGGCTGCGCTGGCCGCCGAGGCCGCCCCGCCCGATCTGCGCTGAGCGGGGAAGGGGGGCTTTGCCCCCCGCCTTCGGCTCCCCCCAGCGTATTTTTGGCAAGATGAAGCGGCGGGCAGGGCAGGTGCCGGAAAACCGGCAAACATTGTCGAGGGCCTGCGGCGCCAAGGCCCTTTCCTCGCCGCCAATTGCGCCGTAAGTCTGCGCCATGCGGATTCTTTTTCTGGGTGATGTAATGGGCCGGTCAGGCCGCAAGGCGGTAGCCGAGCGGCTGGCCGCGCTCAGGCGCGACTGGGGCCTCGATTTCGTGGTGATCAACGGCGAAAACGCGACCTCGGGTGCGGGGCTTTCGCCGGACCATGCGAAGGACCTGTTCGAGGCGGGCGCGGATTGCGTGACGCTGGGGGATCATGCCTTTGATCAGAAGGCGATGATCTCGCATATTGACAAGGAACAGCGCCTGCTGCGCCCGATCAACTTTTCCAAGGTTGCGCCGGGGCAGGGCGCGCGGCTGTTCAATCTGGCAGACGGGCGGCGGGTGCTGGTGGCGCAGGTGCTGGGGCAGGTGTTCATGAAACGCCCCTTCGATGACCCGTTTTCGGCCATTGAGCCGGTGTTGCGCGCCCATCCGCTGGGCGCGCGCGCGCAGGCCGTGCTGGTGGATGTGCATTGCGAGGCGACATCCGAGAAAATGGCCATCGGCCACTGGTGCGACGGGCGCGCGAGCCTTGTGGTGGGCACGCATACCCATGTACCCACGGCCGATACGATGATCCTGCCCGGCGGCACCGCCTATCAGACGGATGCCGGGATGTGCGGCGATTATGACAGCGTGATCGGCATGCAGAAGGATGAACCCCTGCGCCGTTTCATCACTGGCATGCCCTCAAAACGGTTTGAGCCGGCGGTGGGCGAGGCCACGCTGAGCGGGGTGTTCGTGCAGACCGATGACAAGACCGGCAAGGCGCTGAGCGTGACCCCGGTGCGCGTGGGCGGGCGCCTGCAGCCGATCGGGCCGCAGGCGTGATGCGCGCGGCGCTGCCCTATCTGGCCTTGCTGGCCATTGGCGGCGCCTGGGGGATCACGACACCTCTGGTCAAGACCGCGACCCTTGCCGGGCATGGGGCGCTGGGTGTTGCGCTGTGGTCAGGCAGCCTGAGCATTCTTGTGCTTGGCTCCTACCTTGGCCTGCGCGGGCAGTTGCGCCGCCTGCCGCTTGATCCGGCCTCGTTGCGGCTTTACGCGGTGGTGGGCCTGCTGGGGATCGCGCTGCCGCAATGGGCCTCGTTCACCGGCACCACGCATCTGCCCGCCGGGATCATGTCGATCGTGATCTCGTTGGTGCCGGTCTTTTCCTTGCCGCTGGCGCTGGTGGTCCGGGCTGAGGGGTTCAGTGCCGTGCGTCTGGCGGGCGTGATGCTGGGTGCGCTGGCCATCGTGCTGCTGATCGCGCCCGGGGCGGACAGCCTGCCCGCGCCGGGCCTTTGGGTCTGGGTGCTGGTGGGCGCGCTGGCGCCGCTGTTCTATGCGTTCGAGGGAATGTATGTGGCCTCATCACCGGCGCGCGGGGCCAACCCGGTTCAGGTGCTCTGGGCGGGGTCGGTGGTGGCGGTTCTGTTCCTGCTGCCGCTGGCCGGAGTGTTCGGTGGTCTGCGCTCACCGCTGGCGGGTATCGGGCGCGGCGAGATGGCCGTGATTGCCGCCGGGCTTTTGTCGATGGGGGCCTTTGTGGGCTACATCGCCCTTCTGCGCCATGCCGGGGCGGTTTTCGGCGCGCAGGTGGCCTATGTTGTGACCGGCAGCGGGGTGGTCTGGGCCATGCTGTTGCTGGGGGAACGGTATTCGGTATCGGTATGGGCCGCGCTTGCGGCGCTTTTTGTCGGATTGTTCCTGGTGCAGCCGCGGCGCGCGCTGGCACAGACAGAGGTGATCGATGCTCGGATTTGAACTCTGGCCGGGGGCGCAGGCGTTTGCGGCGATCCTGATCGTGGCAGGCATGTTTACGATGTTCATGCGCGAAACCTTCCCGGTGGAGGTTGTGGCGCTGATGGGCGCGGCGCTGATGCTGGTGTTGGGCATCGTGCCCTATGATTCGGCGATGGCGGTCTTTGCCAACCCTGCCCCCTGGACCATTGCGGCGCTGTTCATTGTCGTCGGCGGGCTGGTGCGCACCGGGGCGCTGGACGGCATCTCGCAATTCGCCGCGCGCCACGCCACGCGGCGCCCGCTGGCGACGCTTGCGGCGCTTACCTTCACGGTACTGGGCCTTTCGGCTTTCGTGAACAACACGCCGATTGTGGTGGTGATGATTCCGATCTTCATGCAACTGGCCAAGTCGCTGGGTGTTTCACCCTCCAAGCTGCTGATCCCGCTGAGCTATTTTGCCATTTTTGGCGGCACCATCACGCTTGTCGGCACCTCGACCAACCTGTTGGTCGACGGGGTGGCGCAGCGCGGCGGCATGGAGCCGTTCGGGATTTTTGAAATCTCGGGCGTCGGTGTGGTGATGGCGTTTGTGGGGGTGGCCTATCTGGCGCTTTTTGCCCGCCATCTGCTGCCTGAGCGCGATTCGATGACCGCGCTGCTGGCGGACCGGGCGCCGATGAAGTTCTTCACCGAGGTGGCACTGCCCGAAGGTTCGGCGCTGATCGGCAAGCAGATCGCCGAGATCGACATGTTCAAGCGCGAGGGGGCGCGCGTGATCGACGTGCTGCGCGGCGATGCCTCGCTCAGGCGCGGGCTGGCCGAGGTTGCGCTGCAGGCCGGTGACCGGGTGGTACTGCGTACCCAGATGTCCGAAATTCTGGGCCTGCAGGCCAACCCTGAGGTGCGGCTGGTTGACCAGCTTTCAAGCGTGCGCACCACCACGGTGGAGGTGCTGATTTCGCCGGGTTGCAAGATGGTCGGGCGCTCGCTTGGGCAGTTGCGCTTGCGGCGGCGCTACGGGGTCTATCCGCTGGCGGTGCATCGCCGGAACCACAACATCGGGCGGCAGCTGGATGATCTGGTGGTGCAGGTGGGCGACACGCTGCTGCTGGAAGGCGCGATGGAGGATATCCGGCGTCTGGCCACCGACATGGACATGATCGAGATCGGCGCCCCTTCGGAACGCGCCTACCGGCGGGGCCACGCGCCCATCGTCATCGGTGTGCTGGCGGCGGTGGTGGGGCTGTCGGCGCTCAATCTGGCGCCGATCCACATTCTGGCGTTCCTTGGGGTGGCCGTGGTGCTGGTCACGCGCTGCATTGATGCCGATGAGGCCTTTGGCTTTGTCGATGGCCGGTTGCTGGCGCTGATCTTTGGCATGCTGGTGGTGGGGGCGGGGCTTGAGGCTTCGGGCGCGGTGTCGATGATCGTGGCGCAGGTGAGCCCGCTGATGGTAGGAATGGCGCCCTGGCTGGTGTTGCTGGCGATCTATTCCCTGACCTCGTTCCTGACCGAGGTGGTGACCAATAACGCGGTCGCGGTGATCCTGACGCCCATCGCCATCGGTCTGGCGCAGTCGCTGGGGGTTGATCCGCGCCCGCTGGTGGTGGCGGTGATGCTGGCGGCCTCGGCCTCGTTCGCAACACCGATCGGCTATCAGACCAACACGCTGGTCTATGGCCCCGGCGGCTATCGATTCACCGATTTCCTGCGCATCGGTGTGCCGCTCAATGTGCTGATGGCGCTGACGGCGGCCGTGGTCATCCCGTTCTTCTTCCCGCTCTGAACGTCAGAAAACGCTCATGATCTCGCCCAGCGGCTTCTTGCGCTTGGCGATGGCGGGCACCACGGCGTCCGGGGCGGGGTAGCCCACGGGCAGGATCATGACGGGCTTTTCATGCGCGGGGCGGTTGCACAGGGTATTGAGGAATTTCATCGGGTTGGGCGTATGCGTCAGGCAGACCAGCCCGGCATGGTGCAGCGCCGAAATCAGGAAGCCGGTGGCGATGCCGACGCTTTCGGGCACATAGTAATGCTTGAACCGCTCACCCTCAGACGTCAGGCCGTGGCGCTGGGCAAAGACCACGATCAGCCATGGCGCGGTGGTCAGATGCGGCTTGTCGGCGCCGGTGCCGATGGGTTCGAGCGCGCGCAACCATTCCGCGCCTGCGCCGCCCGCGTAAAACTCGGTTTCCTCGGCCTCAGCCGCCGCGCGGATGCGCGCCTTCATGGCCGGGTCAGCGATGGCCACAAAATGCCAGGGCTGATGGTTGGCGCCTGAGGGGGCGCTTCCGGCGGCTGCGATACAGGCCTCGATCACCGCCTGCGGCACCGGATCAGTGGTGAAATCACGCACCGAATGGCGTTTGCGCATATAGGCCAGATGGCTTTGTGCTGCCTCAAGCGCGGCATCCGGGGCAAGCTGCACGCGGTCAGGCAGGGGCAGGGGGGTGTAGTGCAGCGGGGCCTCGGTGCCGGACATGGGGTTTTCCTTCTGGTTGCGCGGCATGGGTGTGCGGCGTGCAGTTGAACGGATGCGGTGCGTGCCCGTCAAGCCCTTCTGCCAAGGGCCAGTTGCTGGCATTCCGGCCCTGCTTCCCACCCGCCAAATGCCGCAACCGCTTGCAATCGGCGGCAATCCGGGGTCTTCTTTCTGATTATGAACGCGTTAAATACTTTTGAGGTTGCGCCTGCTCGCCCCGTTCTCGGGGTGTTGTGGATGATTCTGGCGGGGCTCTGCTTTGTGGCGGTCACCGCAGCGGTCAAATCTATGGGGAATGCGATGCCGGCCCCGCAATCGGCCTTTCTGCGCTACCTGCTGGGGCTGGTCTTTCTGCTGCCGGTGGTGCCTGCCTTCCGCCAGATGCACCTTGCGCCAAGGGACTGGGGCCTGTTCGGGGTGCGCGGCCTGTTTCATGCCTTTGGCGTGATGCTGTGGTTCTACGCCATGACCCGCATCCCGCTGGCCGAGGTGACTGCCATGGGCTACCTGACGCCGGTCGGTATTGCGCTGGGGGCCGCGCTGTTTCTGGGGGAGCGGCTGCGCCTGCGCCGGATCGCGGCCATCGCGGCGGCCATTCTGGGGGCGCTGATCATCCTGCGCCCCGGCCTGCGCGAGGTTTCGCCGGGGCATCTGGCGATGGTGCTCAATGCGGTGTTCTTTTCCGGCAGCTATCTGATCGCCAAACGCATGACTGGGGTGGTGCCGCCCTCGGTGGTGGTGGGGATGCTGTCTATTTTCGTCACGCTGGGCCTGGCGCCCTTTGCCTTCGTCGTCTGGGTGCCCGTCACCTGGGCCGAGGTGGCATGGCTGGCGATGGTCGCCTGCTTTGCCACGGCCGGGCATTACGCGATGACGATGGCCTTTGCATCGGCGCCGATCTCGGTCACCCAGCCGGTGACGGCGCTGCAACTGGTCTGGGCGGTTGCGCTGGGCGCGCTGTTCTTCGCCGAGCCGGTGGACCTGTATGTCATCATGGGTGGCGGGGTGATCGTGGGCGCGGTAATCTTCATCGCGTTGCGCGAACAGGCGATGGCGCGGGCCGAGGGGCGGGCGCTGAAGGCACGTCCCCCAGAAGTCTGAGGCCAGAGGTCTGCGGGCAGCGGTTCAGAGGGGGGAAGCGGGTGCGGTTGCGGTCGATGCTGATTGCGGTGCTGTTGGTGGCAGGTGCAACGCAGGCACCGGCCTGCACGGTTCCGGCCAATGCCCCGGCCCTGCGCGCTGAGGCGCAGGCGGGCCTGAGCGCAGAGCGCGCGCGCGCTGGGCTAGCGGGCTGGGCGCGTTCGGACCGGCTGGAAAGCGCGGCGCAGGGCCATGCCTGCGCGCTGGCCCGGCGCGGACAGATCAGCCATCGCGGGATTCTGGGCACCGGGCTTCGCACAAGGCTGTGGCGCGCGGGATATCGGGCGGCGCTGGCGGGTGAAAATCTGGCGGCGGGCCTTGAAAGTGCGGCGGCGGTGGTGGCGGCCTGGATGGGTTCACCCGGGCACCGCGACAACATCCTGTCGCCGGGCATGCAGGAGGTGGGGCTGGGCGTTGCCCGTGGCGGTGACGGCATGCTTTACTGGGTGATGATCGCGGCGCGGCCGGGCTGACTGGTGCAGAACTGCCCGCCCGACAGCCCCGCTCCGTCAACCATGCGACTGCGGCGTGTCGCTGCCGCGCGGGGCAACCAGCGCCCGTATCGCGCTGGACTCGGTCAGCATGCCGGTCACCCGACCGCCCTCGGTCAGCAGCACCGGCCCTTTCGCCTTCACCAGCGTCTCCATCGCCAGACGCAGCGGCGTGTCGGCGGGCAGGGTCAGTCCGGCGGGGGCGGGGCGCGGCGGTGGCACGGCGGCATCTGCGGCGCGCAGTACCCCCAGCGGGTTCATATGCGCCACGAAATCGGCGACGTAATCATTGGCCGGGTTGGTGTAAATCTCGGACGGGGTGCCGCACTGGATGATCCGCCCCCCCTCCAGGATGGCGATGCGGTTGCCCAGTTTGAACGCCTCGTCCAGATCGTGGCTGACGAAGATGATCGTGCGTTGCAGGCGTTGTTGCAGGTCCAGAAGTTCGTCCTGCAACCGGGTGCGGATCAACGGGTCAAGCGCCGAGAACGGCTCATCCATCAGCAGGATCGGCGCGCGGGTGGCGAAGGCACGCGCCAGCCCCACGCGCTGCTGCATACCGCCTGAAAGCTCAGCCACGCGGCGGTCAGCCCACTGAGTCAGCCCTACCAGTTCAAGCTGCTCGTTGATGCGCTCGCGCCGCGCGCGCCGCCCCATACCCGCCAGTTCCAGCCCCAGCCCGACATTCTCGCGCACCGAGCGCCAGGGCAGCAGGCCGAATTGCTGGAACACCATCGCCACGCATTCCCGGCGAAGGTGGCGCAGCTCATCGCGGCTGGCATCGCTCAGCGTGCAGTGCCAGTCGCCATCATGAACCTCCACCTCGCCCTGCACGATGGGGTTCAGGCCGTTGACGGCGCGCAGAAGCGTGGATTTGCCGGAACCGGACAGCCCCATCAGCACCAGTATCTCACCCTCGGCCACGTCCAGTGTGCAATCATGCACGCCCAGAATCTGGCCGGTTTGCTTCTGGATATCGGCCCGGCTCTGCCCGGTTTCCATCAGCGGGATGGCCTTCCACGGGTTGTCACCAAAGACAATCGACACATTGCGGAATGAGACCGCGGGTTGTTTCGGGGTTTCTTTCTGCTCGTTCATGCCTTGCGCTCCACCCGCAACATCCGGTCCAGCATGATCGCCACCGCCACGATCACCGCGCCCGATTCAAACCCCAGCGCCGCATTGACCGAGTTGAGCGCGCGCACCACCGGCACGCCCAGCCCCGGCGCCCCCACCAGCCCGGCGATGACCACCATCGACAGCGACAGCATGATCGTCTGGTTCAGCCCCGCCATGATCTGCGGGAAGGCCCAGGGCAGCTCCACCTTGAAGATGCGCTGCATGTTGGTCGCGCCAAAGGCCGTCGCGGCCTCGGACAGCGCGGTGGGGGTAGAGCGGATGCCCAGTTCCGTCAGCCGGATCGCGGCGGGCATCGCAAAGATCACCGTCGCCACCAGCCCCGGCACCATCCCCAGTCCGAAAAGCACCAGCACCGGGATGAGGTAGACAAAGGTGGGCAGCGTCTGCATCAGGTCCAGCACCGGGGTCAGCGCGCGGTAGAAACGCGGGTGATGCGCCGAATAGATGCCCAAAGGCACCCCGATTCCCATGCAGATGACGCAGGAGCCAAGCACCAGTGTCAGCGTCTGCATCGTCAGGCCCCAGTAGCCCTGATTGAGGGCGAAAAGCGCACAGACCACGACAATCGCCACCGGCAGAAGGCGGCGCTGCAGCAGATAGGTGAGGGCGGCGAACACGGCGATGATGATCAACGGATGGGGCGTGGTCAGCACCGCGGAAAGCGTACCGATGCTTTGCCGCAGCCCATATTCGACCGCATCGAAGAAGCCCACGAAATTGTCCTGAAGCCAGGTAAACCCGCTGGCGACCGAGCGCCCCACCGGGATCTTGGCGTCAAGGATCAGCTGAACCAGATCCATATGCTGATATCCGTTCTGATGTTTCTTCCCGGCGCCTCAGGGCGCCAGAAAATCGGTCAGGGCCGCGCCCACGGTTTCGGGCATTTCCCAGAACATGTTGTGGCCATAGCCCTCATAGCTGACGAAACCGGCCTCAGGCAGGGCGGCGCGTAGTGCTTCCTGATCGTCGACACCGAAAAAGCCGTCCTGATCACCCCACAGAACCAGTACCGGCGCCTCGATACGCGGGGCAAGGCCGCGCCAGTCGGCAAGGGTCAGCCCGGTCAGCACCCCCAGCCACGCCTGACGCGGCATCGCGGCTGATTCAGCCCGTTCGCGATCGATGAAATCGGGGTCAACCGGGTTGGGGTTCCAATACCAGTCCAGCATGAACTGGCTGTCAGGGTCGATTGGGTCGGGCAGGGCGGGCAGGTTTTCCCAGAGCCATTCCGCCGCCGGTTGCGGCAGGTTCAGCGCCGTTGAGATCAGCACCAGCCGGTTGACCAGATCAGGGCGCAGAGCGGCGGTGACAGCGGCAGTCATCGAACCCAGCGAATGGCCGACCAGATCGACGCTGCCCAGTTCCAGCGTCTCGATAAAGCCGATCAGGTCATCTGAGAGCGAATCAAGCCCATAGCAGCATGCGGGCGCGTCCGAGCCGCCATGCCCGCGCAGATCGACCGCATAGATCGGCCGCTCACCCAGATGCGGCGCCAGCAGCGACCAAGCGCGGCTGTTGTCGGAATAGCCATGGACCAGAACCAGAGGCCGGCCCGGCCCCTGATCCATCTGCACATAGCTCAGCGTGATGCCGGAAGGCAGCGTGACCTGCTGGCGCGCATCGCGCCACCCGTCCTGACTGGGGATGTCGGCCATGCCAGCGCCCGCCAGAAGGCTGGCCAGCGCGGCGGCTGCCGCTGCAATACGCAGACCGCGCATCAGTTCAGCGCCGCCGTGACTGCTTCCATCGCATCGCCGCCGTCGCGGGTGGTCACCCCTTCCAGCCAGGGGCCCAGCACATCGGGATTGGCGGCCAGCCAGGCGCGCGCGGCCTCGCCCGGCTCGGTCCCGTCATCAAGGATGGTGCCCATGATCTCGTTTTCCAGCGCCAGCGTGAATTCGAGGTTTTCAAGGAACTGGCCGACATTCGGGCATTCCCCGACAAAGCCCGCGCGGGTGTTGGTGTAAACCTCGGCGCCGCCGAAATCGGGGCCGAACCAGTCATCGCCACCGGCAAGATAGGTCATGTCGAAATTGGCGTTCATCGGGTGCGGTTCCCACCCCAGAAAGATCATCGGTTCGTCACGCCGCTCAGAGCGCTGCACCTGCGCCAGCATCCCCTGTTCCGAGCTTTCGACAACCTCAAAGCCCGACAGGCCAAAGGCGTCGGCCTCGATCATGTCAAGGATCAGGCGGTTGCCGTCATTGCCCGGCTCGATGCCATAGATGCGGCCCTGAAGCGCGTCACGATGCGCGTCGATATCAGCGAAATCGGCAATTCCCAGCCCGGCGGCAGCGGCATTGGCGGCCAGCGTGTATTTCGCCCCCGCCAGATTGCGGCGCACGGTATCGACGGTGCCTGCCTCACGGTAGGGCGCGATATCGGCCTCCATCGTGGGCATCCAGTTGCCAAGGAACACGTCGATATCGCCGTTGGCCATCGAGGTATAGGTCACCGGCACCGACAGCAGCAGCACCTCGGTCTGATATCCCAGCGCATCCAGCACCGTGGTGGCGACGGCGGTGGTGGCGGTAATGTCGGTCCAGCCCACATCGGAGAAGCGCACGCTGTCACAATTGGCAAAGGCGGGCGCGGCGGCGAGGGTCAGGGCGGTGGTTGCGGCAAGGGCGGAAAGGCGGCGCATGGCGTTCTCCTGCTGGTTGGTGTTTTTGTTGATTGACGAGTCAATAAACAATCGGTTAGCTCGGTGACAAGGTTTTTCTTGATATTTTACGGTTTGGCGGGCCTGTCCTGCCCTTTCAGACACGGCAGACGGGACAGAAGAATGCCCAAGCTTGGAATGGAACCTATACGACGCTCGGCGCTGATCAAGGCAACAATTGCCGAGATCGGCCATGTCGGCACGCTGGAAGTGACGGTCAGCCGCATCGCCAAGCGCGCGGGCATGTCCTCGGCGCTGGCGCATCATTACTTCGGATCGAAAGAGGCGATGTTTCTGGCCGCCATGCGCCATGTGATGACGCTTTATGGTGCCGAGGTACGCGGTGCGCTGGCTGCCGCCAATGGCCCTGAGGGCCGCGCGCTGGCCGTGATCCGCGCCTCCTTCTCGCCCGGCAGCTTCCGGCGTGAGGTGATTTCGGCCTGGCTGAACTTCTACGTTCTCGCCCAGTCGCAGCCGCATGCGCGCAGGCTGCTGGCGGTGTATCAGTGCCGTATCGTATCGAACCTGCGCCACGCGCTGCGCCCGCTTTTGGGCGATGAAGCGGACAATGTCGCCCATTCCATCGCGGCAATGATCGACGGGGCCTATCTGCATGCCGTTCTGGGCCGCGATACCCCCGATGGCACGGCGGCGGCCCGGCGGGTGGAGGAATATCTGGCGCTGGCGCTGAACAAGGGGGCGCGGGCATGAAGGCACAACCAACGGCCAGCCATTTCATCGACGGCGCCTATGTCGAAGACAACGCAGGTGCGCCGATCGACGTGGTCTATGCGGCAAGCGGCGAAACCATCGCCCGTTTGCATGAGGCCACGCCTGACATCATCGACCGCGCGCTGGCCTCAGCCCGGCGCGCGCAGCGCGACTGGGCGCGGCTGATGCCCGTTGAGCGCGGGCGCATCCTGCAGCGCGCCGCCGCGATCATCCGTGAGCGCAACCGCGAATTGTCGGTGCTGGAGACGCTGGATACCGGCAAGCCCTTGCAGGAAACGCTGGTGGCCGATGCGACATCGGGCGCCGATGCGCTGGAGTATTTCGGCGGCATGGCGGCCACGGTGACGGGCGAATCCATCCCGCTGGGCCGCGATTTCGTCTATACGATCCGTGAGCCGCTGGGCGTTTGCGTCGGTATCGGCGCGTGGAATTACCCCACCCAGATCGCCTGCTGGAAAGCCGCACCCGCGCTGGCCTTTGGCAATGCGATGGTTTTCAAACCCTCCGAAGTGACGCCGCTCTGCGCGCTGAAAGTGGCCGAGATCCTGCACGAGGCCGGGTTGCCTGCCGGGCTTTACAATGTGGTGCAGGGGCGCGGGACGGTCGGTGCCGCGCTGGTGACCGATCCGCGTGTGGCCAAGGTCTCGCTCACCGGGTCGGTGCCGACGGGCCGCAAGGTCTATGCCGCTGCGGCCGAGGGCGTGCGCAATGTCACGATGGAGCTGGGCGGCAAATCCCCCCTGATCATCTTTGATGACGCCGATCTGGAAGATGCCATTGGCGGCGCGATGCTGGGCAATTTCTATTCCGCCGGGCAGGTCTGCTCGAACGGCACACGGGTGTTCGTGCAGCGCGCCATCAAGGAGCGGTTTCTGGAACGGCTGAAGGTGCGGACCGAGGCGATTGTGCTGGGCGATCCGATGGATGAGGCCACGCAGATGGGCCCTCTGGTCAATGCCGCGCAGATGGAAAAGGTGCTGTTCTTTATCGAGGCCGGGCAGAGCGAAGGGGCACGACTGGTCACCGGTGGTGCGCGCCTCAACGGGCCGGGCTGCTATGTGCAGCCCACCGTCTTCGCCGATGTGACCGACGCCATGACCATCGCGCGCGAGGAAATCTTTGGCCCGGTGATGGCGGTGCTGGATTTCGACACCGAGGAAGAGGTGATCGCGCGAGCCAATGACACCGAGTTCGGCCTGTCAGCGGGCGTTTTCACCCGCGATCTGACCCGCGCACACCGGGTTGTCGGCCAGTTGGAGGCCGGAACCTGCTGGATCAACGCCTATAACCTCGCCCCGGTCGAGGCCCCCTTCGGCGGCTCAAAGATGTCCGGCGTGGGGCGTGAGAATTCCAAGGCGGCGGTCGAGCATTATACGCAGATCAAGTCGGTCTATGTGGGCATGGGCCCGGTTGACGCGCCTTACTGAGGGGGCCGTTTCGGAGACAGTGATGGAAGCGGATTTTGTGATCATCGGCGCGGGGTCTGGCGGTTCGGCAGTGGCCTACCGGCTGGCCGAGGCCGGGCATTCGGTGCTGGTGGTCGAATTCGGCGGCTCTGACGCCGGGCCGTTCATCCAGATGCCCGGCGCGCTGTCATACCCGATGAACATGTCACGCTATGACTGGGGCCTGAAAACCGAACCTGAGCCTTATCTGGGCGGGCGGGTGCTGGCCACGCCGCGCGGCAAGGTGGTGGGCGGGTCTTCCTCCATCAACGGGATGGTCTATGTGCGGGGTCATGCCTGCGATTTCGACCATTGGGAAGAGCAGGGCGCGCAGGGCTGGGCCTATGCCGATGTGCTGCCCTATTTCAAACGGATGGAGAACTGGCACGCCGAGGGCGACATGGGCGCCGAGGCCAGCTGGCGCGGCACCAAGGGGCCGGTGCATGTCACGCGCGGCAACCGCCAGAACCCCCTGTTCAACGCCTTCATTCAGGCCGGGGCACAGGCGGGCTATCCGGTGACCGCCGATTACAACGGCGAGCAGCAGGAAGGCTTCGGCGCGATGGAGGCCACGATCTGGCGCGGGACGCGCTGGTCGGCGGCCAAGGCCTATCTGAAACCGGCGCTGCGCACCGGGCGCTGCAAACTGGTGCGCGGACTGGCAGCAAAGGTGATCCTGCGTGAGGGGCGCGCGGAGGGCGTGGAGCTGGCAGACGGGCGGCGCGTGACGGCGCGGCGCGAGGTGGTGCTGGCGGCCTCGTCGATCAACACGCCCAAGCTGTTGATGCTGTCGGGCATCGGCCCTGCCGAACATCTGTCTGAGCATGGGATCGCGGTGGTCGCCGACCGCCCCGGCGTGGGTGCCAACCTGCAGGATCATCTGGAGCTGTATCTGCAATTCGCCGCCAGCCAGCCGATAACCCTTTACAAATACTGGAATATCTGGGGAAAGGCATGGGTGGGCGCGCAATGGCTGTTCGCGGGCACCGGCCCCGGCGCCTCCAACCAGTTTGAGGCTGCGGGCTTTATCCGCTCCGGCGCGGGCAAGGCCTATCCCGATATCCAGTTCCATTTTCTGCCCATTGCCGTGCGCTATGATGGCACCGCCGCCGCCGAGGGTCATGGTTTTCAGACTCATGTCGGCCCGATGCGCTCGAAGAGCCGGGGCACGGTGCGGCTGCGCTCCGGCCGGGCCGAGGATGCGCCGGAAATCCGCTTCAACTACATGAGCCACCCGGATGACTGGGCCGAATTCCGCACCTGCATCCGCCTCACCCGCGAGATCATGGCGCGACCGGCTATGGCGCCCTATGTCAAGCATGAGATTCAGCCGGGCCCGGCGGTGCAGGACGATGCCGCGCTGGATGATTTCATCCGTGCGCATGTTGAGAGCGCCTATCATCCCTGCGGCACGGCGCGGATGGGGCGGCGCGATGACCCGATGGCGGTGGTGGATGCCGAGGGGCGGGTAATCGGCGTGAAGGGGCTGCGGGTGGCTGACAGCTCGGTCTTTCCGCGCATCACCAACGGCAATCTGAATGCGCCCACGATCATGACCGGCGAAAAGATCGCCGACCATATCTTGTGCCGTCAGCCGCTGCCCCGCGCGAATGTGGTGCCATGGACGCACCCTCAGTGGAAAATCGCCCAGCGTTAACTCTTTCGCAGGGTTTGCATTGATCCCCACCGTGCCCCGGCCTAGATCGGGGGCATGTTAACACTTCGTTCTTTCTTGGTTCTTATGGTGGCGCTGGTGATTCCGGCGGCGCAGCCTATGGCGCATCCCTCCGCGGCGGGGATGGTGCTGGCCGGGCAGGCACGGGTGATCGACGGTGACACGCTGGATGTCGGCGGTGAGCGGGTGCGGCTGCACGGCATTGATGCGCCCGAGATGCGGCAGACCTGCGCGGCACCGGCGGGGGACTGGCCCTGCGGTGAATGGGCCCGCGATGCGCTGGTGCAGATGATCGGCGGCGCGGCGCTCAGCTGCACCGGGGTTGAGCGCGACCGCTATGGCAGGCTGGTGGCCGCCTGCAGCGCGGGCGGTCAGGATCTGGGCGCGGCCATGGTGGAAGCGGGGGCTGCGGTGGCCTATCGCCGGTATTCGCACGCCTATACCGGGCAGGAAGACCGCGCCCGGCGGGCGGGGCGGGGGCTGTGGGAACAGGGCGAAGCCGGGCTTGTGCCCCCGGCGCAATGGCGACAGGATCAGGCTGTCGCGCAGGCCTCTGCGCAGACTGCACCGGGGGATTGCACCATCAAGGGAAACATTTCCGCCAACGGGCGTATCTATCACCTGCCGGGCCAGCGCGATTATGACCGGACACAGATTGACACCACACGCGGCGAGCGCTGGTTCTGCACCGAAGAACAGGCCCGCACGGCTGGCTGGCGGAGGGCGCGACGATGAACCCACTTGATCTGGAAACCCGCGCGGGGCTGCCCGATGCGCTGCGCGTCCTGCTGGAGCAGTATCCGCGCGACCTCTGGCAAGCGCACAGCAATTTTGACGGGCTGACCCGCTTCTGGCTGGAACGCCATCTGATGTTCCGGCAGGTTCTGGCTGAGTTGCAAGGCGATACCCGCGCCTTTCTGGACGGAAATATCGCCGCTCAGGCCCATGCCGGGCGCACTGCGCAGCTGGCGGGCTTCCTGATCAATCAGTTGCACGGGCACCATCAGATCGAAGATCACCACTATTTTCCGAAACTTTCTGCCGCCGAAACGCGGCTGGAGCGCGGCTTTGAGATTCTTGATGCCGATCATCACGCGCTGGATGCCCATTTGCAGGGCCTGACCGACGACACCAACGCCCTGCTGCGCGCTATCAGTGAAAAGCGCCCGGCGACGGATGCCGCCGGGGCGCTGGAAACCCGGCTGGGCGGCTTTGGCCGTTTCCTTGACCGGCACCTGACCGATGAAGAGGAACTGGTTGTGCCGGTTATTCTGCATCACGGTTTCAGATTGTGATCCAGATCAAGGGCGCAGCGGGGGCGCGCCGATAGCTTGGGGCCCAGAAACAGGAGGCTCCCATGTCGCATACCCCCCATGATCTTGCCGAAGAGTTTCCCGAACATGCCGGGAAGCTGCACGCGCTGAAGGTCTCGCACCCGCATTTCGCCCGGCTGGCTGAGGAATACCACGAGGTGAACCGCGCGGTTCATCGCGCCGAAAGCAAGATTGAACCGATCACGGAAGAAGCGGAGACCGAGCTGCGCCGCAAGCGCCTTGCGCTGAAGGATGAGATCGCCGGCATTCTGCGTCAGGAAAGCTGAAGTCATATCGCAGGGCGGTGTGAGACGGGGGCATTGCCCCCCGTCTTGCGTTCGCAATGCCGCTAGATATCCTGCGTATTCACGATCGCATAGGGCAGCATGCCGCGCTTGTCCGGGTCGATGCGCAGCGCGGCCTCCAGCGGCGGGACCGAGCGTTGGTGGCAATCCGGCCTTGCGCAGATCCGGCAGGAAATGCCGATCGGCACAAAAGCCTGCGGATGCGTCAGGTCCATGTCATCGGCATAGGTCAGCGCCTCGGCATGGCGGATTTCGCAGCCCAGACCGATCGCATAGCGCTGCACCGGCGCGCGGAACGAGCCGCCGGGTTTGGTGACCTCGCGCGCAAGGCAGAAGTAGCGCACACCGTCGGGTGTTTCAGCGAGCTGGCGCAGAAAACGCCCCGGGGTTTCGAAGGCCTGATGCACATTCCACAGCGGGCAGGCCCCGCCGTAGCGGGCGAATTGCAGCCGCGTGGCGGAATGGCGCTTGGTGATCGTGCCAGCCTGATCGACGCGGACAAAGAAGAACGGCACGCCCTTCGCCCCGGGCCGTTGCAGGGTGGAAAGCCGGTGCGCGACCTGTTCGACCGAGGCCCCGAAGCGATCCGCCAGTTCCTCCAGATCATGGCGCGAGCGCTGCGCTGCCTCCAGAAAGACGCGATAGGGCAGAAGCACCGCCCCGGCAAAATAATTCGCCAGCCCGATCCGGGCGATGGCGCGGGCCTCGTCTGACTGGAAGCGCGCCAGATCAAGCGTGGCATCCAGCAGGTCAGCCTGGGTCAGAAGCGCGATCTGGTGGAGCAACTGGAAGCGCCGGGTCTCGACAGGGGATAAAGTTGATAAAGTGATAGATTTACGCGCCTGATCGTAGTTCCGCAGCATTCTGCTATCCGAAAAGTGCAAGGATATCCCGCGCTTCTCCAGCATCCGGGCGATCTTTTCATCGGTATTTCCCGGCCCCTGCGCGAAATGTTCCGCTGCCCGATCAACCGCATCAATGTAGTTGTCGCAATAATGGAAGAAGTCGCGCACCTCTTCCCAGGGCGAGGCGCGCTGCGGCCGGTCACCCTGACCCAGCGCCTCATCCAGCGAGGCCAGCCGCTCATGGCTTTGCCTGTAGGCGTGATGCAGCGCCAGCAGCGCCCGCGCCACCCCCGGTGCGTTGGAGGCAACAAGCCGCAGGTCAGCCATGCTGGGGCCGGGGCTGGGAAACACCGGGTCCGCCAGCGCCTCGCGCAGGTCAGAGACCATCCGCTCGCTGTCACCGGTGGCAAGCTCGGTGACATCCGTGCCGAATTCCCGCGCCAGCGCCAGCACAACGGCGGTTGAAACGGGGCGGTTGTTATTCTCCATCTGGTTCAGATAGGGCAGCGATACCCCCATCCGGGCCGCAAATTCCTTCTGGGTCAGTTGCAGCCGGGTGCGGATTTCGCGCAGTTTGGAACCGGCATATAGCTTCTGGACAGGCATGGCGGCCTCGGCATTTGCAATACACCGGGGGTAGCTTTGCAAAGCCTGTTTGCCAAGCCCTTTCAGCCGCGGCTGTTGCGCTCACGCCGGATGACCGCGAAAACCGACAGAAGCGAGGCGAGGGCGCTTGCCAGCATGATCAGCACCAGCGGCCAGGCGCCTGAACCGGGCACCAGCAGCATGCCCGCCAGCGCCGAAAGCGCCGCGCCCCCGCCGATCATGATCGCCCCGCCCAGCCCCGATGCCGTGCCGGCCAGATGCGGGCGCACCGACAGCATGCCTGCCGTTGCATTGGGCAGCACCATGCCGTTGCCGATGCCGACAAACAGGAAGCAGCCAAAGAATACAAAGGCCGTCGCCACGCCCGCAGCCAGCACGGCCGCCTGCAGCACCAGCCCCGCAAGGGTGATGAACGCCCCCACCAGGATCATCCGGTTCACCCCCATCCGCATCGAAAAGCGGCCGGACAGGAAGTTGCCCGCCGCATAGCCCAGTGCCGTAAAGGCAAAGAGGCCACCCAGCGCTGTCGGGCTCAGCCCGTAGATTTCGGTGCCGACGAAGGGCGCGCCGCCCAGAAAGGCGAAGAAGACCCCCGAGGCAAAGCTGGAGGACATCACATAACCCCAGAACCGGGGCGAGGCGAAAAGTTCCGGGTAATCGCGCATCTGCGCCATCAGGCTGGTTGGCCGGGTTCCCGCCGTTTCGCCCAGATCAGCCCATGTCAGCGCCATGACCAGAATCCCCGCCAGCAGCAGCAGCGCGAAGTTGCCCTGCCAGCCGAAAATCTCGTCCACCACCCCGCCGACAACCGGCCCCAACATCGGCACGATGGACATGCCCATGGTGACGTAGCCCAGCATCGAGGCCGCCTGCGCCTCATCGACCATGTCGCGCACCACCGCCCGGCTGAGCGCCATGGCGGTGGCGATGACGGCCTGTCCCATACGGAAAACAAGGAAAACTTCTGCGTTCGGGGCCAGCAGCGTGCCGACACTGGCCAGCACGAACAGGCCCATCGCCACCAGCAGCACATTGCGCCGGCCATAGCGGTCTGACAACGGGCCGATCAGGATTTGCAGCACCGCGCTGACGCCCAGATAGAGCGAGACAGAAAGCTGCATCACCCCGTATTCCACGCCGAAATACACCGCCATGTTGGGCAGTGACGGCAGAAAGATGTTCATCGACAGGGCTGAAAGTCCGGCAATCAGGATCAGCGTGGCGATATGCGGGGGCGAAGTGCGGTCCAGAAACCGGCCAGGGGGCTTGCTCATAACTTCACAAGTGTATTTTCGCCCGCTGCGGAAGTCCAGAGGGCTCTCAGTTCCGTTTGCGAAAGATGAACCTTACTCCGCAATGACGGGAACGCCTGAAAGAGCGTTCCACCGGAGCGTCAGGTGGCGGCGGAAATATCGGAAGGCAGCAGCAATCCGTTAGTGACAACGCAGACGGGAAGCGACATTGACGGTGCTCAGGGGAAAAGGGCATCCTGCCAGCCTGTGCCGCCGCTCTGCGAAACCTTCGATGCTTTGCAATTATTCAATTAGCAAGCATCTCTTGCAGATTGGTTTGCAAATTTTCTTATTTCTGCTTTCGCTTCCGGCCCCACACGCCTATTTTGCACCCTGAATCCGAGGAGGGCACCATGAAGGACATTTTGCACGAACTTGAGGCCCGTCGCCAGACGGCGCGCCAGGGCGGCGGTCAGCGCCGGATTGATGCGCAGCACGCCAAGGGCAAACTGACCGCCCGCGAACGCATCGAGCTGTTGCTTGATGAAGGTTCGTTTGAAGAGTTCGGCATGTTCGTGGCGCATCGGTGCACCGATTTCGGCATGGACCAGGAGCGCCCTTCAGGTGACGGGGTGGTAACGGGCTGGGGCACGGTGAACGGGCGGCTGGTCTATGTCTTCAGTCAGGATTTCACGGTCTTCGGCGGCTCGCTCTCGGAAACGCATGCGCAGAAGATCTGTAATATCATGGATATGGCGCTTCAGAACGGCGCGCCGGTTATCGGCCTGAACGATTCAGGCGGCGCGCGTATTCAGGAAGGCGTTGCCAGCCTTGCGGGCTATGCTGATGTGTTCCAGCGCAATATCATGGCCTCGGGCGTTGTGCCGCAAATCTCGGTCATCATGGGGCCGTGCGCGGGCGGGGCGGTTTATAGCCCGGCAATGACCGACTTCATCTTCATGGTGCGCGATTCCAGCTACATGTTCGTCACCGGCCCTGATGTGGTGAAAACTGTCACCAACGAGATCGTCACGGCGGAGGAACTGGGCGGGGCCTCGACCCATACGAAAAAATCCTCGGTTGCTGACGGGGCGTTTGAAAATGATGTCGAGGCGCTGATCGAAGTGCGCCGCCTGATTGATTTCCTGCCGCTCAACAACCGTGAAAAGCCGCCCGTCAGGCCGTTTTTCGATAATCCCGCGCGGATTGATGAAAGCCTCGATACGCTGATCCCGGACAACCCCAACACGCCCTATGACATGAAGGAGCTGATCCTGAAGGTCGCGGATGAGGGGGATTTCTATGAAATCCAGACCGATTTTGCCAAGAACATCATCACCGGCTTTATCCGCCTTGAGGGGCGCACGGTGGGTGTGGTGGCGAACCAGCCGATGGTGCTGGCGGGCTGTCTGGATATCGACAGCTCGCGTAAGGCGGCGCGCTTCGTGCGCTTCTGCGATGCGTTTGAAATTCCGATTCTGACCTTTGTTGACGTGCCCGGCTTCCTGCCCGGCACGGGGCAGGAATATGGTGGGGTGATCAAGCACGGTGCGAAACTGCTGTTCGCCTATGGCGAGGCGACAGTGCCGAAAGTGACGCTCATCACCCGCAAGGCCTATGGCGGGGCCTATGACGTCATGGCATCCAAACACCTGCGGGGTGATTTCAACTATGCATGGCCGACCGCCGAGATTGCGGTGATGGGGGCCAAGGGCGCGGTGGAAATCCTTTACCGCTCAGAACTGGGCGACAAGGAAAAGATCGCGGCGCGCACCAAGGATTACGAAGACCGCTTCGCCAACCCCTTCGTGGCGGCTGAAAAGGGCTTCATTGATGAGGTGATCATGCCGCAGTCAACGCGCAAGCGTCTGTGCCGGGCGTTTGCCTCGCTGCGCAACAAGAAGCTGACAAACCCTTGGAAAAAGCACGATAATATCCCGCTATGACCCATTTTATCCACTCTTCTCTGGCTGTCCTTCTGTGCTGTCTCTCGGTGCCGCTTGCGGCGCAGGAGCGGCTGGTGCTGCCTTCGGGCAATGAAGTGATCGTGCAGGAAATCCTGTGGGATTCTGAGGGAGCGACAAGCCGCTTTCGCTTCGTTGCGCCATGGATCGCGGCGGAGGGGGCTGACAGCGCCAGCATTCTGGAAGACATGACGGTGCTTTGCCGCGATTTTGCCTTGCCGGTGCAACAGGCCCTTCATCCCGGGAGTGAAGAACTGGTGATTTCTTTCGCTTCTGAGCCCGTGGAATTTGGCGTGATGAATTCCGAGGTCGTTCAGTATTTCGAAGGATTCATCGCGGCCGGACAAGACTGCATATGGAGCGAGTTCTGATGCTTTCACTAGATATTGACGACTTCTGCCGCGGTGCGGCACCGGCTGATGCCGGAGCGCCACAGGCAGGTAAAACCACCGATTCGCTCACATCAAAAAACTGGCACAACCCATTGAAACGCGCTAATCTCCGGCACAGCACTGTCAGCAAGGCATGTGTGAATCAAATCAACCGGCGGGGCGCAGTTGCGGCGCGACCGGGGAACGAAGAGAGCAGGAGACCTCAATGTCCAAGACCCTTATCACTGCCGTTGCAGCTGCGTTCAGCCTGGCCATTCTTGCTGGCTGCAACCAGAATCGGCAGGAAGAATTCACCATCGTCGAGCCGGTTCAGCCGATCTACCAGGAGCCGGTTGCCAGCTCGAAATACCGCTGATCGCTATCAGCGGGGCGTGACCCTTCAGGCAGGGCGGGCGACCGCCCTGTCGTTTGTTGTCTGCGCGGTTTCCGGCAGGGAGGCTTTCCCATGCTGAAGCACCGCGGCTTTCCCGGGCGCCTGCCCGGCACCGATTTCCAGTTTGTCATCCGTCGCGGCAACAAGGACGGCGCGTCGCCTCTGATCGAGCGCAAGCGCTTTGCTGACCGGCGCTATGCCGACCGTCGCGCCGATCAGGGCTTCATGGCGGCCCTCTGGGAACACTTCGGAGAAGAACCCTTTGAGCGTGGCAATCTGGATGCCGGGCGCCTGTCATGGCTGTTCGGCCGCGAAGTGGTGCCTGCCGAGCAGCCCTTTGACGCCAAAAGCTACGAGGCGCTGTTGCGTATCAATGTCTCTGTCGCGCAGGTCAGCTTTCCCGAGGTATTCGCAGGTGACGGGGAATTCGCACCCGACGGCGACGCATGGGATGACGGCGACGAGGACGATCGGTGATGGCGTCGGCGGTTTTCCGGCAGTTTCCCGGGGGTTGTGGAACCGGCATGCGTTCTGCGCGTTTTGGCAAGGAACGCAACAACGGAGTCCCGGTCTCATGTGGAAAACCATCCTTCTGCCGCTCGCAACTGTCGCAACGCTCGCCGCATGCGGCAATACGGCCGGTGAACAGGCGCTTATCGGCGGCGGTGCCGGTGCTGTTGGCGGCGCCGTCCTCGGCGGCGATCCGATCGTCGGTGCTGCGGTCGGTGCCGGTGGCAACGTGCTGTTCTGTCAGGCCAATCCGGGCCGCTGCCGCCGCTGACCCCAGCGCCCCACTGCTACCAGTCATGCCGTCCGGCCCCTTGGGGGACCGGGCGGTTTTTCGTTTCCGTCGTTCGAGGGGCCCGCGCGGGCTGAGGGAGAGAGAATGTTCAAGAAGATCCTGATCGCGAACCGTGGCGAAATCGCCTGCCGGGTGATCAAATCGGCGCGCAAGATGGGCATCCGGACGGTGGCGGTTTACTCCGATGCTGACCGCAACGCGCTCCATGTCCGGCTTGCGGATGAGGCCGTGCATATCGGACCGGCGCCCGCCAACCAGTCCTATATCGTGATCGACAGGATCATGGAGGCGGTCCGCACCTCCGGGGCTGAGGCGGTGCATCCGGGTTATGGTTTTCTGTCGGAAAACATGAACTTCGCCGCCGCACTTGAGAAAGAAGGCGTGGTGTTCATTGGCCCGCCCTCGGGCGCGATCGAGGCGATGGGCGACAAGATCACCTCCAAGAAGATCGCCGCCGAGGCCGGGGTCAGCACCGTTCCGGGCTATATGGGCCTGATCTCGGACGCGGAAGAGGCGGTGACGATCTCGCAGCAGGTCGGCTATCCGGTGATGATCAAGGCCTCGGCCGGCGGTGGCGGCAAGGGCATGCGCATCGCGTGGAACGACGACGAGGCGCGCGAGGGTTTCCAGAGCTCAAAGAACGAGGCGGCAAGCAGTTTCGGCGATGACCGCATCTTCATCGAGAAATTCGTGACGCAGCCGCGCCATATCGAAATTCAGGTGCTGGCCGATCAGCACGGAAACTATACCTATCTGTTCGAGCGCGAATGCTCCATCCAGCGGCGCAACCAGAAGGTCATCGAAGAGGCGCCCTCACCGTTTCTGGACGATGCCACGCGCAAGGCCATGGGCGAACAGGCCGTCGCGCTGGCCCGGGCCGTGGGCTACACCAACGCGGGCACGGTTGAGTTCATCGTCGATGGCAACCGCAATTTCTATTTCCTCGAAATGAACACGCGGTTGCAGGTGGAACACCCGGTGACGGAGCTGATCACCGGCGTCGATCTGGTTGAGCAGATGATCCGCGTCGCGGCTGGCGAGAAGCTGCCCTTCACGCAGGAAGACCTGAAAATCAAGGGCTGGGCGATGGAAAGCCGCCTCTATGCCGAAGACCCCTATCGCAACTTCCTGCCCTCGATCGGTCGCCTGACCCGCTACCGCCCGCCGGTTGAGGGCACCACCGCCACCGGCGGGATCGTGCGCAATGATACCGGCGTCTTTGAGGGCGGCGAGATCAGCATGTATTATGACCCTATGATCGCCAAGCTCTGCACCTGGGGTGCCACCCGCGAGGCTGCGATCGAAGAGATGCGGCTGGCGCTGGATACCTTCGAGGTGGAGGGGATCGGCCATAACCTTCCCTTCTGTTCCGCCGTGATGGAGCATCCGCGTTTTGTGTCGGGCAACATCACCACGGCCTTTATCGAAGAAGAATATCCCGAAGGTTTTCAGGGCGTTACCCCTTCAGACAGCATGCTTCTCAGGGTCGCGGCGGCCGCAGCGGCGATGAACCGCGTGGCCGAAATCCGCCGCACGCGCATCTCGGGCCGGATGGATAACCATGAGCGCAAGGTGGGCGATGACTGGGTGGTCAGCCTTCAGGGCAGGAACCTGCCGCTCACGGTCCGCGCCGACAGATCCGGCGCAACCGTCAGCTTTGAGGGCGGCGACACCCTGCGCGTTGAATCCGACTGGGCGCCGGGCCAGCCACTGGCGCGCCTGCTGGTGGAGGGTGAGCCGCTGGTGCTGAAGGTGGCCCGCATCACCGGCGGCTACCGGCTGCGGCTGCGCGGGGCGGATCTGAAGGTGCATATCCGCACGCCCCGCCAATCCGTTCTCGCTGCCCTGATGCCCGAGAAACTGCCGCCTGACACCTCGAAACTGCTGCTCTGCCCCATGCCCGGGCTGATCGTCAAACTGGCGGTGGCTGAGGGGGAGGAAGTGTTCGAGGGGCAGGCGCTCTGCACGGTTGAGGCGATGAAGATGGAAAACATCCTGCGCGCCGAACGCCGCAGCATCGTCAAGAAGATCAACGCCAGTGTCGGTGGCTCACTGGCGGTGGATGATGTGATCATGGAGTTCGAATAAGATGAACCCCGGCGCCCATTCATCTTGCCGCAAATACGCGCGGGGGGAGGCGGCGCAAGCCGACGGGGGGCGGCAGCCCCCTTGCTACCGCCCGGCCGGCCGCCGCTCCATCATCTCCTGCCGCCGCAGCGGGAACCGGTCGATCACCGCGTTCAGCTCCCGCACATCGCGCGGGGCAGGGCGGCGCTGCTTGATCTCGCCATCCTTGTCGATAATCGCCAGCATGAAGCCGCGCGGGCGCAGCCTTTGGCGCAGCGCGCTGCCGGAGTTGCGGTCGGTATCGGTGACCACCACCACATCGCGTTCGAACAGATCGCGCGCGCGCTCGTTGATGTCGCGCATCTGCCGGATGAAGGCGGGGTCGTTCGGGGTGTCGGCCATTACCGCCAGTATCCGCCATTCCCACAGGAACGCCTCTGGGTCCAGCTCGGTGGCATCGATGATGCGCAGCCCCTCAGGCGTTACCACTTCCTCTTCGTCAGGAAGGGGCAATGCTTCGTCAGCGAGGGGCGCCGCGCTCTCCACCGTCGCGCCCGTCTGGGCCACCGCGGTTTCGGGCAGCACATCGGCGGCCAGCATGCCCGAGGGCAGGGCAGCGATGGCGAGGGCAAGCAGAACTGGTTTTATCGGCAAGGTCATATGGCCTCCTGTTGCCATAGATATAGGCAAGTTCGCCGGGAAAACACCATAGATGACGTGGAATTTGCTGCGATGCCTCTGTGCCGTGGCGTGAATGGACAAAGGATGATGCCATGACCGATAAAGCACCCAACCTAGCCGATTGGTCAAAGCTGGTCGAAAAGGAGCTCAAGGGGCGCAGCCCGGACAGCCTGATCTGGGAAACGCTTGAGGGCATTCCGGTCAAACCCCTCTATACTGAGGCCGATCTTGAAGGGCTGGATCATCTGGGCACAATCCCCGGCCATGCGCCGTTCACGCGCGGCGTGCGCGCGACCATGTATGCCGGGCGGCCCTGGACAATCCGGCAGTATGCCGGTTTCTCCACCGCCGAGGAATCGAACGCATTCTACCGCAAGGCGCTGGCGGCGGGGCAGCAGGGCGTATCGGTCGCCTTCGATCTGGCCACCCACCGGGGCTATGACAGCGACCATCCGCGCGTCGAGGGCGATGTCGGCAAGGCGGGTGTTGCGATCGACTCGGTCGAGGACATGAAGATCCTGTTCGACAGTATCCCGCTGGATAAAGTCAGCGTTTCCATGACCATGAACGGTGCGGTTATTCCGATTCTCGCCAGTTTCATTGTTACTGGTGAAGAGCAGGGTGTGGACCGTTCCCTGCTTTCGGGCACCATTCAGAACGATATTCTGAAGGAATTCATGGTGCGCAACACCTATGTCTATCCGCCTGAGCCATCGATGCGGATCATCGCCGATATCATCGAATATACCGCCGCCGAGATGCCGAAATTCAATTCGATCTCGATTTCCGGCTATCATATGCAGGAAGCGGGCGCCAATCTGGTGCAGGAGCTGGCCTTTACGCTGGCCGACGGGCGTGAATATGTCCGTGCGGCGCTGGCGAGGGGCATGGATGTAGACGCCTTTGCCGGGCGGCTGTCGTTCTTTTTCGCCATCGGCATGAATTTCTTCATGGAGATCGCCAAATTGCGCGCCGCGCGGTTGCTGTGGCACCGGATCATGTCTGAGTTCAATCCGAAAAAGCCGGGTTCGCTGATGCTGCGCACCCATTGTCAGACCTCGGGCGTCTCCTTGCAGGAGCAGGACCCGTATAACAATGTGGTGCGCACCGCCTATGAGGCGATGGCGGCGGCGCTTGGCGGCACACAGTCGCTGCACACCAATGCGCTGGATGAGGCGATCGCCCTGCCCACCGAGTTTTCCGCCCGGATCGCGCGGAACACCCAGCTTATCCTTCAGGAAGAGACCGGAGTGGCCAAGGTCGTCGATCCGCTCGCCGGATCGTATTATGTTGAAAAACTGACAGCGGACCTGGCAGAAGCGGCGTGGAAACTGATCGGTGAGGTTGAAGAAGTAGGAGGGATGACCAAGGCTGTCGCCACCGGCATGCCCAAGCTGCGCATCGAGGAATCGGCGGCGCGCCGGCAGGCGATGATTGATCGCGGCGAAGAGGTCATTGTCGGGATGAACAAGTATCGCCTCGCCAAGGAAGACCCGATCGACATTCTGGACATCGACAATGCTCGTGTCCGCGACACCCAGATCGCCCGGCTGGAACGCATCAGGGCCACGCGCGATGCCGCCGCCTGCGAAGCCGCGCTGGCCGAGCTTGAGCGCCGCGCGCGCGAGGGTGGCAACCTTCTGGAAGCGGCGGTGGAAGCGGCGCGCGCGCGCGCCTCGGTCGGGGAGATCAGCATGAGCATGGAGAAAGTCTTTGGCCGCCACCGCGCCGAGGTGAAAACCCTCGCAGGGGTCTATGGCGCCGCTTATGAGGGCGACGATGCCTTCGCCGCGATCCAGCGCGATGTCGAGGATTTCGCCGAAACTGAGGGCCGACGCCCCCGGATGCTGGTGGTCAAGATGGGGCAGGACGGTCATGACCGCGGCGCCAAGGTGATCGCCACGGCCTTTGCCGATATCGGCTTTGATGTCGATGTGGGGCCACTGTTCCAGACCCCGGAAGAGGCCGCGCAGGATGCGGTGGACAACGATGTCCATGTCATCGGCATTTCCAGTCAGGCGGCGGGCCACAAAACCCTTGCGCCCAAGCTGATCGCGGCGCTGAAGGCCGCCGGGGCCGGGGATATTCTGGTAATCTGCGGCGGCGTCATCCCGCATCAGGATTACCAGTATCTCTATGACCACGGGGTCAAGGCGATCTTCGGGCCGGGCACCAACATTCCGGGCGCCGCGCGCGACATCCTGCGGCTGATCCGCGAGACACGAGGTTGAGGGCTGAGGGCTGAGCGCCGCGGGCGGTCTGCTTTCATCTTGCCATAAATACGCTGGGGGTGAATGGGCCGCAGGCCCAGAGGGGGCAACGCCCCCCTCGCCGCCCCCGGGCAGAAACCCGGACGATTACCGCCGACACAGCCATTCCCGCCTTGCCTTGGCGGCTGATCCGGGGTCACATTCGGACCTCTGACAAAGAAGGGGCGGCACCTTGCTGTGTTTTGATCATCTTGCCATAGGGGCGGAGGCGCTGGAAAGCGGTGCGGCTGCAGTCGCCGATGTGCTGGGTGTTCCGTTGGAGCCGGGCGGCGTTCATCCGGCTATGGGCACCCATAACCGGCTTCTGTCGCTGGGGCCGGGCGCATATCTTGAGGTCATCGCGATTGATCCCGGCGCGCCACCGCCGCCCCAGCCGCGCTGGTTCGCGCTGGATGACTTTGCCGGCCCGCCGCGCCCGCGCGCGTGGATCGCCCGCGCCGAAGGCGGGGCGGAGGCCTTGGGCGATGCGCTGGCGCTGGCGCCCCAGGGTGTTGGCCGCCCGATGGACTTTGCGCGCGGCGCGCTGAAATGGTCCATGGCCGTGCCGGAAAGCGGCTGGCTGCCCTATGGCGGGGTGTTTCCCGCGCTGATCGGCTGGCAGGGCGCGGCTCATCCCGCTGACAGCCTGCCGGACCGGGGTGTCCGGCTGCGGCGGCTGGTGGTCAGCCACCCAGATGCCGGGGCCCTGCGCGCGGCGCTGGCGCCGCTGATTGCCGATGAGCGGCTGGTGATCACACTGGGTGCCGAGCCCGCACTGGCCGCCGAATTCGACACGCCGCAGGGGGTACGGATACTCGCATGATCCGCCCTGCGCTTGCGGCCGACGCCGCCGCGATAGCCGCCGTCTGGAACCCGATCATCCGTGACACGGTGGTTACCTTCAACCCGGTTGAAAAGTCCGGGGCCGATATCATCGCCACCCTCGCCGCTCGCGCGGCTGAGGGGAATCCGTTTTTCGTGGCTGAGGCAGAGGGGCAGGTTCTGGGCTTTGCCAGCTATTTCCAGTTCCGCGCCGGTCTGGGCTATGCGCGCACCATGGAGCATTCCATCAACCTCTCGGAACAGGCGCGGGGCAGGGGGCTGGGGCGGCAACTGATGGCGGCGCTGGAAGAGGATGCCCGCGCGCAGGGGCATCGCAGCCTGATCGGCGCGGTCTCGGCCTCGAATCACGAAAGTCTCCGGTTTCATGAACGGCTGGGCTATACCGAGGCGGGCCGTCTGCGCGATGCTGGCTGGAAGTTCGGCCGCTTTCACGATCTGGTGCTGATGCAAAAGCTGCTCTGAAGCGCCTATTTCTTGCCGGCCGGCCTGCCCTTCACGGTGCCCTGTCGTGCTGCACCTGCGAAAGCGTTTCCCTTGGCCCGCGCAGCGGGGTAAACTGGGTGCATGTCGATCTGGTCCCGCATCACCGCCGCGCTTGCGGCCTTGGCCGCAGGCGAGCCCTTCAGCGCGGTGCTTGACCGTCTGCGTCTGGCGCCCGAGCGCTCGGTTGCCTTTACCATCGGTGTCATCGCGCTGGGTGCCAAGCTTGCCAAGGCGGATGGCGAAGTGACGCGGGGCGAGGTTGCGGCCTTTCGCCGGGTTTTCACCATCCCCCCGGAAGAAGAGGCCAATGCTGCGCGCGTGTTCAATCTGGCGCGGCAGGATGTTGCCGGGTTCGATGCCTATGCGCGCAAGATCGCGGCGATGTTCCCCCCGCGCGACCCGGTTCTGCGCGATCTGATGGAGGGGCTTTTCCATGTGGCGATTGCCGATGGCAGCTTTCACCCCAAGGAAGAGGCCTTTCTGCGCGAGGTTGCCACGATCTTTGGTCTGGAAGGGCCGTGCTTTCACGCATTGATGGCGCGGTTCGTGCCCGGCGTCACGCCGGACCCTTTCGCGCTACTGGAAGTGCAACCCGATGCCAGCCTTGAAGACGCGCGCCGCGCTTACCGGCGGATGGTGCGTGAAAGCCACCCAGATGCCCTGCGCGCCCGCGGTGTTCCGGATGAGGCCGTGCGGCTGGCCGAGGCGCGGCTGGCGGCGCTGAACAACGCCTGGGACGAGGTGCAGGCGCTGAAAGCCGCCTGAGCGCGGCTTCAGTTCTGGTCCGGTGCGGGCGCGTCTGCTTCGTTCCGGGGCGCTTCGTATGGGTCCGCTTCGGGTTTTGCCGCATCGCTGGCGGCATCGCGTTTCGTGGCATTCCGCGACACACGGACATTGGTGGCCACACCCAGCGTTTTCGCCAGCGCGGCGAAGCGCTGCTGGGCCACCTCGCCGAAAAGGTCGCGCATTTCCGGCTTCAGCACCATTTCCAGCAGCTTTTTCTTGGGGAAATAGCGCAGCTCCCCCGCCGCATCCGGCCCGCTGATCGAGAACATGGCGCCAAAGCGCATGGCACGGCCCAGCATGATCGCCTGCAGGATATCGGTCTCATCAAGCAGCTTCAGAAGCGGGGTCAGCCGACTGTCGGTGCCCCCGTTCTTGTAGCGGTTCATCAGTGCCAGCCCCAGAAAAACCCGGCCCTTATGATCCAGCCCGCCAAGATTGGCGCGCGTCGCCGTGTCAAAGCAGCTTTCCGAGCGGTAGTCAGGGTGGGCGCGCCAGTTCACGTCATGCAGCAGGCAGGCGGCCTTGATCAACCGCAGTTTTTCAGGCGAAGCATTGCGATAGAGCGGCATGAGGAACTGGAACAAGCGGCGCCCGAACCCCGGCAGGCGGGCGTTCGCGGCCTCGGTATGGCGGCAGGCCTCGATCAGCGGATCGCGGGCGCGCAAGGCATCTGGCATCTGCTCAAACAGCACCCCCTCGCGGATACCGTAGCTGGATACATGGATCTCGCGCGGGCGGAAAATGTGCAGAAGCTGGCGCAGCACCACCGTGGCCAGCGGCACCAGCAGAATGCGCTCCGGCGAGATGCCGGTGCGGTCGCGCAGTTTCTTGAGGTCCTGCCCCTCAAGCCAGTCGATGGTCTTGCGGATGGATTTGGGCGTCATGGCGTATTCATGAAGCACTGTCAGCGGGTAGCCGCGCCGCTCCATGTCCAGCCGCGCCAGCGCGCGCCATGATCCGCCGACCAGATAGAGGGTCTTGTGGTTGGTGCCGATCTGATCGCGCAATTCGGTCAGAATGGTGTTGATATGCGCGTGCAGACCCTTCTTGCCGCCGGGAACCTCCTGCAGGCGGAAGGGGCCAAGCGGGGTGCTGACACGGCGACCGACAGTGTTGTCGCCGATCTCGGCCAGTTCCATTGACGAGCCGCCGATATCGCATACCAGCCCGCTTGCGCCGGGCCAGCCCAGAAGCACCCCCTGCGCCGACAGACGGGCCTCTTCGGTGCCGTCGATGATCTGCATTTCCAGCCCGGTCGCCTCTTCGACCTCGGCCTTGAAATCGGCGCCGTCTTCGGCTTCGCGCACGGCCGCTGTGGCGACCATGGTCAGGCTGGTCAGATGCATCTCGCGCGACAGAAGCGCGAAGCGGCGGATAGCGGACAGGGCGCGCGCGCGCCCCTCAGGGTTCAGCCGCCCGGTTTCGGACATGCCGCGGCCAAGGCCGCAAAGGATTTTCTCGTTGAAGAAATAGGCGGGCGAACGCGCCGCGCCGTCAAACACCACCATCCGCACCGAGTTTGATCCGACATCGATCACCCCCACCCGCTCCAGTGCCCGCGCCAGCGAATCCGGAAACAGGGCCGGGCCATGAAAACCACGGATCGGGGTGGGGTTCGGCTGGGTGGCGGGGGCTTCGGCCTGACCGTCGCCTGTCATACAGCGCTTCCTTTTTGCTCACGCAGGGTCGTTCTACGCATGGGGCCCGCGCAACGTCAACCGCCGTGACCGCATGTCGCGCACCGGCGCGGATCAGTCTTCGCCATGCGCCAGCTCGATCACATCGCCCGCACCCGCCGAACCGCGCCCCGAAAGGGAGGGGTTTTCCATGAAGAAACGGTGGCAGTTGAACAACAGCCGGTCTTCGCTGGAGCCCGGTTCAGGCAGGTTGCGGCTGTAGCGCCCGGTGCCGTCCAGCACCCATGTCTGCGCCTCGTCATGCAGGTTTGCGGCCATGATCTGCTGCACAATCTGCGCCTTGACGGTCTTGTTGTTGATCTCCACCAGCGTTTCGACGCGGCGCAACAGGTTGCGGCCCATCCAGTCCGCCGACGAGATGAAGACCCGCGCCTTTTCCGACGGCAGCCCGTAGCCGGAGCCGAAACAGACAATCCGCGAATGTTCCAGAAACCGCCCGACGATGGATTTGACGCGGATATTCTCGGACAATCCCCTGATACCCGGCCGCACGCCGCAGATGCCCCGGATCACCAGCGAAATCTGCACCCCGGCCTGCGACGCGGCGTAGAGCGCGTCAATCACATCCGGTTCCACCAGCGAATTCATCTTGGCCCAGATCTGTGCCGGGCGCCCGGCGCGGGCATGCGCGGCTTCGGCGTCGATCAGTTCCAGCAGCCTTGATTTCAGCGTCAGGGGCGAAATCGCAAGGTTTTCAAGCTTCTCGGGCTCGGCATAGCCCGACAGGTAGTTGAACACCCGCGCCGCATCGCGCCCCAGCGCCGGGTCGCAGGTGAAAAGCGACAGGTCGGTGTAGATGCGCGCGGTGATCGGGTGGTAATTGCCGGTGCCGAAATGCGTATAGGTGACCAGCCGGTCGCCTTCACGGCGCACCACTGTGCTGATCTTGGCATGGGTCTTGTAATGGATGAACCCATAGACAACATGCGCCCCGGCCCGCTCCAGCCGCCGGGACTGGCGGATATTCGCGGCTTCATCAAAGCGCGCCTTCAGCTCGACAAAAGCGGTGACCAGCTTGCCCGCCTCGGCGGCCTCGCACAGCGCGGCAACGATCGGACTGTCGCGCGAGGTGCGGTAGAGCGTCTGCTTGATGGCCAGCACATTGGGGTCGCGCGCGGCCTGCTCCAGAAAGCGCACCACCATGTCGAAGGTCTCGTAAGGGTGGTGCAGCAGCATGTCCTTTTGCCGGATCGCGGCAAAGATATCGCCGTCATGGTCCTGCACACGCTCAGGAATGCGCGGCGTGAAGACGGGCCATTGCAGATCCCGCCGGCTGTCAAGCACCAGCTCCTTGATATCGGCCATGCCCAGCAGGCCATCCACCTCGATCACCTCGTCCGCATTGACCTCCAGCTCATCCATGATCAGCTTGCGCAGTTCAGGCCGCGCGTCAGTGGTCAGCTTCAGGCGCACCACCTCGCCACGGCGGCGGCGCTTCAGCGCCACCTCGAATTCGCGCACCAGATCCTCGGCCTCTTCCTCGACCTCCATGTCGCTGTCGCGCAGCACCCGGAAGGCGCAGGAATTGCGCGCGCTGTAGCCGGGAAACAGCGCCTGAAGCTGGTCCAGCAACAACTCTTCCAGCGGCAGAAAGCGGTGGGTGCCACCTTCAGACGGCAGCGGAATGAAGCGGTCAATCTGCTGGGGAACCGGCAGAATGGCGTTGCGGCGGAACTTGTCGGCGCGCCGCTCAATCTGCAGTGCAAGGCAGAAACCCGCGTTGGGGATGAACGGGAAGGGATGCGCCGGGTCGATGGCCAGCGGCGAGAGCATGGGGAAAACATTGGCCAGAAAGTATTCGCCCAGAAAGGCGCGGTCCTGCGGGCTGAGGTCGGCGCGGGCGAGGATATGGATATTCTCGGCCTGAAGCTTGCTGATCAGCGTGCCAAAGGTCCGCTGCTGCGCCGCCATCAGCTGGCGCGCATCCTCATTGATCAGCGCCAGCTGGTCTTCCGAGCTGCGCCCGTCAATCGAGGGCAGGATATTGCCAGAGCGTTTCAGCTCGCGCAGACCGGCAACCCGGACCGTATAGAACTCATCCAGATTGGCGGCCGAGATCGACAGGAAGCGCACCTGCTCAAGCAGCGGCACACGCGGGTTCGAGGCCTCTTCCAGCACACGCCAGTTGAAGGCCAGCCATGACAGCTCCCGGTTGAAGAACCGGTCAGGCGAGGCCGGATCGAAACCCTCGGGCGGGTCGATCGATTCAGGAAAAGACGCGTGGAGGAAGTCAGCTTTGTTCATGGGGCGATCATTGCTGCGAATTGTGACGGTTCCGTGAAGGCGTTGGCAGATTTTGCTGATCCTGAGGGGAGTTGGCGGGCAGGTCCGCAGCTTCGGCCAGAATTTCCTGCGCCAGTGCCCGGGTGACAGGCCGGCCAAGCGCCAGTGCCCGCTGGTCCAGCAGGGCGACCAGCGCGCGGGCCTGCGCCAGCGAACGCTCCATGCGCGGCAGAAGATAGTCGATCAGCGCGGGCTGGATGCGGATCTGGCGGTCGTTGAACAGCTTCACCAGGACGGCGGCCAGCAGCGCATCATCGGGCGGGGCAAGCGCCACATGCGCCGCCGCATTCAGCCGTGAGGCGAGGTCGGGCAGCAAAAGTCCCCAGTCGCGCACCGGGGTGCGCGCGGTCAGCAAAAGGCTCTGACCCTGCGCCTGAAGATGGTTGTGCAGGTGAAAAAGCGCCTCTTCGCCAGGGCCGCGCGCCAGCCTGTCGGCGTCATCAAGAACCACCGGCGCCGGGGGCGCATGCAGCAGCGCGGGCAGGGCCTCCGGCAGGGCCTGCGGGTCAATGATCCGCGCCCCCGCTTCGGCGGCCCAGATATGCGCCAGATGGGTCTTTCCGGCACCGGAGGGGCCGGTCAGCACCAGCTTGCCCGCTGGCAGCCCGGCGGGGTTGGCGATCGCCCCCAACGCCAGCGCATTTGACGGCGCCTCCAGAAAATCGGCGCGCCCCCGCGCTGTCCGGGTGGGCAGACCCAGCGGCAATTGGGTGCCTTGCGGGGGGCGTTGGGGCATGGCGGCTCAGATCTGCTTTTCGGGCAGGTTGACAACAAGCCCGTCCAGCGCCTCGGTCACCTTGATCTGGCAGGTCAGGCGCGAGCGGACCGGGTCAGGCTGCCAGGCGAAATCCAGCATGTCCTCTTCCATCGGGTCACGCGCGGGAAGGCGGTCAACCCAGTCCGGGGCGACATAGACATGACAGGTCGAGCAGGCACAGGCGCCGCCGCAATCGGCCTCGATCCCGGGCACGCCATTGTCGCGCGCGCCCTCCATGACCGTCAGGCCCGGTGCGACATCGATAACATGCTCGGTGCCATTGAACTCGACATAGGTAATCTTGGCCATATGGTCCTCGCAGCCATGGGAAATCCGGCTCAGGACATATGCCAGACGCGCGGGTTTTACCAGTGTCCACCGGGAGGGGAACGGGCGTAGGAATGCCCCGGTCTGGCCCCCGGACTGCCCGAAGCGCGCCCGGATTTCGCCTTTTTTGCTGACTAGACTGTTTACCATAGCGCAACAACAAACCGAATCGATACACCATGACCCGCCCCGCCGCCCTCCTGATTCTTCTGGCCACCCTCGCACTGGGCGCCTGCCAGAATGGCCAGTCGCATGACATGGCCCAGCGCGGTGATACGGTTCAGCCCCGGCTGTCGGGTTCTGCGCAGGCCGGATGCTGGGCAACCGACACAATCCCCGCCCGCACCCGGCCGGTTCTGGACGAAGTGGTGATCACCCCCGCGCGCATCGATGCACAGGGGCGCGTGACCGAACCCGCCGTGATCGCCTCGCGCGAGCGCATGGTCGAAACCGGCGCGCCCGAGGAACGCCTCTTCGCCGTGCCCTGCCCGGATCAGATGGACGGCGAATTTGTCTCAGCGCTGCAACGCGCGCTTCAGGTGCGCGGGCTCTATAGCGGCGCAGTCACGGGCACGATGGACAGCGCGACCCGCGACGCCGTGCGCGCCTGGCAGCGCCCGCAGGGGCTGGACAGCGGCGTGCTGTCGCTGGATGGTGCGCGGCAACTGGGCCTTGTGGCACTGGGCCGCGAGGCGTTCTGAGTTCAGCACGGCCAAAACCGCGCCAAGGGGGCTTTGCCCCCGTTTCTTTTTCAGGTGTCAGGGGGCGTTGCCCCCTCTGGGCCTGCGGCCCATTCCCCGGCCCCTCTTTCCAGATCGGGCCACGGGCTCGGCGCTCAAAGCTGGGGCCTTCCACTGGAAGGCCCCCGAGACGCCGCTCACCCCCCGCGTATTTCCGGCAAGATGAAAGGGGCGCCGCGCCCCTGCTTCACCTGTTCAGAAATATCCCGGGGGAGTCCGGCCATCGCAGATGGACGGGCGGGGGCAGCGCCCCCGGCGCCGCGAAGCGGCAGGCAAAGAGGCTTCGGCGAAGCCGGCAATCAGGTCAACGATTGAGACGTAAAGTCAGCGCCAGAGCCCGGCATGCGTGGCCAGCGCGCCCTGAAGCTTGGACAGCAGACGCAGGCCGGGGCGCGGTGCGCCTGTCTGGCCCTGCGCCAGCCGCTCAATCAACAGTTCGGGTGGGCAGGGCTGGCCCGTCAGCGGATCGAGGTATCGGGGATAGGCGATCAGGGTGGCATGGATAAGTGCCGCAAGGCCGGGCCCGGTCTGGCCGGCAGGGCGCATCCGGCGCGCGGGGACCGGGGCGCGGTCCTGCGTCAGGCCCCAGCCCGCGTAGAAGGGCGCCCCAAGACAGGTCACCGGCTTGCCGCGCAACAGCGCCTCGAACCCCAGCCCCGAGGTCAGTGTCCAGACAAGGTCAACCAGCCCCAGCAGGGTGGCGGCGTCGGTCTGCTCAATCACCAGGTCGGCGAGCGCCCCTGCATCCGGCACAGCGCCCGGGCGCAGCCCGGCCTCGACATCCGGGTGGGGTTTGTAGAGCACTATTCCCTGCGGGTGTTCCCGGCGCGCGGCTTCAAGCAGCGCGCGGTTGCTGCGCACGGGGCCGGTAGCACCCTGCCGGATCGAGGCGTCATCCTCCACCTGTCCCGGCACCAGAATCACCGGCGCGCCGGGGTGCGCCTCGCGCAGCGCGCGCAGCTTTTCCGTCAGCCCCGCCGCATCGCTGCCGGTGTTGTATTTCGTCAGCCCCGCGCCGGTTATTGCAGCGACCAACGCCAGCGCCCTTTCTCCCCCGCCGGGAGGAAGCGCCCCGCTGATCAGCCGTTCAAGCCTGCTTTCCCGGCGCGGGTCATAATAGATGCCCAGATCATCCACCACGAGGCTTTGCGCAGGGGTCAGGGCCGCCCCCAGCCCGCGTGAGCGCAGAAAGCCATCCTCAACCCGCAGGCCGGGAAAGTCATCGGGGACGGCGCTGGCCCAGCCGATCAGCCCGCGCCCGGTCGCGCGGGCGCGCGCCGTGGCATCCTCCGGGGTGCGGGCGAAAATGAGCGGTTTCTCGCGCCCGAACATCGCCTGCAGCTGCCGCCGTTTCCACAGCCGCATCCCGCAGGCGACATGGCCGTGCCTGTCCTGACGGAAGGCCTGCAGCCGGGCCTCCATCTGGTCAATCACCTCTTCCAGCGGGCAGAGGCGGTCGCGCAGCGGGTCGTACCACTGCGGATAAAGCAGCATCGCGCCGGCGAAAAGCTGCGCGCGGGTCAGTTTGCGGCGCCGTCGCTGCGGGGGCATCTCGTCCTGCGTCAGCCCCCATCCGGCATAGAAGGGCTGGCCAAAGACGCGCGGGCGGTGCCCGGCCAGAATCGCCTCGAACCCCAGTTGCGATGACACGGTATAGACCGCAACCGCCCCTTCCAGCAGCGACCACGGCGCATGGGGGCTGGTTTCCAGCGAGACAGGGCCAGTGGCATCGGCGGTGGTGAAATGGCCCAGCCGGGCGTTCCCAGCCGTTTCAGGGTGGGTTTTCACAAGGATGCGCGCCCCGGGGTTTTCGATCTGCGCAATCGCCAGCATCTCCCGGAACAGGCCCTCGGGCAGTGGCCCGCTTTCACTGCCATGGCGCAGCGAGGCATCGCCCCTGACCTGATCCACCACCAGAACATAACCCGGCGCGGGCGGAGCCAGGGCGGGGTCATGGGCGTTGTATTTCGACAGTTGCAGGTGGCGCATCCGCGCGATGCAGAGCTTGGCGCGGGCGATCAGGGTGGCGTCATCGAACGGGTGGGTGGCCAGCAGGGTTTCCAGATCGGAGGGGCGCGCGGGGTCATAATGAACGCCGCTGCGGTCGATCAGCAGGCCCATCGGCGGCTCGCCGCGCAGCCTGCCGGGGAAGAGCGAGCGGATAAAGGCATCCTCGATCCGCCAGAGCGCGGCACCGCTGCGCGCGGCCACCGCCTCGGCCCGGGCGGCGCGGGGGCTGTGGCCCCAGGCGGCGACGGCATCATTGGCATCCGGCCAGCCCAGACGGGGCCGGTGGCCGGACAACTCAAGGATACGACGGATGGTACGGGCCTGCGCCGAGGGGCCAAGAAACCCACCGCTATAGGCGAAAAGCCGGGAAGGGGCGGGTCTGGCAGGCATGGTCTGGCCCAGTGAGTTCAGGGCGGTGCGTTGAGAAAGCGGGGTTCCGGGGCAGGGGGCATGGCGTGGTCAAGCCTGCCCCGGAAGGTTGGTTCTACAGATCAGCGGCGGTGCTGACGACCGAGCCGGTCGCGCTGAGCGTGCCCGACAGCGTGGAAATCAGGCGGTTCCAGGAAACTGCCGAAGCCTCGGTCACATAGACTGTGTCGCCATCACGGATCTGGAAGTCGCGCGCCATGAACATGCCGTTGGGCGCCGTCAGGTCCAGCACATAGATCAGCCGCTGGTCGCCCAGAAGATCGGTGCGGCCCAGCACGTTGCGTGCAATTTCAGCCGGTTCATTGCGGAACACAAAGACGCCCGTGGGGTCGGCGCGGGTGGGGTCAAGGCCGCCGACCTGCGCCAGCGCCTCGATCGCGGTGATGGTCGGCGAATCAAAGGTGATCAGCGATTGCGTCCCGGTTGCACCGAGGATGGTGAAGCGGCGCTGGTCCTGATCAACCAGAAGCCGGTCGCCGCCGCGCAGGGCGATATCCAGCTCAGGGTGGCGGAACAGATCCTCCAGCCAGACGCGGTCCGTGACCGAGCCGCGCGCGACTGTGACCTGTGCGCTTTGCACCGGCCCCTCAACGCCACCGGCCTGCGCGAGCATCGCCGTCAGCCGCCGCGTATTGCGCTCGACCGGATAGACGCCCTGCGAGTTCACCCGACCCATGACCGAGACACTCGCCCCGTCGCCGGTGGTGCGGCTGACATAGACCTGCGGGTCCGGCGTCTGTTCATCAAGCTGGCGCGCGATGGTGGAGCGCAGCCCTTCGGGCGACTGGCCCGCCGCGCGGATGCGCCCGGCAAAGGGCACATAGATGAAGCCCGCGTCATCGACCTGAAGCTCCTGCAGCACGGCGCCGCGGGTTTCAAAGTTGGTCATCAGCCCTTCGGGAACGTTTTCATAGACCGTCACGGTGACCGTATCGCCCACGCGGACCGTATCGCCGCCCAGAAGGGCCGCGTTGCGCAGCGCATCAGAGAAGCCAAGGGCGGGCGTGACATTGGCCGCACGGTTCACGCGGTCGCCGACGGCGACCACGAAAGCATCACCTTCGCGCAGGACGGAGCCTGCGAAAATTTCGTTCATTGTTGGCCCTGGGCGCGGCATCGTGCAGGCCCCGACGGCTGCAACGAAAACGGCCAGCGCCAGCCAGCTGGCGCGGCGCGGATATCTGACAATCACTGCTCGGGCTCCTTTATGGATTATGCCTCGGTATTTTTTTCTGCAACTATAGTCAGAACATGCAGATTTTCCAAGCCTGTTGTCGCCGACCCGCTAGTGCACCAGCCGCAACTGTTGCCGAGGTGCCGCTTTTCCGGCGATCAGGGCATCATAGGGGTCTTCGGGGGTGAGCAGCAGATCGACCACCTGACGCAGCAACTGCCGCCGTCCCGGCGTGGAATAAAAACCGCCGGGAAGCTGCGATGTTTCCAGCAGAAAACGGCGGTAATTGCGGTAGGCGCGGTTATCCGGCCGGGTGGGGGCGTTGAAGAATTCGGGCAGCGGCTGGGTGGAGACGAATTCAGGTTTGTCATAGACCGCGCGCCCGAACACCTTCAGCGGCATGCCGCGCCAGAGCACCTGCTGCGCGGCGGTGGAATTCACGGTCACTGCGGAACGCGCGTGGTTCAGCAGCCCCGCCAGCTTGCCGCCGCGCACAAAATGCACCCGGTCAACAATGCCATGCTCACCCGCCAGCCGCAGGATATCGCGCTTCAGTAGCGTGCGCCCGTCTTCCAGCGGATGGGCCTTGAAGACGAGATGGTGATGGCGCGGCGCCCCCTCGGAAAAACCCTTGATGCAGACCTCAAGAAACTCGGTCATGGTGGAAAACGAGCTATGCATCTGAAAGCTTGAATCATGTTCAAGCTGCAAAAGCGCCAGATGATAGGGAAAGCCCCCGGTGCGGATGCGCCAGGTGGCAAGGCGCCGTTCCATCGCGTGAAACGGCATCGACAGCAGGCGGCGCAGATAAAGGCCGAATTCCTGTTTGACCGCCAGCTTGCGATGCGGCCTGAAGCCACGATAACGCCAGTTCGCCAGCAGCACGAAGGCATGATACGCGAAGCCGTAGAACACATGGTGGCGCATATCGCCCCAATGCGCCGGGGCGTCGATCAGGTCGATCTCGGAGTTTTCCAGCGCCTTGCGCATCTGCTTGACCGACAGATCCATCAGCCGCGAATTCCCGTTCGAGCCGCCGCGCTCATAGGTTATCCACCAGGGCCGCAGATAACCCTCTTCAAACACATGCACGGTAATGCCGCGCGCGCGGGCCTGTTTTATGGCCTCGGCATGTACAAAGCGGGTGTCGCCATAGAGCACGATATCGGTGACGCCCTTTTCCGTCAGCAGCGCATCCAGATATGCGGGCCATTCCGGTTGGGGGGCGGTGAAGGGAATAAAGCCCTGCCGGGGCCAGAATGCCTGATCGCCCCGGTTAAAACCCACGCGCCAGACCTGCGCGCCGGTGCGCCCCAGCATTGCGCCCAGATGTTTGAAAAATGGCCCGTGCGGCCCTTGCAGAAACAAAAAGCGGCGGTCATCGCCGGTCACTCGTATCATTGCCCGCGCCTCTCAGGAGGAATAACCCTCTTTTTTTGTATGAAACATGACAGAAGTTACGACTTATATAAAGCCCGTCTTTATCGAAAACCGGGTCAATCCGCGCCTGAATGCACGATTGTTGGCAGCTCAGGGGTGCGGTGCGGCGCAAGGCGGGCGAAACGGTTTTGGCTGGCATCCGCGCGGCACTTGGGGCAGAACGGGGCCGCTGCAGGGTCAGGCGACGGAGAGCACCATGTTCACAGGCATCATCACCGACATCGGCCATATCAAGGCGCTGGAGCGGCGCGGCGATCTGCGCGCGCGGATCGCCACGCGATACGACACCGCCGGTATTGATATCGGCGCCTCGATCGCCTGCGATGGCGTCTGCCTTACCGCCGTGGCGCTGGGCGCAGGCTGGTTCGAGGTGGATATCTCGGCCGAGACCCTGTCCAGGAGCAATTTGAATGGCTGGTCCGAGGGGCGCGCGGTCAATCTTGAGCGCGCGCTGAAGGTGGGGGATGAACTCGGCGGGCATATCGTCTCGGGCCATGTTGACGGGCTGGCCGAGGTGATCGCCCTGCGCGTTGAGGGGGACAGCACGCGGCTGACATTGCGGGCGCCGGATGCGCTGGCGGGTTTCATCGCGCCCAAGGGCTCGGTCGCGCTCAACGGCACGTCGCTGACCGTGAACGAGGTGTCGGGCGCGGAATTCGGCGTGAACCTGATCCCGCATACCAAGGAAGTGACCAACTGGGGCGCGGTTCAGGTCGGCGACAGGGTCAATCTGGAGATAGACACGCTGGCCCGCTACGTTGCGCGGCTGCGCGAATGGGGCGGGGCGGCGTAAGAGGCGGAAAGCACTTTGAGGGCGCTTTCCACGCGGTTTCGGAACCGCGTCTGCTCCGCTTCCCCGTTGCGCGGCGCCTGTCTTGCAGCCGTGCGATTGACGCGCCTGCGCCAAGCCTCTATCCGGGCGGGGCGCGGATGGCCGGACGGCCGCGGGCAGGAGTGATTCGTCATTCCGGTTCGAGGAAAGTCCGGACTCCATGAGACAATGGTGCCGGGTAACGCCCGGCCGGGGCAACCCGAGGGAAAGCGCCACAGAGAAGAGACCGCCCCGGGCCTTCGGGCCTTGGGTAAGGGTGAAACGGTGGGGTAAGAGCCCACCGCGGGACTGGCAACAGGACCGGCACGGCAAGCCCCACCAGGAGCAACGCCGAATAGGGGCCTCGCGCGGGAGTGATCGGTACGCCGATATCCCCGCAGGGACGTCTCAGCCCTGAGGCCCGGGTTGGCAGCTATAGCGCGTCGGTAACGGCGGGCACAGATGAATGGTCGTCAAAGGGGGCAACCCCGGAACAGAATCCGGCTTACAGGCCATCCGCGCAAGGCCATATTTTCGCCCCAACCCGGGGTTAGCTGTTTCCCCGCGCCACCCGGCTTTCCGGCGGCGCAGCTTTGCGTGGTGCGGGATGACCGGAGTTGCCGACAAGTCATTGTTTCGACGCCGCCCAACCGCAGGGCGCAAGGTACTGCCGTTTGGTGCCCTGACGGCAAAGACCAAGCTGCTCAGCGGGCAGGCACAGGCCGAGGCGCAGCGCCTCAGCCAGCCTGCCGTGCGCCCGGCACTGTTTTCCTGCCTGCTGCAATGCATTGATTTGCTGGCGCTGGTGCTGACCGGGCTGCTGGCGCTGCGGCTACTGCCTGCCCTGCCTGCCACCGGCCTGACCGGCGCGCCGGAAGTGCCAGTGGCGTGGCTGGGGGCGATTGCGGTGGTGTTCTCGGTCCGGGCGCTGGGCGGCTACCGTTTCCGCCGGATGCGCGCCCTTGGCGCCGGGCTTGGACGGATGTGGGCGGGCATGGCGCTGGGGATGGCGGCGCTGGCGCTGGTGCTGTGGCTGGGCAGCTGGCTGCAGCCGGGGCTGGGCAAGGCGCTTGGGCTGTGGGTGGTCATGGCCAACCTGCCGCTGACTAGCGCGCGTGCCCTTTGCTGGACGCGCATCCGCTACCTGACAAAGACCGGCCGGATGGAACACAGGATTGTCCTTGTCGGCGGAACCGAATCGCTGGCGCCGCTGATCCGGGAGATCGAGCGCGAAAAGCGGCGCGGCCGGCGGCTGTGCGGCTTTTTTGATGAACGGGGAAAGATGCGCTCGCCCGCCGTGGTCGCAGGCCAGCACAAGATGGGCGATATCGACGATCTGATGGGCTTCGTGCGGCTGGCGCATATCGATACGATTATCGTGGCGATTCCGCAGATATCGCACCGCCGGCTGATGGAGTTGGTGGCAAAGCTCTTTGTGCTGCCGGTCGATATCCGCGTGATGTCTGATGCCGAGATTCCCGAATTTGCGCGCAAGAAGCGCTCCAGCATCGGCACATTCCGCATGATCGACCTGTACAAGCGCCCCATCCATGGCTGGGATGCGGTGCGCAAACGGGTGTTCGATGTCGTGCTGTCGGCACTGGCGATTGTGGCCTTTGCGCCGGTGATGGCCGCTGTGGCGCTGGCGATCCGGCTGGATTCACCCGGGCCGGTGCTGTTCCGCCAGCGCCGCCACGGGTTCAACAACCGCCCCATCGAAGTGCTGAAATTCCGCTCGATGTATACCGACCGCGCCGATCCGACGGCGGTGAAGGCCGTGCAGCGCGATGACGACCGGGTGACAAAGGTCGGCCGCTTCATCCGCCGCACCTCGCTGGATGAGCTGCCGCAGTTCTTCAACGTGCTCAAGGGCGATCTGTCGCTGGTCGGTCCGCGCCCGCATGCCACCGCCGCGCGCACCGGCGATCTGGTCTATGATGCCGTGACCGAGGCCTATTCGGCCCGCCACAAGGTGCGCCCGGGCGTGACCGGCTGGGCGCAGATCAGCGGCTGGCGCGGTGAGATGGACACGCCCGAAAAGATCCGCGCCCGGGTTGAGCATGACCTCTACTATATCGAGAACTGGTCGCTGTGGTTTGACCTGAAAATCCTTGCGATGACACCGATCAGCCTGATTACAACGAAAAACGCCTACTGAAAGGCGGCGCAGGGCGAAGGGCGGTTGACTCTGGCCCGGCTTTGCGTAAAAGGCGGGCCTTATTGGAATTCATGGGCGGCCGCCGTCGCCCTGTTCAGGAGACGACCCATGGCGAAACCGACGACGATCAAGATCCGTCTGAACTCGACGGCGGGCACCGGCCACTTCTATGTGACCAGGAAAAACGCCCGCACGATGACCGAGAAAATGGTCATCCGCAAATTTGACCCGGTCGTGCGTCAGCACGTCGAGTACAAGGAAGGCAAGATCAAGTAAGATCGCGCTTTTCCGGTGGAATGTCAGGCCGTGCCCCATGGGTGCGGCCTCTTCCGTTTGCGCGCGGGTGGCCTGTCCGTTTCATGCATTAATGATATGACTTTTCTCGCTTTTTCCGAATTACCAATCTGTCACCGAACCGACGGAAAACCGACATCGAGACAGTCTAACCGGCCCTGACACAACCATATTCAGGAGCCTATCCATGTCCGACCCCCGCCTTTCGCTCAGCCGCCGCGCCTTTCTTGCCGTGACGGCCGCAGGAATTGCCAGCCTTTCGCCGATGGTCGTGTTCCGCGCCCGCGCGCAGGCCGCACCCGGTGAGTTGCTGATGGTGCCCGCCACCCCGAACCCCGCCGGTGGCGCAGAGCGTCTGTTCCTGCTCAAGGGTGACCCGCTGGCCGGGCCGATCCGCGCGATCGTCACCGAAGAGGGGAATCCGGTGCCCGCGCCGATGCTGGAAGCGGGCGAAAGGCGTGTGCTGCGGCTGATGCATTTCAACGACCTGCACAACAACATCACCGAGATGCACGGTGCACGGGGCGATACGCACCGGCTGTCACAGATGGTCAAACGGGTGCGCGAGACGCGCGCGGCGGCGGACGAGAACGAGGTGGTGCTGTTTGTCTCAGGCGGGGATGATCACACCGGCTCGGTTTTTGATGAACTGCTGGGCTGGGCGCCGGGTGAATTTGTGGCCGATGCGGGCTACCGCGCGGCATCGGCTGCCGGGGTGGATATCGCCGTGCTGGGCAACCATGAATTCGACCGGGGCGCCGAGATGCTGCGTATCGGGATCGAGGCGGATGCGCGCTTTCCTGTGCTCTCTGCCAATGTCCACGGCTCGCGCCACCTGACGCGCGACAGCGATTACGTCGCCGCCGCCGTGCTGGAGGCCAAGGGGCTGCGGGTGGGCTTCATCGGCCTGACCACGCAGATCGACACCCGCACCGGCCAGCCCGAAGACCCCGGCATGCAGGTGGCCAGCCCGGTTGCGGCGGTCAGCAACATCATGCCCGCGCTGGCGGAAATCTGCGATGTGGTGGTGATCCTGTCGCATTGCGGCTACGGCTCGGGCCAGCACCGGACCGGCAAGGCGGGCGCGGCGCGGCTGATCGGCGAGGGTGACTTTGACATTGCCGAGGCGGCGGGCCGTCTGACCGAAAAGCCCGTCGTGCTGATCGGTGGCCATTCGCACACCGCCCTGAATGCCGGGGGGATCGACCCCGACAACATCATGGAAGGCGTGCTGATGACCCAGGCTGAGGCCAATGGCGCGTATCTGGGGGAGGTCGCCATGTCGATCGCCGCGAATGCCGGGCGGCAGGCGTGGTTCACCCATGTCAGCCTGCACCCGGTGAAGCGGCGCGATCAGCGCGTGGCAGCGGATGACCCGCGCTTTGCGACGCTGGAGCAGGAAGAGGATTACGATCAGGGTTTTGAGGCCGAAGTGGTCGCACCCCTGATCGCGGCGCTCGATGAAAAACTGGCCGAGACCATCGGTCAGGTCACTGCGGGCGACGCCGTCTCGCCCGGGGTGGTGATGCGTGAGCGCTACACCGGCGAATGCGCGCTTCTGAACTTCATGAACGACGCGCTGGTGGCGCGCTCGCAGACCTTCGCGGGCGGCCCGGTCGATCTGGCGCTGTTCAACGCCACGGCCATTCTGGCCGGGCTGCAACCGGGCGATCTGAGCTTTGGCGACTGGTATGCGGTGATGCCCTATGCCGATCAGGTGCATGTGGCGCGGATGACCGGCGCGCAGATCGGTGAGATGCTGCAGTCGAATGCGCATCGTCTGGTGCGCCCGGAAGAGGCCGCAGGGCTGGACCTGAACGGTTTCGTGTCGCGCGGGTTTACCCATTTCTCAAGCGGTATCCGCTACGGTATCGCGCTGGGCGCGGATGCGACGCAAGCCCGGGCCGAGGAGATCACCATCCTTGGCCGCCCGCTGGCAGAGGTGGCAGACGAGACCTTCACCATTGCCTTCAACAGCTATATCCAGTTGGGCGCCTTTGCCGAGGCGTGGAACGGGCAGCCGATCGTGGCCGGGGTGCCGGGCGAGATTGCCGGGATGGACCTGCGCGGGCTGGATTTTGCGCATACCGGGCTGGTCTATCGCAACGAGATCATCGCCCATATCCGCGATCAGGGCGGGGTCAGCGCCGAAGGTGGCGCGCGGCTGGACGGGCGACTGATCGTCGGCTGAGCTTTGCCTGCTGACAAAGGAAGGCCCTCGCCTGCGCGGGGGCCTTTTGTTTTCGCGGGGTGTGGGGCGCGCGGGGGCAGGCTGCGCCCGCCCCCGCGCGCCCCACCGGGAAGTTACGCCAGCGGCGGAACCGGGGGGCTGTCTGCCCCCCGCCGCCCGTTCCGGGCGCTTCCCCCCGAGGATATTTGAGAACAGGTGAATGAGACAAAAGAAAAGGGCCGGTGCATGGCACCGGCCCTCTCAAGGTCTGTGGCAGGCAGCTTATTCCTGCTGGCCCATGAACATCAGGAGGAACTGGAACATGTTCAGGAAGCTGATGTAGAGGCTCAGCGCGCCATCGATGGCGGCCTTTTCCAGCCATTCCTGATCGCCCTGGGCGGCATGGGCGACATAGGTGTTCTTGATTTCCTGCGTGTGGAAAGCGGTGAGGCCTGCGAAGACCAGCACACCGATCGCCGAGATGGCGAACATCATGGCGGGCGACTGCAGGAAGATGTTGATCACCATGGCGAGGATGATGCCGATCACGCCCATGATCAGGAAGGTGCCCATGCCCGACAGGTTACGCTTGGTGGTGTAGCCGCAGAGGCTGAGGCCGGCGAAGGCAATGGCCGTCACCAGGAAGGTCTGCACGATCGAATAGCTGGTGAAGACCAGGAAGATCGAGCTGAGCGAGAGGCCGATGGCGGCCGCAAAGACGAAGAAGCCAAGCTGGACCCCGGCTGCCGGTGCGCGGCGCATCAGCGCGCCCCAGCCGAAGAGGATGAAGGCGAGCGGGGCAAACATGATCACCCAGCGCAGCGCCGAGCCGTAGATGGCCGCGCCAAATGCCGTCAGCATGGTGCCGTTGGGCAGTTGTGCCGCTGCCGAAGCGGGATCAGCGGTGGTGGCGAGCCCGGCGATGGCCCAGGCAGCGAGGGCGGTGATGAGCATGCCCACCGACATCGTGCCGTAAACTTTGTTCATATGGGCGCGCAGCCCGGCGTCGATCCGGGCACCAAGCGCTCCGGTGGCGCCCGCGCGCATCGACTGATAGTTGGCCATTGAAGTACCTCCGTTCGATATGACAAGCCGCGCGGCCGCGGGGGGCCGGGCGATTGGGTGTAATATCGGGTTTCGGCGCGGGGTTTTCAAGGAAAACCGGACGATAGGGCGCTCACACCTGCGCCGGTTTTTCCGGTTGCCCGTCTGCCGGGCGTTTGCGGGCCTCCGGGGTGTCAGCCGCGCCAGTGGCGCGGGGCGTCCCAGAAGGGGCGGCCGGCCTCGTGCAGGGCCTGCTCGCGGGTCAGGCCGATGTCGCGCAGCATCGTATCATCGAGCGCGGCCAGCGCATGGCGCTGCCGGGCGAGGGCGGCGGCCTTGCGCAAGCGGCTGAAGAGTCCGGTTGCGCGCGCGGAGGTCATGGGGCGGGTGGTGGCGAGGGTCGTCATGGGGGCACCTGTATCCTTGATGGTGGTTCAGCATGTGCGATGGCTGAGGGTGATTGAATCAATTCTGTTGATCTGATGCCCTATACTAGTGCATAAGTATAACGAATGATTGTCATGAGTAGCATCGAGGATCGTGATATGAGGCGTAATCTGGATCTGACCGCGCTGCGGGCGCTTGTCGCGGTGGCCGAATATGGCGGCGTCACCCGCGCGGCGCATGTGCTGAACCTGACGCAATCGGCGGTTTCCATGCAGATCAAGCGACTGGAGGAGATGCTGGGCCTGCCGCTGCTGGACCGCAGCGGACGCGGCGTGCAGATGTCGGCGGCAGGGGAGCAGATGCTGGCCTATGCGCGGCGGATGCTGGCCCTGAACGACGAGGCTGTGGCGCGGCTGACCGACAAGGAATACGAGGGCGAGATCGTGCTGAGCGTGCCCTATGACATTGTCTATCCCCATATCCCGCAGGTTCTGCAACGCTTTCAGGCAGCCTGGCCGCGCATGAAGGTGCGGCTTCAGGCGGTCAATACGCGCAAGGCCAAAGAGGATTTCGCCGCCGGTGTCTGCGATCTGATCCTGACCACCGAGGACCACTGCGACCCGGGGGGCGAGACGCTGACGCAACTGCCGCTGGTCTGGATCGGCGCGCCGGGCGGGCAGGTGTGGCGCCAGCGCCCCTTGCGGCTGGCGCTGGGACGGCATTGTGCGTTCCGCGCCGGGGTGCTGAGCGCGCTGGACAGCGCCGGGATCGACTGGGAAGCGGCGGTCGAATCCGATTCAGACCGCACGCTGGAGGCTGCGGTCAGTTGCGATATGGCGGTCCATGCGCTGCTGGCCGGGACCGAGCCGCCCTATGCCGAACGCATTGCCCATGGCGGCGCATTGCCCGAGCTGAAGCGGCATTTCATCAACATGTATGTGCGGCCTGGTGTCGAAAACCCCGGCGTGCGCGGGCTTGCCGATCTGTTTCGCGCCGCCTGGCGGGGATGCGAGGGCGAGGTGCTGGATGCGCCGCGCCTGTCGCTGTCGGTGGCGTGAGGGGGCGCGCCGTCAGGTCATGGTGATGACCACCTTGCCGGTCGATTTGCGGGTGCGGATCAGCTCCATCCCCTCGGCGGCCTGATCCAGCGGCAGGGCGTGGCTGACATGCGGATGCAGCCCGCCCTTGGCATACCAGCCCATCAGGGTTTTCAGGGAATCGGTGATCGCCTGCGGCCGGAAGGCAGCGAAACCGCCCCAGTAATGGCCGATCACCTCGATATTCTTGACCAGCAGCAGATTGGCGGGGAACTGCGGCACCTGCCCGCCCGCAAAGCCGATCACCACGAAGCGCCCCTCAGGCCGAAGGGCGCGCAGCGCCGCCGAGGCTGCCGGTTCGCCCACCGCGTCATAGACAACATCCACCCCGCCCAGAGCCTTGAAGGCGGTTTTCAGATCGGCACTGTCGCTGTCAATCAGTTCATCCGCGCCCGCCGCCTTCGCCACCGCCAGCTTGTCGGCTCCGCGCGCCACGGCAACCACCTTTGCGCCCATCCGCTTGCCGATCTCTACCGCAGTCAGGCCCACGCCGCCTGCGGCCCCCAGCACCAGAAGCGTTTCGCCCTCTTTCAGCCGGGCGCGGTGGTCTAGCGCCAGATGCGAGGTGCCATAGGCCACCATGAAGGCCGCAGCATGCTCAAAGGGCATCGCATCGGGCAGGGGGAGGCAGGCGCTGGCGGGGTAGCAGGCATATTCGGCCAGCCCGCCGCTGGAGGCGAAGGCCGCAACCCGCTGGCCCGGCTTCAGCCCGCTGACGCCTTCACCCAGCGCATCAATCTCGCCCGCAACCTCCATGCCCAGAATGAAGGGCAGAGCAGGGCGCTCCTGATATTCGCCGCGGGCCAGCAGCAGATCGGCGAAATTCAGGCCGCAGGCGTGAACCCTGATGCGGACCTCGCCGGGGCCGGGCGCGGGGGTGGCAATTTCGGTGACGGTGGGGGGCGTGT